>JBBRXX010000004.1:0-189476 GCA_038238245.1 Acidimicrobiia bacterium
AGAGCTGACAGTTCACTCGGTGACCATGGCGGCGGGGTCACACCCGTTCCCATTCCGAACACGGCAGTTAAGCCCGCCCGCGCCGATGGTACTTGGAGGTAGGCCTCCCGGGAGAGTAGGTCGTCGCCGAGTGTCTTTCGCGGAAGAGGGCGTCCACAACTGTGGGCGCCCTCTTCGCTTTGTCCCTTCAACGTCACGCTTATGCCGGCGGAGTGACCGGAACGGTCGGTCGCGCGGCGCGGAAGTCACCTACGCTGCGCGACTCTCCGAAAGCGAGCAATCTCCTTGGCGAACGACAGGAACCCGCGCCGCGGCAGTGGCCAGCCGCGCAAGCGCACATCGCGCGGCGGCGATGACCGCCCGCGAGCGCCCCTCGGCGGGGAGCAGCGCAGGTCGCGTGGCGGGGAGAAACGTCCGGCGCGCGGCGTCGATGCCGGAAGGCGCACGGCCCGCGGCCAGGAGCGGGGCCGTGCCGCACGCCCCGAAGGAGACAAGCCCAAGCGAACGTCGAAGGGCGAGAGCGACCGCACGCGTGGACCCCGCCGGGTCGTCAAGGGCACGGCGCGACTGGGTGACGAGCGCGGGCGCCCGTCCCGCAAGGGCGACAAACGCAAACGGACGTCCAAGAGCGCCGACGATCGCAACCCGACGAGAAGTGGCATCGACTACCCGAGCCCCAAATTCCGGGCCAAGGGCGGAGACCGCACACCCGCGCCGGGCCCGCCCGCCAAGCGTGCATCGCTGCGCAAGGTCGACCGATCCCGCGACGAGAAGCCGGCGCGGAAGCAGCGGGCCTTCAAGGCACGAGCGGGCGGTCCGCCGCGCCGCCGGCGCGTCAAGTCGACGGAGGCGAGCGAGGAGCTGGCGCGGCTCGCCGGGCGCAAGGCTCGCGGTGCCCAGGAGCAACTCGCCCGCGCGGCCGAGGCGTTCACGGCCGGTCGCGAGCGGGACGCGCTCAAGTTGCTGCGACCGCTGCGTGATCTGTATCCGGACGCGAGCGCGGTTCGGGAGCTGTTGGGTCTCGCGCACTACCGCCTCGGCAATTACGCCGCCGCCGCCAAGGAGCTCGACGCGTTCGTCGAGCTCACGGACTCCGTCGAGCAGCACCCCGTGCTCATGGATGCGATGCGTGCGATGGGGAAGTACCGACGCGTCGACGTGCTGTGGGAAGAGCTCGCTGCCGCGTCGCCGTCGAGCGCGCTCGTCACCGAGGGCCGCATCGTCCTCGCCGGCACGCGCGCCGATCGCGGCAAGGTGCGTGATGCGATCGCGGTACTCGATCGTCGCGGTGCGGATGCGCGTCGGGTCCAGGAGCACCACCTGCGTCTCTGGTACGCGCTGGCCGATCTCTACGAGCGCGCGGGCGAGATTCCGAAGGCACGAGAGCTGTTCCTACGGATCCGCAAGTACGACGCGGGTTTTGCCGACGTCGCCGAACGACTCGCCGCCCTCCGGTAGGCGTCACACCCGATCGCTAGGTTCCTCTCCACTTCCCTCGTGCTTCCCCGGTCGCATCACCACGGCGCCTCTGCGTCGCACTACCGAGGAGAGAGAGAAGATGGAAACGGCATCGTTGAACGTCGCGTTCCTGCGCGGCGCGTGCTCGAGCCCGGCCGAGGTTCGTGTCCTTCCTTCGGAGCAGGTGCTCGCGCAGCTGCAGGTCACCACCAGAGTCGACGGCCGGGCAATGTCGGTGCCCGTGGCGGTGCTCGATCCGCCGGCGTGGGTCGAGGCGCTCGACACCGGCGACGAGGTGGTGGTCGTCGGCCACGTCCGGCGCAGGTTCTTCCGCGTGGCGGGCACCACCGCGTCCCGGGTCGAGATCGTCGCGGAGACGCTCGCCCCGGCCCGCGACCGGCGGCGGCTGCGGACGGCACAGCGTCGGATCGAGGAGCTGCTGGAGGCGATCGCTCTGTAAGGAATCGACAACCTCGAGCGCACATGCCCAACCCCGGACTCGGCGCACCGCGACGGTACAGTGGACCCGCGCGCGGCCGATTGAAACGCGTGGGTGTCATCTCGAAGAAGCGACGACGCCCTGACGAAGACACGTTCTGGACGAAGACGTGCTGAGCAGGCAACTGAAAGATGGTGGTCAACGGTGACCGTAGAGGCGACCTCGACCCGAGGAGCCGAGACGCTCGATCGGGTCGTCATCAGGTTCGCGGGTGACTCGGGCGACGGCATGCAGTTGGTGGGCGATCGGTTCACCGAGCTCTCCGCCGCCTTCGGCAACGACCTCGCCACGCTGCCCAACTTCCCCGCCGAGATCCGGGCGCCTGCGGGCACGATCGCCGGTGTCTCGTCGTTCCAGGTGCACATCTCCGATCACGACATCGTGACGCCGGGCGATGCGCCGAACGTGCTCGTGGCGATGAACCCGGCCGCGCTGAAGGCGAACATCAGCGACGTGCACGCCGGCTCGACCTTGCTCATCAACGTCGACACGTTCGACACGCGCAACCTCGACAAGGCCGGCTACGTGCAGAACCCGTTGCGCGACGAGTCGCTCGGCGCATTCCGCGTGTTCGAAGTGCCGATGACATCGCTCACGGTCGAAGCGACGAAGCCGCTCGGTGTGAAGCCGCGCGACGCCGAGCGCTCGAAGAACTTCTTCGCGCTCGGGCTGATCTGCTGGATGTACACGCGCCCGAGTGAGCCGCTCTTCGACTGGATCAAGAAGCGCTTCGGCAACCGTCCCGAGGTGTTGGAAGCGAACCTCGCCGCGTTCCGCGCCGGCTACAACTTCGGCGAGACCGCGGAGCTGTTCGATCACGCGTACGAGATCAAGCCCGCGAAGCTGCCGTCCGGCGAGTACCGCCAGATCACCGGCAACCTCGCCCTGTCGTACGGGCTGGTGGCGGCCGCCGAGAAGGCGAAGCTGCCCCTGTTCTACGCGTCGTATCCGATCACGCCGGCGTCCGACATCCTGCACGAGCTGTCGAAGTTGAAGAACTTCGGTGTGAAGACATTGCAGGCCGAAGACGAGATCTCGGCGGCCGGTATCGCGATCGGCGCCGCGTTCGCCGGCAACCTCGCGGTGACGGGCACGAGCGGTCCGGGCGTCGACCTGAAGTCCGAAGCCCTCGGCCTCGCCGTGAGCCTGGAGCTGCCGATGCTCGTCGTCGACGTGCAGCGCGGCGGCCCGTCGACGGGCCTGCCCACCAAGACCGAGCAGGCCGACCTGCTGCTCGCGATGTACGGCCGCCACGGCGAGGCGCCCCTGCCGATCGTGGCCGCCCAGTCGCCGGCCGACTGCTTCGACACCGTCTTCGAGGCCGCCCGCCTCGCGCTCAAGTTCCGTACGCCGGTGATCATCCTCACTGACGGCTACCTCGCCAACGGCGCCGAACCCTGGGCGTTGCCGGACGTCGACGCCCTCCCCGACATCTCGGTGCCGTTCGCGACCGAGCCGAATCACGGCGCCGACTTCTGGCCGTACCTGCGCGACCCCGAGACACTCGCACGGCCGTGGGCGATCCCCGGGACACCCGGCCTCATGCATCGAGTCGGTGGCATCGAGAAGGAAGACGGCACGGGCAACATCAGCTACGAGCCCGAGAACCACGACAAGATGACGCGGCTGCGCGCCGAGAAGATCGCGCGGATCGCGAACGACATTCCGGAAGTGGACGTCGATGATCCCGGCGGCGCGCAGCTGGTCGTCTGTTCGTGGGGTGGCACGTGGGGAGCGGCGACCGCGGCGGTCCGGCGCGTCCGCGCGCTCGGCAAGCCGATCGCGCACGTGCACCTCCGCCACCTGAACCCGTTCCCGCGCAACCTGGGCGATGCGCTCGGCCGGTATCGCACCGTCTTCGTGCCGGAGCTGAACATGGGACAGCTCGCGCACATGTTGCGGGCCGAGTTCCTCGTGGACGCCAAGAGCTACACCCGCATCGCCGGCATCCCGCTGCGCGCGGCCGACCTCGAGCACCGCATCTTGGAGCTGATGGAGCAATGACCGAAGGAAACGGCAACGGCGCGCCGGTAAAGCTCGCGCGCAAGGATTACCAGTCCGATCAAGAGGTTCGGTGGTGCCCGGGCTGCGGCGACTACGGAATCCTCACCGCGGTCCAGTTCTTCCTCCCGGAGACGGGCATCAAGCCCGAAGATCTCGTGTTCGTGTCGGGCATCGGCTGCGCCGCACGCCTGCCGTACTACATGAACACCTACGGCATCCACGGCATTCACGGCCGGGCGCCCGCGATCGCGACAGGCGTCGCGCTCGCGCGGCCGGATCTGCACGTGTGGGTGATCGGTGGCGACGGCGACATGCTGTCGATCGGCGGCAATCACCTGATCCACGCGTTGCGCCGGAACGTGAACCTCAAGATCCTGCTGTTCAACAACCAGATCTACGGGCTCACGAAGGGCCAGTACTCGCCGACCAGCGAAGTCGGCAAGGTCACCAAGTCCACGCCGTTCGGATCACTCGACCATCCGTTCAACCCGATCTCGATCGCGCTCGGTGCGGAAGCGAGCTTCGTCGCCCGTACGCACGACATGGATCGCAAGCACATGATCGAGACGTTCCGGCGCGCGCACGAGCACCCGGGTGCGGCCTTCGTCGAGATCTACCAGAACTGCAACGTGTTCAATGACGGCGCGTTCGACACGATCTTGAACAAGGACGCGCGGCCGGAGATGCTGATCGACCTCCGGCACGGCGAGCCGGTGCGCTTCGGCACCGAGCGCGAGTTCGGCGTCGCGATGAACGAATTCGGCGAGGCGAAGATCGTGCGGGTCGACGACGTCGGTGAGAGCCGGCTGGTCGTGCACGACGAGCACCGCACGGATCCCTCGCTCGCGTTCGCGTTGTCGCGTCTCGCCGATCATCCCGACACGCCCACGCCCGTCGGGGTGTTCCGCGCGGTCGAGCGGCCGAGCTACGGGGCCGCGATGCAAGGCCAGCTCGCGGAAGCGTCGGAGCGCTCGGGCCCGGGTGACTTGGCGGCGCTGCTCCGCTCGTCGCCGACCTGGTCGGTGGGCTGACCTCAGTCCAACGTCCTGAACACCATGCCGGTGCGGGGCTTGGGCGAGAAGAACGTCGTCTTCTGCGGCATCCGTACGCGATCGACGGCCGCGGCACGCGTCTGGGCCACCGACACGGGACGGCACAGGATCGCTGCGCTGATCACGCCTTTGTCGACGAGCTCGGCGACGGCTTGCGCGTCATGGCGGTACTGCCACGCCGCTCCTTCGAGGCGCGGCACGACCAGCGCCTCGACGACCGCGGTGTCGGTGTCCGCGACGGCGGGATGCTCGCCGGCCAACGCGGCCTCACGAACCTCCGGCCGCGGCACCGCGAGCGCGAGCCCGCGATCGTCCACGATGCCGAGCCCGTGCTCGCCGTGCATCGCCGATTCCAGCGCGTCGATGCCGTCGGCGGTGTTCGGGCCCGCGTCGCGCAGGTCGAACGCATCACGCAAGGCGGCTCGGACGTCGGTCCCGCCGGGCAGGTCGACGAGACGGTGAATCGGCTCGATCCACAGCTCGTCGTCGACGAGCTCCACGACGAGGGCCATGATCGCGTCGGCGCCATCTTCCGGCTCACCCGCCGCCCGCAGCGCGTTGCGGTAGTTGAGTGCGGTCTCGAAGCGGTGATGGCCGTCCGCGAGCACCAGCGGTGACGACTCGACGAGCGCGCGGATCGCGCTGACCGCGGCCGGGTCGTCGATCGCGCCGAGCGTGTGGACGACGCCGTCGGCGTCCCGGCATTCGGCGAGGGGAGTGGCGCCTTCGGTCAGGTCCGTGACACCGCTCGCGAGGCTCAGCGTCCAGATCGGGTCGACGTTGACCCGCATCGCGCGCAGGAGCGCAAGACGGTCGGACTTCGCCTTCGGCAGTGTCCGCTCGTGGGGCAGGACGTCGCCACCTGCCGCTTCCGGCAGCCCGACCGCACCGATCACACCCCGGGTATGGCGCCGGGCGCCGTGGGTGTCGGTGAAGGTCATCCGGTACGCGTAGAAGCGCGGGGTCGCATCCCGCACGAGCACGCCGCCGGCCAACCAGTCGGCGAAGGTCGCGGCCGCACGCTCGTAGCGATCGCCTTCGCGATCGGTGTCTCTTGGCAGGATCAACCGGATGGAGTTGTGCGCGTCGGCGGCTTCGAGCGAGACACGGTGGTCCTCGTCGATGACGTCGTATGGTGGGGCGGCGAGCGCGTCGAGCGGTGCGCCCGCCGTCTCTGGGTCGTAGCGCACGCCGGCGAAGGGCGAGAAGTGGGGCAACTGGGGGCGCTCCGGATACTTCCTCGAAGGGCGTGGGAATCCGCTGCGGTTGTACCACAGTGACAAGAGAAGGCTGTGAAGGAGGGATCCCGCATGGACGATCGTGACGCCTACCTGGCGTACCAGGAGGGGACGCGCCTGTTGGCGGACGACAACGCCCACGCCGCGGTGATCGCGCTCGAGCGCGTCCGCGACCTCGAGCCCGAGAAGGGTTCGGTGCGCGAGGCGCTCGCCCGCGCGTACTACCGCATCGGCAGGTTCGACGCGGCCGAAGAGGAGTTCCTCGCCGCGCTCGACCTCGAGCCCGTCAACGACTACGCGCACTTCGGGATCGGGCTCTGCCGGTTGCGCGCCGGCGATCGGACCGGTGCGCGCGGTCATCTGCGGCAGGCGACGGTCATGCGACCCGAGAACGCCGACTACCGCGCCGCGCTCGACCAGGCCGAGCCCGACCCCGAGTGACCCCTAATCCGGTCGTGTGCTGTGACCTCGACGGGGTGATCTGGCGGGGCGAGGAGGCGATCCCCGGCGCGGCGGGCGGAGTGGCGACGTTGCGCGGCGCGGGTTTTCGGGTCGTGTTCCTGACCAACAACTCGGGCGGGCGTGTCGCCGACAACGTGGGGCGGCTCGTCGGCATGGGGATCCCCGTTCTTCCCGAGGACGTGGCGACCAGCGCCCAGGCGGCCGCGGCGGTGCTCGCCCGCGACCTACCGGAGGGCGCACGCGTGCTCGCGTGCGCGGGTCCGGGGGTGATCGAGGCCCTGGAGACGTCCGGGTTCGCGGTCGTCGAGGAGAGCCCCGCCGACGCGGTCGTCGTCGGATGGCACCGCACCTTCGATTTCGAGCGTCTGCGCCGGGTCGCCGACGCGGTGCGGAGCGGAGCGCGTTACGTCGCGACGAACCTCGATCCGACCTACCCGGCGGCGCGGGGCCTGCTGCCGGGTGCCGGCGCGATCGCCGCGGCGGTGTCGACCGCGAGCGGCCGAGCACCCGAGGTCGTCGGGAAGCCCGAGCCGGCGACCGTTGCCCTGGTACGTGCCCGTTTCGGTGACCATGGCGTGATGGTCGGCGACCGGCCCTCGACCGACGGTGCGCTGGCCGACGCGCTCGGCTGGCCGTTCGCGCTCGTGCTGTCCGGCGTGGCCGGAAGCCCCGGGGAAGAAGGCGTCCCCGATCCGCCGCCTCCCTTCGTGGCACCGGACCTGGGCGCGCTCGCACCGCGGTTGGTGGACGCCTTCGCCGTGCGTCAGTAGCGAGCGCCCTCGTGGCCCGTTGCGGGCACGAGCTGGCGCGGGAAGCCGGCCGCCTTCAACACCAAAGCGACGAGCGCGCCGAACACGAAGCCTCCGATGTGCGCGAGCGTCGCGATGCCACTCGACGACTGCGTGAGGAACTGCGTGATGAACCAGAGTCCGAGCACGATGACCGCCGGCAGCCGGAAGACGAAGAAGAAGAACGGCAGGATCACGGTGAGGACACGCGCCCTGGGGTACCACACGAAATACGCACCCATCACGGCCGCGATCGCGCCGGACGCGCCGACAATGGGCACCACCGAGTCGAGGTTGGCAGCGATGTGCACGAAGGCCGCGACGAAGCCGCCGACGAGATAGAAGGCGAGATAGAAGAACCTTCCGAGCTGGTCCTCGACGTTGTTGCCGAAAATCCACAAGAACAACATGTTGCCCAGCACGTGCAGCACAGAGCCGTGCAGGAACATCGAGAACAGAATCGCGAACCAGACGTTCTTGTGCGGCGCCACGGGTTGGGGGCTCACGATGCCGGTCGCCGGCACGGCACACGCGTTCGGCGCAATGGGGAGCTCGACCGGGACGGCAACCACCGGGTGGCCGGTATGAATCTCGCACGGCACCGCGGCATATTCGTATGTGAACCGGGTCTCCTCTGCGGTATCGCTGCTCTTGGGAAGCTGGATCGCGAAGTAGATCGCGATGTTGATCACGATCAGGGCGACGGTGACCACCGCGAGGCGAGCGGTCGGGTTCTCGTCCCGGAGCGGCAGCACATATGGATCATTACCCAGGCCGATCCGCGCGCGTCCGGACCTCGGACGCGAGGGGATCGGCCGGCGGCGCGGAGGGGATACCCGGCTCGGCGCCCGGCGCCTCTAGGCTGCACGGGCGCGAATGCCCTGGACGGCTACCGACCGGCGCGCGCCCGCCTCGCACAGGAGATCCGCCACGATGCCCCAGGCCCTTGACTGGAAGCGGCTGCTCGAAGCCGGGACGCAGTTCACCGAGATGCGGCGTTCCCAAGCGCGCGCACTCGCCACCGATCTCGTGACCCAGGGGCACCTCGCGCGGGACCAGATGGCCTCGGCGGTCGAGGAGCTGCTCGAACAGAGCCGCCAACGCCGTGAGGACCTGCGCAAGCTCGTGCAGCACGAGGTGCAACGCCAGCTGGGCGCGCTCGGCCTCGCGACCAAAGCCGACCTCACCGCGCTCGAACGCCGGCTGACCAAAGCGTCACGCGCCGCGAAGAAGGCGCCGGCCAAGTCGGCCCCGGCGAAGACGGCCGCCAAGAAGCCTGCCAAGAGCGCAAAGAAAACCGCGGCGAAGACGGCCCGCAAGGCGGGTTGAGCACTTGCCGACGCAGGGACGGCGGCGGCTCGACGCCGAGCTCGTGCGGCGTGGTCTCGTGCCGAGCCGGGCGCGCGCGCTCGAAGCCATCGCGGGCGGCAGGGTGTTGGTCGCCGGCGCGACCGCGAGCACGCCGGCCCGGCAGGTAGCAGCGGACGAACCCGTCGTCGTGCTCGCCGCCGACGGCGAGTACGTCTCGCGCGGCGGTCACAAGCTCGCCGCCGCGCTCGACGCGTTCGCGCTCGACGTGCGTGACCGACGGGCGGTCGACGTGGGGTCATCGACCGGCGGGTTTACCGATTGCCTGCTGCAACGCGGCGCCGCGCATGTCTACGCGGTCGACGTCGGGCGCGGGCAGCTCGCGTGGTCGCTGCGCCAGGACCTACGGGTCACGGTCATGGAGCGAACCAACGTCCGCGATCTCGAGGAAGGTGCGCTGCAACCGCCGCCGGACGTATGTGTCGCCGACGTCTCCTTCATCTCGTTGCGGACGGTTGCGCCGAATCTGTTGCTGATCGCTGCGCCGGAAGCCGATTTCGTGATGCTCGTGAAGCCGCAGTACGAGGCGGGACGCGCGCGCCTGGGTCGGGGCGGCATCGTGCGCGACCCCGAGGTGCACGGCGCGGTGCTGCAGGAGGTGGTCCAGGCGCTCGACGACGCCGGTCTGGGAGTGCGCGCGGTGATCCCCTCGCCATTGCGGGGCGCCGACGGAAACGTCGAGTTCCTCGCGCACGGACGGCGAGCGGCGGCGTCCGTCACCCCGACCGCGCTGCTCGACGCGGTCCGCCACGCCCACGAGGCCGCGGCATGAGCGAGCGCATGAGCGAGAGCGGGAGCGGGAGTGTGAGCGAGGTGCGGGCGGTCGGGTTGGTGCCGCATCGAGAGCGTCCGCGCGCGCACGCGCTCGCGCACTCGTCGGTCGATTGGCTGGTTGCGCAGGGCGTCGAGGTCCGGGTCCCGACCGCGGATGCACTCGCCGCGGGCCTGGACGCGTACGCGGTCGAACCTGACAAGTTTGCGGACGGGCTCGATCTCGTCATCACGTTCGGGGGCGACGGCACGATGCTGTACACCGTGCAGTTGGTGTATCCGGCGCCGGTCCCGATCATCGGTGTGAACGTCGGCCAGCTCGCGTACCTGAGCGAGATCGAGCCCGACGAGCTCGAAGATGTGCTTCCTCGTCTGGTGGCGAGGCAATTCCGGGTGTCCGAGCGCATGGTGCTCGAGGTCGACGTCGAGTCGAGCACCGGCGCGGCGGGCACACGGTACGCGCTGAACGAAGCGGTGCTCGAGAAGCAGCGTACGGGTCACATGATCCGCCTCGACGTGTCGATCAACGGCAGCCAGTTCACGTCGTACGCGGCGGACGGACTCATCATCGCCACGCCCACCGGCACGACGGCATACTCGTTCTCGGCGCGCGGCCCGATCGCGTCACCGGCGTTGCGATGCACGGTGCTCACGCCGATCTCGCCACACATGCTGTTCGATCGTTCGCTCGTGCTCGAGGAGCACGAAGAGCTCGAGTTCCTCGTCTGCGACGGCCGGTCCGCCGAGTTGACGATCGACGGGCGAGAGCTCGGCCCGCTGGCCGACGGCGATCGGGTGCGGTGTCGCGCCGCGGCCGAGCCGCTGCGGCTGGCGACGATCCACCCGCGCGACTTCCACCAGATCCTGAAACTGAAGTTCGCGCTCCCGGACCGGTAGGCGCCTTCCATGTTGACCGAGCTGCGCGTCGAGAACCTCGGCATCATTGCCGAGCTCCAGGTCGCGCTCACCGGTGGACTCACCGCGATCACCGGTGAGACGGGCGCGGGAAAGACACTCCTCATCGACGCGCTCGAGCTGCTCTGCGGTGGCCGCGCCGACCCGCAGATCGTGCGAGACGGCGAAGACGTCGCGCGGGTGGAAGGTCGGTTCGTCGTCGGAGACACCGAGCTCGTGCTCGCACGGGTCGTGCCGGTCGACGGTCGCTCGCGCGGCTATGTGAACGGCCGGCTCGCAACTGCCTCCGAGCTGGCCGAGCTCGGGCGCGATCTCGTCGACCTGCACGGCCAGCATGCACACCAGTCGTTGCTGGCGCCCGCCGAACAGCGCGCACTTCTCGACCGGTTCGCGGGCGACGCGGCGCGTCACGCAATGACGAAGCTGCGTGCGGCGCGGGCGCGGATGCGGGAGATCGACGAGGAGCTCGCGCGTCTCGGTGGAGACGAGCGCTCGCGCGCCCGGGAGGTCGATCTGTTGCGCTATCAGCTCGGCGAGATCGAATCCGCTGCGCTCGCGGGCGCGGACGAGGATGAACGACTCGCCGAGGAGGAACAGTTGCTCGCGGGCGCCGAGGCGTATCGAGACGCGCTCTCCACCGCGTACGGCTCGCTCGAGGGCCCGGCCGAAGATGCACTCGGCGCGGCGGTCGCGTTGCTGGCCGCGTCGTCGCCGTTCGCCGACTTGACGGACCGGCTGCGCGCTCTCCAGGCCGAGATCGCCGAGGCCGCGCACGACGTGCGCATGACCGCCGAGGGGATCGTCGCGGATCCCGAACGTCTGGCGGAGGTGCAGTCACGCCGCGCGTTGCTCCGCGAGATCACCCGGAAGTACGGCCCGAGCATCACCGAGGTCGCGAGCTACGCCGCCGAGGCGCGCGCCCGCCTCGACGAGCTCGAACAGCACGACGAACGCGCCGTGGCGTTCGAGGCCGAGCGCGGAGCTGTGGAAACGCAGGCGGCGCGTGCGGCAACGGCGCTTACGAAGGCCCGCCGGGCCGCGGGCACTCCGCTCGGCGAAGCGGTGACCGCGCGCTTGCGGACGCTTGCCATGCCCGCTGCGGCGTTCACGGTCGCGATCACCGCGACCGCATGCACCGACGACGGCGCCGACGACGTGTCGTTCTTCCTTGCGCCCAACCCCGGCGAGTCGCCGCGGCCACTGGCCCGAGCCGCGTCCGGCGGCGAGCTGTCGCGCGCGATGCTCGCGCTACGCGTGGTGCTCTCGGAAGCCCCACCGACACTTGTGTTCGACGAGGTTGACGCCGGGATCGGCGGCGAGGCGGGAACCGCGGTGGGGCGCGCCCTCGCGCAGCTCGGCGGTCACCACCAGGTGCTGTGTGTCACGCACCTCGCCCAGGTGGCGGCGTTCGCGGACACCCACCTCAGCGTGACCAAGGAAGCGTCGAAGGGTCGCACCGTTGCGCGCGCGGACCTGTTGCTCGGGGATGCCCGGATCAACGAGATCTCGCGCATGCTCGCCGGGGTCGAGCAGTCGGCACACGCGCGCCGGCACGCGCGCGAGTTGCTGCAGCACTCCAGTGGAGGCGCGCGGTGATGGGGTTGAAGCGCTTGCGGCGGTCGCCCCGTGGGTCGACGCCGCTGGCGACCGGCGTCGCGCGCGTCGGTCGGCGGACGAAGGACCTGGCGCGCACCATTCGGCGGGGCGAGATCGCGATCATCGACCACCGCGACATCGACCGGGTCGCCGCCGAGAGCCTGATCGCGGCCGGTGTCGCCGCGGTGGTGAACGCCAACGAGTCGATCTCGGGCAGATACCCGAATGGAGGTCCGCAGCGCCTGGTCGCGGCGAAGATCCCGCTCCTCGACGCGGTCGGTGCCGACGTGATGCAGCTCGTGCGCGACGGTGAACAGGTCGAGATCCGGGACGAAGCCTTGTGGCGGCGGGGCGAGAAGCTCGCCGCGGGGGAGCTGCTGACGGCCGACGAGGTCGGGCGTCGCATCGACGAAGCGCGGCTCAACGTCGGCACCGAGCTACGCGCGTTCGCGCGCAACACGCTGGAGTACATCGACGCGGAAGCCGAGCAGACGTTCGAGCCGCTGCAGCTCCCGCCCATGCGCACAAAGCTGCGCGGGCGTCACGCGCTCGTCGTCGTGCGCGGTCTCGACTACAAGCACGACCTCAAAGCGTTGCGCGGGTACATCCGCGAGTCTCGGCCGGTGTTGATTGCGGTGGACGGCGGCGCCGATGCACTGATCGACGCCGGTCGCACGCCCGACATCATCATCGGTGACTTCGACTCGCTGTCGCCGGTCGCGATGCACTGCGGCGCCGATCTCGTGCATCACGTGCATCCCGACGGTCGCGACCCGGGCCGCGAGCAACTGGTCGCCGCCGACGTCAAATTCCACTCGTTCATCACCGAGGGGACGAGCGAGGACGCAGCGATGCTGCTCGCGTACGAGGCCGGCGCCGAGCTCATCGTCGCGGTCGGCTCACACGCGACGATGGTCGAGTTCCTCGACAAGGGTCGCCGCGGGATGGCCTCGACATTTCTGACGAGACTGCGGTTGGGGCCGATCCTCGTTGACGCCAAGGGCGTGAGCAACCTGTATCGCGGCCGGATCCGGCGTCGCGACATGTTGCTGCTCGTCGGGTCCGCCGTCGCCGCCATGGTCGCAATGGTGTCGGCGTCTCACTCGTTGCAAGTGTTCCTCGACGGCTTCCGGCTGACGTGGGACCGTGCCTGGGACAACGTCACGGGTTGGCTCTGACGCGCGCCCCCGGGGTGGTGCCGCTCGCCTCTAGGCTCCGCTTCGGACGATGATCAACTTCCGCTTCCACCTCGTCTCCCTTATCGCGGTGTTCCTGGCTCTCGGGCTCGGCATTCTCGTCGGTTCGAGCGTCGTCGACCGCGCCATCGTCGACAACCTCGAGCACGAGATCAACAACGTCAAGAACGACTCGAAGCAGGCGAAGGCCGACCTCAAGGTGCGGGACGACAGCCTGTCGAAGCTCGACGACTACGTGAAGAAGTCGGCTGCGTACGCCGTGGACCAACGCCTGATCGACGTGCCGGTCGCGGTCGTTGCCGAGCGGGGCGTCGACGCAGGCACCACCAAAGCGACCCTGACGATGCTCCAAGCCGCCGGCGCCGACGTCCCCGGTGTGCTGTGGCTCACCGACAAGTGGCGGCTCGACAATCCCGACGATCTCGCGAAGTTGCAGAGCGCGGCGCGCGTCTCGGGGAACAACGCCACCGCGCGGGCCGCCGCGTTACAGCTGCTCGCGCGCCGCCTCGCGCAGCCTCCCTCGACCGGTCGCAGGAAGACGCCCGACGTCCTGGAGCCGTTGCGCCAAGCCGGGTTCTTGGATTTCACCGATGGCGACCGATCGGCGCTCGCGAGGTTCCCCAGGCGCGCGGCCCGCGTGCTGGTCGTCACGGGCACCAACAGCGATCTCGGCGGGACCGACACCGTCGTGCCCTTCGTGCGCGCCCTGATCGCGGCCAACGCACCATCGGTTGTCGGCGAGGTGTACGACAGTCACGACGGCGCGTCGCCGGCACCGGAACGCGGGGCGTCGATTGCACCGATACGCGGTGACAGGACGCTCCAGCAGGACGTCTCGACCGTCGACGATCTCGAGCTCGCGCAAGGGCAGGTCAGCGTGGTGATCGCGCTCGAGCAGCTTGCGGGCGGCGCGGTGGGTCACTACGGGTACGGCCAGAGCGCGTCCGACGGGCCGTTGCCTCCGCACCCGTCATGACGCGACGCGCGGTCGCGCGGGCGGCGCTGGGAATGGCGAGCGCGACGGCCCTTTCCCGGGCATTCGGCTTCGCACGCGTGCTCGTCGTCGCCGCGGTGCTCGGCACGACGTTCCTCGGGAACACCTTCCAGGCGTCGAACTCGGTGTCGAACGTGCTCTTCGAGCTGCTCGCGGCGGGCGCGCTCTCGGCCGTGTTGGTGCCGACGTTCGTCACGTTGCTCGAAGCCGGCGAGGACGCGGAAGCCGATCGGCTCGCGAGCGGATTGCTCGGGCTCGCGCTCGTCGTGCTCGGCCCGGTGGTACTGGTCGGGATGCTCGCGTCGCCGCTATTGGCTCGGCTGCTGTCCGCCGGCGCGCCCGACGCAGCAGTCGCCGCCCAACAGCGTGATCTCGCGACGTTCCTGCTGATCTTCTTCATCCCGCAGGTGCTGCTCTACGCCTTCGGTGCGGTCGCCACCGCCCTGTTGTACGCGCGCCGGCGCTTCGCGGTGACCGCGGCCGCGCCGATCGGCAACACCGTCGTCATGATCGGTTGCCTCGTGGCCTTCCGCATCGCCGCGGGAGATGCGCCGGCGTTCAACCTCTCGACCGGCGAGAAGCTGCTGCTCGCGGCCGCGGGGACCGGGGGAGTGGTCGCATTCGTCGCCGTGCTCGTGGGCGTGGCGCGCACCGCCGGGTTCTCGCTTCGTCCCCACCTGCCGTCCCGCGACGCAGCGTTGCGCCGCCTTGCCCGCCACGCGGTCTGGGGCGTGCTGCTGCACGCGAATGCCGGCCTCCTGCTCGGCGCCGCGCTCGTTGCGGGAAATGGTGTGGCCGGGGGTGTGGTCGCGTACCAGGTCGCCTTTGTCTTCTTCCTCGCGCCGTACGCCGTCTTCGCCCAGCCGATCCACACCGCGATCCTCCCGGAGCTCGCAAACGAGGCGGCGCGAGACGACGTCGACGCGTTCGCCGGATCGGTCCGATGGGCGATCGATCGCATGGCGGTGCTCGTCGTGCCGGTCGCCGCGGCACTTGTGGCGCTCGCGCTCCCGATCATGCAGGTCGTCGCGTTCGGCCGGGCCGCGCGCACCGGGCCACCGTTGCTCGCCGCGGCGCTCGCGTCGCTGGCTATCGGCCTCTTGCCGTACGCGGCACTGCTCCTCTTCGCGCGGGCGTTCTACGCGCTGGGTGACAGCCGGACGCCGGCCGTCGTCGCGAGCGCATCGGCCGTCGTCGGCGTGGCAACGATGGCCACACTCGCGCCGATGACGCACGGCACGGCTCGCGTCGCGGTGCTCGGTGCCGGCCACACCGTTGCGTATCTGGTGGGAGCCGTGATTCTGGGCGTGCTGCTGGTACGCCGGCTCGAGCGACCACTCGTGCCGCGCCTCACCGGCGTCGCGTGCGCGTGCGCGATCCCGATCGCGGCTGCGGCCTGGGTCGCGATGCGTCACGTCGATCCGTCGGGCCGTATCGCGACCGCGATGCTGCTCGTGGTGCTCGTCGTAGTCGGCGCCGTCGCGTACGCGTTGGCAATCCGCCGTTGGTGGCCCGCGGTGGGTTCACTGGTGCAGGCGTGAGCCGCCGGGCCGGGCGCATCGTGTTGTTCGCCGCGCTCGGCGGTGCAGTCGTCTGGTCCGCCCAGCCGGCGCATGCCGCCGACGCTCGTCCGCCGGTGCGTCGAGTGCTCGTGCTTTCCCTCCCGGGGGTCCGGTGGGCCGACATCCAGGGTGCCGAGGTGCCGAACCTTCGTGCGCTGTTCGCGCAGAGCGGGCTCGCCGACATGAGCCTCCGGGGCGCCAATTACCACCCGACACTCGCCGACGGCTACGTCACGATGGGTACCGGCGCCCGCGCCGAAGCGCGCCCGCGGACCGGCGACTGCGTCATGACGGGACCCGGCGACTGGTCGTGCCCCGCGCAACGGACGATCGCGTCACACAACGACGGGCTGCTGTTCGACGCCCGGGTCGGTTTGCTCGGTGACACGCTCGTTCGGGCGGGCGTCGCGCGCGTGGTGGCGGGTACGAGCGGTGGCACCGGTGACGTCGCGCTCGCGCTTGTCGATCACAACGGCGTTGTGATCGGCGACGGGAGTGATCGCGCGGTAGAGGTGCTGGAGGCGGGAAGCCTCGCGGGCGCGAGAAGCACGACGGAGCGTCGCGGCGCGCTCGCGGCGCTCGATGGTTCGGTGGGCACCGTCCTGGCTCGCATGGATCCCGCACGGGACGCGGTGCTCGTCATCGCGCCCGGACCGCCGCCCGGACCGTTGACCACCACCGTCGCGTCGCTCCGCGCGCCCGGTCTGCACCCGGGACTCCTGCGCTCGGCCTACACGCGTCGCGCCGGTGTCGTCGCGCTCGTCGACGTCGCGCCGACGGTGCTCGACCTGCTCGACATCGAGCGCCCGAGCCGGATGGAAGGGCGACCATTTGAGTTTGGGCGGACCGACGGCGATCTTGACCACCGGATCGATTGGCTCGCCGACACCAACGATCGCGCGCAATTCCGCGATCGTGCGATCACGCAGGCCGGCGGGGTGTTCGCCGCGTTTCAGTTCACGCTCGCCGGCGCAGCGCTGATCTGGCTGACGCGTGCTCGCCGGCGCGGGCGCGGCGTCGTTGCGCTCGAGCTCGCGGCGTTGATGCTGCTGTTCGCGTTTCCGGCGACGTACCTCGCGGCGCTGTTGCCGTTTGTGTACTCGGGACTGCCCGCCTACTGGTTGTTCGTCGTCGCGGCGAGCGGCGCGAGCGCGGCACTCGTGTATGCGACGACCGATCGCCGCGGTGTCGAGTCTCTGATCGTCGCGTTGGCCGCGGTCGTCGGTGTGATCGTCCTCGATGTCCTCAGCGGCGCCCGATTGCAGTTCAACGGCACCTTCGGTTACTCGCCGACCATCGGCGGCCGTTACGCCGGGCTCGGCAACCTGGGTTTCGCGCAGCTCGCCGCGGGCGCGGTGCTCCTTGCGGGTCTCCTCGCGGCGCGCATCGGCGGCCGCCGCGGTGGCTGGTGCGCCGCCGCGTTGCTCGCCATCACGATCCTCGTCGACGGCCTCCCGTTCTTCGGCGCGGACGTGGGTGGTGTCCTGTCGATGGTGCCCGCGTTCGGCGTCATGGTCGCGATGCTGTTCGGCTGGCGGTTCCGGTGGCGACTCGTTGCGGCCTTCGGCGCGGCGGCGGTGGTGCTCCTCGGCGTCTTCGCCGCGGTCGACCTGTCGCGGCCGGCGGATCAGCGGTCGCATCTGGGCCGGTTGCTCGGTGGCAATGGTGGCGACCTGTCCGTAGTGCTGCGCCGGAAGCTCGAGGCCAATCTCGACGTGGTGGGCGCGACGCCATTCGCGATCGTGCTGCCCGTGGTGTATGTCGCCGTCGCGTACTACGTATGGCGCTCGCCCGGACCGTTGGGCGCCGTACGCGTCCGGATGCCCGCGCTGACCGCCGCGCTCACGGGACTCGGCATCCTCGCCGTGCTCGGCACCGCCCTGAACGACTCGGGGATCGCAATCACCGGCGTCATGTTCGGCATCGTCGTGCCGGTACTGGTGATCCTCGCCGCCCGCGTCGGTATCGAGCCGCAGGCGACCCCGCGGGCGCACGAGGTGGAGGTCGGAGCGGCATGAAAGTCATCCTGGCGTTCGTCGTCGGCGCGCTGGCGGTGCGCTTCATCGTGCTCGCCGCCCGCGAGGTGCTCGTCGCTCCGGTCCTGCAGCGTCGCAACTATCGCGATCACATCGTGCCGACCGCCGCAGGCATCTTCGCCGTGCTCGCGGTGCTCGGCGTCGAGGCAGGAAGATCGACGCTCGGTGCCTTCGGCCTCGGCGACGAACCCGGTCACGAGCTCGCCCGGCCGCTCGTGCTGTTCGCGTGCGTCGGCTTCGCGCTCCTCGGCCTCATCGACGACGTCCTCGGCACTGAAGGCGACCGCGGTTTTCGGGGCCATGTCCGGGCGTTGGCTCACGGTCGCCTCACCACCGGCGTCTGCAAGATCGTCGGCGGCGCCGCCATCGCGCTCGTGCTGGTCGGCACCGCCGGGGGGCTCGTGTCGGGGAAGCGGCTGCTGGCAGACGCCGTGCTCGTCGCGCTGGCGGCAAACCTCGTGAACCTCTTCGATCGGGCGCCGGGCCGCGCCATCAAGGTCGCGCTGTGCGCGTGGATCGCGATCGCGCTGGTCGCGCGCAGCGACGCCGTGGGCATCGCGATCGCTCCGGTGATGGGGGCGTTCGCGGGATTGCTCGGGGACGATGTCCGGGAGCGCATGATGCTCGGCGACACCGGTGCGTATGCATTGGGCGGGGTGCTCGGCCTCGCGGTGGTGCTCGACGTCGGCCGCGGTCCGCGCAACGGCGTCCTCGTCGCACTGATCGTGCTCACGGTCGCGGCCGAGCTGGTGTCGTTCAGTCGCGTGATCGAGCGAGTGCCACCTCTCCGCGCGTTCGACAATCTCGGGCGTCATCGGCCCTGAGCCACAGCTCGTGACCGGGCGCGTACTCGCGTGCGAGCTCGTACCCGGCACCGCGCATGCCGTCGCGCAATCCGGGGAGCAGGGAACCGAACCGGAACGTCCAGATCACCACGGCACAGGTACCGCGCTCCCGGGCGGCGTCGAGGACGTCGGTCGTGGTCAGGCTGCCTTGGTCGATGCGCATCTTCGACACGTCGTTCATCAGACGCGGTGTCGACAATCCGGCGCGCCAGACGTACGCGGGATCGTCCGCCACTGCCTTCGCGGTTCGAGGCAGGCGTTGCAGGTCGGCGACGAGCGCGGCATCGATGCCCGTGTAGTGCCGGAACCACAGCATGTCGTTGGTGTTCACGATCGCCCATGGCACCAGCGCGACCAGCCCGATTGCGAGCCAGCGGAGCGGGGGCGGGCGAATCGCGAACAACAACACGAGCGGGATGACGATCGTGGCGAGGTGGTTCGCGAACATGGCCTTCTCGAACACGAGCACCACCGCGACGACGCCGGCCCAGATCGCGAGGACGCGCGCGTCGCGGCGTCGCGCTTCGACGACGTGTGTCGCACCGATGGCCGCGGCGACGATGCCCAGCAGCACCGCGACAACGAGAATGCCGTCGCGCAGTCCGAGCAACGACGTGAGCTTCCGGAACTGGAACAGCTTGCCGTACTCGGGCCCCTTGCCGGTGTGGTACGTGATCGATTGCCGCCACACGCGGCCGAGACCCCACGGCACCGCCGACGCGAACCACACCGCGACCGCGGCGCCGGACGCCGCGGCGATGTGCGAGGCCCGGCGGCGCTCGCCCATCCACCAGCCGATCGGGATCAACGCCGCGCCGACGAGCGGTTTCACCGCCAGCGCGGCACCGAGCAAGACCCCGATGAGCAGCGCGCGTCCGAGCCGCGGGTCGTCGCGGTACACGATCGCGGCCCACAGCGCGCACACGATGAGTCCGGCGGCCGGGCCGTCCCCGGTGACCTGACCCGTCGTCCAGATCATCGTCCCGGTCGTCGCGACGATCAGGCCGGACACGGTCGCGACCGCGTCACCGGCGCCGAGGCGGCGGGCGATCGCCCATACGCCGATCGCCGCGATCACGCCTGCCAGCATCGGCGTGACCCGCGGCGCATCGAGGGTCCGGAAGCCGAGCAGGTCGCCCACGTAGAGCAGCGGAAAGTGCAGCGGGCCCTGTGACGAGAACACGCCGCGGTACGGCGCCAGGCCGTGCCGCATGTCGACGACGGACACGCCGTACTGGCCGTCGTCGAACACGAGCGACGGCGCCGACACGAATGCCGGCACGCGCACGACGACCGCCACCGCGGCGAGCAGGGCAGGTACCGACCACCGGGCGCGCGCGCGAACGGGTACGCGCCGGGCGTCCGCCAACATGAGCGGAACGCTATGCGGCGGATCACCGAAGGTGTCGTAGGCCGGTGCTACCGTCGCCAACGGCGCGGTCGGGGCGATCCGAAGGGACATGACATCTTGGCCAAGCACGTCTTCGTGACCGGTGGGGTGGCATCGAGCCTCGGCAAGGGGCTCACCGCGTCGTCGCTGGGCCGGCTGCTGAAGAGCCGCGGCCTGCGCGTGACGATGCAGAAGCTCGACCCGTACATCAACGTCGACCCGGGGACGATGAACCCCTTCCAGCACGGCGAGGTGTTCGTCACCGACGACAAGGGCGAGACCGACCTCGACCTCGGGCACTACGAGCGTTTCGTCGACGTGCCGTTGACGCGCCGCTCGAACGCGACGACCGGTTCGATCTATCAGGCGGTGCTCGCCAAGGAGCGGCGCGGCGCGTACCTCGGTGAGACCGTGCAGGTGATCCCGCACATCACCAACGAGATCAAGGAGCGCATCACCGCGCTCGCCACCGACGACGTCGACGTCGTGATCACCGAGGTCGGCGGCACGGTCGGCGACATCGAGATCCTTCCGTTCCTCGAGGCGATCAGGCAGTTCCGCAAGGACGTCGGGCGCGACAACGTGTTCTACGTGCACGTCACGTTGGTGCCGTTCATCGGTCCGTCGGGTGAGCAGAAGACCAAGCCGACCCAGCACTCGGTCACCGAGCTGCGCAGCCGTGGCATCCAGCCCGACGCGATCGTCTGCCGGAGCGACCGGCCGATCCCGAAGCGCCTGAAGGAGAAGATCTCCGCCCTGTGCGACGTGCCCGAGGCCGGGATCGTCACCGCGGTCGACGCCGAGCACCTCTATGAGATCCCGCTCGTGCTCCACGAAGAGGGCCTCGACGACTACGTGTGCGAGATGCTGCACCTCGCCGGACATGTCGCCGACCTCTCGGAATGGCAGGCCCTCGTCGACCGGATCCGCTCCGCCGACCAGGAAGTGCGGATCGGGCTCGTCGGCAAGTACATCAACCTGCCCGACGCGTATCTCTCCGTGGTCGAGGCCCTGAAGCACGGCGGCTACGGATGTGGTGCCAAGGTCGTGATCGACTGGATCTCGGCCGACGACACTGAAGGTCTGCTCGCCGAAGGGCGCCTGCACGACCTCGACGGCATCGTCGTGCCCGGCGGCTTCGGCGTGCGCGGCATCGAGGGCAAGATCGCGGCCGCGGCGTACGCCCGGGAGCACCATGTCCCGTATCTCGGCCTGTGCCTCGGTCTGCATTGCGCGGTGATCGAGTTCGCGCGTGACGCGTGCAGCCTCGCGGGCGCCAACAGCTCCGAGTTCGACCCGCTGTCCCCACATCCCGTCATCGACCTCATGGACGACCAGAAGGCCGTCGTCGACATGGGCGGCACGATGCGGCTCGGCGCGTACCCGGCCCGGCTGGCGCCGGGATCGATCGCTCGCGATGCCTACGGCGAGGAAGTCGTCTACGAACGCCACCGGCACCGGTACGAGGTGAACAATCGCTACCGGCAAGCGCTCGAGGAGCACGGCATGGTGCTGTCGGGCACGTCACCCGACGGGCTGCTGGTCGAGTTCATCGAGCTGCCGACGACCACGCATCCGTTCTTCGTTGCGACGCAGGCGCATCCCGAGTTCAAGAGCCGGCCGAACCGTCCGCATCCGCTGTTCGCCGCGTTCGTACGCGCCGCACTCGAGCGGGCGGAGGGACGCCTCCCCCGACTCCCGATCACCGAGGCCGCGCCCGCCCTCGGCACGTGACGGGGCGTGGTCACCATTGCCGACACATGCGTCGGTTCTCGTGACCACGGAGACGTTCGATGCCTGACGACGAGCTGGCTCGATTGCTCGCGGAGCACGACGACTGGCTGACGGTCGAACGGGGTCTCGCGGCGAACTCGCTCGCCGCGTACCGACGCGACCTTCGTCGCTACGCGGTATTCCTGCGCGCGCGCGGTGAGCACGATCCGGCGGCCATCGGCGAGGACGCGGTGCACGCGTACGTTCGCCACCTGGAGTCGCTCGTGGACGAGGACGGCCGGCGGGTGCTCGCGCCCGCATCCGTCGCGCGCGGCGTGGTCGCGGTCCGGTCGTTCCATCGGTTCTGCGCACGCGAAGGGCTCGTGGACAGCGACCCGAGCGAGGATGTGGGCGCGCCGCGCGTCCCGCAGGGCATCCCCAAGGCCCTCGATGAAGCCGACGTGGCCCAGCTGCTCACCGCGGTCACGGGCGACGAACCGCTCCAGCAGCGCGACCGCGCGCTGCTGGAGCTGCTGTACGGCACCGGCATCCGCATCAGTGAAGCGGTCGGGCTCGACCTCTCCGAGGTCGACCTCGAAGACGCCATGATGCGCGTCGTCGGCAAGGGCAACAAGGAACGGGTCGTTCCCCTCGGTCGTGAGGCCCAGCGCGCGCTGGTCGCGTATCTCGGCGACGGACGCCTCGCGTTGCGCCGCTCACGCGCGAGCCGGTCCCGGGACGCGGATGCCGTCATTCTCAACGCGCGTGGCGGGCGGATCTCGCGGCAGGCGTGCTGGCAGATCGTGCGTCGTGCGGGTGAACGGGTTGCCCTCGGTGAGCGACTGTCCCCGCACGTACTGCGACACTCCTGTGCGACCCACATGCTCGACCACGGCGCGGACCTGCGTGTCGTCCAGGAGCTGCTCGGTCACGCGAGCATCTCGACGACGCAGGTGTACACAAAGGTGACGCCGTCCCGCTTGCGGGCCGTCTACGAGGCCGCCCATCCGAGAGCTCGGATGGCGCGCTGAGCACGCCGGCAACGCCCGGTTTCCTGACGGCGCAGGGCACCCCAAGGGGTAGGATTCGGGGCATGGCCGAGACGACCTCTGCGACGCGGCGCGCCCAACTCCAGGCGGAACACGACCGTCTGACGGGACAGTTACTCGACCTGGGACTGGACCGGGACTCCTACGACGAGGGGTTCGCCGACTCGGGGCAGGTCACGGCCGAGCGGGGCGAGGTCGAGGCGCTCGCCGGCACGCTCCGGGAGACGCTCCAGGACATCGATGCCGCGCTCGGCAAGATCGAGCAGGGCACCTACGGGCTGTGCGAGTCGTGCGGTCGCCCGATCGCGGAGGCCCGGCTGGAGGCGATGCCGGCCGCGCGGTTGTGCATCGCCTGCGCGTCCAAACGTCGCTGACCCGCTGTGCATGTCGACCGCATCACGGTCGTCGAATTCGTCGCGCTCGTCATCGCGGTGATCCTGCACGAGATCAGCCACGGGGTCGTCGCATTGTGGTTCGGTGACGACACGGCCAAGCGAGCCGGCCGCCTGACGCTGAATCCCGTACCGCACATCGATCCCTTCGGGTCGATCATCCTCCCGGCGCTGGGTGCGTTGTCGGGCATCCCCGTCATCGGATGGGCCAAACCCGTTCCGGTGAATCCGGCGCGCCTTCGCCACAGCCGGCGCGACATGCTGTTCGTCTCGCTCGCCGGCCCGGGCACGAACTTCGTGCTCGCGTTCGGCGCCGCGGTCTTCGCGCGGTCGCAGTTCCACGGAGCCAATGCGTCGGTCATCTTCATCGCTCAGCTTCCGTTGGTGGTGCTGTTCCCGTTGTATTTCGCAATCGTGAATCTGTTCCTCGGGCTGTTCAACCTCCTCCCGATCCCACCCCTCGACGGTGCCGCGCTCATCGAGCGGGTGCTCCCGCCCCGTTGGTTGCCGAGGTGGTACCAGTTCCGCCCGTACGGCATCCTCGTGCTGTTCCTGCTCGTGTTCCTGACGAGCTTCCCGAGCAAGGTGTTCGATCCGTTCGTCGTGCGGCTCGATCGCTTCGTCCTGCAATGAACCGGACTGCGCATCTCACGATGCGATTCGTGACGTCGCTTCGTCCGCGAACCGTCGACGGCAGCGACCGCGCGTGGGTGGAGCGGGTCCTCACGCCGTCGGAGCTCACGGTGTGGGAGACGCTCGGCCGCGCCGATCGGGCGGAATCCGTGGCGGTGGCACGCCGTACGTCGAAAGCGCTCGGCCCGGACGCTCACCCGCGCTGGCTCGCGGCCGCGCTGCTGCACGACGCCGGCAAGAGCCGTGCCGGGCTGGGCACCGCCGGCCGGGTGGCTGCGACCGTCGTCGCCGGCGCCCTCGGCCACGCACGCGCACGCCGGTGGCCGAATCGGATCGGGCGCTACATCGCCCACGACGATGCCGGCGCCGCGATGCTCGCGGCTGCGGGCGCGCGACCGGAGGTCGCGGCGTGGGCCGGGGCCCATCATCGCCCCGAACGGTGGCCGGCGACCGCGATCCCGGCCGAGATCTGCGGGATCCTGGCCGTGGCCGACGGCGATCGGTGAACTTCGTCACGTTCGGCGCCGATACAGCTTTGTGGGACAGGCGTCTCGGCAGAGATCTGACAACTATTTCGTGCGACTGGATGCCGGGCCGCCACCGGCGCCGACGACGATGCCGCTCGTCGGGAGCCGGCGCCACGTCGAACGGAACGCGTTCGAGCCCGCGCCGAGCCGGCGCCACCGCACGCGCCGGCGCGCGCCGGCACGGTCGTGGCTCTTGTGGCTGGTCGCCGCGGTGCTCGTCGCGTGGTTCGCGTGGGCGACCCAGCAGCCGGGCGGTGTCTCGGGTTCGGTGAACGGCTTCATCGAGCACGTGCGCGGGGGTGTGCAAGGCGCGAGCGCGGGCCCGGATATCAGGCGCGCGTCGTCGTTCTTCAACGACCAGTACGCGCAGACGGGGACCTATCCGCAGCTCAACGAGGAACAGATGACCGCGGCGGGTATCGGGATCGACATCGACGTCGCGAGCTGCGGCGGGCAGGCGGTCGTGCTCCAGACACTGACGGTCAGCCGGCTGCTGCTCGCGGGACAGGACCTCGGTGAAGTGTCGGGCCGCCGTCCGTGCCCCGTCGACCTCCGGCACCCGACGCCCTGGAAGACCAGGTAACCCTGGTCCGGCGTCGGTCAGGACGCGGGGCGGGGGAGAAGGCCCGCGGCGCGGGTTGCGCGCTTGATGACCTTCTCGGCCATCGCGTCGGCGATGTCGGCGCCGTGCCCGAGCCGGCGGTCGACTTCGGCGGGATCGGCCGCGAGCTGCGCGTAGCGATCCTGTACCGGTTGGAGATACTCGACGACCGCGTCGGCGACCGCGCCTTTGAACGCGCCGTACTGCTTGCCCTCGAAGAGGCGTTCCACCTCCGCGATCGACGTCGCGGTCACCGCGCCGTAGATCTCGATCAGGTTGGAGACGCCGGGCTTCTTCTTGCGGTCGTGACGGACCTCGCTGCCCGAATCGGTGACCGCGGACTTGATCTTCTTCGTGACGACCTTCGGGTCGTCGAGCACCATGACACAACCCATCGGGGAGTCTTCCGACTTCGACATCTTCTTGGTGGGGTTCTGGAGATCCATGATGCGGGCGCCGACTTCGGGGAACGTCGCGCGCGGTATGACGAACGTCTCGCCGAAGGAGTTGTTGAATCGGAGCGCGACATCGCGCGTCAGCTCGACGTGCTGGCGCTGGTCGTCGCCGACGGGGACTTCCTCGGTGTCGTACAACAAGATGTCCGCGGCCATCAGGACCGGATAGTCGAACAGCCCGACGGTCGACGACTCCTGGCCCTGCGCACCCCCCTTGGCCGCTTTCTCCTTGAACTGGGTCATGCGGCGGAGCTCGCCGAAGGTCGCGATGCCGTTCAGGATCCACGTGAGCTCGGCGTGCGCGCGCACGTGGCTCTGCACGAACAGCAGCGACCGGTGCTCGTCGAGGCCGGCCGCCATCAACATCGTGGCGACGAGCCGGGTGAGGCGCTCGAGCTCGGCGGGCTCCCAGGGCGTGGTGAGAGCGTGCAGGTCGACGACGCAGAAGATCGCCTCGTGGGCGTCGGCTGCGGGCGAGCCTGCCGGGGGCTGATCGTCGACCCACCGGGCGATCGCGCCCAGGTAATTGCCCAGGTGCAGCTCCCCCGTGGGCTTGATCCCGGAAAAGACCCTCGCCATGGGGGCGCACGATACCGGGCCGCGCCCATCGTGGCCTGGCCATTCGCCGTGTACCACATCACTGTGATTCGTGCCGGGTAACCTGGCTCGCGTGCCGTACGAGGTCTCGACGCCGGTCTTCGAAGGCCCGTTCGATCTTCTCCTGCACCTCATCCTCAAGGAAGAGGTGGACCTCTGGGAGATCTCGCTCGTCCCGATCGTCGACGCGTTCTGCGCCCAGGTCGCGCGGATGGATCACGTCGATCTCGAGGTGACGACCGAGTTCCTGCTGATCGCCGCGACCCTTGTCGACCTCAAGGCGCGGCGGCTGCTGCCCGGGCGTGACGACATCGACCTCGACGAGGAGCTGATGCGCTTCGAGGAGCGCGACTTCCTGCTCGCGCGCCTGCTCGAGTGCAAGACGTTCCAGGACGCGGCGAAGGTGCTGCACGAGCGACTCGTGGAAGCGAGGCGGTCCGTCGCCCGGACTGCAGGCCCGGAAGAGCCGTTCCGCTCGCTCGCGCCCGATCCGTTGGAACGCGTGCCGCTCGACACGCTGCTCGAAGCCGCGCGTCGTGGCCTCCTGCCGAAGCCGGTCGAGGAGGTGCAGACCGATCACGTCGCGCCGATCCGCGCGAGTGTGCGCGATGCGATCGAGACGGTGCTTGCGCTGCTGCCCGACCAGGGCGCGATCCGTTTCCGCGAGTTGACCTTCGGCGTCGACCACAAGCTGGAGATGATCGTTCGGTTCCTCGCGGTGCTCGAGCTGTTCAAGCAGGGCATCGTGGACCTGGAACAGGTCGAGCGCTTCGGCGAGCTCGTCGTCCGCCCGCTCGCGCCGGGAGAGCGCGTCGCGCTCGACCTCTCGTCGCTCGAAGAGTGGGGCGATGACGAACGCTCCGCGCCGAGGGCGACGCGCATCGAGGAGCACGCCGAGAGCGGGACCTGATGAGCGATCCGGAGATGCGGCGCGCGGTCGAGGCGATCGTGCTGGCCGCGACCGAACCGGTGCATCCGACGGTGATGGCGCAACTGCTCGAGCTGCCGGTCGACGAGATCGACGATCTGTGCCGCGAGCTCGCGGCCGGGTACGAAGCGCAGGGCCGTGGCTTCCAGATGGCACGCGTTGCCGGCGGGTACCGCTTCCAGACGCATCCCGACGCGTTCGCGTACGTCGAGCGTTTCGTGCTGGACGGCCAGACCGCGCGGTTGTCGGGTCCGGCGCTGGAGACGCTCGCGATCGTCGCTTACAAGCAACCGGTCTCTCGCGTGCAGCTGTCGGCGATCCGCGGGGTCAACGTCGACGCGACGCTGAAGACGCTCGTCGCACGCGGGTACGTCGACGAACTCGGGCACGACACTTCGCCCGGGAACCCCGTGTTGTTCGGCACCACCCGGCTCTTCCTCGAGCGGCTCGGCCTCGACTCGCTGGACGAGCTTCCCGCACTCGCCGATTTCGTTCCCGATTCGTCGATCGTCGAGGCACTCGAGCGAGGGTTGCGACTCCCGTCCGAGCCCGAAGCCGCCACGTCGGACGACGAATCGGATGAGGGCCAGGCCGACCTCCCCGAAGAGGGTTGACCGACGGCGAGCGCCTGCAGAAGGTGATGGCGCGCGCGGGCGTCGGTTCGCGACGAGTGTCCGAGGAACTGATCGCCGCCGGTCGCGTCACCGTGAACGGTGACGTCGCGGTGCTGGGACGGCGCGTCGACCCGGCGCACGACCATGTCGCGCTCGACGGTGTGCCGGTGGTCGTCGACAGCGCGCTCGTGCACTGGCTGCTGAACAAGCCCGCGGGCTATGTCACCACCGCGCACGATCCGCAAGGACGCGCGACGGTGTTCGATCTCGTCCCGGCGGACCCGCGTGTCTTCTCGGTCGGGCGACTCGACCTCGACACCGAAGGCTTGTTGGTGATGACGAACGACGGCGACCTCGCGCAGCTGCTCAGCCACCCGAGCCACGGCGTCGAGAAGGAGTACTTCGCCGAGGTCGAGGGCACCCCGGCCGCGAGCGCCTTGCGCGCGTTGCGCGAAGGCATCGACCTGGAGGACGGTCGCACGCAACCGGCGCGGGTGCGCCTGGTGCAGGAGTCGGACCGCGGGACATCCGCGTTGGAGATCGTCGTGAAGGAGGGCCGCAAACGCATGGTGCGCCGCATGTGCTCGACGGTCGGGCATCCGGTGCGGCGTCTCGTACGCACGCGCATCGGCCCCGTCCGCGACGCGAGGCTCGCACCCGGCACGTGGCGCGTGCTGCGGCCCGACGAGGTGCGAGGCCTGTACGCAGCCGCACTCGACCGGCCCGCTCGCGCCGCCGAGTAACGTGAGCGCCCGTGAGATTGCTGGCCTTGCGGGGCGCGACAACCTGCGATGACGACTCGAAAGAGGAGATCGATCGCAAGACGCAGGCGCTCGTGAACGAGATGCTCGAGCGCAACGCGGTGCTGCACGACGACCTCGTGAGCATCATCTTCACGGCGACCGACGACCTCACTGCCGAGTTCCCGGCCACTGCGGCGCGTGCGCTCGGACTCGGCGATGTGCCGCTCCTGTGTGCTCGCGAGCTCAACATCGGCCACGGGATGAAGAGGACCATTCGCGTGCTCATGCACTTCTACGGCGACCAGACGCGCAAGGAGCTGCACCACGTGTATCGCGAAGGCGCGCGCTCGCTGCGCGACGACCTTCCTGAGTAGCGGCTGATGCGGGTCGCCGTCATCGGCACGGGCCTCGTCGGTGGCTCGATCGGCCTCGCGCTCGCCGGGCTCGGCCACGAGGTGGTCGGCTACGACCACGACGCCGATCGGCTCGCCCGTGCGAAGGGGCTGGGTGCGATCGACGAGGTTGCCGTGCATCTCGAAGACGCGGCGCGCGGCGCCGACGTCGTGTTCGTCGCGGTGCCGGTCGGCGCGATCGTCGACGTCGTCGTCGGCGCGCTCGACGCCGGTGCGGGTCTCGTCACCGACGTCGGCTCGGTGAAGGGGCCGGTCGTCGCCGCGGTCGAACGCGCCCGGCCGGACACGGCGGCCCGATTCCTCGGCGGTCACCCGATGGCCGGATCCGAGCAGGACGGCATCGACGCGGCGCGCCGCGATCTGTTCGTCGGCTCGACGTGGGTGCTGACGCCGACGCCCGCGACCGACGACGACGCCCATACTCGGCTGCGAAATCTGCTGCGGTCCTTCGATGCCGAGGTCGTCGCGGTGAAGCCCGAGGATCACGATGTGCTCGTGGCCCTCGTGAGTCACGTGCCCCAGCTCGCGTCGTCGACGTTGATGGATGTCGCCACCGCGCACGAGGAAGAGCACCGCGCGCTGCTGCGGCTCGCGGCCGGGGGTTTCCGCGACATGACGCGCATCGCCGCGAGTCATCCCGCGATCTGGCTCGACATCCTGACGTCCAATCGCGACGCGATCCTCACCGGCCTCGACGCGTACCTCGAAGCACTCGGCGCGGCGCGAAAGCTCGTCGCGAGTGGGGATCGGGAGGGGCTCGACGCGTTGCTGGCACGCGCGAGCGCGGCGCGCCGCAACCTTCCCGTCGGTGCCGCGGTCGCGGGCGACCTGGTGGAGCTACGCATTCCGGTGCCCGACCGTCCGGGGGTGATGGGAGAGGTGTTGACGCTCGCGGGCCGGCTCGGCGTGAACGTGGCCGACATCGAGGTCGCGCACTCTCTCGAAGGTGGGGCCGGGGTGCTCGTGGTTGTCGTCGCCGCGGCCGACGCCGACGGTTACGAAGCGGGCCTGCACGACGCCGGATACCGCACCGCGCGCACGGAGCTGTCATGACGCTGCCGACCGAGATCTCCACGGGTGGCGTGCGGCCGCTGCGGGGCCGGTTGCGGCTGCCCGGTGACAAGTCGATCTCGCACCGCGCGTTGATGTTCGCAGCGCTCGCCGACGGTCGCAGCACGATCATGCACCTCGCGACCGGCGCCGACGTGCACGCCACCCGGTCGGCCCTCGAGCAGCTCGGCGTGCACGTGCGGGCGCGAGGCGAAACGGTCGTCGTGCAGAGCGCGGGCGTCGACGCGTGGACAGAACCGGTCGACGTGCTCGACTGCGAGAACAGTGGCACCGCGATGCGGATCCTGGCTGGTCCGCTCGCGGGCCGGCCGTTCCTGTCGGTGCTGACCGGCGACGCGTCGTTGCGGCAGCGGCCGATGGCGCGCGTCGTGCGCCCGCTGCGCGCGATGGGCGCCGAGATCGACGGCCGTGACGATGGCTCGCTTGCACCACTCGTGATCCGCGGCAAGCCATTGCGCGGCGTGCGTCACGAGCTGGCGATTGCCAGCGCACAAGTGAAGTCCGCGCTCCTGCTCGCGGGCCTGCAGGCCGACGGCACGACCGAGGTGGTGTCGCCCGCACTGAGCCGCGATCACACCGAGCGCATGCTCAGGGCGTTGGGCGCGCCGCTCGAAGCCGACGGGCTCACAGTGCGCGTGCGTCAGGGTGCGCCACATGCCTTCGAGCTCGATGTGCCGGGCGACCCGTCGTCGGCGGCGTTCTTCGCGGTCGCGGCTGCGATCACACCGGGCTCCGACCTCGTCCTCGAGGACATGTCCGCCAATCCGACCCGACTCGGCTTCGTCGAGGTGCTGCGACGGATGGGCGCGGAGATCGAGCTGCACGTGAAAGGGGACGCCGTCGGTGAGCCCGTGGGTGATCTGCACGTACGTGCATCGACGCTCACCGGCACGACGATCGCCGGCGACGAGATCCCTACTGTCCTCGACGAGATCCCTGCGCTCGCGATCGCGGCGGCGTTCGCCGACGGCGTCACCGACATTCGCGACGCCGCCGAGCTCGTGGTGAAAGAGAGCAATCGCATCGGCACGCTCGAACAAGAGCTCACCGAGCTGGGTATCGGCGTCGAGGCGCGCGCCGACGGGCTGTCGATCCGGGGCGGGCGGCCACGCCGCGGGCAGTTCAAGAGCCACGGCGACCATCGCATCGCGATGGCGCTCGCCGTCGCCGGCAATGCGCTCGACGGCGAGTCGACGGTGCGCGGCTGGCGCATCGTGTCGTCGTCATATCCGGAATTCGCCGACGACCTCGCCCGGCTCACGGGCGCGACCACGTGATGCGCGAACGCCGTCCGCTCGTGATCGCGATCGACGGCCCTTCGGGATCCGGCAAGTCGACAGTGGCGCGGGGTGTCGCGAACGGCCTGGGCCTTCCCGTCCTCGATACGGGCGCGATGTACCGCGCAGTGACGTTCGCGGTTCTGCGCGCCGCCGCGCCTCTCGACGATCCCGAGGCGATCGCGGCGATCGCGCGCGCCGCGTCGATCGCGGTCGAAAAAGGTGTCACGACGCTCGACGGGCGCGACGTCAGTGGCGAGATCCGTGCGCCCGACGTCACGGCCGCAGTATCGGCGGTGTCCGCCCATCCGGCGGTGCGAGCAATTCTCGTCGGGCGGCAACGGGACTGGGTCGCGCACCACGGCGGCGGTGTCGTCGAGGGGCGCGACATCGGCACGGTGGTCTTTCCGGACGCGCCGGTGAAGGTGTTCCTGATCGCAAGTGACGACGAGCGGGCCCGGCGCCGGCAACGCGACGAAGCCGCCGCCGACCGCGACGTCCCGATCGACGACGTCAAAGCCGCGCTTGGACGGCGCGACGCGATCGACAGCGCCCGGGCCGAGTCGCCGCTGCGCATCGCCGACGACGCGACCCTGGTGGACACGACCGGTGCCGACGTCGATACCGTGGTCGCCGACATCGTGAAGCGCGCGCATGCCGCGGAGGCGGGGTAGTGGTGCTCTACAGCGTGGTCCGCTGGATCGTCTCGGGCAGCTTGAAGCTCATGTTCAGGGCGAGAGTCCGGGGTCTCGACCAGCTTCCGAAACGGGGCGGCTACGTGATGGCGCCGTCGCACCGTTCGATGATGGACATCCCGTTCGCGGGATGGCTCACGCGGCGCCGGCTGCGCTACATGGGCAAGCAGTCGCTGTTCGACATTCCGGTCATCGGCTGGCTGTTCACGGTCCTGGGCGGCTTCCCGGTGCAGCGAGACGGGACCGACCGCAAGGCACTACGCGAGTCGATCGCGATGCTCCAGGCCGGGGAGATCCTGCTCGTGTACCCGGAGGGCACGCGTCAGCACGGCCCGAAGATCGAGGTGCTCCAGCCGGGCGCGGCGTACCTGGCGCTCCGGGCGGGCGTGCCGATCGTGCCGGTGGGCATCGCCGGCACCGAGGAGATCCTGCGCGGTCATCGCTCCAAGATCCCGCATTTTGGTCGCATCGCGGTCGTGGTGGGCGAGCCGATCGTCCCCGAGGTGCGCGCGTCGGGCCTCGTCCCCCGCGCCGAAGTCGACGCGCTCACCGTGCGCCTGCACGAGGCGGTGCAACAGGTGTTCGACGAGGCCTCCCGGCTCCGCAACAGTTAGGTTTTTGCGAGCAACGGCGACACAGAGTGGCGCGTCGCAAAAACCCACGTAGGTCACTCGCTGAGGCCGGCGAGCACGTGCGACGCGTCGAGGGCGCGATCGTCGGTGAACGGCCCGTGGCTCGTGCGGGCGCGCGTCGGGTCGCCGCCGAGCACGAGCGCGGCGACCGCGTCGAGGGCGGGAATCAGCTCGCGGAGCTCGCGGGGCGGCGGGAAGTACTCGTCCTCGTCGGTGACGCGCACGCGATCGACGCCGTCGCTCGGTGCGAGCCGGGCGATCACCGCGTCCACGAGCTCTTCGGGCGCACTCGCGCCGGCCGTGACGCCGACGATGCGCGCGTCGCCGATCGCGTCGAGATCGAGCTCGTCGGGCCCGTCGACACGCAACACATTGGCGCACCCGGCTTCACGAGCGACCTTGGTCAACGCGATCGTGTTCGACGAGTTCGCGCTGCCGATGACGACGACCGCGTCCGCCTTCTGCGCGATCTCGGTGAGCGCCTCCTGGCGGTTGGTCGTCGCAAAGCACAAGTCGTTCCGCGACGCGGTCCACACGGACGGGAACTGTTGGCGCGTCTGTTCGAGCACGGCGGACCACTCGTTCTGCGCGAGCGTCGTCTGGGCCAGTACCGCAACCCGTTCGGGATCGCCGACACCCGCCGCCGCTCCGGCGAGATCGTCGAGGCGCTCGACGAGACGGATCGCGTCGGGCGCGACCGCGATGGTGCCGACCGCTTCGTCGTGGCCGGCATGCCCGACGTACAAGATCGTGAAGCCCTTACGGGCGCGGACCTTGGCCTCGTGGTGCACCTTGGTGACGAGCGGGCAGACCGCGTTGACGACGTAGCGGCCGTGCGCCCGCGCCGCGTCGACGACGTCGGGCGCGGAACCGTGGGCAGACAGCATGAGCGGCGCGCCGGGCGGTACCGCCGAGACGTCGTCGATGAAGATCACGCCCTGATCGCGGAAGCGGTCGACGACCAACCGGTTGTGCACGATCTCGTGGTAGCAGTACACGGGGGGCTCGAACGCCCGCACCATCCAGGCGAGTGCCTTGATCGCCATCTCGACGCCGGCGCAGAATCCACGCGGCTCGGCGAGCAATACCTTCTCCACGGGCACGGGAACCACCCTATCCAGCCCGTAGTCTGTTCGGATGCTCGCCGCTCGTGTGCAAACCGTCGCGCCCGGATCGCCGGCTGCGCGCGCGGGCGTGCTCGCGGGGGACGAGGTGACGAGCGTGAACGGCGAACCGGTACGTGACGTGATCGCGTACCAGCTGCACGTTGACGGCCCGCACGTCGATCTCGAGCTTCGCCGGGGCGGCCTCGAGCGCAGTGTCGTGATCGACAAGCCGGATGGTTCGCCACTCGGCGTCGAGCTCACGAGCGCGGTCTTCGACCGGGTGCAAACGTGCGACAACCACTGCCCGTTCTGCTTCATCTATCAGCTGCCCAAGGGCATGCGCCGCAGCCTGTACCTGAAGGACGACGACTACCGGCTGTCGTTCCTCTACGGAAACTTCACGACGCTCACACGTTTCACGGAGGCCGACCTCGAGCGCGTGCTGACCGAGCGGCTCAGCCCGTTGTATGTGAGCATCCACGCGACCGATCCCGACGTTCGCACCCGGCTCCTGCGCAACCGGCGCGGCGCGACGTCGTTGCGGTGGTTGGAGCTGTTGCTCGACGCCGGCGTCGAGATCCACGGCCAGGTCGTGGTGTGCCCGGGGATCAACGACGGCGGCGTGCTCGACGACACGATGCTCGGGGTGCTCGACCGGTTTCCCCGGCTCGCGACCGTGGGCGTCGTCCCGCTCGGTGTGAGTGCGCACTCGAACGAAGCGGAGATGCGCGAGCACACGCGCGACGAGGCGCGCGCCGTCGTCGACATCGTCGAGCGGTGGCAAGCCCGGTTCGTCGCGGCGCTGGGCCACCGCGTCGTGTACGTCTCCGACGAGTACTACCTGCTCGCCGGGCGACCGTTCCCCGCGCTCGACGCCTACGACGGCTGCCCGCAGCACGAGAACGGCATCGGGATGGCGCGCACGTTCGAGTCGGAGGTGCGCGCCGCGCTCGCCGGCAACGAGGTCGAGCCGACCGGTGTGCGCTCCGGCTTCTTCGCCTGGGTCGACGGCGCCCCCGCCGACGGCTACCGCGCCCCCACCCTGTCCCAACAGATTGGACGCTCAACCCGCCCCAGGCGGGCTGAGCGTCCAAACCCAAGACAAAAAACCTTCGTCCTCACGGGCGAGCTGGGCGCGCCCGTGCTCGAGCCGTTGCTCGCGGAACTGCCCGGCGCGCCGAACCTACTGACGGTCCCGAACCGGTTCTTCGGCGGTAACATCGGGGTGACCGGGCTGCTGACCGGCGCGGACGTCGCGGCCGCGCTCACCGACGCGCCCGACGAAGCGCGATACCTCATGCCCGACGTCGTGTTGTCGCGCGGCAAGTTCCTCGACGGCACCACGGTGGGAGCATTGCCCCGGCGGGTCGAGATCGTGCCCACCGACGGCGCATCCCTCGTGAAGGCACTGACCCGATGACGACCACGACGACGACGTCGTCCTTGCCCGTGGTCGCGGTCGTCGGTCGTCCGAACGTCGGCAAGTCCACGCTGGTGAACCGCATGGTTGGTCGCCGCGCCGCGATCGTCGAGGAGCACCCGGGCGTCACGCGCGACCGCAAGGAGCTGGTTGCGGAATGGAACGGCCGTCCCTTCCTCGTGGTCGACACCGGCGGCTGGCTCACCGAAGGCGAAGCCGGGCTCACGGGCGAGGAGCCCGCGCTCGCGGCGAAGGTCAGCGCCCAGGCGAGCGAGGCCATGAAGCAGGCGAATCTGGTGATCTTCGTCGTCGACGTCACGACCGGCGTGACCGACGAGGACGCCCGCGTCGCGCGCCTGCTGCAACAAGGGCCGGCGCAGGTGATCGTCGTCGTCAACAAGGTCGACGACGAGCGGCGGGAAGCCGACGTGTGGGACTTCGCGCGTCTCGGTCTCGGCATCCCGATGCCCGTGTCGGCGATCCACGGCCGTCTCTCGGGCGAGGTGCTCGACGCGATCGTTGATGCGCTGCCTCCCGAATCCGAAGCCGTGGACGACAGCAACGACGATGACACCGAGACGGAAGACAAGATCTTCAGCATCGCGATCACTGGTCGCCCGAACGTCGGCAAATCGACGCTGTTCAACCGGTTGGTGGGGGAGGACCGCTCGGTCGTCCACGACCTGCCGGGTACCACGCGCGACGCGATCGACACCGTCGTCGAGACCGAGGACGGACCGTTGCGGTTCGTCGACACCGCCGGACTTCGGCGCAAGAGCCGCATCGACGAGCCGACCGAGTACTACAGTCTCGTGCGCGCGCTCGAAGCCATCGACCGCGCCGACGCGTCGCTCCTCCTGATCGACGCGACCGAAGGCATCACGCACCAGGACCAGCGGCTGGCCGAGCGCATCGACGCCGCAGGCACCGCGATCGTCATCGTATTGAACAAGTGGGATCTGCTCGACACCGAGCACCGCGCGAAGATCCGCGCCCAGGTCGACGACAAGCTCGGGTTCCTGTCGTACGCACCGGCGTTCCCGATCTCGGCGCTGACCGGCCTGCGCGTGCACCAACTGCTTCCTGCGCTCCGGGAGGCCGAGACTGCGTATCACCAGCGCGTTCCGACGGCGGCGTTGAATCGCGTGGTGCGCGACGCCCAGGCCGCCCACCCACCGCCGGTCGTGAAACGCCACCGCCCCCGCATCCTGTACGCCACCCAGGGTGCGACCGACCCGCCCACGTTCACGTTCTTCACCACGCGGCCGCTGTCGCCCCAGTACCTGCGCTACCTCGAGCGCAAGCTCCGGGAGGCCTTCGACCTGGGCCCGACGCCGGTGAAGATGCGGGTCCGTCGCCGCGCCGAGTAGTCGCCTGGTCGGCCGAGCGTCCCTCGTCGACGCCTAACGTGTGTGGATGCCGAGCTGGCCCGCGCACGTCGACGTCCGTGAGGTCGGCCCACGCGACGGATTGCAGAACGAGTCGCCCGTACCTGTCGAAGCGCGCGTCCGGTTGATCGACGCGTTGTCGGCAACCGGTCTCCGGCGTATCGAAGCTGCATCGTTCGTGTCGGCGCGGGTGATCCCGCCGATGGCAGGAGCCGAGGACGTGATGGCCGCGATCACACGACGGCCCGGCGTCGTGTACTCCGCACTTGTGCCGAACCCGAAGGGTGCGGAGCGGGCGGTCGCGGCCGGTGCCGACGAGATCGAGCTCGTCGTGAGCGCGAGCGAGACGCACAACCAGAAGAACGTGCGACGTTCCGTCGCGGAATCATTGATCGGCGCGCGCGACGTCGTCGAGATCGCGCATGCCGGCGGCATCGCGGCCGAGGCGATCGTCTCGACGTCATTCGGGTGTCCGTACGAAGGAGACGTCGCGCCCGAGCGAGTCGCCCAGCTCGCGGGCCATCTGGTCGATGCCGGCGCCGACTCGCTGTCGTTCGGCGACACGACCGGGATGGCGACGCCGCGGCGCGTGAACGATCTCCTGGACGCCCTCGATCGTGCAGGCATCGCGGCCGCGCGGATCGGCCTGCACTTCCACAACACGCGCGGCACTGCGCTCGCGAACGTCGTCGCCGCGCTGGAACGAGGGGTCGTGCGGTTCGACGCGTCGATCGGTGGTTTGGGTGGCTGTCCGTATGCTCCCGGGGCGTCGGGCAACGCCGTGACCGAGGATCTGGTGCACATGCTGCAGGACATGGAGATCGACGCCGGCATCGACCTGGACGCGCTGCTCGACTGTGCGCGTCTCGCGCAGGAGATCGTGGGCCGCGAGCTGCCGAGCGCGTTGATGCACGCCGGCGCGCGCACGCGGCGGTACGCGTTGTGAGCGACTCCGACCGACTCCAGGAGTATTAGGATCGCGCGCTCCAGGGCAATCTCGCCAAGGAAGGCGAGAAGCTCGCGCGCCATGGGAAGCTGTTCGTGCGCGATCGGCTCGCGCTGCTGCTCGACGACGGGTCCTTCGTCGAGAACGCGCTGCTGGCGAACGCGCTCGCCGGAGATCTTCCCGCCGACGGCGTCGTCACCGGCGTGGGCCGCATCGACGGCCGGCCGGTGTGTGTGATGGCGAACGATCCGACGGTGAAGGCGGGCTCGTGGGGCGCGCGCACCGTCGAGAAGATCGTGCGCGTCACCGAGCACGCGCTGCGTCACGAGATGCCCGTCGTGTACCTCGTCGACTCGGCCGGGGCCCGCATCACGGATCAGGTCGAGCTGTTCCCAGGCCGCCGAGGCGCCGGACGCATCTTTGCCAATGAGGTGCGACTGTCGGGCAAGGTGCCGCAAGTCTGTTGCCTGTTCGGCCCGTCGGCGGCCGGCGGTGCGTACATCCCGGCGTTCTGCGACGCGGTGTTCATGGTCGAGGGCAACGCGTCCATGTACCTCGGGTCGCCGCGCATGGCCGAGGTCGTGATCGGCGAAAAGGTGTCGCTCGACGAGATGGGCGGCGCGCGGATGCACGCGACGGTGAGCGGGTGCGGTGACAACCTCTGCGCGTCCGACGAGGACGCGATCGCGTCCGCGCGCCACTTCTTGTCGTATCTCCCGACCAACTGGCTCCAGCCTCCGCCGGTCGTCGGTGCCCGATCACCGCGGGCGGACACCCGGCCGATCCGCGACATCGTGCCGGCCGAGGCCCGGCGCGCGTACGACATGCACAAGGTGCTCGACGCGCTCGTCGACGAAGGCTCGTTCTTCGAGCTGAAGCCGTTGTGGGCGAAGGAGCTGATCATCGGCTTCGCGCGTCTGGACGGGAAGCCGGTCGGCATCGTCGCGAACAACCCGATGCACCTCGGGGGTGTGCTCTTCGTCGACTCCGCGGACAAGGCGGCGCGCTTCATCTGGCTGTGCGACGCCTTCAACCTGCCGCTGGTGTTCCTTGCCGACGTGCCCGGCTTCATGATCGGCTCGACCGTCGAACGCCAGGGAATCATCCGGCACGGCGCGAAGATGATCACCGCGGTGACCGAGGCGACAGTGCCGAAGGTGTCGGTGATCGTGCGCAAGGCGTACGGCGCAGGCCTCTACGCAATGTGCGGTCCCGCGTTCGATCCCGACGCGTGCCTCGCGCTGCCGACGGCACAGATCGCGGTGATGGGCCCGGAGCCCGCGGTCAACGCGGTGTTCTACAACCGCGTCCATGCGATCGAGGATGCCGAGGAACGCGCCGAGTTCGTCGCCGCCCGCGTGCGCGAGTACGAAGAAGACGTCGATCTCGTCCATCTCGCGGCCGAGCTCGTCGTCGACGCCGTCGTGCAACCCGAGGATCTGCGGCGAGAGCTCTCACAGCGCCTGGCGCTCGCCGCCGGTCGTGTGCGCGAGGACTTCGCCAAGCGCCACGGGGTTCCCCCGGTCTGACGTCGGGGCACCTGCTTTGGACACGTGGGGTACCTGAGCGGTACGCATCTGTGGGACGTCAGATACACACGTCGGAGGGGAAACGATGTCGAAGCTTCGGGTTTTCTTGCCGATCGTTGTTGCCGTCATGGTGGTCGCAGTCATGGCGGTGGGCGCGACCGCGGGGGCCGCGAATCGGCACCGCGCGCTGCGCGTCCTCGTGACGAACGACGACGGCGTCGGCGCGCCCGGCATCGCAGCCGTTGTAGACGCCCTCCAGGCGTTGCCGAACCTCCGGGTGCGTGTCGTCGCTCCCGCGACGAACCAGAGCGGCACCGGCGCGAAGTTCTCGACGACCACGTTGCAGGTCGCGGCCGCGACGACGGCATCCGGCGATGCGGCCACCTCGGTCTCGGGGTTTCCCGCCGACACGGTGTTGTACGACGTGCTCGCCGCGCACGACCGTCCGGACGTCGTCGTGTCGGGCATCAATGCCGGGCAGAATCTCGGCAACATCACCGAGCTCTCCGGCACAGTCGGCGCGGCGCGCACGGCGAACCGTCTGGGCATTCCCGCAGTTGCAGTGAGCCAGGGCGGCGGCGCCAACATCAGCTACGGCACGGCCGCGCGACTCACCGCCCTGATCGTCGAGACCTTCCGTGACCGGTTCGAACGCGCGAATTCTCCCGCGCAGACGATCAACGTGAACGTCCCGACGTGTCCGTCCGGCACGGTGCGCGGCGTGCGGCTCTTGCCGTTGGGGCAGTCGGATGCGGTGTCGGGCTACACGCGGCAGTCGGGAACGATCGACAACGGCGCCTTCGTGCCGGCGGTCAAGTTGCAGAATCCGGTCGCGATCGCCGACTGCACGTCGACGGTCCGCCGCGTCTCGAACGACATCGAAGGCTTCAACAACGGCTTCGCGACCGCGACTGTGCTCAACCCCGATTTCACGGATCCGTCGGTCTTCGCGCCGAAGGTCGAGCACCGTTGGGAGAGGATCGACCGTGGATTCTTCGGCCACTGATCGCCGAGACGACGGACGCTACACTCACGCGGCTCACGGGCTGTGGCGCAGTTTGGTTAGCGCGCTTGACTGGGGGTCAAGAGGTCGCGAGTTCGAATCTCGCCAGCCCGACCCACGAAAGCCCAGGTCAGAGCGTTGCAGTTGTTGACGCAAGGGTTTCTACGAATCGTCTACGAATGACGACGAAAACACGGTCGCAGATGGGCCGGGACAGTGCTCCCGCTTGTTCTCGGTCGTGACCGCGACCGCGGCGTGCGCGGACGCGTTCGAGGCTCGAAAGCTCAGTAATCACTGCGTTCCTGCCGACGCCCGAGCGAAGAGTGGCTGTCGCGCCCCGCGGGTGCTGGGACGCTATGAGAGTGCCGGACACAAACCGGGCCGGATTTGCTGGCTTGAACATCCGGTCTTTGCGCTTTCATCGCAGATGCGCGACGCCCCGGCGTGTGTGCATCATGGGCTTTCGTCATGCGGCGAAGTGAAGGAGTCAACGATGAGAGAACCGGTCGCGGTCGAAAACGCGCGGGTAAAGGCGTCTCCGGGGTTGCGGGCGGTATGGTCCGACGAGCGGTCAGCCGCGCGCGCTGCGAGAGAGCGGGGAGACGCGCAGGCGGAATGGCATCACCTGGAGCGTGCACACATTTTGAGCCAGCCGATGCCGGGGCCGCATGTGCGGACGCATGTCGACATGCTCGCGGTTGCGTGCCGGCGCCGCGATCGCCGGGAGATCACCGGCCAGCTCGCGCGGCTGACGGTTGCGGCGATCGGGTCGTGGACCGGGCGCTATCCGGTCGGCAACACCGGCGGCGCCGATGTCAGCGCATTCAAGCCGATGACCATCCCCGAGGACCTCAGTGCAATCCTCGGCGCTCGCAGCCCCGAGGAGCACCCGTGACGCGTGAGACCCACGAAGCGACCAAGCCCGCGACGACCTTCTCGACGGATACGTCGGGGCTGGATGAGTGCGTGCGTCCCCCGGTAGTGGAGCTCGCGGATGGCGACGCGTTCGAGCTGCGCCTCGCATCCGTTGCGAAGCAGCTCGGCGCGGACCGGGTGCGCATGCTGGCGTACAACGGTTCGATCCCCGGCCCGACGCTGCGCGTGAAGCAGGGCTCGGAGATCACCGTTCACGTGCGCAACGACGCCGACACCGAAGCGACCGTCCACTGGCACGGTCTGCGTCTCGAGAACAAGTACGACGGGGTGCCGCACGAGACGCAGGCGCCGATCGCGATCGGCGGTGACTTCACGTATCAGGTGAAGTTCCCCGACGCGGGCTTGTACTGGTACCACCCGCACATCCGTGAGGACTACGGCCTCGACATGGGTCTGTACGGCAACTTGGTGGTCGAACCCGCGGCGGCGGATTACTGGGCGCCGGTGAATCGCGAGATTGTCGTCACGCTCGACGACGTGCTCGTCGAGGACGGACAGATCGCGCCGTTCAACCTCGCGGGTCCGACGCACGTCGCCATGGGCCGCTACGGCAACGTCATGCTCACCGGCGGCGAGACGGATCTCGGGCTTGCGGCGCGCGCGGGTGAAGTCGTGCGCTTCTACTTCACGAACACGGCGAACACGCGTCTGTTCAACGTCGCCCTGCCTGGCGGTCGTATGAAGCTCGTCGGCGGCGACAGCGGCGCGTATGAGTACGAGACGTTTGTGGAAGAGGTGCTGCTTGCACCGTCGGAGCGCGCCATCATCGACGTGCTGTTCGAGACGCCGGGTTCGGTCTCGCTCGAGCATCGCACGCCCGACCACACCTACGTCCTCGGGACGATCGCCGTGAGCGACGACCCGGTCGAGGAGTCGCACGCGGCGGCGTTCGAACAGCTTCGTACGAGCGCGGAGCTCACGGCGGAACGGGCGCGAGTCGACGCGCACCGCGATCGTTCGCCGGACAAGACGCTGGCGTTCAAGTCCTTGATGCCGCTGCTGTACGGCAACTCAGAGACCACTGCGTCGTCGTATGTGTGTCCGATGCATCCGGAAGTGACGAGCGCCGAGCCGGGTACGTGTCCGAAGTGTGGGATGAAGCTCGTTCCCGCCGCGCCGGCAACGTCGTCGTATGTGTGTCCGATGCATCCGGAAGTGACGAGTGCGGAGCCGGGGACGTGTCCGAAGTGTGGGATGAAGCTCGTTCCCGCGACCGAGAGCGCAACCGCCACCGCGCCACACACGCACGCCGAGGGACACGCTCACACCCACGACGCCCCGGACGGGCTCGAATGGGAAGACCTGATGCCGGAGATCAACGCGCAGTCGGACTCGTGCAACATGCTGTGGAAGCTGCGCGACGACGACACCGGCAAGGAGAACTGGGAGATCGAGTGGGCGTTCCGCGTCGGTGACCAGGTGAAGATCCGCCTGGTCAACGACATGGACCAGGACCATCCGATGCATCACCCGTTCCACATTCATGGCGCGGGTCGGTTCCTCGTGTTGTCGCGCGATGACGTCCCCGATGGGAACCTCGTCTGGAAGGACACCGTTCTTGTCCGGTCCGGCGAGATCGTCGACATCCTGCTCGATGTCACGAACAAGGGCCTGTGGATGGCGCACTGCCACATCGCGGAGCACAACCAGAGCGGGATGATGTTCAGCTTCCCGGTCACTGACAAGGACAGCTGATCATGCAGGTCGCGATCGCCCTGTATCCGCGGTTCACGGCGCTCGATGTCATTGGGCCGTTCCAGGTGCTCGTAAACATCCCGGGGGTCGAGGTCGTCTTTGTCGCGTCCGAGGCGGGGCCGGTGATGGACGAAACGGGCCACTGTCCGCTGGTTGCGTCGTTGTCGCTGGCGCAGGTGACCGCACCCGATGTGGTGTTGATCGGTGGCAGTGGGTTCGACGACGACCCGACCTACGACAACCCCTACGGGGTGGCTGACCTGCGCGTCGTGGAGTGGCTGCGCGCGGTGCACCCGACCGCGACGTGGAGCACGAGCGTGTGTACCGGCTCCACTTACCTCGCGGCTGCCGGGCTCCTCGACGGCGTCGACGCCACCATCCACTGGGCGCGCCGCGAGCACCTCGAACGGCTCGGAGCGCGCTACACCGAGGAGCGCGTCGTCGAGCGCGGCAAGGTCATCACCGCGGCCGGCGTGTCGAGCGGGATCGACATGGCGCTCACGCTCGTCGGCCGCATGTTCGGCCCGGAGCTGGGGCAGGCCATTCAGCTCGGCATCGAGTACGACCCGCAGCCGCCGTTCGATACCGGCTCGCCCGCGAAGGCGGGCCCCGAGCTCACTGCGCTCGTGAAGTCTTTCATGGACGCCGTAATCGCGGCACCAGCGTGACGCCTCCGGTGCGGTTCACGTCATCGACAGTGCGCGCGTAATTCCGTCGAGGCCGCGCTCTCCTGAGCGGGGATCACGCTGTCGACGGCAGTCGGCGCAGTGCTGATGTCCCTGTCGACCGTTGTCGTCGCGTTCAACGCGCAACTGCTGCGCCGGGTCGATCTGCGCCCGGCCAACACAGATGACGCAGGAACGCGCGATGCTCAGCGTCAGCTTGTACGGCACCGATGAAGGAGATCAGGTGACGATACCGACGAACCCACCGAACGAATCGATCCGGGTACCCGTCCTGTGGGGTCTCGTCGTCGGGGCCATCCAGGTCGCCGTGGCACCGGCGTTCTGGTGGCTCGATCTTTCGACGTTCCACGCGCTAGGTATCACCCTGATCGCCGCGGTGTACATCGGCTTCGCAGTGGCGGACGGGCGTCCCAAGGTCCTCGCGGTCGAAGTTGGTGTCACGTCGGCCTTCGTCGTGGTGGCCGCCGTCGCAGTGACTCACTCGCCCTGGTTCCTCGTCATCGCCTTTACCGCCCATGGGCTCAAGGACCTTTGGCAGCACCGCACTCATTTTGTTGCCAACACGCGTTGGTGGCCCCCGTTCTGCGCGGCAGTCGACTGGCTGGTCGCCGCGATCTTTATTGTCTTGATCGCGACCGGGGTCGACTTCCACTAGATCGGACCAAATCGTGGCCCGGCCGCGGGGGATGATCGCCCGCTCGTTGCCAGGCGGACCGAGGCACGACACTTTTACAACGTATGGGGGACCAGATGCAGGGGATCGTTCAGGACGAGTACGGCACCGATCCCGGTGCCGTACTCCGGCTCGCGGAGACAGAGCGGCCCACGATCGGCGCCGATGAGGTACTGGTCGGGGTCATCGCCGCGAGCGTGGACCGGGGGACCGTGCACCTCATGACCGGGCTGCCGTACCCGATGCGCGCCGCGGGCTTCGGGATCCGTCGGCCGAAGAGCCCGAACCCGGGCCTCAGCCTCGCCGGGACGGTCGCGGCGGTGGGCGCGAACGTCACCGAGTTCGCGATCGGCGACGAGGTCTACGGCATCGGCGACGGTTCGTTCGCCGAGTACGCACGCGCGGTGCCGGGCAAGCTCGCACCCAAGCCGGCAAATCTGAGCTTCGAGCAGGCCGCCGCGGCGCCGATCTCCGCGCTGCCCGCGCTGCAAGCGGTGCGCGACCACGCACTCGTGCAGCCGGGACAGAAGGTGTTGATCAACGGCGCGTCGGGTGGCGTGGGCACGTTCGCCGTGCAGATCGCCAAGGCCTTCGGTGCCGAGGTCACCGGCGTCGTCAGCACCGCGAACCTGGAAGCGACGCGCCCGCTCGGCGCCGACCATGTCGTCGACTACACGCGCGACGACTTCGCGGCCGGCGCGCAGCGCTACGACGTGATCCTCGACATCGCCGGCAATCGCAAAGTGTCGGACCTGCGCCGTGCCCTCACACCGGACGGAACGCTCGTGCTCGTCGGTGGCGAGTTCGCCGGCAAGTGGTTCGGTGGTCTAGGCCGCATCGCCGGCGCGCGGCTGCTGGCACCCTTCGTGCACCACAAGCTGCGCAACTTCATCTCCAAGGAGAACGCGGCGGATCTCGTCGTCCTGCGAGGCATGATCGAGGCCGGCCAGATCACACCCGCCGTCGAGCGCACCTACCCGCTGCGCGACACCGCCGCCGCCATCCGCTACGTCGACGAAGGCCACGCCAAGGGCAAGGTCGTCGTCACGGTCTGACGCGGTCTCGTCCCCCGAGACTCCGAAGCTCTACTTTGGCTACGCCCGCGATGGTCGATCGGCACTCTGGCTGCGTGTTGCCGAGCGCGCCGACGCGAGTCGAGCCATCGCAGTCCTCGCAGACCACGATGTCTTGCCACTTCCGGTACTACGGCACGAACGGCGCTCAGGACGACATTCACGTGCGCTGAGCGAGGCAGAAGCAGCAGGTCTATGGACGAAGTCGGAAGCAGCAGTGCCTGACACCAACAAGCCGGTCATCCTCATCGTCGACCCCGAGGGCGACGCCTCGGGCTCTGTCGAACAACTGGTTGCTCGGTACTCCCGCGACTACACGATCGCCGTCGATCCCGACGTCGTTGCCGCAAGTCAACGGATGAGGACGCTCTCCGAGACTGGGAACGACGTCGCCCTCATCCTCGCCGACCGTGCATCGAGCGGAGCCGAGCTTCTCGACGAGGCGCGCACACTGCACCCCTACGCCCGACGCGGCCTGCTGCTGAACTGGAACGAAAGCCGGATGTATCGAGAGGAGATTGCGGCCGCGTTCGCGCACCGACAGGCCGAATGCTTCGTCACCAAGCCCTCCGGAGCGCCGGACGAGCGGTTTCACCGAAGCATCACCGAACTCTTGGATGAGTGGTGGCGCATCCGCGGTCCGCAATCCGCCGGAGTGCGCATCGTCGGCGCCGAACGAACGGCGCGGGTGTACGAGATGTGCGACCTCCTGCAGCGGCACGACGTGCCGTTCGCCTTCCACGCCGCAGACTCCGAGGCAGGCGCCGCGATCCTGGACATTGCGGGGGTCAGCGCAGGCGTCACTCCGGTCGTCGTGCTCCAAGACGGTCGTGCGTTCGTAGATCCCTCCAACATCGAAATTGCCGACGCGTTGGGTGCACGCACTCGACCCGGGTCCGGGATCTACGACCTCATCGTGGTCGGTGGCGGGCCAGCCGGACTGTCAGCGGCCGTGTCTGCCGAGTCGGAGGGATTGCGCACGGCGCTCATTGAACCGACTGCCATGGGAGGTCAGGCCGGAACGAGCTCGATGATCCGGAACTACCTCGGCTTTCCGCGTGGCATCAGCGGTGCCGAGCTGGCAGCGCGCGCGTTCGAGCAAGCCATCCTGTTTGGGACCGAGATGATCTACGGCATCGCCGCCAGTGGTCTGCGCGTCGACGGCGATTTGCGGATCGTGCAACTCGCCGACGGAACGGACGTCCCCGGGCGGGCCGTCGTTATCGCCACAGGAGTGTCCTATCGCACGCTTGGTATTCCTTCCCTCGAGCCGCTCAACGGCGTCGGCCTCTATTACGGCGCCGCGATCTCCGAAGCGCCCGCGCTTGGCGGCCAAGACGTGTTCGTGGTTGGCGGCGGTAACTCGGCCGGACAAGCAGCCGTGTACCTCGCCAAGTTCGCGTTCCGCGTCACGATGCTCGTGCGCAGCGAGACGCTGGCGCAGAGCATGTCGGACTACCTCGTCAATGAGATAGACAGGACCCGCAACATCGACGTGAAGTACCGGGCCGAGGTCGTCGGCGGCTCGGGCGACAGCCGCCTCGAGACCATCGACGTCCGCGACCGAGTCTCGGGAGCAGTAGACACGGTCCCGGCCGCCGCACTCTTCGTCCTCATCGGAGCCGAGCCCTTCACCCAGTGGCTTCCGCCGGACGTAGCTCGTGACGACTGGGGATTCGTCATGACCGGCCCATCGGAAGACAACTCGTCTCTGCTGCAATTCGAGTCCACTGTTCCAGGCGTATTCGCCGTCGGTGACGTGCGACGCGATTCGATGAAGCGCGTCGCGTCAGCCGCCGGAGAAGGCGCGGTGTGTGTCCGCCTCGTGCACGAGTACCTCGCCGACCACTGAGTCTCTGACGCGTCGGACAACTGGGCGAAAGCACCACGACCGCGCCCGTCTACTACGACTTCATGGACCAGCACTTCATCGCGTACTGGTTCTTCTACGCATACGACGATCTCCCGAACCCGTACCAAGATTAGGAACACGAGGGCGACTGGGAGAACATCACCGTTCGGCTGAACTGCAACGACGAACCGATCGGCGTTGACTACGTCGCCCATGCCGACCATCACATCGACGACTGGCCCGGTCAGGAAGCGACACCACTCTTCCCCAACGACTCGAGCGAAACGCTCGTTACTGCGGGGTCACATCCGGTGGGGTTCAGCGCGAAAGGGAGCCACGCTTCGTACGCGACACCGGGCTACCACGACCTGAAGGGCATTCCCGGCCACGCCGACGACGACGTCACCGACTTCGGCGACCGCTGGGACACCACCGACCACCTCGTCGGTCTCACCACGCGACCCTGGTACGGATACCAGGGGGCGTGGGGCACACCGAGGTACAACGTCGCGCTGCCGGGATTCAACGACGGCGACTTCAGCGGCCCGTCCGGACCGAACCCGCAGGGCACGAAGAAAGCCGCGCCCGACGACTGGTACACCACCGTGGTCAAGAACGGCCAGCTCGCCGGGTCCTGCCAAGGGTGACCGTCACCTGAGCGCGAGCGATCCAGTTCCTTCGCAGGCGGGCACGCGTGAGCAACGCGAATCACGTCTCGCCCGACTCGGACTCGCCGACGACGTCAGATTGGCGTCCGCGCATACACCGATGCGGCATCGGCGCGAGTGGTACCGGCGCCCTCGCCCGTGACTGCCGGCGCGCGCGTGCGGTTCCGCTCCAGAACCGGCATTATGCGGTCGTGACGGAAGTTGATTGGGAGCTCCGCGAGTCGGGTCCTCTCGACGCCGAGCACACCGTCTTGCTGTTTCCCGGGGGTATGTGCAGCGCGGGCTCGTTCGTCGAGGTCATGGCCGAACCTGCGCTCGCGCGTATGCGGCTGGTTGCCGCCACATTGCCGGGCCACGCGGGCGCGCCGCCGCCGGGCGACTACACCGTTGAGAACTACGCGCGACTCGCGACCGCGTTGGTGGAACAGGTCGGCGCGGACGTTGTGGTCGGGTTCAGCATGGGTGCGTCCGTTGCGTTCGAGATGGTCGTGTGCGGCAGCTTCACCGGGCCGGTCGTCCTGCTCGGAATCAGTCTCTCGCCCAAGGACGAGGCAGCGTTCTTCCGTGCGATCGTGAGACTCGGCGATGTGTTCGGCGGACTGCCCAGCTCGCTGTTGGCGAAGGGCGCGGCCTCGATGATCAAGCGCGTCCCTGTGTCACCCGAGCGTCAGAACGAATTGCGGGAGGACTTTCGCAAGAACGTTCCCCAACACACGAGGCATGCGTTGCGGGAATACGTGCGGTGGCTGCCCAAGTACGACGATCCGGCCGAGCGGCTGTGCCGTTCAGCCGTCCCGTCCTGGGTCATGCACGCCGAAAAGGGCGACGGCGGGCTCACCGACCACGAGCGCCGCACGCTCGAAGCGTGTCCGCAAGTGCATCTCGTCACCATCCCCGGAGCCGTGTTCTTTCTGCCGAACGAGGTACCGGATCAAATCGCGGCGGTCATCGTCGAGGCCGTCCGGTCGGCCGGCTCGGTCGCATAGCGCTTCCCGTATCGTGGTCTTGACAGGCTTTCGAGCGCGGCGTTGAGTGGCGCCGGCCCGAGTGAAAGGCGTTGCCGATGTCCGGCCAAAACCACGAGCGCGTTCTCGGAACGTGCGTCGTCTGTCGGCGGCGCACGGAAGCCAGCATCGGCATACACGCACCTGCAGAAGTCCCCCTCGCGTTGTTGATCTTGCTCGGCGTCTCCGAGACCGAAGCCACGAGAAGGATCGCCGACTACGCGGTCGCGGAGTTCGGTTGCGATCCCGGCATGGTTCCCGGCGGCGAGGAGACATGGCGCTTCATGACATGTGAGGAATGCGCCGAACCAATGGAGGAAGACGGCGTCGTGGCGAGCCTCATCAACGGGGATGCCGGGCTCTGACCCCCAATGTGCGGGCCGGGCTCCGGCAAGCGCCGCAGTGAGAGTGCAGTTCGAGGATAGCACCTTTGTGCGATTATCGACTATTCTGTCCGGTATGGGGGCGCGGGATCGGAGAGACGTGGTCGAGCGAGCGTCGAGCGACGAGACCAACATGAACCGGAGCGACGTTGACGTCGCGATCGTGGGCGCGGGCCCTTACGGCCTCTCGCTCGCCGCGCACCTCGCCGCCCGCGGCGTCGACTATCGCATCTTCGGCTCACCGATGCACACGTGGCGGCATCGAATGCCCGAAGGAATGTTGTTGCGCTCTCCCGGATTCGGTTCCGACCTGAGCGATCCGCACGGACGCTTCACGCTCTCGCGGTACTGGGCGGAATCCGGGAGGCCGCCCGAGCGCCTCCTCAGCGACCCCATTCCGCTCGACGCGTACCTCGAATACGCGCAGTGGTTCATCGATGGGGTTGGCGTCCCGGTAGAGGACGTGCAGGTACGTCACCTTGCGCGTGCAGACGACGGATTCGTCCTCGACCTCGACACCGGTGAAAGCGTGCATGCCCGCCGAGTCGTGCTCGCGGTCGGCCTCACGCACTTCGCGCACGTCCCGCCCGAGCTCACAAATCTTCCGGCCGAGCTGATGACGCACGCGACACATGTCGCGCAGCCCAATGACTTCGCGCAGCGGGACGTGGTGGTGGTCGGCGCCGGTCAGTCGGCGCTGGAGACCGCCGCACTGCTGCGAGAGCGCGGGGCGCACGTTCGGGTCGTCGCCCGGTGCCAGGAGCTGACGTGGACAGGTGATCCCGTCCCTTCCGAACGCGGGCTGGTCGAACGACTGCGCCGTCCGGACACGCGCCTGTGCGCCGGATGGCGCTGCTGGATGTTCGAGTACGGCGGCATGTTGTTCCACATGCTTCCTCAGAGAGTGCGTCTCCGGCTTGTCAGGACTTCCTTCGGTCCGATGGGAGCATGGTGGCTTCGCACTCGGCTCGACGACGTCACCATCCTGCTGGGTCGGTCGGTCGCGAGTGCGAGCGTTCGCGACGGCGAAGTCGACCTCGAGCTCCGGACTGCGAATGGGACGGAGACGATCTCGACCCAACACGTCATCGCCGCGACGGGCTACCGCGTCGATCTGCGCCGGCTGGACTTTCTCGATTCTGAGCTGCGCCACGCCGTCCGCACCTCCGGCACTGCTCCCTCGTTGACGCGCGCGTTCGAATCCTCGGTCGCGGGTCTGCATTTCGTGGGCGCTGCTTCTACCACAAGCTTCGGGCCGGTGACCCGCTTCGTCGCGGGAACGACGTTCACGACGCGCACGCTGGCGAGGTATCTCAAGCGTCATCGCTCGGCGCGACCGCGCGGCATCCGTCGGACCCGAAGCCGCCGGAGCATCGCTGCGTAAGCGGCGCATACAGTGTCGCCGCCGCGCGAGGGAAGGACCGCCCGTGACCGACGGACCGAGCGTTGGCCGGGCCGAACAAGCCCCACGGAATGCCTCGGATGCGGAACGGCGCGCGGTCGCGCGGTTCGACGGCGTCACATTGATCCCGCTGGCCCACAACGTTGAGGAACGAGGCCGGCTCCTCGAGCTCGACTTCGACGCGCTGCCCTTCACGGTGCGGCGTGTGTTCATGATCACGGACGTTCCCGCCGGAACGAAGCGGGGCGGCCACCGGCACCGTTCCGGCGCGCAGCTCCTCGTCTGCATCAGCGGCCGCATCGAGGTCGAGCTGAGGCGGGGCGCCACGCGCACGACCGTGACGTTGACACCGGACGCGGACGGGCTCTGCATCCCGGCCGGCATCTGGTCCGCGCAGCGGTATCTCGAAGAGGGGAGCGCGTTGGTCGTGCTCGCCAGCGAACCGTTCGACCCGGCCAACTACGAGACGTCGTTCTGAGCGATGCGGCGCGGCGCGGCAGCTGAAGTGTCGGTGTGCATCCCCGCGTGGGGTGCGGGCGACTTCATCGATCGGACGCTGCGGTGTGCCCGCGAGCAGACGTACGACTCGCTGCGGATCGTCGTGTCGATCGATCTGTCCGATGACGGCACCGAAGAGATCTGCCAGGCCCACGCGCGCGCGGACAGCCGAGTGGAGATCCATGCTCATGGCGAACGGCTCGGCTGGGCGAGGAATGTCAACTTCCTGCTCGACCACGTCGACACCGAGCTCGCGTTTCTCTACTTCCACGACGACATCATCGAGGCCCCGTACACCGAGCGACTCATCGGTGCCCTCCGGGAGCGACCGGACGCGGCAAGCGCCCATTGCGACATGGGTCATTTCGGCGGCAGCAATTGGGTGAACCCCGGCCGACAGTACGAGGGGACGGCGGTCGAGCGCGTGATGACGTTCCTGGTTGCGCCCGATCGTGGATCGCTTCTTCGCAGCGTGTTTCGAAGAAGGGTCCTCGATGACGGCCTGCGCATGCCGACCGGCTCACACGCTGGTGTTTGGGCCAACGAACCGTTCTTGATGAAGCTGGTGAGCGCCGGCCCGGCGCTACGGGTACCGGAGACGCTCTACCGGCGATGGGACAAGCGCGACGGCGGGCTGACCGACGGCTGGCTCTCGCTCGACGTCGACGAGATCATCGACGGCCATCGAGTGAACGCCGAGTACGCGCTCGCGGTGATCGACAGCATGCGTCTGTTGCCCGAGCAGCGAGCCGTGCTGCTGTTCGCCCTGTTCGTCAACATGACGGGCCGTATGCGAGCCGCCGAGCGCGAGTATGACGCGCCGACGGTGCATCCACCCGAGCACCTGCTCCCGGTCTTCGCCGGCATGACCGTTCCGCCCGCGCTCTCCATGCTGCCCGCGCCGCAGCGAGACTGGGCCGAGAAGGCCTACGACCGCCTCTTGCACGACACAGGCGTACGTGCACTGCAGGTCGGGGATGACTCGCACGCAATCGCCGCATTCGAAACCCTCGCCGACCGCCGCCCAACCAACGTCGAGGCCTGGGGGCGGCTCGCCGACGCGTACCGCGGCGCGGGCCGCACCTCGGACGCCGAGGAGGCACAGCGTCGAGCGGGGTCGGTGCAAGGGGCATGACGCGTCGCCGCGTCGCGGTGCTCGGTGCCGGGATCATGGGCGGCTCGACCGCACTCCACCTCGCGCGCCTTGGAGTACCGGTCACCGTGTTCGATCACGAGGACGCGCCGTTCCGCGGCGCCAGCCGATGGAACGAGGGCAAGATCCACCTCGGGTTCCTGTACGCCGCCGATCCGACCCTCGACACCGCGCGCGCCGTGCTCCCAGGAGGCCTCGACTTCAAGCACCAGGTCGAGACGCTGACTGCGATCGTGCTGGGCCCCGTCACCACGCCGGGGGACGACCTCTATCTCGTGCATCGCGACTCCGTGACGGCACCGGAGGCTGCGGCGCGCTACTTCGCCGCGGTTGCCGAGCTCGTGCGCTCGCACCCGGAGGCGCACCGCTATCTCACGGACGTGTCGCGCGCGGTCGTCGAGCCTCTGTCGTCCGCCGACCTCTTGGACCTCGCCGACCCGTCGGTCGTCGTCGCCGGCTTTCGTGTCCCCGAGCGCTCTGTCAACACCAACCAGGTCGCGGACGCGTTCGTCGACGCGCTCGAGAGTGAGCCCCTTATCGAGCTGAGCCTGGGCCGGCACGTCACGGGCGTAACGCCCGCCCACGAGCATCCGGGCTGCTGGGTCGTGCACACCACCGACGGGCGCGTCGGCGACGGGCCCTTCGACGCGGTCGTGAACGCGCTCTGGGAGGGTCGGCCGCGCATCGACCGCACCGTCGGTCACCGGCCGGACCTGGCCGAACATCACCGGTATCGGGTGTCGCTGTTCGTGCGTACCGCGACCGCGCTCGAGGCACGCAGCGCGGTATTGGCCGTGGGCGCGTTCGGGGACGTGAAGAGCTACAGCGGACGCGACTTCTACCTCTCCTGGTATCCGACGGGGCTGCTTGCCCGCGCGGAGTCGGTCGACCCGCCACCCGTACCCGCACTGCGCGACGGCGACCGGAAGCGCATCGCCACGGAGGTGTTCGCGGCGTTGGGCGACGTCCTGCCGTGGGTGCGCAGCATCGCGCGCGCGGCCTCGGAAGTCCGTGTGCAGGGCGGCTGGGTGTACTCGCAGGGCGGTGGTTCCCTCGACGATCCTGTCGCCGGGGTCCACCGGCGGAACCGTCTCGGCATCACCCGGCTCGGCTCGTACTTCTCGGTCGACACCGGCAAGTACTCCGTCGCGCCGACGCTCGCCGAGCGACTCGCTCGCGCGGTCGCCGAGGTGTGACGCGGCGGGGAGCCGTGTGATCATTGCCAGGTGCTTCGTGAGGACGAGTTGGCGGCATTCCGGCGGGACGGGTTCCACCGAGGTGCCCGGGTCGCGTCGGTGCGCGACATGCACGGCATCCGGGAGCGCATCGACGCGTGCCTGGCCGAGCCGGTTGTGGCCGATCACCCCGATGTGCACCGCCACCTCGACAACCGCGCGGTCTACGACCTCTGTGCGCATCCGGAGATCGTGGAGCGGGTGGCGTCGATACTTGGCTCGGACCTCCTCGTTTGGCACTCCCGCGTGTTCCACAAGCGCGACGACGAACCGCCGATCCCGTGGCACCAGGACGGGGTCTACTGGAACCTCGAGCCCCTCGTGTCGGTCTCGGCATGGATCGCGATCGACCGCGCCGAACGCGGCAACGCCTGCGTCGACGTCATCCCCGGATCCCACCTCGAGCGGGTACCCCACGCGCGTATCTCGACGGCCGGTCGCTTCGGGCACCGTGCCGATCCCGACCACGTCGACGCGTCCGCCGCGGTGGCCCTCCCCTTGGAACCGGGCGAGTTCTTCCTGTTCGACACCTGGCTTCTGCATTCGTCGGCGGCGAACACCTCAGGCAGACGCCGGACGGCACTGTCGGTGCGGTACACCACCCCCGACGTGACCGTGGCCGTGCAGACGTTGTCGCCGATGGTCCCCGGGTACGGCGTCCAAGTCGTTCGGGGTCAGGACCGGAACCGGAGGAACCCGGTGGCGCCACCGCCCCCGCGCGGTTGATCGCGTCCGCGTGTCTGCGTGATGGCCTTCCGACGCGCACGTTTCCCGTACAGCGTGCGGACCGCGGGGCCGACGCGATGGCGCAGCGTGCGCAAGAACCCGACTGAGTCCACGGCCTTGTAGAGCCGGTAGTAGAGCTTCGGCGGGAGCTTCGGCAACAGCGGGTCGCGCCGCGAGCTGAGCAGCGCGAACAGTGCCGGCGCCGGCATGTCCATGTAGCGCGAGAGCTGCTCGAACCACTGCTGGCTGAAACGCGCCTCGGTGTGCGGACCCACGAGCGCGGCTCGGCGGTCTGCGTCGTACGCGGCCAGCGCCGCAGCGACCGTCGGCCTCTGCTGCAGCTCGCGCGCCAGTGCGATCGCGTCCTGCAATGCAAGTCGCATGCCCGACCCGATCGAGAAGTGTGTCGTGTGCGCTGCGTCGCCCATCAGGACGACCTTGCCGGCGTACCACCGTTCGTTGGTGACGGTGGGGAAGTTCAGCCACGACAGCGTCGCATCCTCGCGTCCGGGGCTGCTCATCAGGGACTCGCCCTTCAGCTGGTCGGCAAAGAGCTGCTCGAGGATGCGGAGGCTCTCGCATGCCGAGGCATCCTGGAGTCCGAGCCCCCGCCAGGTCTCCTCGGAGCACTCGACGATGCATGTGCTCGCGAGCTCGTCGAACGCGTACGCGTAGAACCAGATCCATCCTGCGTCGCTGTGCACGAAGCCGAACGTGAACTTGTCGAACACCTTCGTCGTGCCGAGCCACACAAACTTGTTCTTTCCAGCGACGATATTCGTTCCGAAGCTTTCGCGGTCACGGTCGCGGAGCACGCTTCGCACGCCGTCACACGCGACGACGACGTCGGCGTCGGCGAACTCCATCGTGTCGGTGACGTCCGTATCGAACCGGATGTCGACACCGAGTGCGGTGGCGCGTTCGGTCAGGATGTCGAGCACCGTCGCGCGTGAGATGGCGTAGCAACCGCCTTCGTGCTCGACGCGCTCACCTTGCAGATCGAGCACAAGGCCGCGCCACTGAAACGCCGCATCCGCGATGCGCGTCGCGGTGACCGGGTCGGTCGCCTGTAGGTCGTCGAGCAAGTCGTCCCAAACGGTGACGCCCCAGCCGCCCGCGTAACCGGGTGACCGTCGCTCGTACACCACGATGTCGTGACTCGGGTCCGCGCGCTTCATCAATATCGACACGTACAAGCCCGCGGGACCACCCCCCACGCAGATGATCCGCATTCCCAACCCCTCTCCCCGCTACGGATCGTGCCTGTGAAATCCCGGTGAGTCAGCGCCATTCGCGCGACGATTTTCCGACGATCCCGCGACCATCCGCGATGACGCGATACGCGCATCCGACAATTGGCGCGACTCGTCGCGCGATCGCGTGACGAGTGCCGAAATCCGGACCGCGGGATCGCCGCAAGTTTTCTGGTTGGGCGGTAACGAACGGCGCTTCTGCGGTGTGATCTCATCGGTGCAGCCACTTATGGGGACGCAGCGGTCGATCGTGGGCAAGGCTCCGGAGCTCGATGCCGCCCTGGTGCGGGAGCTCTATCGCCCATTGTGTCGGTTCGCGGCGGCGATCGGGTGGCCGGCGATCGAACCGGACGATCTCGTGCAAGAGGCACTCGAGCATGCGCTGCGTATCGGTCCGTTGCATGAGTTGCAGAACCCGTTGTCGTACCTGTGCCGCGCAATGGTGAACATCACGTCGAATGCGCGCCGGTCGTCGGGCCGGCGTTGGCGCGCGTTGGCCCGTTTGACGCGCACGGCCGAGCCGGCACCGGCGGTCTATCCCTCTGATCTGGCGATGCTGCACGTGATGTCGCCCGACGTGCGTGCCGCGGTGTACCTGGCCGAGGTCGAGCGGTGGACATACGCCGAGATCGGGCGTCTGGTCGGCTGCACAGAAGCGGCCGCGCGTACCCGCGCCGCCCGCGGTCGACGCGCAATGCGCGCAGCGATGGAGGCCGACGATGCCTGACTGGCGGGAGGTGCTGGAGCGCGTTGCGGAGTCGGGCCATCGCGCCGGCGCCGACGTCGTGTACCGGCGCGCGGTACGCGCCACGAACACCGCCGCGCAGGGTGACCGGCCGACGCGCCGGCAACGGACCGCGCGATTGGCTGCTGCTGTGTGCGCGGTCGCGGTGATCGTCGCACTCATCGTGGCCACCGTGGTCGTTGCGAGTCGTCGTGACAATGTGCGCGTTGAGATCCGTCCGGAACGCCCTGCGCGACCACAAACGCCGACGTCTCATGCGAGCGGTACGGCCGGATCGCACTGCCCGGCGGGCCAGGACACGGTGGGTGTGAAGGGCGACACGATCACACTGGGTACGAGCCTGGCCCAGTCGGGGGTGAACGCGGCGTACACGGCGATCCTGCAGGGGGAACGCGCCTACTTCGAGTATGTCAACTCGCAGGGCGGCGTCGAGGTGCCCAAGGGGAGCGGCAAGCGGTACAAGGTCAGGCTCGTCGCCAAGGATGACGGGTACGACCCGGCGCGCACGGTCGCGAACGTTGATTCTTTGATCACCGACGCCAAGGTCTTCGCGCTCTTCAACGTGGTGGGTACCCGGAACAACCTTGCCGTGCGTGACACGGCGAGGAGCAAATGTGTACCTGACCTGCTCGCGGGTTCGGGCGCCGTGCAGTGGGGCAACACGAGATTCCCGTGGATGTTGGGTTCTGAGTTCGTGCCGTACCCGCTGGAGGTGCGCGCATTTGTCGACTATCTCAAGCAGCACAAGCCCGACGCCAAGATCGCAGTCCTGAAGGCCAACGACGACTTCGGTCAGTCGTACGCCGACACGCTGCAAGAGCTCGTCAAGGGCACAACCTTGTCGATCGTCCAGCAGCAGGGCTACGACCCCGAAACCCTCGAGGTGAAATCCCAAGTCCAGAGCCTCGCTGCCACGCACGCCGACGCGTTCCTGCTCGGTGCCACGCTGCTCGCGTGTCCCAGCGCGCTGACCGCAATGGGCGATGCCGGCTGGAAGCCGATCGTCTACATGTCAGCGACGTGTGCGTCCAAGAGCCTCCTTGATGTCGCAGGACAGAACGCCAATGGCGTGCTCACCGTCACGCCGCTGCTGGACCCCGCCGACCCAACCAACGACAACAAGCCCGAGATGCGGCTGTACAAGGAGCAAGTTGCAAAGTACGAGTCGCGTGCGGAGGCCAGCGACTCGCTCGTCGCATACGGCTGGACGACCGCGGCCGTGATGACGCAAATCCTGGAACGCTCACCGAAGCTCGACCGCCGCGCGGTCATGGACACCGCGCGGACGCTGAAGGATGTCACACACGCGGGTCTCGAGCTCCCTGACGCGTCGTGGAATACCGGAGCGACCGATTGGTTCCTCGGTGAGACGTTCCAGCTCGTCACCTACGACACCGCCACTCGGCACACCGCGGCACAAGGTCAACTCACCGACCTCGACGGCCAGACAGCCGCGATGTCGCCGCTCACCCTGCTCCGTTCGTAACCACAGTGCGATCGCCGTCCACGAGGTCGATGCCGATCGTCAACGAGTGCTTCGGTAGGAAGTGGCGGCGACCGAATCGGAACACGAGGCAACGCCTGAGAGCGACGACCGACCAGCCGCACTCCGGCATGTGTATGTGTCGGTCGCCGCTCTCATACACCTCCGCGCTCAGACGCGCTCCAGGGCATAGCCGTTCTCCGCGTGCTGGGTGATGTCGAGACCAAGGTCCTCGTGGTCTTCGGTCGCGCGGATGCCGCCCGGCAAGATCGCCTTGAGCGCCGCCCCGATGGCGTACGAGACCGCGAACGAGAACACCAGCACTGCGCCCACCGCGATGAGTTGCTCACCGAAAAGTGACCGCATCTCTGCCACGGAGTCGTCGGCAAGCAAGGAGAACACGATTACCTGTCGCATGCCATTTGCGCGCGGGTGCTCCTCGACGCGGACGGCATTCGGGGGCTCGGTCGAACGTGGATCGAGCCGCGCGAATGTCAGGGCCACAACAGTTCGGTGCGCGATTGGCGAAAGACGTCTTCAAACGACCGAACCGGTGGCTCCACGAATAGCCTTACGTCTCTTCTGATCAACGGGCGATGGTCAGCATTCCCAAGACTTGTGTTCGCGCCGCGTCGTCGGGGAGAACAAGCTCGACCTCGGAACGCGGTGGTGCATAGATTTGCGGTGCATGCCGACCTATCGCTACCGCCGGGCGGACGACGCCGAGCCGGTTGAGGTAGTCGCGGCCTCGTACGAGCTCGGGCCATCCGGTGTCGCCGTCTTTCGGGACGTGACCGAGGAGAACGGCGAGCCGCTTCGAAGGACTGTCGAGGTACGACGCGTGCGCATGACAGGCGTCGTCGAGGCACCCGTGCGCTTGGACGCGCGCGACGTGCAAGTGCGTGGCGAAGCACTTTTTCGGGCGCGCGAGGTCCAGAGACAGCGGCTGGAGGCCCTTCTTCGCGCGAGCGACGGCGATGCGGTGCCCGGAGCGACACCGAAGCGCCTCGACGCGCTGCTTCGTGCGCGTGACCTCGAGCTCAGCCAGGAGAGGTTCGCGTTTTCACGAGCGGAAGAGCACTAACTCCCTGCGATGCAGGTGTGGACCTCTTCTCATTGCAACTATTGCGGTTGTCCACAGACCGGCGAAGTTCCGGATTCGTGGTCCGACAAGGCGTGACAAGTGGGTTGGGCCGTTGCCGGCCGGGTAGTCCGCCTAGGCGCGGGTCAAGCTGGCAGTCGCACGACTCCGCTCCTCGCTGCGAATGATGGTGCCTCCCTACCCCTACAGGGAGGCATCATCGCGTTCGGGCAACCGGCGGGTCAGACCACGAATCCTCAGGCTCCGAGCGCGCGCCGGCGCAAGGTGCTGGACACGCCTTCCGTATAGGGGAGGAAGACGCACTCGACCCCCAAGGCCTGAAGCTGGCGTCGAAACTCCTGGTAATTGTCGGCGTCGAACCAGTCGTCTCCGACCACCCACCGGTGGAAGCCGATGCGTTCCCAGATCGCGATCTTGTCCTGCGTGTGCTGCGGGATGACGGCATCGACGCCGCGCAGCGCGGCGACGAGCTCGCGGCGCTCGTCGTAGGGCACTGCCGGAGCGTGACCCTTGTACTCGTGGATCAACTCGTCGGTCGAGACTCCGACGACGAGGGTGTCGCCGAGCGCGGCGGCCGCTTGAATGATCCGAATATGACCCACGTGCAGCAGGTCGAACGCGCCTGCCGTGTACACGATTCCACCCGAACGTTTCATGCCCACTCCTTGGTGCAATTCCATCATTCCGCCAATCCGTTCCCGCTCGGGCCACTTCGCTCGAGTGGCGCCTCATTGATCGTGTTTCGCCGCGCGACGCTGAGCCACGCGATGCAGACGAAGAACCATGTGCTCGCGACATTGGTGGTCGCTCCGAGCCCTTCATAGAAGATGCCGTCGACGACGAGAAACGTGAGGACACCGAGCATGAGCGCTCGGTCGATACGGAGCCCGGGAAAGGCTCTGATCGGAAGGCGCCGGACGCCGACTACCAACGCCAACAAGAGCGCCAGCCAGGTCGCAAGCCCAACCAGACCGAGCTCCACGAACACATTGACGGCCGCGTTGTGACCGCCGCCGAGATTCAGCGTGTCGTAGAAGAGTCCGCGAGACGATGTGACGCCGTACCCGAACATCGGCTTCTGCTCGATCGCGGTCTTCGCGGTCTGCCACACCTCAGTGCGCGAGTTGAGCGAGGAGATCTGCGCCTTGGTCTCGCCCCGCTCGAAGTAGTCGACGACGTGCCCCCCGGCGAGGAGGGCAATGGCGATCGCGACGACGATCAGGACGATCTGCAGCTCGAGGATGGCCCGGCCGCCTCGCAGCGCCAGGAGCAGGACCAAGATGCCCACGAGGCATCCGGCGACCGCGCCGCGCGTTTGTGATGCGAGCATTCCTCCGCCGACGATCGCGAGCGCCAGGACGTATGCCGCCCGTGACCAGACGGGGCCGGGGCGGTATCGAGGTGCGGCCGCCAGGTACCCGACGGTCAGCAGCGCGGCGAGCCCGGTGAGCACGCCCGACACCGTGGGGTGGATCGCCAGCCAGGTGAAGCGTCCGGCTTGCAGCTTCGTCACGGGTGTCGAGTGAATGAACGCGCCGTAGACGACGGACGCGGCGATCAGTGCGATGTAGCTGTGCGCGAACCAGTGCAGGTCGGCCCTCGTCGCCTTGCGTGCGGCGACGAGTGTGAGGCCGAGGAGCACACACATCTGTCCGGCTCGCACCACCGCGTACTGCGGGTACGCCGAGTAAGCGACGGACAGCACCATCAACCCCACGAAGAAGGAGGCGAGGTAGAGGTGGGGCGGGGTGCGACGCAGGCGCGGCGGACGCCCATGTGCAAACACGAGGTAGAGCCCGACCATGCCGTAGAGCGCGAGCTCCACGAGGACGAGCCCGTCGATCTTGCCGCCGAACGCGTTATTGGGATCTCGCACACGAAGCTTGTAGTCGCTCGCGACGATGAGGATCAGGGTGCAGATCCCGAACCACCATCGACCCCGCGCGTCGGTCCGGAGACGCCGCGACGTCTCCGGAGAAACGAAGGCTCCCGGATGTTGCAACAGATCATTCATCGCGTGAACGCTCCCGCTGATGTGGGCACATCTTCGTAGGGCTGAGGTGCAATGCGTGCCTGCGGGATCAGCACGCGCTGGCGGATGACGATGCCCAACACGATGGTTCCGACGGCCATCGCCGCGGGAACCCAACTCGGTGAGGCGTGCATGGGAAACACGACCACCGCCACTGCGGTGAGCGAAAACGCGGTCTCGAACAGACGAAGCGCGAACACCCTGACGTGCATCCCCGTCACTGCCGCCAATGTGCCGTACGGCATGAGCAGCCCGGCCGCCGCGGCGTAGAGGACCCAACCGAAGACGGCAACGCTGTCGATCGAGAACTTCGCGCCCGTCACGACGCCGCCGGCCCACGGGAGCAACATGGCCGCGATCCCGCCCGCGAGCAGCACTGACACGAACAGGGCGAGCGCACCGATGTCTGCGTGGCGAACGAGCGCAGCGGCGGGCTCTCGCCTCTTGGCCGCATATGTGGCGAAGAGGTATCCACCGATGCCATTGACGATCAGGAGCGTCGGAGCCGTATAGACGCGCGCGGCCTCGAGCTCGCCGAATGCCACGGTCCCAACGGCGATGACGACCAGGATCCTCATCGCGGTGAGCATCGCGGGCCGCACTGCCTGTTGCGCCGCACGCCATCCACCGAACTGCAACACCGAGGTCACGTCGCCGAGACGCCACGGTGCGACCTCGAGCTCGGAATGAGGCAGGAGACGCACCGCCACGACCATGGCCACGATTTGCGAGACGAGCAGCGCCAGCAGGATCTGGAACATGTCCAGCGCCCCGAAGACCGCGGCGAATCCCAACCAGCAGACCGTCGCCCCGAGGCATGTGAGATCGACGAGCATGACGGACCAAAACCGCAGCGACGCCATCAAGAGACGGCGTAGGAACTCTTCGAGAATGAACGCGGCCGAGCCCAGCCCGAAGATCACGGATGCTTGCCAGGTCAGCAGCCCTGCGGCCCAGCACACTGCGGCGCCGACAATGCCTGCGAGCAGTGCGCACGAGCAACCGACAATCTGTAGACCCGCACGGAGATGTTGCATACGCCTGTCGAGCACCGTGAGCGAATCGCCGACGAGGCCGGTCGCGATCGCGGTCGCGAGGACGAGCCCTCCTGAGATCAGGCCGTACACCCCGAGTCCGTCGGCCCCGAGTGACCGGGCTGCCGCGATCGAGAGCACCAAGCTGCCAAGCGCTTGCGCCAGCTGCGCTCCCACCGCGCCCGTCGCACTCTGTCCGCGGCGCGCGACGCCGCGCGCGGTCAGCATGTCCGGCCGCCGCCGCGTGCGCGCGGATCAGGTTGACGCTCCAACGAAGTCATCATCAGGTCACCGTCAGCCGGTCGGAGCGATCGCAGCGACGTTGTCGATGATGACCGCGGGGACGGTCCCGATCCATGAACCCGACACGTACACGAGGATCCCGAGGTCGCCGGCTGCCTGGAGCGCGGCCGGGGTTGCGCCGGTGTTCGTCAACAGCCAGTTCTGGGGCTCTGGCGCGTTCTGGCGCCACACCTTTGCTCGCACCGTTGTCGTGGTGGTGCCACTGACCACGAGTCTGGCTCGCAACATGTCGCCGGGATTGACCGTCACGCCCGCGACGGTGGCCGTCGCAAGGATAGTTTCGGTGCCGGCGACGGTCCGGGCCAGATACGCGATGACTGAACCGTCCGGCTGGTAGCGCAGCTTGAGGCGGTAGTCGTTGCCGTTGGAGACGCGCCGGCCGATCAGCGAGACATACAACCCGCCGCCGGTCGACGCGCGGTCGAGCCCGACGTCAGTGGTCATGTCGACGTCGCGCTGGCGGACCCCTGCGAGATACCCGGCCCGGTTCGCCGCGACTGCACCCGTGATGCGGCTGACGCCGTTGGCGACCGCGAAGCCGGATGCGGTGCCGGAAAGCGTCCAGGCGCCGCCGAAGTCAGCGGTGCCGAGACCGTTGGCGACCGTGCGGGTGAAGGTGTCCGATGCGTATTGGACGGCCGGGTCGAAGACGGTCACCTGGCCGCTGGTGCTGCCGGTGTGCCCGTCGTTGTCGGTGACCGTCAAGCCGACCGTGTAGGTGCCGCCGGCGGTGTAGGTGTGTTGCGGTGTCGGGCCGGTGCCGGTTGCACTGTCGCCGAAGTTCCACGCGTAGCTCGTGATGGTGCCGTCGACGTCGCTGGATGCGCTGCCGTTGAACGACGCCGTGAGATTCGAGACGCTCGACGTGAAGGAGGCAGACGGCGGCGGCGCGTCCGTGATGGTGACGCCGTGCGTGACGACACCGGTGTGACCGTCGTTGTCGGTAACCGTCAAGGTGACCGTGTAGGTGCCGCCGGCGGTGTAGTTGTGTTGTGGTGTGGGGCCGGTGCCGGTTGCACTGTCGCCGAAGTTCCACGCGTAGCTCGTGATGGTGCCGTCGACGTCGCTGGATCCACTGCCGTCGAACGACGCATGGAGGTACGTTGCGCTCGATGTGAACGCCGCGGTCGGCGGCGGCGGGTCAGTGACGGTGATGTCGTGGCTGACGGTGCCGGTGTGGCCGTCGTTGTCGGTCACGGTGAGCGTGACGGTGTAGGTGCCCGCGGCGTAGGTGTGTTGCGGTGTCGGGCCGGTGCCGGTGGTGCCGTCGCCGAAGTTCCACGCGTAGCTCGTGATGGTGCCGTCGACGTCGCTGGATGCGCTGCCATTGAACGACGCATGGAGGTATGTTGCGCTCGATGTGAACGCGGCGGTCGGCGGCGGCGGGTCGGTGGCCGTCACGTCGTGGGTGACGGTCGCGGTGTGGCCGTCGTTGTCGGTCACGGTGAGCGTGACGGTGTAGGTGCCGGCGGCGTAGGTGTGTTGCGGTGTCGAGCCGGTGCCCGTGGTGCTGTCGCCGAAGTTCCACGCGTAGCTCGTGATGGTGCCGTCGACGTCACTTGAACCGGTTCCGTCGAACGACGTCTGGAGGTACGTCGAGCTCGACGTGAACGCGGCGGTCGGCAGCGGTGCCTCGGTGACGGTCACCTGGCCCGTCGCGACGGCGGTATGTCCGTCGTCGTCCGTGATCGTGAGCGTGACGGTGTAGGAAGCGGCGGCGGTGTACGTGTGTTGCGGTGTCACGCCGGTGCCGGTCGTGCTGTCGCCGAAGTCCCACGCGTAGCTCGTGATGGTGCCGTCGGCATCAGTGGATCCGCTCGCGTCGAACGACGCGTGGAGATATGTGGAGCCGGCAGTGAATGATGCCGTCGGGGGTGGCGCAATGGTGGCGACCACGTCGTGACTGATCGTCGCGATCTGGCTGTCGTTGTCGATGACGGTGAGCGTCACGGTGAACGTGCCACCCGTAGCGTAGCTGTGACTCGGTGTCACGCCCATACCGGTGGTGCCGTCGCCGAAGTCCCACGAATAGCTCGTGATGGTGCCGTCGGCGTCACTCGATCCGGTGCCGTTGAACGACGCATGGCCGTACGACATGGTTGAGGTGAACGCGGCGGTCGGCGGGGGTCCGTTGACGACGAGCATCTCGGTCGCGGTGCCGGTGTTCCCGGCGTTGTCTGTGGCCGTCAGCATGACGGTGTACGTACCGGACGCCGCATACGTGTGTTGGACGTTGGGCCCGGTGCCCACTGTGCCGTCACCGAAGTTCCACGCGTAGTTCGTGATGGTGCCGTCGACGTCACTCGATCCGCCGCCGTCGAACGCCGCGCTGAGCAGGTTCACGTCGGTGATGACGAAGAAGGCCGTCGGCGGCGGTGCGCTTTCGACTGTGATCGCGGCACTGGTCGTGCCGGTCACGCCTCCGTTGTCGGTGGCCGTGAGCGTGACGGTGTAGGTGCCGGCGGCCGCGTAGGTGTGTTGCGGCGTCGCACCGGTGCCGCTGGTGCCGTCACCGAAGTTCCAGGTGTACGAGACGACCTTGCCATCCTCGTCGGCGTCGCTGGATGCGCTGCCGTCGAACCAGGCCTTCAGGTATTGGGCGTTCGTGGTGAACGACGCGGTCGGGGGAGTGTTGACGGGCGGGCCGGAGTCGGCGCCGACGTTGAGATTGTCCAGCGAGACGATCGGCGCGGCGCCGGTCCACGTACCCGAGAGGTAGACGAGCACGCCGATGTCGCCGGGCGCCTGGAGCGCGGCGGGCGTCGCGCTGGTGTTGGTGAGGAGCCACGCCAGCGGCTCCATGGTGCCCTTGCGCCAGACCTTGGCGCTGACCGTGGTCGTGTCGGTGCCGGTCACCAGGAATCTCGTACGGAGCAGGTCGCCGGGATTGACGCGCAGACCGGGCACCGTGACGTTGGCGAGGATGGTTTCGGTGCCGGCGACGGTGCGGGCCAGGTAGGCGATGACGGTGCCGTCGGGCTGGTAGCGGAGCTTGAGGCGGTAGTCGTTGTTGTTGGACACGCGCCGGCCGATCACCGACACGTATCCGCCGCCGCCGGTCGCCGCGGTGTCCATCGAGACCTGGGCCTTGATGTCCATGTCGTTCTGGTGGATCGAGTTCAGGTAGACGGCGCGGTTGGCCGCGACCGCGCCGGTGATGCGGCCGACGCCGTTGCCGGTCGAGAATCCCGAGGCGGTACCCGACAGCGTCCAGGGTCCGCCGTTGTCCGCGGTACCGAAGCCGTTGGACACGGCGCGTTCGAATTTGTCGGATGCGTACGCGTCGGTGATGGTGACTGTGCCGGTGGTGGTGGCGGTGCCACCACGGTTGTCGGTGACGGTGAGCGTCACGGTGTAGGTACCGGCGGTCGCGTACGCGTGGGTCGGCGCCGCGCTGGTCGCGGTGGTGCTGTCGCCGAAGTCCCACGCGTACGACGCGATGGTGCCGTCTTCGTCGCTCGAGGTCGAGGTGAACGCGGCCGTGTGATACGTGACGGCGGTGGTGAACGACGCGTGGGGGGTGATGTTCGCCGGCGGAGCAACGACGGTGATGGTGCCGGTGACGCTCGCGGTGCCGCCGCGGTTGTCAGTGACGGTGAGCGTGACGGTGTAGGTACCGGCGGTCGCGTAGAGGTGTTGGGGTGTGGGACCGGTGCCGGAGGTGCCGTCGCCGAAGTTCCATGCGTAGGACGCGATGGTGCCGTCGTCGTCCGCGGAACCCGAGCCGTCGAAGGATCCGGTGAGGTAGTGCGCCGACGAGCTGAACGATGCGGTCGGCAAGATGTTCGGGAACACGGTCGAGCGTCCGCTGGCCAGGTAGTGGGCGCGGATGTGACCGACGGTCAGCGCCTTGGAGTACACCGCGACTTCGTCGATGTTCGCGGCGATGGCCTCGCGTGACGGGCTGGACGGCCAGTTGGTGAGCCGGTCGCCACCGACGCGCCAGTAGCCGCGGTACACCTGCGCCTTGGTGACGCCGGCGTTCGCGGCAACCTGGTTGCCGTCGATGTAGAGCTTCATGCCGTCGCTGCCGAGTGTCCCGACGATGTGATGCCATTGGTTGTCGCGGTAGCTGCCGGAGCTGTTGATCGTGACGCGGGTGCCCATGTCGGGCCGGACCCCGAAGTAGATCTGTCCCGCGTTGTTCATGTAGAGGAGCCGGTCCGTACCGTCGATGTTGCTGCGGCCCGTGTTGCTGTCGCCGAAGCCGAGGATCTTGCCGCCCTGGTTCGTGTTCGTGCGTATCCAGGTCTCGAGCGAGAACGTCTGCGGACCCGACTGCCAATACGGCGACACGCCCTGCACGGTCGAGGTGGAGGGAGTACCCGGGAAGTTCGTGGCGGGATCGCTGTCATTGAGTAGCGCGCCTGCGATGTTGCGGTTGTTCGAGCTGTTCAGCGCGAGGTCGTTCGAGCCCGACCGGTCGTAGCCGATCGTCCCGCTGGCTTCACCGAGCCGCCACTGGTAGTCGGGTGTGTCGCCGAGCACGGTGCTCCCGTAGGTCGACGCTGTGGGCGTGCCCGCAGGGATGGTCACCGAGGCCGGCGGCCCGGCGAAGCCGTTGCCGAACGGATCGGTGACGCGGATGCGATAGGTCTGGGTCGTGCCGGCGGGCGCGGTCGTGTCGACGAAACCGAGCGGAGGCCGGTTCCACCACGTGGTGTCGGTCTGGAACGTCTTGAGCACGGTCGACGTGGCGGTCGTGTCGCCGCGCAGCACCTCGACCTTCAAGCGAGAATTGTCACGATCCCATGCCGCTTTCCAGCCGACGCGGACGGTGCCCGGCGCCAAGGGCGTCAAGGTGGGCGCCAACTCGGTGTAGTTCTGGATCGGGTCGACGAGCGGGGAGATCGCGCGCTTGGCGAAGCGGACGAGACCCTGTTGTGGGGTGCCGTTCACGCGGGGGAACTCGCCGCCCTCCACGGTGTAGTCACCGTTGGCGGCGACGCTCCACGCGGCTTGGCCCTGACCGGTGTAGGTGCCGCCGGTGAGCGTCGGCAACCAGTGCAACGGCTGCGCCGCGGGGCGGCCCGCGAACGCCTGCCAGTTGGCACTTGTGCCGACAGCGTTCGTCAGCGTGGGTGAGCGGTGCTTGTTGATCGCCGCGGTCCGCTGGAACTGCCACGGATCCGGATATTGCGGGTTCCAGTCCAGCATCCCCCAGTCGTGAGGGTGCCCGACCGTGTAGAGCACATCGCCGGTCACCGCGATGCTGTAGTTGTCGCCGTGGCCACCGTCGACCCAATCGATCACGCCCGTGAGCGGATCGGCCGCGAATACTCCTTCGAAGTTGGCATTGGCGCCCGACGCGAAGAACGCCCAACCGGTCCCGTAGATCTTGTCGCCATCTGTCGTCAGCGCGCCGATGGCGGTACCGTCGCCGGAGTTCTGGATCACGGTGTTTGCCGCCCACGGCTGTACGTCGCCGGTCACGCCATCCACCGACCCCATACCCCTTTGGGCCGAGCCGTTCAGTGTGTTGAACGAGCCGCCGATGATGACCCGGCCGCTTGCGGGGTGGACCACCATCGTCCGCACCAGAAGGTCCGCGGCCGGCGCCCACGGCAATACCGCACCCGTCGTCGCGTCCACCGCGGCGAGACGTGAACGCGGCACAAAGCCGGTCTCGTTCGTGCCGACCGAGGTGAAGTCACCGCCGAAATAGAGCGTGTTGCCGTTCAGTGCGAGTGCTTCGACCGTCGCATTCGCACCGGGATTGAAGGGAAGCACCGCGCCGGTCTGCGCGTCGATCGCCGCGATACGGCTGCGCCACTGCCCGTTCACCTGATCGAAGTCTCCGCCCACGTAGATCGTCGAACCATCAGCCGACGCGGCAAGGCGCATACCCTGCGCGTTCAACGTCGGTGCCCACGTCGTGATCAGCGCACCGGTGGTGATGTCGTAGGCCAAGATGTTCGAACGCGGTGTCTCGTTCGTCCCGAGTGCCGCCCCCGCAGGACGCGCCTGCGAGAACTGGCCCGTCGCATACACGCGGTTCCCGACGATCACCTGTGCCCACACGACGCCGTTGATCTGCACCGTGGGCAACGCAGCCGCCGACACCGTTTCCAACGACGGATCCGCCGGCGCCGTGTCCGCTCCGGCAGGCGTGCTGGCCACACCCGCGACGACGAGCGCGAGGTTCGCGGCCACCAACACCGCTGCGAGAAGACCCGTTGCAGATCGGCGGAGCGGATGCCGCCACGACGTCATGATTCGCGCGCTGAGTACACGCCCGAACACGCCGGCGCCGGCCCGTCGCAAAGAGGACCTCACGCCGCCGCACACGCGGCTCTGCCTTGAATTTTTCACGCCCACGCCCCACGCCCTGACCGCGAGCACTAAAGGCGTCGCGGCATCCCACCCGGTATCCGGTGGAGGATAGAGGCTCAATGGTCCCTCGCGCCATAACAAGTTCTGCCAATTGCGTTTCCGATCACGGCTGAGCGCCGCACCCGCCCCAAGTTCTGCCGCCAAAGACGCGTCCCCGACGCTGCAATGACTCACCAAGAAGTCGCGACAATCAGTTCTTTACGCAGCGTCGGACCCTTGCCATTCTCGGCGCGCACCGTCTACCGTTCATCAACTCGGAGCTAAAGCGCTCGCGGTGAGGGCGAAAGACGCAGCGCTGATTGCTTCGCACGTGGGGCGGGCGGGGGCAATGATTTTTCACGAAGGGCGGGTTGGTTACGTCGTCGACGGTGACATCGATGCGTCGGAGCCGATCGACGTCCGCGACAGCATCAAGACCGGAACGGTTCCTCGGAGCCGTATCCGCGTGCACGGTTCCCGGACCGCGAAATATGCCGTCGTCTTCGCCGATGTCGGCGCGATCGCAGTTTCGATGTGCCTCGCGGCATGGGCCCGGGACAGGCTCGTGACGAGCCCCGAGCCGCTGGGCCCGATGGTGAAGACCGGCCTCGCTTCGCTTCTCATTTGGCCGATCGTCTTCGGGCGATACCGGCTCTACACCACGGCTGCGATCTCGAGCGCGAGCTCAGAAGTCACGAGAGTCGTGCACGCGATGGCGGCCGGGGTCGTCCTCACCGGTGTCACCAGCCTTGTCCTCGCGCAAGCGGTTTCGCGGGTATGGCTGCTGCTCCTCATGGTTCTCGGCGCGTTGGCGGTCCTCGCCGAACGTGGTGCGACCCGTGGATTCTTTCGACGGGCGCGTGAGCGCGGCAGGCTCCAGCGACCGGTGATCGTGGTCGGCACGAACGCCGAGGCGCTTGGCATCGCGCAGATGTTGCGGGACGACCCGAGCCTTGGCTTCCGGGTTCTCGGCTTGCTCGACTGCAGCAACACAATCCACGAGGTCCCCGAAGTTCCTGTCCTGGGTCACTGGCACGATGCCGTCCAGATCGTGGACGACCTCGATGCCACTGGGGTCATCATCGCCACCAGCGCGATCGATACGGGCACCGCGAATCGCTTGGCGCGCGACCTCATCGAGATCGGCTGTCACGTCGAGCTGACGTCTGGTCTTGTCGATATTTCGGCTGATCGGCTGCTTCCTCACCCGCTCGGTACACGCCCGGTCGTGTACGTCGAGCCGATTCGGAGGTTCGGGTGGCGGGCGGTTGCGAAGCGGGGCTTCGACCTCCTTTTGGCCGTCTTCCTGCTGATCGTGACGCTGCCAATCCTCATTGTGTCGATCGTCCTCATCAAGCTCGACTCGAAAGGCCCCCTCTTCTTCACGCAGCCTCGGCTCGGTCGGAACGGGGTCATCTTCGGCGTACGGAAGCTGCGAACAATGGTGGTAGGCGCCGAACGGATGCTCGACGAACTCCGTGATCAGAGCGACGCCGACGGCCCGTTGTTCAAGATGCGAAACGACCCTCGTGTGACCCGAGTGGGACGCACCCTTCGACGCCTTTCGATCGACGAACTTCCCCAGCTTTGGAACGTCGTGGTCGGGGACATGAGCATCGTGGGTCCCCGTCCGGCGCTGCCGGCGGAGGCCGAGCTCTGGACCGACGAGATGGGCGCCCGGCTTCGGGTCAAGCCCGGGATCACCGGGATGTGGCAGGTGAGCGGGCGTAGTGCGTTGTCATTTGAGGATTATGTCCGGAATGATCTATACTACGTCGACAACTGGACCCTTCTGACGGACCTTGCGATCGTCGCAAAGACGGTGCCAGTCGTGTTCTTGGGCCGGGGGGCCTGTTAGCCCACCGCCCGGAGATTTCGCCATGGAGGGCAGTCACATGCACGGATCAGCAGCGATGAACGACGAGGCACATCCGGGAGTTCTCGCCTCCCTCTGGAAGTACCGCGAAATGTCCGCAGCAATCGTGGCGGTCATGGTCGTGTTGAGCGTCGGCGTCGGGTTCCTCGCACAGCCGCGCGCACAGGCCAAGGCGACGATCTCGCTTTCGAGCCCGCCCGCCAAGAGCGTGCTCGCACCGGGTGTCACGGGCGACGCGTCACTGGCGCGCTACACGGCGCAGCGCGCGGCGTATGTCAAGAGCGACGCGGTGTTGCGCACGGTTGCGGCGAGTCTCCGACGCAATGACATCACGAAGTTGCGCGGCGACATCTCGGCGACGGCGTCGACCTCGTCGAACACCATCGTCATTGTTGCCGAGGCGGACTCGAGCGGCGAAGCGGTGAAACTCGCGGCCGCGACCGTCGCCGCATACCGATCGAAGACCGCAGAGGAAGTGCGCCTCCTCACCGACTCGGCCATTGCATCGATCAACGAGAGCTCGCTCCGAGTGCAGGCCGGCATCACTGCAACGTCCGGCAACTCGGTCCAGACGACGCTGAGTCAGCTCGCGGTCGAGGCGAGTGAGATCAAGGTGAGCAGCGCGCTGTTCGGAGACGGCGTCGACTTCGTCGCCGCTCCCCGCGCCGACGCGGTGACGCAGCCGACCATTCCCCTCCGGGAGGCGGCGCTGGGACTCGTACTCGGTCTTCTCCTGGCAGCAACCGCAGCATGGGTCCGCGCCGATCGGACGCGCGGCCCCGAGAGCGGTCCCCGGGAGCTCTTGACGCCACGTATCACGGCTGAGAAGAGCATCGCCATCTACACCGCAGCTCCGCGCCGAATCTGGCCCGAGCGCGTTCGATAAACGCGCATCAGTCGCCAACGACATGTACAGGATCCGGCAATGCGGATAGCGATGGTCGGAACGCGCGGTCTCCCGGCGCGCTACGGCGGCTTCGAGACCTGCGTCGAGGAGGTGGGTTCCCGGCTCACCGCGGCGGGTCACGATGTCGTCGTGTACTGCCGTGTCACGGAAACCGACGCGCCTGAACCGCCGACGACATATCGCGGGATGCGCCTGGTGCACCTGCCGGCGGTCCACCGACGGTCACTCGAGACACTGAGCCACACGGCGCTGTCAGTTGCGCATATCACTGCTCGTCCCACCGACGTCGTGTTGTTGTTCAACGCCGCGAACGCGCCGCTCCTCCCGCTCCTGCGGGCCCGACGCATACCGGTCGCCACTCACGTCGATGGGCTCGAGTGGCAGCGGGCCAAGTGGGCCGGACTCGGTCGCCGGTATTACCGCGTCGCCGAGTCGCTCGCCGTACGTTGGTCCGACGCGCTCATCGCGGACGCCGGCGGAATCAGTGAGTACTACGAGAGCGAATTCGGTGCGCCTACGGAGCTCATCAGCTACGGCGCACCGATCATCGAACCGTGGACGCCCGAGCTCCTTTCCGTGATCGGGCTCGAACCACGGCAGTACCACCTCGTCGTTGCCCGGTTCGAGCCCGAGAACCACGTCGATGTCATCGTGCGCGGGTACTCCGCGAGCGCGGCGCGGTATCCCCTCGTCGTCGTCGGCGCCGCGCCTTACGCGGACGATTACACAGCACGGGTGAAGAGCGTCGCGGACGCACGAGTGCGGTTCCTCGGCGGGGTCTGGGACCAGTCACTCCTCAATGAGCTCTACGCGAACGCACTCACGTACCAGCACGGCCACTCGGTCGGCGGCACCAATCCCTCATTGCTCCGAGCGATCGGTGCGGGGGCAGCGACCGACGCGTTCTCGGTGTCCTTCAATCGGGAAGTGCTCGGCGCCGCCGGTCGCTACTGGTCGACGGCGAATGAGGTTTCCGAGCTCGTGCAACACGCGGAGCAGGATCTCGAAGCCACGCTGCGCCGTGGCGAACGTTGCCGGGCTCGGGCGGCCACCTACCGGTGGGACGATGTGGCCGCGGACTACGAGAAGCTCTGCCGGCGGCTGGCCGCGGGCGAGCTACGTGGGACGGGGCGCCGCGGACGACGCAGCAACCTCGCGATCCATGACCATGGCGCCTAAGACGATGGACATCAGTGCCGAACAAGCCGACGTGAGCGTGCCCACGTCCGCGCCGACCTTTCGGGAGACGGTACGACGCCTCAGCCGCGCGCAGAAGAGCGCCAAGGGTGGACAGGCATACTCCGTCTACGTCAATCGGAAGCTCGGCCGGCTCGCCGCCGCAGCCGCGCACCATGCCGCACTCACTCCGAACACCGTGACGGTCATCAGCGCGGCATTCTCGTTCGCCGGGGTCGCCGTCATCGCGCTCGTGGGCGGATGGGGTGCTGCGAGCGCGGCACCTCTCCTCGCATTGGGCTACGCATTGGACGCCGCCGACGGTCAGCTCGCGCGTCTCCGGGGCGGCGGGTCGCTCGCGGGCGAATGGCTCGACCACATGATCGACTCCGTCAAGATCACCGCGGTGCATCTCGCCGTGCTCGTGCACCTGTTCCGCTTCACCGATCTCGGCACGAAGTGGTTCCTCGTACCTCTCGGATTCACGATCGTCTCGGTTGCGTTGTTCTTTGCCCAGCTCCTGAACGAACAGCTGCGCCGTCACCGGCAGCTTGGCGCGCGTGCCGCGAGCGCGGGACCTGCAACGCCATTGCTCCTCTTCCTGAAGCTTCCTCACGACTACGGCATCCTTTGTTGGATGCTCGTGCTCCTGGGCTCGCCCCATGTGATGATTCGTGCCTACACGTTCTTGTTCGCGTTCAACGCCGCGTATCTCGCCCTCGCGCTCGTGAAATGGTTCCGCGAGATGCGCGCGCTCGACATGGCGGACTCGCGATGAGCCGGCGTCCGATCGTCGGCGCATGCGTGCTGTGCACGCTCGTGATCGTCGTGGCCGGTTGTAGCGACAGCAGCAAAGGCACAAACGCCACGAGCGCTGACAAGCCCGCCGCAACATCGACATCGCCATCGACAACGTCAAAGAATGTCAAACCTGGCAACGGCACGCCCACCACGATGACGACTGGAGTCGCATCCCGGACACTTCGCCCCGTCGGCGTAGGTGTCCCTGCCGAGCTCGCGCGCAACCTCTTCGCAAGTGTCACGCGCGTCGCGTTGACGACGCTGACGGCGGAAGCGCCGGGCGAGACGTCCGGACCGGGCGTGTTCGTCACGGTAACCATCCGAAACGATACGGACGCGCAAGTCGACCTGAACGGGCTCGCGGTCAATGCGCACTATGGGAACCGCATTCCCGCGGCACCGGTCCGTTCTGTCGCCGCCGCACTCGAGGGTCCGCTTGCTCCCGGCGCGAGCAAGTCGGCGCGTTACGCGTTTCGCGTACCAAAAGATCAGGTCGGATCGGTTCGCGTCGACATACAACACTCGGCCGCGCCGAACATCGTCATCGTCGACGCCGGCAAGTAACGCCGCAGTCAACACGGGAATCTCGTTCGGCAATGTTCAATGCGGTCGCGCGCGTCTCGAAGTTTGACCGATTCGCGTTGCGCCGAGCGAGACACGACCCGTCGTCTTCGCTAACTTGCGCGAGTCCTGGGTGGGAGCGACCCGATTCACGGGTAGGGATCCGTTCGCCGTTCACGGATCGAGCGTCGCGTGATCGATGCGCACGAATGCGCCGCCGCGACGTCGTGCGATTGAAGCGACCATTCCAGCGCCCCGATCAAGGAGTTCGATGCCGCGTCTCGCCGTCAGGACGAAGCGACCGTGGGGTCGTATCAATCGAGTCGTCATTCTCTTGTTGGCCACGTTCGGTACGGCGGCCTTGGTAGGAATACCCGCGACGATTGCCGGAGGTGTAAACGGCAAGGCCGGTACAACGGTGGGCGCGGCCCGTTACGCAGTGCCGGCGCGGGCCATTGTCGTGTCGCGTTCCGGAAGGGACTCGGCCGCCGGCACGCGTTCGGCGCCACTGCGCACGCTCACACACGCCGTCGCAGTTGCGCCGGCCGGAGCCACGATCGTGTTGCGCGGAGGCTCGTATCACGAGTCGGTCGTCATCCCGTCGACGAAGCGCCTGACAATTCAGGCGTGGCCGGGCGAAGCGGTATGGCTCGACGGGTCGGTACCGGTGACCGGCTGGGCGTCGTCGGGCCGCTTGTGGACCAAGACCGGCTGGAAGGTGAAGTTCGACGCGTCACCGACCTATACGCGCGGCGCCGCCGACAACACCGGTGCCAACTGGGGATTCGTGGATCCGAGCCATCCCATGGCGGCGCATCCCGATCAGGTGTGGATCAACGGTGCCCCGCAGCGCCAGGTGCGCTCGAAGGCGACGGTGGTGCCGGGCACGTTCTACGTGGACTACGCGGCCGGTCACCTCTGGCTCGGTTCGAACCCGAGGGGCAAGGCGGTCCGGGCAAGCGACCTCGTGCGAGCCCTCATGATCCGCTCGGCCGGCAGCGTGGTACGGGGCGTGGGGGTCCGTCGCTTCGCGCCTTCGGTTCCCGATATGGGCGCAGTGACCGTCGAGAACAACGGCGTGCTGATCGAAAAGGTGGCGATCACCGACTCGGCGACGACGGGTCTGCATGTCGGATCCGGAACGACGACCTCAGGGGTGGTCATCCGCAATGTGCGCGTCTCACGAAGTGGGATGTTGGGCATCAACGCGTCGTACGCCGACCACCTCACGCTCGACCACGTCGTGTCCGTGAACAACAACACGGAGCACTTCAACACCTCTCCGGTGTCGGGCGGCGTGAAGATCGGCCGGACGCGCGGCATCACCGTGCGCAACAGCGTGTTCAGTCACAACGACGGGCCCGGCTTGTGGGTCGATGAGTCGTCGTACGACACGACGGTCACGAACAGCGCCATGAACCACAACGCGAAGCACGGCATCTCGCTCGAGATCTCCGCCAAAGCAGTCGTCGCGAACAACACCGTCGTGGACAACGGCGGCTACGGGATCAAGGTCAACAACACCAGCAATGTGACGATCGTGCACAACGGGTTCTGGGCCAACGATCGAAGCATCAATATCGTGCAGGACTCGCGCCTCCCGACGAGCGCAAGCACCTCCGGCCGTGACAAACGCCAGCGGTTCCCGGATCCGACGATGACGTGGCGGATTGGGCCGGTGCATGTCGCGAGCAATGTCCTTGCCGCCCAGAAGTCCGGGAACTGCATGTTGTGCGTCGAGGATTACACCCAAGCGCGGAGCGCGAAGCAGATCGGCGTGACCGCGAACGGCGACGTCTACGTGCGGCCCAATGCCTCGCGACCGACCTACCTCGTCGTGTGGTCCCGTGGTCGCGGGAACCCTGCCGTGTACTCCAACCTCACGAGCTTTCGCGCGGCGACCGGTCAGGAAAGGTCGGGCAAGCTGATCAGAGGAGCGGGGAGCGCGCCTGGCCCGAAGCCCGCCCCGACGCCGGGTCCCAAGCCCGGCCCGACGCCTGTACCGACGCCCGGCCCGACGCCTGGACCCGAGCCGGCCGCCGCGCAGGCGACGGACGCGTTCGGTCGCACGGTCACGCGCGGTCTGCGCAATGCGGATGTCGGTGGTGCGTGGACCGTGTCGGGCGCGTCGTCGAGCTTCTCGGTCGCCAACGGTGCGGGTCGAATCCAGGGTGCGGTTGCGCACAACCGCGCGGCCTATCTCACGGGCGTCCGGCACGCGGAGATCGACCTCACGACTGATGTCGCGCTGCAAGGCACCGCGAGTGGCGGCGGTGCGTACGTCTCGCTGATCGGCCGGCGAGTGTCGGACGGCAACGACTACCGGCTCAAGGTGCGGTACATGACCGGCGGCATCGTGGTGGTCTACCTGGTTCGCACGGTGGGCGGCACCGAGACCGTCCTTGCGACGACGGAGGTTGCGGGTCTGCACGTCGCTCCCGGCGATGTGCTGCGCGCGCGATTCGTGCTCGCCGGCACCGGCACGACGACGCTGCGAGCGAAGGTGTGGCGTCGGCAGAGCCCGGAGCCGCAGTCGTGGCTGTTGACCAGTACCGACGCGAGTCCCGCCGTACTTCGGAAGGCCGGCGACGTCGGGATCCTCATGTACGTCTCGCATTCGTGGGTCGGTGCCGCCCCTGCGATCACGATCGACAACTTCGGGGTCGCCGCGCCGACCGGTTGACCCCGTTCACGGTCGCGCGCTGGACGTGCGCGACCGCCGACCTGTATTCCTCCGGCGCGTGACGATGAGCCGCGCGCGGTGCGTCTGCCAACGCCTGCTCGCGGAATTGACTCCACTGCGTCACGACGCGCGCAACGGCGTCGGCGATCTCACCCGGCGCCGACGGTGTCACCAGCAGCGCGGCGTCGAAACCGGTGGTTGCTTCGACGAGCCCGCTGATGCGCGTCGCGATCACCGGGCGTGCGGCAAGGATCGCTTCGACCACCGTGTTGCCGAACGATTCATCCGTCCGTGACGGCACGAGCAGGATGTCGGCATCGGCGAGGTACGGCCAGACCGTCGGTGCGAAGCCGCAGAAGCGCACGCGGCCGGCGAGTCGCGCGTCGGCCACCTGGAGCCGCAGGTCCTCCTCCACGGCTTCCATTCCGGGAAAGACCGCGCCGACGATGTCGAGACGCGCGTCGACACCACGTTGTCCCAGCAACCTCACCGCCTCGATGGCGTCGCCGGTTCCTTTGCGTTCGGAGAGACGTCCGAGGTACAGGAGGCGTACCGGTCCCTCGAGCGTCGCGCGCGGTGGCTCCACGCTCGGCGGACCGGGTACGCCGTTCACGATGACGACAGCGCGCGCGGCGACGCGCGGCATCACATCGACCAGCACGCTCAGACTGAACCTGCTGTTCAGGATCAATCGTCTTGCGAGCAACAGCGGGATCGACAACACCTTGCGCACCAGCCGAGGAGTAGACGCTTCGCCCTCGTGCACGTGGCAGACGACCGGGATCCCGAGACACCGTCCCAGCACCAGCCACAGCGGCTGGATGATGGTGTTGACGTAGATGACGTCGGGCCGGACCTCACGAAGGATCCGGAGCTGGGCGGGGAGCGATCGCACCGCGATTCCGAGCAGTCGCAGGGGACCGAGACCGCGGAGGTAGGCCTTGCGCAGGACCGGGCTCGCCGCCGGGCGCAGTTCCCCACCGCGTTCGGCGATCTCGTCGAGGAGCGGTCCGGTGGGCTGGGGGATCGACACGACGACGCGCCAACCCAGCGCGAGCATCCCCTCGACGCTCTCCAAGAACATGCGTGAGGCGCCGTAGAGGTCCGCGTTGGGATTGGCGGCGAGCACGGTCGGCGCCGGAGCGGTCATCGGACCGTTCTCACTGTCCACCCAGTTTCTGCCACTGGTACTATTTATCCGTTTTGCCATAGGTCGTGAACCGTATTTTTCCATGAAATCGCAAATTGTGCTCAAGGTTTCTCGAAGAGTGTGGAAGGGTGCACACGAGAAGCGATCGCGAGGACACATTCCGCGGCGATCGCCAGCGGGCGGTTTGGGAGGTGCTGGGTCACATGACTACAGGTTCGTCTGATCGAAAGCGTCACGTGCGGACCGGCGCGGGTGTCGCGGGGGCGGTGGTCGCCCACGCCACCACGAGGCGGGTGACCCGACGGGGCGCAGTGCTGTTGGCGCTCCTCGTCCCCGTGGTCGTCGCGCTCGGGATCATGCCGGCGTCGGCGAACAGCGGGACACTGACCCTCGGGCAGAACTGCAAGACGTGGCACGCCCGCGTCGTGCTCAACCACGACGTCCGGTCCGACCGGTTGGTGAATGTCGTGACGACGATCCCGGGCACGAAGGGGATCGGCCGCAGGCACTACGACATGTCGTTCGGTCCGATCTGGTCTGCGAGCGGTCGCGCGCCCGCGAGCGGCACGGTCACGCTCAACATCTACTACCCGAACGGGCGTCGTGAGTTCACCGAGACCAAGGCGTTGCACGCGCCGCAAGGCTGTGTGACCACGACGACGAAGGCGCCACCGGCGACGGCGCCACGGTCGACGGCCGCGCCCACGACCAGCACATCGATCGCCAACCTCGGCTCCACGGTGACCTCGAGCCCGCCGACGGCCCCGCCGTCGACCGTGCGCGAGCGCTCGACGGTCAGCCCGTCGGGCGAGATCGTGTCACCTTCGACGAGCATGCCTTCCGCCGTGACGACCGCGGGCGAAGCTGCTGCCGTCGAGGCGGCAAATGCAAATGCATTGCCGCTGACCGGCGGTGGTGGCCCGGGACCGGCGATCGGCGTGGTGTCGCTGCTCGGCGGTGCCGTCATGTTGCTGGTGAGCCGCGCTCGCCGAGGTCGCGCGACCTGAGGTGTGATCCGTAGTACGTCCCACGTTCTCGCGAACGCTGAGCGGCGCGCGTCCGGCCTCGGACTCGTTCTCGTCCTGGCTCCGCTCGTCGCGCGCACTGGGCGCCGAGCTCCGGCTCGACCCGTGGGTGTGCAACGTCTCGGTGTCTCTTCCGGGAAGGGCCGTAGCCGTCAGCATCAGCGTGGAGGTCGCCGACTACCGTCGGCTCGAATGTCACTCGCGTCGTTGCTTCTCGAGCATCCGTTCCCGGACGCCGAGCTCCTGCTCCATTCGGTCGCGGTCTCGATGAGCGCGGGTGACGCCCGCGCCGAAGCCCGGGAGGTTGCCGAGCAGCTGCGCGCCGCCGGCGTCCAACGCGGCCAGGCCGTCGCCGTCCAGCTGCCGAACGATCCGCACACGATCACGACGATGTTCGGGGTCTGGATCGCGGGCGCGGTGTTCGTGCCGATCAACCCGCGATTTCCCGCCGGCGAGGTCTCGCGCATCTTGGAGACCGTCCGGCCGGCAATCTTGTTGCGCGATGCCGCGGCCACGCGGCTGGCGGATCCGATCCTGTACGACGGTGACGTCGCGTTGGTCGCGTGGACATCGGGGACGACCGGCGCGCCGAAGCCCGTTGCCCACGCGCATTCCTCTTACGTCGAGCTGCTCGATCGTGTGTTGACGCCGTTGCGCGGCACTGGTCGTGACTCCCGTCGCCCGGTCGCGCCGAACCTCGTGCCGGTGCCGCTCGCGGTCAACGCCGGGATCTACAACGTGCTGTTCGGTTTGCGAGCCGGTGCGGCGATCGTCGTCATGGACGGCTTCGACACGCGTGTCTTCGCCGATCTCGTCAAACGTTTCGATGTTCGATCCACCGTGTTGCCACCCGCGGCGATGACGATGCTGGCCGACGACGAGGTGGTGACGGATCTCTCTCCGCTGCGGTTCGTCCGGAGCATCACCGCCCCGCTGTCGGCGCTCCAGGCAGTGCGCTTCGCCGAGAAGTTCGGGGTCGTCGTGCTCAACGGCTACGGCCAGGTGGAGATCGGCGAGGTGATCGGGTGGACGGCGGCCGACGCGCGTGAGCACCCCGAGAAGCTCGGTGCCGTGGGCCGGCCGCATCCGGGCGTCGCAGTGAAGCTTGTCGACGTCGAACATGACATCGGGCGTCTGTTCGTGCGGCCACCGTCGACCGCCACGGCGCTCGATCCGCAGCGCGTCGATCCCGACGGCTACGTCGACACCGGCGACCTCGCGCGTGTCGACGACGATGGGTTCGTCTGGATCGAAGGCCGGGCCGGCGACGTGATCAACCGGGGCGGCAACAAGGTGTTCCCGGAACAGGTGGAGGAAGTGCTGCGGCTCGCGGCCGGTGTCAGCGATGCCGCGGTCGTCGGCGTGCCCGACGCGCGGCTCGGCGAGGTGCCGGTCGCCTTCGTCGTGACGAATCGCGACACGAGTGACGAGGAGCTACGCGGTCTCTGCCGCGAACATCTGGCGCCCTACAAGACACCGGTCGCGTTCCATCGTGTCGACGCGTTGCCGCGCAGCGAGGTCGGCAAGGTCCTGCGGAGAGAGCTCCGGTCCACGCTCGACGCGCCCGACGGTTGACGCCGACGCGTCATCGCGTGTCAGCAGCGCGTACGCCTCGGCCGCAACAATGGCGATGGCAAGCCCGGCGGGTCGCCGGGCAACGCAGGCGGGGTGAAGACCGTGTCCGGCGAGACGCGGATCCGAGTGGGCGGTGTCGTGTGCCTCGTGGTCGGTGTGGTGGTCGGAGGACGCGTCGTCGTGGTTGTCGGCGGAGGCGGAGGCAACGTCGTGGTCGTGGTCGTCGTCGTCGTGGTCGTCTCGGGCGTCGGTTCGGTGGTGGTCGTGTCGAGGAGCGGGAGCGGGAGCGGGAGCGCATGAAATGCCGTCAGGTTCGCGGAGGTGAGTCGCGCGAACGCGTGGCACTGCGAGGTGATCGGCGGTGCAGGTGGTGGCGCGGCGCTCTTCCGGGGCGCCGATGCACGATCGCGATGCTTCGGAGGGGGGACCGTGTCCTTGCTCCGCACCGGCGCTCGAGGAATGCTGGCCTGCGTGGCGACCTGAAGGCTCGTTTCGCCACCGTCGCCACCGGAAAGGCCGATGCCGGCCGCGGTGAGCGCGACGACGAGACACCCGCAAATCGTGAGGACGAGCTGGCGTCTCCGACGCTGCCCCCGCCGTTCCGCGCCGACCCTGGTCGCGTACTCGTAGATCTCACGGGCGTCGAAGGGCGCAGGAAGGGACACATCCCACGGATCCGGATGCTCCGGCGTGTCGGTCATCTCGCGGCCTCGTCGGCGAAGTCGTAGACGCCGTCGAGGTCACTGCGTAATCGGTGACGCGCCTTTTCCGCCCGGGCGTTGACTTTCTCCTCCGTGGTCCCGAGGGCGAGAGCCGTCGTCGTTTCGTCGCAGTCCATCAGGTATCGCAACACGGCCACGTCACGCTGGCGCCTCGAGAGACGATCGAGTGTGTCCACGATGTGCTCGGAGATCGCCTGGTCCTCGGTCTCGGACATCGCGCGCAAGAACTCGAGACACACGTCCTTGCTGCGCACGATGACCCAGCCTGTGGGGTTGTCGCGACGGCGAATGCGTTCCCACCCCTCGTAGGTCTGTGCCATGGTCTCCGCGACGACGTTTCGGACGATGACCTCGTCGAAACGGAAGAACCGTTGTGCGGTATGACACGCGACTGTGACGAGGCCGGGGAATGAGGCGTCGAATTCAGTTCGCGCTTCCTCTTCCCCACGCATCTGTGCATCATTGCCGTTCGACCGCGCCGCTACACGCATCTCCGGCGGGCTTGTGCGCAACATGGCGCGAGTGCAAGAACGCCGACCGCGCGACGTTCGCAACGCACCTTTCGTACTGAACCGGTATCGCGCCTGGTCGCGCCCTTGGGGCACGGGTTCAGATCGGACAACGGGCCGATACCGGCGCGGCGCGCTTGCGAAGGGTGCGCGTGATCTTCACGCGACACCCCCTCGCCTGTTCCTCACACCTCGTACGTAGTGGCTGACGAAACGACGGGGCGCGCCGTCGTCGACGCTCAGCCGAGGGTGCGACCGACCACGGAGACGAACGACACCATCTCGCCGGGATAGCCGCCGAGATTGTGGGTGAGTGCCAGCGGACGGTCGTTGCCGAGTTGCCGTTCGGCCGGCGCGTCGCCGCGCAGCTGCAGCCAGCACTCGAACATCATCCGGAGCCCGGATGCGCCGACCGGGTGGCCGAAGCTCTTCAGTCCGCCGTCCGGGTTCACCGGCAGCTCGCCGCCGAGGTCGAACGTGCCCTCGAGCACCTCTTTCCACGCGGTGCCGCGCGCTGCGAACTGGAGGTCCTCGTAGATGAGGAGCTCGGCGGGTGTGAAGCAGTCGTGCACTTCCGCCATCGCGAGCTCTTCGCGCGGGTTCGTGATGCCGGCCTGCGCATAGGCGTCGCGGCCCGTCGCGCTGATCTCGGGAAAGGTCGTGTAGTCGTACGCGGGGTCGGCGTTCCCGGAGCAGTTCCCGGCGACCAGCGACAGCGCTTTGATGTAGAGCGGACGGTCGGTGTAGTTGTGCGCGTCCTCGGCGCGCACGACGATCGCGGCGGCCGAACCGTCGGCGACACCGGAACAGTCGTAGACGCCGAGCCCGCCGGCCATCAAGGGCGCACCGCAGATGGTCTCCATCGAGACCTCGCGCTTGAACTGCGCGCGCGGGTTCCGGGCGCCGTTGTAGTGGTTCTTCCATGCGATACGGGCGAGCACCTCGCGCACCTGGTCCTCGTCCAGGCCGTACTTCTGCGCGTACGCCGGTGCGCACATCGCGAACATCGCTGCCGCGGTCAGCGTGCGGGCGGTCCCGTCGGTGGCGCTCTTCGACGCGCCGACGAGGCCTTGGTAGCCGCTGTCCTTCACCTTCTCGACGCCGATCGCCATCGCGACGTCGTACGCGCCGGATGCGACCGCGTACGCCGCGTTGCGTAGTGCCTCGGAGCCGGTCGCGCAGAAGTTCTCGACGTGGGTCACCGGCTTGTCGTGCAGCTGGAGTGGCCGGGCGAGCGCCATGCCGCTCATTCCCGAGAACGCGGTGCCCAGCCAGTACGCGTCGACGTCGTCTTTGGTGAGGCCCGCGGAAGCGAACGTCTCGCTCGACGCGTCGAGGAGCAGGTCGTCGGTGCTCTTGTTCCACTGCTCACCGAATGGCGTGCAGCCCATGCCGACGATCGCCACGCGGTCTTTGATGCCCTGCGAACCCACGGAGGCCCCCTATGCGGACGGCGGCGCCTGGTTGGCGCCGTTGTGCTCGTTTCGGATCCCGGCCCGGATGGGTCGGGCCTTCCAGAAGTAATTGTGGATCTCGTCAGAAGTGAAGAGCTTCCTGAACGTCATCTCGATGCGGTCGCCGATCGCGAGATCCGCGACCTCGACGTCGGTGAGCTCGATCGGATGGCGACCGCCGCCGTCGAAGTCGACGACCGCGAACGTGATCGGCGGGCTCGGCGAGTATGCGATGCGGTCGATCGTGAAGAGTGCAACCGTGCCTTCGACTTCGGACATCGGCGCCGCGATCATGTCGTCGACGGTGTCGCCGACGCGAGAGACGCGTGCCGGAGGAAGATGCAGCTCGCCGCTGTCCCGGTCGCGCGAGCCGACGAAGGCGTACTTCCACTCCTCGGTGCGGCCCGACACCGACGCCGAGATCCGATCGGGCTCCGGGCGGCGAGGCGGCTCCAATGTGACCGTTCCTCGCCACGACAGGAACTTGCCGTATGAGAGCGAGCCACCGTTGGCAACCTGTGTCGCCACCGATCGCGCGGCGCGATACGACGCGATCGCCGGTGTCGCGCGGAACAGCAGGACGTCGGCGCCGTCGGCGAGCACGACGAGCGCAATGACCTGTCCGGGCTCGCTCGTCTCGAGCGCGTTCGTGAGGAGGAGCGCGGCTTGCGCGGTGCCGGTGTTCCCGACGCTCGCCGACAGGTCGTCGACGGCGGCCGCGTTCGACGCGCCGAGCCGGCCACTGATGCTCCGCACGGCGCGCGCGTGCATACCGGTGACGATGAGCTTGTCGATCTGGTCCGGCTGCAGCTCGGCGGCCTTGAGGGCGAGATTCCACGCTTGCTCGACAAGTGGCCCGTACTTGATCTCGCCGAAACGCTCTTCCCAGGTCCGCGACCGCCGCGAGCCCGGAGTGCGCCAGCGTTCGATGAACTCTTCGGTCGCGCTTCCGGCGCCGACGCACTCGGCGATGACCGGCCCGTCGGTGTCCGAGCCGACGATCACTGCGGCGCCGCCGTCGCCACCTTGGGTCTCGTCGGCACTCGTCGGAAGGCCGTCACGAAGGTCGGAAGCAACGACCATGACGCAGCCGTTCCCTTCGAGCGCGGTACGCAGGGCGCCCACGCCGGATCGCAGCGCGCCGCCGAAGTCCATGGCGGGCACCGCAGCATCGAGGCGCAACGCGGCGTGGATCGCAGACGCATTGTTCTTGTCGAGGTACGCGGGGTTCGCGGTGGCGAACCAGAGCGCACCGATCGCGGTGTCGGCCGGTGCGGACCGGCGCGCGAAGCGCGCGGCTTCGACGGCCAGAGTGGTCGTGTCCTCGTCGTAGCCGGCGACGGCGCGCGTGCCTTTTCCGCCCCCGGATCCGAACGTCGTCGCGATGTCGGCGCGGTTGAGTCGCCGATACGGCACGTACGCGCCGGCGCTGATGATTCCTCGCATGACGCGGGATTCTACGCTCGGCCGGCTGGTGGGTCTCAGCCGGAGCGGTCGCCGTGGGTCGCCGTAAGGTGTCCGCGTGCAGCTCGGCGAGATGGCCAACTCGGGCGCCCTCGAGTACGGCAAGCCACTCGACGGGGTGCGTGTCCTCGCCGCGGAGCAGATGCAGGCGCTTCCCTACGCGACCCAGATGCTCGCGCGCCTGGGCGCCGAGGTCGTGAAGGTCGAGCACCCCGTCCACGGGGAATCCGGACGCGGCGCGACACCGGCGATGCTGGATCCGTCCGGTCACAAGGTCGGCGCGACCTTTCTGCGCAACAATTTCAACAAACGGAGCGTGGGCATCGACCTGAAGGCGCCCGACGGCCGCGAGCTCTTCCTCTCGCTCGTACCGCACTTCGACGTGATCGCCGAGAACTTCAAGCCGGGCACGATGGATCGCATGGGCCTGGGCTACGACACGGTCTCCGAGCGTCACCCGCGCGCTGTGTACGTGTCGATCTCGGGTTTCGGCAACGTCGGCGAGTCCCCGTACCGTGACTGGCCCGCCTACGCGTCCGTCGCCGAGGCGATGTCCGGCATCTACGAGTATCGAAACGGCCCCGATCGTCCACCGGTGACGATCCCGGTGGGCGCGCTCGGCGACATCAGCTCTGCCCTGTTCGGCGTGATCGGCGTGCTCGCCGCGCTGCGCCATCGTGACCGAACCGGCGTCGGTCAATACGTCGACATCGCGATGTACGACGCCATGATCGCGATGACGGACATCGTCACCAACTTCTGGTCGATGGGGGTGCGCGATGCCGTCGAGGACCGCCTCTCGGTGATTTGCGAGGGCTTTCGCGCGTCCGACGGATATGTCGTGGTGCAGATCGTGCGGGAGCACCAGTTCACCCGGCTCGCGGATCTCGTGGGTCATCCCGAGTGGAAGGACGACCCGCGCTTCGCGACGCGCGCGGGTTGGGGACCGAACATGGAGGGCGTCATCCGGCCGGCCGTGGACGCGTGGGCATCGCAGCGGACCAAGCTCGAAGCGGCGCAGCAACTGACGGCCGCGGGCATCGTCGCGGGGCCGAGCAATGGTGCCCCCGATGTGATCGCCGACCCGCACGTCGCCGCGCGGCACATGCTCGTCGAGATGCCGCGTACCGACGGCGTCGCCGCGCCCATTCTCGTGCCCGGCAACCCGGTGAAGCTGTCGAGGATGACCGAGGGACCTGAAACGCGCGTGCCGTGGGTCGGGGAGCACACGAACGAGGTGCTCGCGGCGGAGCTCGGCCTCACCGACAACGAGCTCGCACAACTGCGCGGCCGCGGCGTCATCTCTTGACCTCTGTACAATCGCCGCCGTGGACTTCGAGTTCTCGCCCGAGCAGCGCGCGTTCGCCGAGGAAGTCGAGCAGTTCCTCGACGAGCACGACGATCCCGAGGTCTTCGATCTGACGCGCGAGAACATGGCGCAGATCGTGGACACGCCGAAGCGGCGCGCGTTCATGCGCGCGGTGGGGGAGCGGGGCTGGCTCGGACTCACGTGGCCCAAGGAATACGACGGATCCGAAGGCGAAGGCGTGTACGAGTTCCTCCTGAACGAGGCGCTGGCCGCGCGCGGTGGTCCGCAGATCGGCAAGGGCGTCGGCATCATCGGCAAGACGCTCATCGCGCACGGCAACGACTTCCTGAAGGAGAAGTTCCTGCCGATGATCCTGCGCAACGAGGTTGAGTTCGCGGTCGGCTACAGCGAACCCAATTCCGGTTCCGATGCCGCGTCGATGCGTCTCAAAGCCGAGCGCGCCGATCGTGACGGCGAGCCCGGTTGGCTGCTCAACGGCCAGAAGACGTGGACGACGTCTGCGCACTTCGCCGAGTGGTACTGGCTCGGCACCCGCACCGACCCGAACAACAAGCACCGGGGCATCACGTTGATGCTCGTGCCGCTCGACCAGCCCGGCATCACGATCAAACCGATCTGGACGATGGGCGACGAACGCACCAACGAGGTGTTCATCGAAGACGTGTTCGTGCCCGACGCATACGTGGTGGGCGACGTGAACCACGGCTTCCAGTACATCTCGGAGGCGCTCGACCTCGAACGGTTCACGTTGTTCACGTTCTCGCCGATCGCCCAACGACTCGATCTGTTGTGCGAGTACGTGCGGACCGCGGAGCGCGACGGTCGGCCGCTGCGTGAAGATCCGGTCATCCGGAGCCGGCTCGCGCGTCTCGTGACGGAGGCCGAAGTCGTCCGCGTCCTCGGACTGCGCGTCGTCGCGGCGTCGATGAAGGCCGAGAAGACGAAGGGCGCCCCTCCGACGGTCGAGTCGTCGGAGTACAAGCTGTATGCCACCGAGTACTCGCGCCGGCTGGCCAACGCGTCAATGGACATCGCCGGGCCAGGCAGCCAACTCCGCGTCAAGACGGAGACCGCTCCGATGGAAGGCCGCGCCGAGTCGACGTATCGGTACACGGTGATCGACACGATCGGCGGCGGCACGTCCGAGGTGCAGAAGAACATCATCGCCCGGCGCGCGCTCGGGCTCCCCAAGAACTTCTGAGCACCCAATGCTCGGAGGCATCACCGTGCTCGATCTCGCCAGCGTCGGCCCGGCGGCCCGCGCCTCTCGCTGGCTCGCCGACTACGGCGCTGACGTCGTCAAGATCGGACCGGTACCAAAGCGCGGGGGCGTGCTCATCGAGCCGCCGTTCCATGCGTATGGCGGCCAACGCGGGATGCGGCGCATGCTCGTCGATCTGAAGTCCGACACAGGTCGGGAGGCATTTCTTCGTGTGGCACGCGGTGTCGACGTGCTGGTCGAGAGCTTCCGTCCCGGTGTCGTCGACACGCTCGGCATCGGTTACGACGCGGTCGCGGCGGCGAATCCGCGCATCGTGTACTGCTCGACGAGCGGGTACGGACAGGACGGTCCGCACGCGCAATACGCCGGGCACGATCTCAACTACCTCGCGGTCGGCGGGTTCCTCGCGACCACGCATCCCCGCGCCGACGGCGGCCCTCCGGTCCCCGGCGCGACCGTGGCCGACAGCGCGGGCGGTGGCATGCACGCAGTGATCGCGATCCTGGCCGCGCTCGTGAACCGGTCCTCGACCGGCGCGGGCGCGCATCTCGACGTCGCCGCGGCCGACGGTGTGCTCGCATTGATGTCTCTCGCGATCGACGAGTACCTCGCAACCGGCGCCGTGCCGGGGCCCCGGCACGGCCTGTTGACCGGCCGCTATGCCTGCTACGACGTCTATCGCTGTGCCGACGACGCGTGGGTCGCGGTCGCGGCCATCGAACCCCGCTTCTACGCCAACCTGTGCCGGGCACTCGATTGCGAGCGTTGGATCGAGCACCAGACCGACGACGACGCCCAACCGGAGATCCGCGCCGACTTCGCCGTCGCATTCGCAAAAAAGGCCCGCGACGAATGGGCCGACCTGCTCGCCCCGGCCGACACATGTGTGTCGCCGGTCCTCACCGTGCCCGAGGTCGTGGAACACCCGCAGTTCGTCGCCCGCGGCGCCTTCGTCGACGCGGCGCATCCGACGCACGGCCCGTTCCGTCAGACTGGCCCCGTGCTCGCGGGACAGTCGAGACTCCCTGGGGTGGTGCCGCTTCCCGACGTCTCGCAGACCGATACCGACATACTGCTGCGCGCCGCCGGCTACACCGCGGGCGACATCGCACGTTTGCGAGAAGAAGGAGCGGTCGCGTGAGTGATCTCCCGTCCGGCGTCGAAGCACAGATCGGCGCTGTGCAATACGAAGAAACGGGAGAGTTCCCCGTCGAGCGCGGTTACATCTGGACGACGTGCGCGTCGGTCGAGAACGGCAACCCGTTGTTCTGGGACGACCGCGTCGCGGCGGAGCTCACCGATGGTCCGATCGCGCCGCCGACGATGCTCTCCGTGTGGTTCCGCCCGCACCACTGGGCCCCGGGACGCGCCGAGCAGCCCCTCCCGCTACAAGTGCACTTCGACTTGAAGGAGACGTTCGGCCTCCCCGAGGCCGTGATGACGGACAACACGATCGTCTTCCACGACCCTGTGCGTCCCGGCGACGTGCTGCACACCCGCCAGGTCCTGAAGTCGGTGAGCGCACCAAAGACGACGAAGCTCGGGACCGGCCGCTTCTGGGTGATCGACGTCGAGTATCTCAACCAGCACGACGAGCTGGTCGGTGTGGAGTCGTATACGGGCTTCGGATACCGCCGGGAGGAAGCGTGACCTTCGTGCGGAGAGTCGGGATCACACTCACCGACGTCCATGCCGGTGACGCGCTGCCCGAGCTCCGGTACGACGTCAACGCGACGACGATCGTGCTCGGTGCGATTGCGAGCCGGGACTGGCGACCGATGCACCACGACCACGACTTCGCGGTGCACCGCAACGGGACGCAGGACATCTTCATGAACACGCCGAACCAGGCCGCCTGGTTCGAGCGCTACCTCACCGACTGGTCCGGACCGCGGGGCCGGCTCGGCCGAATGCAGTTCCGGATGAAGGGCTCGGTCTTTCCCGGCGACACGATGCTGCTCGCCGGCACGGTCGAAGCGGTCGAGACCGACGACACGGGATGCGGATGGGCGACCGTGGTCGTCCGTCTCACGGTGGATGGCGACCTCAAGACCGGTTGTACCGCGCGCGTCGCGCTGCCGACCACCGAAGACGACAACCCGTGGACGCGACGCGGCGACCGGTGGCGACCGTGACCGATCGGAGAGGGAGTTAAGGCGTGGATCTCGACTTCACCGACGAGCAGCACATGCTGCGGGAGATGATCCGCGGCATCTGCGGCGCGTACGCGCCCCTCGACACGGTGCGAACGATGGAGGACGATCCGATCGGTTATCCGCCCGAGCTCTGGAAGCAGATGGCCGAGCTCGACCTCATCGGCCTCATGCTGCCCTCCGAGTTCGGCGGCTCGGAGATGAGCGCAATCGAAGGCGCGATCCTCTACAACGAGCTCGGGCGCGCGCTGGCGCCGACACCCCACTTCGTGAGCGCGGTGATGGGGGCGGGAGTGCTCCTCCGCGCCGGGACCACCGACCAGCGCCAGGATTGGCTTCCCCGCGTGACCGCCGGCGACGCGGTGCTCAGCACGGCGTGGCTCGAGCCGGGCCAGGGCTTCGGCCCCCGGGGCGTCCAAACGCGCGCGACGCGCGACGGCGACAGCTTCGTGCTCGATGGCGTGAAGCTGCACGTGCCTTTCGCCCGGGCCGCGACCCGGCTCGTGGTGCTGGCCCGCACCGGCGCCGCCGACGCTGACGTCGACCTGTTCCTCGTCGATCCTGCGAGCGCGGGCGTCACGCTCACACAACAGTTCACGATCGCTTCCGATACGCAGTACCAGGTGGAGCTCGCAGGTGTACGCGTCGACGCGTCGAGTCGCGTCGGTGAAGCCGCCAGCGGTTGGTCCACGTGGCAGGCGACGCTGCTCGACGGGATCGTGCTTCTCGCGGCACAAGCCACCGGCGGTGCACGGTACGCGCTCGATCTGACCGTGCAGTACGCCAAGGATCGGGAGCAGTTCGACAAGCCGCTCGGCGCGTTCCAGGCGATCGCCCACTACCTCGCCGACGCGGCAACTGCAGTCGACGGCGCCGAGACCCTCGTGTACGAGGCGGCATGGGCACGGGCGAACGACCGTCCGACCGCGCGACTCGCCCCGATGGCCAAGCTCTTCGCGTGCTCGACGTTCCGTGATGTCACCGCGACGGCGCAACAGATCTTCGGCGGCGTCGGGTTCACGCTGGAGTACGACATCCAGCTCTACTTCCGGCGGGCCAAGCAGCTACAGATCTCCTGGTGGAACGACCGCGTGCTCGAAGAGCTGGTCGCGGCCGCCGTACTCGACGGCTGACCACACACGTCCGCGCCGCGGACAGTAAGTAGCGTGCCGGCATGACGACCGTCGTCGCGGAGGCAGCGGAGGAAGGCCTCGCGCTCGACACCGGCAAGGGCCGCATGGCGCTCGCGGCGACGGTTGGCGCCAGCGGGATGGCGAGTCTCGACGCGACCGTGGTCAACGTCGCGCTGCCGCACATCGGAGAGGACTTCCACGCCGGTGTGAGCGCGTTGCAGTGGGTGCTCACCGGCTATCTGCTCGCGTTGGCCTCGTTGATCTTGCTGGGGGGCGCGCTCGGCGACCGGTACGGACGCCGCAAGATCTTCGTGATCGGCACCATCTGGTTCGCGGCGGCGTCGTTGCTTTGTGGCGCCGCGCCCAACATCACGGTGCTGATCGCGGCCCGGGTCCTGCAAGGCGTCGGTGGTGCGCTGCTCACGCCGGGCAGCCTCGCAATCCTGCAGGCGAGCTTCCGGGCGCGCGACCGCGCACCCGCCGTCGGCGCGTGGTCGGGTCTGGGCGGCGTCGCGGGGGCGGTCGGGCCGTTCCTCGGCGGTTTTCTCGTGGATGGGCCCGGCTGGCGGTGGGCGTTCCTCATCAACGTTCCGGTTGCCGCGGTCGTCGTCGCGTGCACCCACGCGGCGGTGCCCGAGACGCGTGATCCGCACGCGGTGCGGGGCCTCGATGTCGTCGGTGCTGCGCTCGCGGTGATCGGTCTCGGCGCAAGCACGTGGGCGTTCACCGAAGCGGGACCCCGTGGCTGGACCGATGCCGCGGTGCTCGGTGCGGGAGCGATCGCGCTCGCGGCCGGAGCTGCCTTCGTGTGGCGGATGCTGCACACCCGCGATCCGCTCGTCCCGCCCGCGCTGTTCCGCAACCGCGAGTTCACCGTGGTGAACCTTGCGACGGTGCTCCTGTACAGCTCGATCGGCGTGTCGTTCTTCCTCGTGTCGTATGAGCTGCAGGTCGCCGCCGGTTGGTCGGCACTCCGCGCCGGCATCGCGCTGTTGCCCGCGACGGCTTTGATGTTTCTGCTCTCGGCCGCATCGGGCTCACTCGCGCAGCGGATCGGCCCTCGACTGCAACTCACCGTGGGGCCGCTCCTTGCCGGCGCGGGGTTGCTCCTCCTCGCGCGCGTCGGTCCCCACACGTCATGGGTCAGCGACATACTGCCCGGCGCGTTTGTGTTCGGGCTCGGGCTCGTGACGTTCGTGGCGCCGCTCACGGCCACCGTCATGGCCGCCGTGGATCCGGATCACGTCAGCGTGGCGTCGGGCGTGAACAACGCGATCGCGCGTGCTGCGAGCCTCGCGGCCCTGGCCGTCGTCCCGACGATCTCGGGCTTGTCGGCCGCAACCGGCGCGGCGCAGGTCACGCATTCGTTCCGGGTGTCGCTGGTGATCGTCGCGTGCGTCGCGGCGGCCGCGGCTCCGCTGGCCCTCTTCGGCCTGCGCGCGCACGTGCAAGCCCGGCGCACGGCGCGCCGTATGCACTGCGCGGTCGACGGCGCGCCGCTGCAACCCGACCCGCAGCGATGTCCGGCGGTGGTGACGTCGGGTTGATCGAACCCGACCGGGATCAGGTCTCGGTATCGGCGTCTCGCCCGAGTCGTTCGAGAACGCCCGACACCTTGAGAATCCGCTCGACGACCGGCGTGGCGCCTTCGAGGAACAGCCGCCCACCATCGGCTTCGAGTCGCGCGGCACCGGTGAGCAGCACGCCCAGCCCGGCCGAGTCGATGAACGACACGTGCTCGAGTCGGACGGTGATCACGTGCGCGCCCGCGAGGATCGTGTCGTCGATCGCGTCGGCGAGTGTCGGTGCCGTCGCCATGTCGATCTCACCTCGTACGAGGATCGACCAGGCCTTGCTGCCTTCTTGGCGCGCGTCGCAGGTGATCTCGTGACCGTCCGTCACCGCAACAGTGTGTCAGGAAGGAGCGGGAAGAGGCTCGCGCCGGCACGAGTGCAGCGCCTTGCCGTCGATCGTGATGCGCGTCGGCTTGCCGGCATTCGTGTGCAATGCGGTGACCACATGGTGGCCGGACGGCACTTTGACCTTCTCGCCGCAGCCAGGACAGGTCAGCGTGCTCACGTCGGCGACCGTACCAGGTCGGCGTAGATCCCAGGCCGGGAGCCATGTGGCGGAATATGGTCCAAGGCAACAGCGACACGAAACGGGGACGCGATGGCCGACGACGAAGAACGCATCGCGCTCTTTCTCGACTATGAGAATCTCGCGATCGGCGCGCGCGAGGCATTGGGTGCAGGCGTGTTCGACTTCCGCCCGATCGCGGACGCGCTGGCGGCGCGCGGGCGGGTCGTGGTGCGCCGCGCGTACGCGGACTGGTCTCGGTTCGACGAGGATCGGCGGAGTTTGACGCGCCATCACGTCGAGCTGATCGAGATGCCGCAACGCATGGGATCGGTCCGTAAGAACACCGCGGACATCAAGATGGCGGTCGACGCGATCGAGCTGTGCTTCGAGCGGAGCTACATCACGACGTTCGTGCTGGGGACCGGTGACAGCGATTTCACCCCGCTGGTGCACAAGTTGCGGGAGCTGAACCGGCGGGTGATCGGCATCGGCGTGGAGGCGTCGACCTCGGCACTCCTGCCTCCCGCGTGCGACGAGTTCTTGTTCTACGAGCGGCTCGAAGGAGTCGAGGTGTCGACCCCGAAGCCGCGTCGTTCGGGGAGCCGATCGTCGCGCGCCAAGAAAGCGACGACGACCGAGGAGCCCGGTCCCGCGGAGGAAGAGAAGCCTGCTGCCCCCGCAGAGGAAGCGGATCTCGGCGTGCTCGTGACCCAGACCCTGTCGGGTCTCGAGCGCAGCACCGGTGGCCCGGTCCTCGCGTCGACATTGAAACGAACGATCTTGCGCAAGGACCCGACCTTCAGCGAGACGAACTACGGGTTCCGTGGATTCGTCGAGCTCTTGCGGCATCTCGAGCAGCGGGGCGTCGTGGAGCTCTCGCCGGGACCGGTGAAGGGTGATCCGCACGTGACGTTCCCGTCCGAGGCCGACGACGAGAAGACGGCGTTCGCAGTCCTGCGGTCGGTGGTCGAACGGCTCACCGCGAGGTCGGGTCCGCCGCACTTGTCGGGCTTGAAGAATCAGCTCCGGAAGGCGCAGCCCGACTTCAGCGAGAAACGCTTCGGCTACGGCGGCTTCTTGCAGTTCTGCAAGGCCGGTCGTGCACGCGGGGTGATCGAGATGGATTGGGACGCCGACGCCGACGACTACGTCGTGCGGCCAGGACCGTCCGAAGCCTGATCCGTCGCGCGAACGCTGCTAACGCGCGAACCGCTGGCGGTCGCGTTCGGCCCGGCCCTCGCGCAGGAGCTTGTACGCCTCGTCCAACTCGCGTTCGACGCTCTTCAACCGATCCTGGTCCGTGTTCTTGAGGCCGAAGTTCGCGCCCGAGGTACGCAGGAGCTCGAGGCGTTCCTCGGCGAGCGTGCGGATCTGCTTGAGCAGCTGCGGATCGCCGTGGGTGTTGGCCATCGTCATACCTCTACCCGCGCCATCACGAGATCTTCGGAGCGCGCAATTCGAATCGACCACGACACGGTGAGGACGATCGCCCCGACGGTGATCGCCAGGCACACGATGGTCTTGAGCGCAACGAACGTCTGGGTCGGAAGGCTCACGAGCAGTCCGAACGTTGCCGCGGCCGTCAGCACGTGCACACCGGCCCACAGCAACGTGAGATACCAAAAGAGGCGCAGTATCGCGGGGCGATTCGCGATCTCGGGTGAGAGCGGGCAGAAGTCCGACGCGAGTCTCCCGATGATCGGTCGGCCGAACAACAGCGACGCGAGGAACACCACGGCGAGCGCCAGCGTCGTGACCACCGGCTGCAAGAAGTAGATGAAGGTGCCGCTCATGATGCCGAAGATCGTGCGCACGGTGAGGCCGAGCACCGCGAGCATCAAGATCCCGGGTATCCGGTGTCCGCTCAGCAGCCGGCGCGCGACTGCGCCGTACGACCAAGAGAGCACGGCGAGCATCGCCGCGCCGGGTCCGACGTACACCAAGAACATGTAGAAGAGGATCGCGGGGATGACGGTCGCCTCGAGAAGGGAAGGCAGCGAGCGTTGTCCGAGTACCGCGAGTACTCGCGGCTTGGAGAGGTAACTGTCCGGCGCATCGGTCGGCGTCGCCGCGACCAGCATCGGCCGGACGTGCGTGGCGGGAGACACATCCCTGTCACACGACCGCATTTTCGCACGACCGATCTCAGCCCCGGTCGGCGAACCATCTGCCCGGCGAAGAAGAAGCCTGGACCGACTATAGCCCCGCGTATATGGGGCCTCGCGCGGACCGGATCTTAGCAATCCGGTTCCGGCATTCTGATGCTAGAGTTCCTACTCTATGCGATATTTGTACACGGCCGACGAAGACGAGTTGTACGCATACGCCCCGGGCCGCCGCGACTTCTTCCTCGCGAGCGACGACACCCTCTGGGCCCACGAGTCGCACGAGTGGCTCGTCGCCGCCGCCACCGGTGAACTTCTGGCGCACCGGACCGGCGACGTGTACTACGGCGCGGCGAACGGCGAGCGTCTCTACCGCGAGGCACCGGAGCGGCTGCCCGAGGCGGGGACGACTAAGGCTGCCGCCGCCGGCGGCGCGGGCCGGTCGTTGCGATCGGCGGGGGCCGGCCGGGCATGAGCACCGAGCACGCGCCGACGGACAAGGCGGCGCTCGAACACCGGCTCGACCGCCTGGCAGCCGAGCGCACCTCACTCTTCGGCGCGGCGCGAGGTCATGGCGGCTTGTCGGCCGAAAATCGCCGCCGGCTGACGGTGATCGAGCGCGAACTGGACGAATGCTTCACCTCGTTGCGCCAGCGGCGAGCCGTGAACGACGCGAGGCGCTTCGACCGCGACCAGCCGTTTCTCCGGCGCCCGATGGAACGGCCGCACCGACCATGACGCCCGCTGACGTATGGTGCGACGTGCCGAAGAAGTCCCAGGCGCGTGAGGGTGCCGAGCGGAACCCTTCCGAGCCCGCCGAGTCAGACGTTGCCGACGACGACGCGGCGGCAGCCCGCCAGCGTGCGCGTGAGCGCGCCGGAGACGACGACCTCCCTCGCAAGGCAGGTCGAACCAATAGCGGCGGATCCCGGTAGAGAAGCCGCGGATCTCGCGCAATCGCGCGGCCCGTTCGGCACCATCCGCGGAGCTCCGAGTCGCGCTGTTGTCGCGAGGCTGTCGCGCGCGAAGCGACGAATGCGATCACTGACGCGTAGTCGCCCATCGGGCACGAACCACACGATTACGCAGCGTTTCAACGCATGCCCTGAGACATCAATCCGGTGACGAATATTCGCGAGACGCCCGGAACGCCCGTGATGCGCGCAACGGTCGGTCGCGCGAGCACTTGTTCGACGCGGTCCAGGCGCGTCGCGCGTACACGCTGCCAGAACTTGGTGCGCGCAATGGAACATCGAATGCTGCAATGTCGTACTTCGCGCGTCGCGATTTTGACGAACAAGAGTCTTGGACATTCAGTAACACGCGGTGTGGATCGCGCTAACGTCGCAGCCGTGTCGAGGCAAGTGAAGCGTCGCGGTTCGCACGATTGTGTGTACGCGCAATTCGCGCACGCCTGTCACGGGTCGCGACACCTGACTCACTCACAGCCGCGAGCAAAGGCCGTGCAGTCTGTCGGACTTCGCATTTGACGCGCGGCGCACGCAGCACGTCGGTGGAATCCATTTAAAACACCGCGTGACGCGGTAGATGGTTCCACCCAGGAGGGGGTTGGGAAGAGGGGGCCAGAGGGCAGTGACTCGCGGGCAGATCGCACTGGCGATTGTGGGATGCGGCTATTGGGGGGCGAAGCACGTTCGCGTGTTCGCCGGCATGCCAGACGTCTCCGTGACCGTCGTCGATACAGATCCAAGCCGTCTCGCAGCAATGCGACGGGCATATCCAACGATTCGACTCGCGGCCGCGCTCGAGGACGTGCTGCCGCTCGTCGACGCGGTCGTCGTCGCGACCCCGTCGGCAACTCACGCGCGCCTCGGCTTGGCCGCCATACGTGCGGGCCGACACGTCTTCGTCGAAAAACCGCTTGCGACCACCGTCGCCGAATGCGAGGCGTTGGTCGCCGCGGCCGACGCGCACGGTGTGTTGCTCATGGCCGGGCACACCTTCGAGCACAATGCCGCGGTGTGGAAGCTCCGCGAGCTGGTGGCGAGCGGGGCCCTCGGCGAGATCCGCTACATCGACTCCGCGCGACTCAGCCTCGGGCTGTACCAGTCCGACGTCAACGTGATCTGGGACCTCGCGCCACATGACGTCTCAATCGCGAATTTCGTGCTCGGGCGGCGCCCGATCGCGGTGTCTGCGTGGGGTCATAGCCACGCGAATCTGGGACTCGAGGACGTCGCGCATCTGCAGCTCCGGTACGCGGAGCCCGACGTCCGGGCGTACATCCACGTGAGCTGGCTCGCGCCCTGCAAAGTCCGGAGGGTGACGGTCGTGGGGAGTCACAAGATGGCGGTTTACAACGACATGTCCGTCGACGACCGAATACGCGTCTACGACACTGGGATCGACGACCTCGACCTCATCGACGCGGCGCCCGCATCGTCGGTGACCTACCGACGCGGCGACATCATCTCGCCGTTCGTCGCGTTCGAGGAGCCCCTGGCGGTGCAGGACGCCCACCTGATCGAGTGCATTCGCAGCGGCTCACCACCCCGTACCGACGGGAACAGCGGGCTCGCGGTCGCGCGGGTGCTCGAGGCCGCGAACAGCGCGCTGCTCTCCGGTCGCGAGGTCGCGATCCACAGCCTGCCGCTGATCGAGACCGAAGCGCCGGAACGGAGGTTCGAGGAGGAGCGTCCGCTCGTTCTCGACGGGGACACGGCGTGAGCGCCCTGCCGGTTGATGCCGTTCCGTTTCTCGATCTCGGTGCCCAACACGACGAGATCCGCGCCGAGCTCGATCGCGCCTGGGCGCGAATCACCGCGACGAATGCGTACATCGGCGGCGGGAACGTCGAGGCGTTCGAAGCCGAGTTCGCGGCGTATTGCGGCGTCTCCCATTGTGTCGGCGTTGCGAATGGCACCGATGCCCTCACGTTGATCCTCGCCGCGCTCGACATCGCGGGGCTCGAGGTCATCGTGCCCGGCAACACGTTCGTGGCCACGGTCGAGGCGATTGTCTCGGTGGGCGCGATCCCGGTCTTCGTCGACGTCGATCCGCAGACGCTGCTGCTGACCGCGGACCATGTGGCCGAAGCCATCACCGCGAACACCGCGGCGGTGATCGCCGTGCACCTGTACGGGCAGATGCCCGACATGGTCGCAATCGCCAAGGTGGCCGACGGCGCGGGGATCGCGCTCGTCGAGGATGCCGCCCAAGCGCACGGTGCGAGCTGGTCCAACCGGCGGGCGGGCTCTTACGGTCGGGCCGCCGCCTTCAGCTTCTACCCAGGTAAGAATCTGGGCGCGTTCGGTGACGCCGGCGCGGTCACGACCGACGACGCCGACCTCAGCCGCCGTCTACGCGTGATCGCCAACCACGGCCGGGCGCTCGACGAGTGGCATGTCCACGACGTCGCGGGTTGCAACAGCCGACTCGACGCGCTGCAAGCAGCGATCCTCTCGATCAAGCTCGGACGCCTCGATTCGTGGAATGCGCGCCGGCGCGCGGCCGCCAACCACTACCAGTATCTGCTCGAGGGCACGTCGTGCGTTCTCGTCTCGCAGGATCCACGCGCGACGTCCGTACACCATCTCGAGGTGCTTCGTGTGCCCGACCGGAACGCGGTCCTCGCGGAGTTGGACACGCGTGGCATCGGTTGGGGACTCCACTATCCGGTACCGAGTCATCAGCAGCGTGCGTATGCGCGCTTCGCGCCGCACCCGCTGCCGGTGACCGAGCAGGCTGCGGACGAGATCGTTTCCGTGCCGATGTTCCCGACGATCAGTCGGCACCAGATCGAGCGTGTCTGCGAGGCCCTCGTTGCCGTGACGGAAGAGAGTACGTATGGAAAAACCGGCTGAAGGCCGATCGCCGGCAACGACGTCGAACACTCCGGTGACGGCCGCACCGGACGTGTTGGCCGTCGCCGTCTTCCAGCCGAGACGCGTCTCGTTCCCGCGTCGCGCCCTGGTGCTGTACCTCATCTGGGGACTGCTGATCGTCCTCGTCGGTGCCGAGGTCGGCTATCTGGTCACCTATTTCCAGCAGGCGAAGTACGGGGCGCGGTCCGAGATCTATTTCCAGCTCGACAACAGCTTGCCGTCCGGCTTCCTCCGAGAAGACCGCGCGCTGTCAACGCAATTGGTCGCGATCACGAGCCGGCAGGTGCTGCTCCCCGTGTCGCAGAAATACAACGTCAGCGTGAAAACGCTGGCCGCGAAGGTGCACGCCACCGTCGTCGAGGAGAGCGAGGTGATCCGGATCGAGGTTGACGATCCGTCCCGCGCCCGGGCGAAGACACTCGTCGACAGCGTCACGACGGAGTACCTGAAGGTCGCGCGCGTCGACCCCAACGCGGACGAGGCCAACCTCGTGAAGGCGAGTATCGCCGATTACACCAGGCAGAGAACCGACCTTCAGACCGCGCTCACCAATGCGGTGGCGGGCAGCTCGACCGAAACCCGCCTCAACACCGAGCTGACCAACATCGACGATCAACTGACGGCGTTGAACAGCCGGCTCACTGACATCACGCTCCAGCAAGCCCAGCGGCCGAGGATCGAACAGATCACCCAGCCGTACCTGCTCGACGACCCCGTGGCTCCGAAGCCGATACGTGCGGCCATCGCCGGGGCACTCGCCGGCCTGGCGATCGTCGCCCTCGGCGCGACCTTCCTCATCAGACGACATCTTTCGGACCAGCGCAACTGATGGACCGGCAGGGCGCGGATCCCGACGGGGAGCATCGGGAGGCTGCCGGACGCGAAGTGACGGAGACGTTCGGGGTCGCGGGCTTCACACTGATCAGTCGCGTCACAGGCCTGCTGCGCGTCGCAGTCGTCGGTGCGATCCTCGGCCCGACGTTCTTCGCCAACATCTTTCAGGCGACGAACACGGTCCCGAACATCACGTACAACCTGCTGGCCGGATCGCTCCTCACCACGCTCATCGTGCCGACCCTCGTCGAAGCACTGGACCGGGAGAGTCTCGAGCGGACGCGCGCGATCGCCCAGGGGCTCGTCGGGGTCGTGATCGCCGGATTCTGTGGCGCCGGCCTCGTCGTGCTCGCGCTCGGTCCGCTGATCGTGCGTCTCCTGACGCTCGGGATACACGATCACCGCGAGGCAGTCGACGCCGGGCACCAGACCTGGGTGCTGCTGCTCCTGGTCGTGCCGCAGATCGTGTTGTACGGAGTTGCGGCGGTGGGCGTCGCGGCCCAGAACGCGCGGCGCCGTTTCTCCCTCGCGGCCGCGGCCCCGGCCGTCGAGAACGTCGGGCTGATCGTCACGTTGCTCCTCGCGGCTCGCTGGTTCGGCTCGGGGTTCGGCGTGCGCGAAGTGTCGTCGGGCTGCCTCATCCTGCTGGGGGTGGGCGCCACGGTGTCGGTGGCCGCCCATGCGGGACTCCAGCTGTTCGGCGCCGCACGCGTCGGCATCCCGCTGTGGCCGCGATGGGGCTGGAGCGACCCGGTCGTGCGGGCGTTGTGTCGCCGGATGGTGCCGACGATCGGCACGGCGATGATCGACGCAATCTGGTTCTTCGCCTTGATCGTCGCCGCAGGCACCGTGCCGGGCGGCGTCGTCGCGATACAGATCGGCTTCAACTTCTACAACGTCCCGCTCGCGCTCAGTGCCCGCGCCGTCGGCACCGTCATGCTCCCGCGGCTCGCGCGCGACGCCGTCCGGGGTGATCTCGAACAGTTCCGCCAGACCTACGAGTCCGGCGTCTCGTGGGCGTGGTTCGTCGCGGCGCCGGCATCGGTGATTCTCGTGCTCCTCGCCAAGCCGATCGGGGACGCGCTCGCGTTCGGCCAGATGGCGCACGACAACGGTGCCGCGCTCCTGGCCGCGTCCGTCGCGTCGATGGGGCTCGCCTTGATCCCCGCCGCGACGCAGGAGTTCGCCCGCTACGCCTGTTACGCGCGCGGTGACGTGCACGCCCCCCTGCGAGCCGGCGTCGCGTTGGTCCTCGTCACCGCGATCGGCATCCCCATCGCGGTGATGGCCTTCGACGGTGCCGCGATGCTCGCCGCGCTCGGTGTCGTCGTCGCGATCGGGCAGCTGGCCCGGTGCGTCATCGTCGACCGCGCCGCGCGCCGCGACACCCCTCATCTCGCGTCGGCGTGGTGGCGCCCGCTCCTCCGACACGTCGTCGTTGCTCTGGGCACGATCGCAACCGCGGCCGTCGTCGCCCACCTCGTGCTGCGCGCGACCAGCGGCGATGTGCGGGCGATCACCGAGGTCGTACTCGCGACGAGCCTCGGCACGGTCGCTTACGCAGCGCTGCAATCGGCCCTGCGCGCGCCCGAGCTCCCGATGATCCTCCGCCGGAGATCCCGGCCCGTGCCGGTTGGTGCGGAGAGCAGCTCATGAAGACCATGGCGTTCGCGCCGACGAACGCGTCGTATCGGGACGACCTCAAGCTGCTCCTCGTGCTGACCGTGGTCGCCGCGCCCGCCGCGGCCGCTGCCGCAATCGGTGTGCTCGTCCCCGCCGCGGCGCAGGCGCTGTTCATGCTCGCCGGCCTCGCGGTGGCGGGCGCGTTCTTCGTGATGGTCGCGGCGCGCCCGGTGCGCGCCGCGTACGTGTTCTTGGCGCTGGAGCCGCTGGTCGGCGGCATCGACCGCGGTGTCCTGATCCCCGTCGTGCGCCCCAGCGAGGCGCTGCAGGTCTTCCTGACCATGGCGGTCCTCGCCGGCGTGGTCGTGCGTGCGTTGCGCGGCGAGACGTTGCGGATCCACATCACCAAGCTCGACCGTGCACTCGTCGTCCTGGCAGTCCTCTCGTCGGTGTGGCCGCTCTTCTGGCTGCTCGCACGCGGGCAGCTCCCGACCTCCTCGGACGTGTTCTTTTCGCTCGTCTTGTGGCGGCTCGCCGCCCTCTATGCCCTGTTCCGGTGGGTCGTGCGCACGCCGGAGCAGGTGCGGCGCTGCTTCTGGATCCTCGTGGGAGGCGCCAGCCTGCTTGCGCTGATCGCACTCGCGCAGGCGTTGGGTCACCTGAACCTCGGTGGCGTATGGACCCCGACCCTCAAGGGCGACACGACGGGCCGGGGCGGAGCGACGCTCAACTCGGCAATCGCGACCGGCGACTACCTCGCGTACAGCCTGGCGGTCGCGCTCCCCTGGTATCTGCGGACTCGCGGTCCGCGCCGGCTGCTCGGCTGCCTCATCGGGATCATCGCCATCGGCTCGCTGGGCACCGGACAGTTCTCGGCGTGGATCGGAGCGTTGATCGTCTTCTTCGTCGTCGTCTCCAACGAAGGTGCGATGCGCCGGGTGCTCGTATGGTTCCCGCCGGTCATCGCGCTCGGGGCGTTGGTGGCGTGGCCCGTGATCTCGACGCGGCTCTCGGGATTCGGGAGCTACTGGGGCGTGCCGCCGAGCTGGCTCGGGCGCATCGACAACCTCACGAACTTCTACATACCGCGGCTCTCGGGGTTCAACTGGGTGCTCGGTGTCAGACCTGATCCCGTCCTGCCTGCGTCCGAGACCTGGCGCGACGCCATCTTCCTCGAAAGTGGCCTCCTCTGGTTCTTCTGGGTGGGCGGGATCCCGCTGTTCCTCGGCTTCCTGTGGTTTGCGCGTGCCACGCTGCGCCACACCCGACGCGTGTACCACTCCCGCGGCGATGACATCGGCGTGGCGGCGCTCGCGGCCCGCGCCGCGTTCACGGCGATGCTCATCCTCACCGTCATCGACATGCACCTCACGATGCGCGGCGGGGGAGACCTGTTCTTCGTGCTGCTGGGACTGAGCGCGAACCTCCAGGTGCCGATCAGACCGCGAGAACCCGTGCCGCCCGAGGTCACCCGGCTGGAACGGAGTCTCCGGTGAGCGACGCGGCCGTCCAGCCGCTCGCGGGCGCGGTCCCGCTCCGCCGTGCGAGTCCGTGCTCGAGCATCGAGGACGCGGCCGATCATGCGGAGTGGGACGAGTTCGTCGCTCGTACATTCGGCGGCGACCTCGCGCAGACGTCGGCGTGGGGTCGCATCAAGCATTCCGCCGGCATGGACGTCCACCGGATCCTCACCCGCGTCGACGGCGAGATCGCCGGTGGCGCGCAACTCCTCGTCCGGCCGCTTCCGGTGCCTGCGCTGGGCCGCGTGGCATACGCGCCCTACGGTCCGTTGTGCACGCCCGGAGCCTCCGACGACGCGCTGACGATGCTCATCCAAGGTCTTCGGGAGCTGTGCCGGCAACAGTCGATCGCCGCGCTCGTCGTGCAACCGCCGCAAGGTGGCGAGCAGCTCGCGTCCCGGTTGCAGTCCGCAGGGTTCCGCCCGACCGGCGTCGATGTCGCGCCCTCCGCGTCGGTGCGCGTCGACCTGGGGCTCACGCTCGACGAGATGCTCGCCCGAATGAACCGGCACACGCGACGCGAGTTTCGCCAGAGCCTGCGCGCTCCCGTCTCGGTGCGGAGCGCGACCGGTGATGACCTCGGTTCCTTCTACGAGCTGTATTGCGTCACCGCCGCCCGGCACGACTTCTCACCTTGGTCACGGCAGTACGTCGACAAGGTGTGGGACGAGCTGCGACCGAAGGCGCAGGTCGAGATCCTGCTCGCCTCGGTGGATGGCGTCGACATCGCCGGAAGCATGGTGACGCGCTTCGGCGATACCGCCACCGGCCGCATCGTCGGCTTCGACCCGCAACGTCTCGCCACGCGCATCCGCACCAACGAGGCCCTCATGTGGGCCGTCATGGAGTGGGCCCGAAACCTTGGGCTTTGCTGGCTCGACGTCGGTGGTGTGGCGCGCGAGACCGCACGGGCGATCGGCACCGGCACGGTGCCCGAAGGGGACCAGAGCGCGTTGAAGCTGCGTCTGGGCGGGATCCCGTTGGTCTATCCGGAGCCGCTCGAGCTGGTCGGGAACCCGATGCTGCGTGTCGGGTACCGGGTGCTCGGCTCGCGCAAGGTGGTGCACGCGCTCCGGCGCTCGGTCGAGCGACGCTTGCGCGAGAGCTCACACGACAAACGCCGGGTGTCGTCGTGACGGGCCGGCGTGCGGCCAAGAGGCTGCTCGACCTCGTCGTCGCGGTACCCCTGCTCGTGGTGCTGTCGCCGTTGCTCGCAATCGTGGCCGTGCTCGTCAAGGTGGCGGGCCCCGGGCCGGTCTTCTTCCGCCAGGCGCGCGTCGGACTACGTGGTGAACCGTTCACGATGCTGAAGTTCCGGACGATGGCCGTCGCCGACGCCGACGACCACGCCGCGCTCCGGGAGGCGATCAGACAAGAGCTGAATGGTGAGGCGGTGGCCGGGAGCAACGGCAGCTTCAAGCTCGACGACGATCCGCGTATCACCCAAGTCGGGCGATGGCTCCGTGCGACGAGCATCGACGAGCTCCCGCAACTCGTGAATGTCGTGCGAGGAGAGATGTCGCTCGTCGGTCCCCGTCCATCGCTCGGATGGGAAGCGGAGATGTTCCCGCCCGAGTATCGAGTGCGTACCGCGGTGCCGCCCGGGATCACGGGCCTCTGGCAGGTGCGGGGACGCAGCCGCCTCACCACGCTCGACATGCTGCAACTCGATCGCGAATACGTCGACAACTGGTCGTTCTGGACCGACGTGCGGATCCTCGTCGAGACGGTACCGACACTCGTGCGCGGCGACGGAGCGCGCTGATGTCGACCCTGCTCGTTGCGACCATCGGTGGACACCTGACCCAGCTGGTCGACATCGTCGGACGGCTACCGCACGCCGACGGCAGCGACAGTCGCGTCTGGGTCACGCACGATCATGCGCAGAGCCGATCGTTGCTGCACGGGGAGAAGACGGTGTTCGTTCCCTACGTCGGCGCGAAGGATGTCGGGGGAGTGCTGCGCAACGTTCCGGTCGCGCGCCGGCTCCAGCGCGAGTGGCAGTTCACCCGCGTCGTGTCGACCGGGTCGGGTGTCGCGCTCGGTTACCTGCCGTATCTCGCGGCCCGCGGCGTGCAGGCGCACTACGTCGAGAGCGCCACGCGTGTCGGCGGGCCGTCGGTCACCGGCCGGTTGCTCGGCGGGGTTCCCGGCGTGCGGGTGTACAGCCAGTACCGGCATCTCGCGCACGGTCGTTGGCGTTACGCGGGTTCGGTGTTCGACGGCTTCACTGCAGTCGTACGAACGGAACGCACCGTGATCCGCCGCGCGGTGGTCGCAGTCGGCACCATGAACGAGTTCCCGTTCCGGCGGATGCTCGATGCCGTGGTGCCGCTGCTCGGCGCCGGCGGCGCCGTCGAACGCGCGCAAGGGTCGCCGATCGAGACGTTGTGGCAGACCGGCGGCACACCGGTGGAGGGACTCGGCATCGACGCGCGCGAATGGCTGCCGGCGGCCGAGATGGAGGCGCAACTCGCCGCGGCCGACGTCGTGATCACCCATGGCGGCACCGGCTCGGCCTTGTCCGCACTGCGCGCCGGTCGCTTCCCGGTGCTGCTTCCGCGCCGGGCCGCGTTCGCCGAGATCGGCGACGAGCACCAGGACCGCTTTGCGCGTGAGCTCGCCGAGCGCGGGCTCGCCCTTCACCGCGGCGTCGATGCGCTCACTGCGGACGACATCTTCCTCGCCGCGACTCGTCGCGTCGAACGCGCGACCGCGCCCCCGCCCTTCGAGCTCGTGCCGTGAACCCGAGCACCAGCGTCTCCGTCGTCGATCCGCGGCACGATCCCGAGTGGGACGAGCTGATGTCGGACCCGCGAGCAAGCGTGTTCGGCGCGCCTCCCTGGATCTCGGCGATCGTCGACACCTACGGCTTCGACGTGAAGGCGGCCGTGCTGCGCGACGCGGCGGGCCGATCGCGTGCCGGGTTGGCGTACGCGGAGATCCACGACTTCCGGGGCGATCGTCTCGTGAGTCTGCCGTTCTGCGACTATCTCGACCCGCTGATCGACGGCATCGATGACTGGAACGAGCTCGTCGCACCCTTGCTCGCACGCGCCTTGCCGCTCCAGCTCCGGGTGCTCCGCTCGGATGCCCCGCTCGATGACGCTCGGTTCGAGCGAACATCGGAGCTCGCGTGGCACGGCACGGACCTCGCCCGGGACGAGGACGAGATCCTGGCGAGCCTCCGTGCCGGCGTGCGTCAGCATCTGCGGTCAGCGCAGCGGCGGGGCGTGTCCGTGCGGTTCGGGACCGAGTTCGAGGACGTACGAACCTTCTACGACCTCCACCGCCGGACGCGGAAGCGCAAGTACCGCCTCTTGGCCCAGCCGCTCGCGTTCTTCGAGAACTTGTGGAAGTCGTTCGCGCCGAGGGAGGCGATCGCGGTCGGCCTCGCAACCCACGACGACGAGGTCATCGCCGCGAGCCTCTATCTGATGTGGCGCGGCGTCATCTACTACAAGTTCGGCGCGTCGAACCCTGAACGCCTCTCCTTGCGGCCGAACGAGATGCTCGCGTGGGAGAGCATGCGGCTCGGCCGCGAGCGCGGTTGCCGGCGCTACGACTGGGGAGTGAGCGACCTCGACCAGCCGGGCCTCGTCGGCTACAAGCGCAAGTTCGCGACCGAAGAGCGGCGCGTCACCGTGCTGCGGCACACCCCGAGCGGTTACGCCGATCCGAACGGTGCCGACGCGGCGCGCACGTTGGGCGAGCTGACGCGGCTGTTGACGGCCGACGACGTGCCCGACGCGGTGAGCGAACAGGCGGGCGACCTCTTGTACCGCTTCTTCACCTGAGCCCGCGGGCGTCGAGGAAGTCACGAACGATCGGGCGAACCGCCGGCCAGCCGTCGTACGCCTCGTCGTAGTGCCGCTGTGCATTCTTCGACTTGTACCAGCTGTCCCACGGCCGGAAGTCGGTGCCGCCCTTGCTCATCTCCCAGACGACTTTCGCGGCGAGGGCGGGGTCGTCGCTGCGCCTGTCGTCGTACTGCGGCCACCAATGTGTCGAGATCTGCCACACGCCACGGTCGGAGCTGACTTGGCGCGTGTGCTTCGCGTTCCACACCGAATCGGGCCCCTGCACACCGATCACCGCGGAGGCGGGCCGTAGCCCGTACTCCGGATGCCAATGGCGATGCTGGGAGTAGAGCGACGACTCCGCGATACCGATCGAGACCACGGTGACGAGCTGGTCCTCGTTGTGGAAGCCCGCGTCGTAGGCGAACTGAATCACCTGGGGGATCGTCAGCTGGACGCCGGCTCGCGTCAACTCGCCGTCGTCGGGGCTCGTGGTCGTGGTCGGGCGTGCGCCGGGGCGCGTCGTCGTGGTCGGGCGTGCGCCGGTGCCCGGGTCGGAGCTCTTGGTCGACGAGGAGCACGCCGCGCCGCCGAGGATGACCGCGACGAGCATCGAGGAGAGGCCGAGCGGGCGCCGCATGCGGCGACGGTAGTGGACCGACCGCCTAGCGGATCCGCGGCTCGATGCGCCGACCTTCGGTGAATTGCTTCTGCCCCTCGAACAGGGACTTCGGGTCGCTTCCCACGCGAATCAGCACTTTGCCGAGATCGAGCGCTTCCCGGCGCGGGAGATCCTGGGCCGCCCAGATCGCGCGCACGGTGCCCTGGATCGCGACCGGTGGCGCCGAGGCGATCGCGTTTGCGACCCACGCGGCGGCGTCGCGCAGCTCATCCAGCGGGACGACCTCGGACACGAGCCCGATCTGGTGCGCGCGCTGGGCCGAGAGACGTTCGTGGGCGCCGAGCAGGGCGACGCGCATGATCTCGTGGAGCGGCATCTTCTGCAGCATGTGCATCGACTCGAAACAGGCGGTCATTCCGTAGGTCGTGTGCGGGTCGAAGAACGTGGCGTGCTCGGCGGCGATGATGACGTCGACCTCGCCGAGCATGTAGAAGGCACCCCCGCACGCCATCCCGTTCACGGCGGCGATCACCGGCTTCCACAGGTCGTTCGTCTTCGGCCCGATGTTCTCGCCCGGGTCGTCGAAGTGCCAAGGCGTCGCCGAGTGGCCGCCCACCGGCACCGGTTCGTCACTCGTCCCGACGTCCTCGGCGCTCGTCCAGTGGCCCATCGTCTCGGCGCGATCGATCCCGGAACAGAACGCCTTTTCGCCCGCGCCGGTGAGCACTGCGCAGCGGACGTCGTCGTTGTGGCGCATGCCCCGCCACACCGACTTCAACTCGGCCTGCATGGCGAAGTTGAAGGCGTTGTGCACCTCGGGTCGGTTCATCGTGACCCACGCGACGCCGTCGATCTCCTCGTACCGCAGTGTCTCGAATTCGGCCATTCGGCGATGCTACGGCGAGCTCAGGTTGGCGTGCGGGGCGCGATCGCGGGCTGGACCACCACTGGTGGCGATCCGAGCGCATGTCGCGAATCGCGCACCTGCCCAGTATTTCGGCCCGCGCCCGGGGTGCAGGATCATCCTGGCCGAGGTGTCTCACCCGTCCCGCCCCCGTGGGGAGCGGCCGCGGACGTGGCGGCCGGCGAGGCCAGCCATGGCAACGGGTTGGCCCCGCCGGCCGCGGCCGTTCCCCCGCCTCAGCCCGGCCCCGGATCACGGATAGTGAGGCGGAGGACGCATCACGCGAACTGTTCACCTGGCCAATATTGCGGGGCCCCGAACCCCCGCATGATGAGCGAGTTGCCAGTACCGGTAACGCCGGATACGACCCGGAGGGGTTCCCATGAAGAAGTACGCAGTTCGCATCGCAACCATCGGCGGCGGCCTGGTCGCAGTTCTCCTGGCTGGTGGCGCTGGCTTCGGCCGGGGCTGATCTTCTCGCTTCCAGGGTCACCCCTCCAGAAGCGGGCGGGTGTGCCGAAAACACTGGAGCGTGACGCCTTTTCCCCGGTCTCTGGCCGGTTTCACATTTGTGGTGTTCACGACGGCGGCCGGAGCGGCCGCCGTCGTCTCGTTGCGCGGGGCGGCCCCGGATCTGGCCGCCCTTGCCGTGTTCTGCGCGCTGGGCATGTTCTCGGCGGCGCTGCCGGTCCAGCTCTCCGAAGGGCTGTCCCTGTCGCCCGGCCTGATGGTGTGCATGGCCGCGATCGTCGTCTTCGGTGACGGCTCATTCCTTCTCGGGGCGATGATCGTCGGGTCGCTCACGAACGTCCGTCACGTGCACTTCAACCGCCGGGCATGGGGGTGGGTGCCGTTCAACATCGGGCTCTCGTCGCTCGCGTATCTCGGCGCCGCCGTGGTGTACGTCGCCCTGCCGCGCGACTTCACCTCGTCCACTCTGGGTTCGGTCGTGGCGGCGTTGCCCGTCACGCTCGCGTACCTCGCCGTGACGTGGCCGCTCATCATCGTCTCGTACTTCGTCGAATGTCGCCGGCCCTGGCGTGACGTGCTCGGCGAGCTCGTTCCCGCGACGCGAGATGTCCTCCCGTTCGCGATCCTCGGGTTCCTCCTCGGCCGGCTATATCTCGACCTCGGCGCGGCAGTCATCATCCTCATCATCGTTCCCATCGTCGTGGCGCGAGAGATGTTCGCGTCCTACATGAAGGTCAAGAGCTCGCACGACGAGACCGTGGCCATGCTCATTCGGGCCCTGGAGACGAAGGACTTCTACACCGCGGGCCATTCGGAGCGGGTGGCGCAGTACGCGGGATACATGGGGAAGGAGTTCAGCTTCGGCCCGGCGCGGATGGAGCGGCTGCGGTGCGCGGCGTTGATGCACGACATCGGCAAGCTGGTCGTGCCCAACCACCTGTTGAACAAGCCGGGCAAGCTCACCGAGGAGGAGTTCACGCGGGTTCGTATGCACGAGGGCGTCTCGGTGCAGATGCTGAGCCACATCGACTTCCTACGGCCGGTCGCCGGTCACACCGACGGCGAACAGATGCGGTTCGATCCCGACGACCCCGATCACCCGATCGAGCCGTACATGGTGATGATCGCCGACGCGTACGACGCCATGACCTCGACGCGCTCCTACCGGAAAGCGCTGCCCCAGGAAGTCGCATTCCAGGAGCTGCGCGACAAGTCCGGCGCGCAGTTCCATCCCGAATGTGTGGAGGCCTTGATTCGCGCGATCCAAAAGCGCGGTGAGGTGCACGGCGCCGGCCACGAGGAGCAGTCGGAGTTCGAGAACGCGCCCGAGGCCGGGCTCGGTTCCGCCGGTCTCGGCGACCTGCTCCCGAGCGAGAGGTAGCTGCGCGCCTACGCCGGCGTCCGCGCGGGCGCCGTGAACGGATAGGCGAGGTGCCGGAGGTAGCCGTCGGCGGGAACCGGGTCGTCGATGCCGAAGCCGCTCGGTCGCGTGTCGCGCGGGAGATACGCGGTGCCGAACAATGTGTCGATCACCGGCAGCCCGAAGTTCTTGTCGCGCGACTCGGCGTCGATCGCGTGATGCCAGTGGTGCCACTCCGGCGTGTTCACGACCCAGCGCAGCACCGGGAAGCGCAATCGCACGTTGGCGTGCTGAAAGAGCGCGAGCAGCGTGACGACGAGCGCGACACCGGCAAACGTGCCCGCGCGATAGCCGAGCAGGAACAGGGGGAACACCGTGAACGCCTGGGTGAACGCGGCATCGAGTGGGTGAAGGCGACCCGACGCGACCCAATCCATGTGCTCGATGCTGTGGTGCACGGCGTGGAAGCGCCAGAGGAACGGGACCCGGTGCGTCAGACGGTGCCCCCAGTAGTTGCCGACGAACGCACACGCGAAGGCCAGCGGGACGGCAAGACCTCCGGGAAGACCACCGACGAGGTCGAAGGACCGTATCCAGAGGAAGGGGATCGCGGCGAGCACCACGAGCACGATGGCGCCGGCCGCCACGAACAGGTTGTTGACGAGCAGGTGCGTGAGGTCGGTCAGCAGCCCGCGGCGGAAGACACGCTGCGGTCGCAGTGCGAAGAGCTTCTCGAGCGGCACGAACAGGCAGAAGAGCAGGACGATCCCGACGACGGCGTTGCCTCGGGTCACGAGCGCGAGGAGCAGCGCGGCGGCGAACGTCAGCACGGTGATCACGCCCCTATGCAACCCCGCGCTCGTGTGCCGTACACCGCGGGAGTGTCATGGTTTCATGAAGCCGGGACACCGTCGACGTAGACGATCCGGCGGGTTCGGATCGCGCAAACGGGTTCCCCCGGGACGATCGACCCGACGAGGTTGCACGGGTCGGTCGCGTTCACGGTGACGCGTTCGCCCGTACGCGGGAGCTTGCGGACGTGGGTCAGCTGCTCGGCCGCCTCCGGCAACGCGAACTGCTCGCCCGCGCAGCCCGAGACGAATCGGCCGCCGCGTACGAGGCCGCGGTCTTCGAGCCTCCGCAACGCGCGTTGCACGTCACGCCACGGGAAGCGGAGCGACTCGCACTTCGCGAGGTCGCGGAACACCACGCCCCACCGGTGGAGCAGCAGCTCGGCGACGGCTTCGGCGAGCTCCTCCCGGTCGATGTCGGCGCCGGTCGCCGGCACGAGCGACCACCGGCCGGCGGCCGGGCCCCGAGCCCGGGCCCCGCGCATCAAGCGCGAGAGCCGGGTGCGATCGACCCGGTCGGTGTGCGCGCTCGTGCCCTTGTCGACACGCGCCCGGATCGCTCCGAAGCCATCGGAGGTGAGGAGCCCACGGCTCACGCCGTCCCACAGCGCGCGCTCGATGTCCTCGGGGAGCCGGTTCGTCGCCTGACCCAACTCGGTCGCGAAACACGCGCCCCGTTCGCGAAGATGCTCGACGATCTCGGCCGTGGCGCCCGTGGTCGGCTCCAGTGGATCGCTGCCGCCGCGGGCCGCTTCGAGCAACCAGTGCAGGTCGTCGCGGAACAGCACCGAGATCGGGGTCGCCTTGTTCGGCGCGCCGGCCGGTGCGTCGATGTCGCGCGGGCGTGGGCTGAGCCGCAGCCATCCGATCTCGCCGTCGTGACAGAGCCGGTCGAGCGCCGCCGTCTCGTGGCGACGCAGCCGGCGAGCAAGGAGCTCCGGTTCCCAGGCGGCGGCGGCGGCCTCCCAGCCCTGCAGCTGGGCGACCACGGTCGTGAGCCCTTCGTCGCCGAAGAGCTGCGTGCCGGGAGCGAGGTGTTGCCACCGCAGGAGGAAGCGCATGAAGTCCTGCGCCGTCGCGGGCTCGACGCGCTCTCGCCGGGACCGGCGCGAGTACGCGTGCATTCGGGCAAGGAGGCGACGAGCGACCCATTCGGTGCCCACGTCCGGTCCGGTGTACGCGCCCTGGAGCGCGACGCCCTCGCGTTCGAGCACCGCGAGCGCGTACGCGACCCGGCCGGTCGGCAACGCGCAGGCGGCCGCCAGTCGCTCGGCGGTGGTGATCCCCGCCAGCTCCAGCTGGCCGCGCACGACCGCGACGATCGCGTCGTCATCGTCGGCGAACGCGCGCCGCGCCTCGTCGAGCGACTCGGCGGCGCACCAAAGCTCGCCGTGGCCGCACTCGAGCGCACGGGCGCGCCCGCGCGCGACGAGCTCCTTCCAGAGCGGCGACCACTCCGGCCTGGGTTTCGTCATCACCAGCGAGCACAAGAGGTCGTGGAGGTCGTCGCTGTGCTCCGGCCAGGGAGTGATCTCGTCGTGCACCCGCGCGATGGCTTCGGGATCGATCCGCCCGATCGAGGTGAGGTCGACGCTGAGTCCGCGGCGCAGGGTGACCGCGTTCGTCCGCCGGTTCTGCAGCTCCTCGTCGTCGAGGAACGCGTAGGGACGCGCGGTGAGGATCTCGTGTGCGAGCACCGACGGCTCGGTGGTGTCGACCGTGTGCACGCTGACCGACCCGGACTCGATGCGTTGCAGCAACATGCGCAGGCCGTCGACGTCGAGCGCTTCGTGGAGCGTGTCGTACACGGTCTGACGGACGATCAGGTGGTCGGGGATCTCGATGGGTCCGGTGACGTTCTCCTGGCACGCGGCCGCCTGCGGGAAGAGCGCGGCCATGAGGTCGTCGGCTTCCATGCGCTGGATCGGGGGCGGGTTCCGGCGGCCGCCCCGGAAGCGCAGCACGAGCAGCGATCGGTTGAGGTTCCAGCGCCAGCGGGAGAGGAACATCGGGGCGTCGAGCACCGCCTGCTCCAGCGTTTCCTCGACGGTGTTGCTGTGCACGTAGTGGGCCACCTCGTCGAGCGGGAAGCTGTGATGCGGCCCGAGCGACAGGACGATCGCGTCGTCGCTGGCAGCGGCCTGGAGCTCGAAGTTGAAGGTGCGGCAGAACTTCTTGCGCAACGCGAGCCCGAACGCCCGGTTGAGGCGTCCGCCATACGGCGAGTGGATCACGAGTTGCATGCCGCCCGTCTCGTCGAAGAACCGTTCGAGCACCAGACGCTGCAAGGTCGGCGTGGCGCCGAGGACCGCGCGGCCGACCGCGATGTAGTCGACGATCATCGTCGCGGCTTCGAGGTCGATGCCGGTGATCTCGATCAGCCAGGCGCGTGCGCGGTCGGGCTGACCGAGTGCGAGGAAGCCGTCGACGCGATCGCGCAGTGTCGAGACCGCTCCGGACAGCTCGGCCGTACGGGCCGGTGCCTCGCCGGTCCAGAACGGGACCGTCGGCGGCGCGTTCCCGGCGTCGCGCACGCGCACCACGCCGGCCTCGACCCGACGGATCTGCCACGAATGCGTGCCGAGCAGGAAGATGTCGCCGGCCATCGACTCGACCGCCCAGTCCTCGTTGACGGTGCCGATGAACGTGTCGTCGGGCTCGGCCACGACGCGGTAGTCGCCGATCTCGGGGATCGCCCCGCCCGACGTGAGCGCGGCGAGGCGGGCACCTTTCCGTCCGCGCACCTCGTCGTTCACCGCATCGTGGTGCACGTAACGCCCGCGCGGTCCGCGACCGGTCTGCACTCCGCCGGCGACCAGCTCGACCACCTCGTCGAACGTCTCGCGCGTGAGGTCGTTGTAGGGCGCGGCCCGGCGCAACATCTCGTACAGGTCGCCGGTCTGCCACTCGCGCGCGGCGACCTCGGCGACGACGTGCTGGACGAGGATGTCGAGCGGCCGGTGGGGCAGTTGGATGGCATCGAGGTTTCCCGCCCGCACCTCACCGACCAGGGCCGCGCACTCCACCAGCTCGTCGCGCGTGAGCGGGTACAGACGACCCTTGGGCACCCCGGCGCGCGAGTGGTTGGACCGGCCGACGCGCTGCAGAAACGTGGCGATACTTCGCGGCGAACCGATCTGGCACACGAGCTCGACCGGCCCGATGTCGATGCCCAGCTCGAGTGACGCGGTGGCGACCAGCGCGCGCAGGTCACCGGCCCGCAAGCGGGTCTCGACACGGTGTCGCCGGTCCTTGGAGAGGCTCCCGTGGTGGGCGGCGACGACGTCGTCGCCGAGGCGCTCGCCGAGCTCGTGGGCGACGCGCTCGGCGAGCCGGCGCGTGTTCACGAACACCAGCGTCGTGCGGTGCTCGCGGACGTGCGCGGCGATGCGATCGAGCACGTCCGCCATCTGCTCGGCGCTGGTGACCGCTTCGAGCTCGCCTTCGGGGAGCTCGATCGCGAGGTCGAGGTTGCGCTGGTGTCCCGCGTCGACGATCTGCGGCAGCGGCCGGTCGCCGACGAGCAGGCGCGCCACGGTCTCGATCGGGCGCTGCGTGGCCGACAGGCCGACCCGGCTCGGGCGCGTCGGGCAGAGGGCCTCCAGCCGCTCGAGCGTGAGCGCGAGGTGCGAGCCCCGCTTGTCGCGGGCCACCGCGTGGATCTCGTCGACGATCACCGTGTCGATCGTGTGCAGCGCTTCGCGGCCGCTCGCGCTCGTGACCAGCAGGTACAACGACTCGGGCGTCGTGATGACGAAGCTCGGCGGCTTGCGGATCATGCGCGCCCGTTCCGCGCTCGGGGTGTCGCCCGTTCTGACCGCGACGCGGATGTCGGGGGCGTCGAGCCCGAGCTCGGCGGCGACGTCGGCGATCTCGCGCAGCGGCCGTTCCAGGTTCTCGGCGATGTCGACGGCCAAGGCCTTCAACGGCGACACGTACACGACGCGCGCGATGCCGTCGATCGGCTCGCCCGCGTCGTGCGCGAGATACAGGCGGTTGATGCAGACGAGGAACCCGGCGAGGGTCTTGCCCGAGCCGGTCGGCGCCGCGATCAACGTGTCCGCGCCTGCCGCGATGTGCGGCCACGCGTCGCGCTGCGGGGGAGTGGGCCCGTCGGGGAAGCGGCGCCGGAACCACGTGCCGACCGCGGGGTGGAACCCGTCGACTTCGGTCGGCAGGCCGAGCACGAGCTGGCGGACGCCCGCCGCGGGCCGCGTCACCTGGGTGGTCGCCATGGGCGTGATCCTCGCGTCGGGGTCGGCCGCAGCCTAGCGAACACGTGTTCGCCGTGTCATGAATCGTGTTGCCGCAGGTCACGCGCCTGGCTCCGGGGGACAGGGGCCGGGTAGGAACAGCGGGCCTCCGCTCGGCGGGCGCGGCCGATGCAGCCACGGAAACCCTATGCAGCTACGCAGACAAGGAGTGAGTCATGCCCAACCACGTCTACCGGGTCACTGAGATCGTCGGGTCCTCCCCGGAGGGCATCGACGACGCGATCCGTTCCGGCATCGGGCGCGCGAACAAGACCCTGCGCAACCTCGAGTGGTTCGAGGTCTCGGAGATCCGTGGTCACCTCGTCGACGGCGCCATCGGGCACTTCCAGGTGACGATGAAGGTCGGGTTCCGTCTGAACGACGAATGAGTCGCGTTTCCCCGACGCCTGCAGACCTGCGTTGCTCAGGCGCGCGTGGCGCACCCGAGTAACGCAGGTTCGCTCTTCACCCCACCGGGAGCGGGACGTCGACCACGGGCCGGTTCATGGACGCGCGGGGCGCCTCGTGCCGTTCGGCAGCGGCGCGCCGGTCGCGTTGCTCGGCCGCGATGACGTCGATGCGGTGCTGGATCGACCACGCGACATCACCGGATGTCAGCGCCGCGAACTCGCGGCGGTCGAGCACCAGCAGGTACATGTCGGTGGCCGCCGTGACCGTCGCGGTGTGCGGTTCGTCGTCGAGCATCGCCAGGAGCCCGATGATCGAGTGGCGCACGTCGTGACCGAGCACCTTGCCGCCACGTTCCACAACTGCCTGACCCGAGAGGACGATGAAGCACTCCCCGCCGAGTTCGCCCTCTCGGATCAGGACCCGACCGGCGCGAACGTCGATCGGGGTGCAGAGAGAGGCAACCGCCCGAAGCTCCTTGGTGGAGCACGCCGAGAACAACCACGTGCCGCGGAGCTCTTCCAGTTGGCTGCGTTGGGCAGAACGCATCGATGCCATGAGTTGCCTCCCCTGCGAGACTTGCGTCGCGAGAGAGCATGCGCTCCGGCGTGGGGTTCGCGCTGCGGACGGGCGCGCAGCTCCCGTGGGTACTCGTACTCATCCCTCAGACGCTCATCCGGAGGTTCGGCGGTGACGGGCCGCGTGCAACTGTCGGTGTCGACATGGCAACAGCCGATGCCGGCGTTGCCGAGCCGAGAGCGGGCGGCCGTGCTCGACCACGTCGTGGAGCGCATCCTGGCCTTCGGTGCTCGGCGGGTGAGGGTGGCGATCGACGGGCTCACCGCCGCCGGCAAGACCAGCATGGGTCACGAGCTGGCGCAGGGGGTGGCGGACGCCGGACGGGTCGCGCTGCGGGCGTCACTCGACGACTTCAAGCGGCCATGGAGAGAATCGCACCTCTACGACCGCTTCTCGGGCGAGGGCTACTACCGCAACGCGTTCGACACGGATGCCGCGCGCCGGTTGCTGCTCGACCCGGCGGCGCCCGATGGTTCCGGTCGCGTGGTGTTGTGCAGCATCGATCCGCTCACGCAGATCGACCACTCGCGCACTGCCGTCGACATGCCGGACGATGGCGTGCTGATCGTCGACGGTGTCTTCACCCTCCGCCCGGCGTTCCACAAGTGTTGGGACTTGCGAATTTGGCTGCACATCGATCCCGAGCTCTCGATCAGGCGCGGGACCGCGCGCGACGCCGACCGAGAGGGCGGCGCCGAACAGTCCGAGGCACTCCACCGCGACCGTTACCTGGCGGCGGAGACCATCTACGTCAACGAGGTCGACCCGATCGCCATCGCCGAGGTGGTCATCGACAACACGGATTTCCACCGGCCACGCCTCAGGGAATGAGCGCAGCCATCCTCATCCGCTGTGGCGAAGCGATCTGACGCGATCGTTGAGCGCATCGATCCCGGTGCCCGCCTCGGGCGCCGCGAGCTTGCGCACGGCGAGTCGCGATCCGTCGGCCAGTACAAGGGCTCCCGTTTCGGGCCGGAGGCGCGAGAAGTTGCCGACGCGCGCGGTGACTTCAAAGCGCTCGACGCGCGCGAGCGGGATCAGCTTCGGTGCCTGGGGGTAGTTGCGGATCTCGACTCCCGCGTTGGTGATGCGCAAGGAGCTGCACCGCACGCACACGACCGCCGCCACCGCCGCGGCGCCGATGAGGGCGGCAGGGATCCCCAACAAGGCGAATACCACGTCAGATCCGCCGACGGCCGGTCAGCTCGTCGCCCGGCTGCGCATGGCCCCGTCGTCGAGGACGATCAGCTCTCGCGCCTGCAGGTCGATCCACCCGAGGGCGCGCAGGGAACGCAGCCCCTTGACCACGGCTTCGCGCGAGAGTCCGGTCATCGCCGCGATCTCGTGCTGGGCCAGCGGCATCGTGACGTGGGTTCCCCGGTCGTCGGTGCCGCCGTAACGATCGAGCATTCGCAGCATGCACCCGCACAACCGGCCGAGTGCATCACTGGTGCCGAATTCGAGCTGGCGTTGCGAGCTGTGCCGGAGCCGCGCCACGACGAGACGCAGGAGCGCGGTCGCAGCGGCGCCGTGCTGCTCGAGGAACGACAGGAACTGCGGGGTCGGCACGACCGAGACGTCCACCGCGGTCAATGCCACCGCGGTCGCCGAGCGGGGCTGCCCGTCGATGGCCGACATCTCGCCGACGAGCTCGCCGGCATCGACAACCTCGAGGATGACCTCGCGACCGGAAGGCGCGGCACTGACGATCTTGACCGAGCCGTCGAGCAGCACGATGACGTCGCGGCCCTCATCGCCCTCGCTGAACAAGACCTGCCCGGCAGGGAAGCGGCGACTGCGCCCGAGCGATTCGAGCGCGGCGCGCTCGTCGACGTTCAGGCCCGCGATGAACCCGTCCTCCACGGTGGCAACGTACATCGACCGCCGGCTACCGCACCGAAGTCGTGATGCTCTCCGTCCGCTCGGTCGTGATGAACAGCTCCGCCGCCTCGGCCGACATCGGCTTTGCGAAGTAGAAGCCCTGCACGAGCGCAGAACCCAGCTCCTTCAGCGTGTGGGCCTGGCTGCCCGTCTCGACGCCTTCGGCGACGGTCTCGAGGTTGAGTGCTTTCGCCATGCCGAGAATCGCTCGGATGAGGCCGACCGATTCCCTGTCGGTGGCCACGCCGTCGACGAAGACCTTGTCGATCTTCACGATGTCGACCGGGAGGCGACGGAGATAGTTGAGCGAGGAGTAGCCGGTACCGAAGTCGTCGATCGCGAGTCGTACGCCGAGCGCCTTGAGCTCGTCGAGCCGGTGCACTGCGGCCGCGTCGTCCATCAGGACGGTCTCGGTGATCTCCAGCGTCAGCCGGCGGGGGTCGAGCCCGAAGTCGCGCAGCGTCGCGACCACGTCACGGACGAGGCTCGGATCGCGCAGCTGACGCGCGGAGAGGTTCACCGCCACCGATCCCTCGAAGCCGTGGCGCTCCCGCCAACGCACTGCTTGCGCGCACGCTTCGGTCAGAACCAAGCGGCCGAGCTCGACGATGAGACCCGTCTCCTCGGCGAGCCCGATGAATTCCGGAGGCCCGAGGAGGCCGCGGCGCGGATGCGCCCACCGCACGAGCGCTTCGAAGCCCGCGACGCACCCGGTCGTGAGCTCCATCAGCGGTTGATAGTGAACGACGAACTCGCCGCGCTGCACCGCGCGTCGGAGATCCGCTTCGAGCTCGAGCCGTTCGAGCGCGGCGTGATGCAGCGCGGGCTCGAATTGCCGCACGCAGGCCTTGCCCTCGCGCTTGGCGAGATACATCGCCATGTCGGCATTGCGAAGCAGCTCATCGGGGCTGTCGTGGGGACTGCTCAATGTCACTCCCGCACTGGCGGTGATGACAAGGGACTTGCCGGCGAGCTCGAACGGCTCGTTCAGACACGCGAGCAGACGTTCCGCATGCTCAGTGAGCTGGTCGATTCCGGGGGCGTCCTCGATGAGGATCGCGAACTCGTCACCGCCCAGACGGGCCACGGTGTCGCCTGGTCGCACCGCCTTGCGCAGGCGCTCGCCGGCCGCGACGAGGAGCTCGTCGCCGATGGAATGGCCGAGGCTGTCGTTCACCGTCTTGAACGCGTCGATGTCGAGGACCACGACTGCGACCGACGCATCGGTGCGGAGCTGCCGCGCCCGGGCGTGCTCGAGCCGGTTCGCGAAGAGCGAGCGATTCGCGAGCTCGGTGAGCGAATCGTGGAACGCGCGGTGACGCAGCTCGCGTTCGAGCGCGTTGCGTTCGGTGACGTCCTGGAGCGCGCTGAGCATCGCGGCTCGGCCCTCGAATGTGAGGCGGTGGGCCGTGACATCGACCTCTACCGTGCGGCCGTCCTTGAGGACGTGGCGCCACGACGTGCTGCGCAACAACGCGGGCGCGGCCGCGATCTCGTTGATGAACGCCGGCACATCGTCGGCCGGGCGAATGTCGGTGATCCGCATCGTGAGGAACTCCTCGCGGCTGTAGCCGTAGTGCGCGATCGCGGCTTCGTTCACCTCGAGGAAGTGGTGCCCGTTGACGTCGAAGACCCACATGGGCTGCGGGTTGTCGAGGAACAACTGCCGGAAGCTCGTCTCTCGCGCCCGCAGGGAGTGTTGCGCGGACGAAAGGCGGTCCGAGACCCACGCGATCGCCTCACCGAGCAAGACGCACGGCGGGAGGACGTATACCGCCGACCACACCGCGACCGCGTTCCAATGGTCACCGGCGGCCAGCGGGAGGAGATACGCGACGGCGGCGGGCGGCAGCATCTTCGCAGACGTCCCACGCGGATGGACCAGCCCGACCCACGCGAAGCTCACGAAGAAGAACGGTGCGTAGCGGTAGCCGTCCGCATCGCTGAAGAAGTTGTAGAACGCGATCAAGGTGAACGTGGGAGGAACGATCCAGAGGCTCGACGACCGCGACCAGCGCTCCCACGGCAACTTCCAGATGACCGCACCGGACGCGAGTGCCACGGCTGCGGTCGCGAGCAGGCCGGCCTCGTTCGTGCCCGGTGCCGACGGAACGATCGGCACTGCGACGGCCACCAGGCCGCCGCACAAGAGGTAGAGCACGGCAGAGAGCTGCCCGCCGAACCGCCCGTTCGTGCCGTCCTTCACCCAGGATGCATCGGGCCGGACCCCGCCGCGCTTGATGACTCCCGTCCGCTCGGTGCAATCCGGACAAATGGCTACGTCAGTGCTCGGACGTCTCCGACGTTGCTCGGGGAGCGGGAAGGTGCGGAGAATGGGCCCCGCGCGGCGCGCGGCGGAGGACCGATGGACAAGACCAAGCTGGACGGGCTCTTCGACGTGCGCGGAAGAGTCGCGATCGTCACGGGTGGCACCCGAGGCATCGGGCGGGCGATCGCCGAAGGGCTCGTCGCAGGCGGCGCCAAGGTCGCGGTCGCCAGCCGGAAGGCCGAAGCCTGCGCCGAGACCGAGGCCCATCTGCAGGCGCTCGGCGGGGAAGCGTTCGGCATGGCCACGCACATGGGCGATCTCGACGGCGCGCAGGACCTCGTCGCCCGGACCGTCGAACGGTTCGGAGGGGTCGACATCGTCGTCAACAACGCGGCCAACGCTCTGACCCAGCCCCTCGGCGCGTTCACTCCCGAGGCGTGGCAGAAGTCCTTCGACGTGAATCTGCGCGGGCCGGTGTTCCTCGTGCAGGCCGCGTTGCCCTCTCTCGAACGCAGCGCGCACGCGTCGATCATCAACGTGATCTCTGCCGGCGCGTTCCTGTTCTCGGCGAACGTGGCGATGTACAGCGCGGCAAAGGCGGGGATGATGGCGTTCACGCGGGCGATGGCCGCGGATTTTGCGACTCGTGGCAACGGCATCCGGGTGAACGCGCTCGCGCCCGGCACCGTCGACACCGACATGGTGCGCGCGAACACTCCCGAGATGCAGCGATCGATGGCGAACGCCAGCTTCATGCGACGCGCCGCACATCCCGACGAGATGGTCGGCCCCGCGCTCTTCCTCGCATCCGACGCGTCGAGCTTCATGACCGGCCAGGTACTCCTCGTCGACGGCGGCCTCACGCCGCACTAGTTCGTGCGCGCGTGCGCTCGTCGCGCCGTCAGCGCGCGACGCTGGTCAGGTCGGTGAAGCCGCTCGGGAAGTGGGCGCCGATGCAGCCGTGCTCGAAGATGCCCCAGCCTTCCTGACCGTCGAAGGTCGCCTTGGCGAGATGGTCCCAGAGCGAGAACTGGGCGCGGCCGCTGACCTCAGGGTCGTTGTGGTCGTACACGACGCCGTCGACCCAGCCGTCGCCCTTCCACACGCCATGCGTCCAGTCGGGATCGCCGCCGTAGCCACAACCGACGTTCAACGGAATGCCCATGATCGGCTCGATCTCGAGTGTCGACGTCTTGCCGTCTCGCGTCGTGAGGTCGATCGACGCATGCGTCGGGTGACGCGTCCCCGACTGGTAACGGATGTCGGGAAGGGGCCAGCCGAGCTGCTCCGGCGCGCGGCCGGTCGCCTCCGGCCAGACCCGGACCGCGAAATTCGTGTTGCGCGCGCCGTACTGGTCCTCCTCGAGAATGAGGTGGAGGGCGAAGTCGTCGAAGCGCAGCGGCACCCAGCACCACCACATACCGGTGAACGGGTTGGGCCTGCCCTGCGGTTCCCCTTCACCGACCGGGCGGATCCCCCACGAGCGGTCGCGGGTCGCGGTGTACGCGTCGGGCGTGACGCGGATCGTGTCACCGTCGACGCGCAGCTCGCCCTCCCAGGTGCCGACGCCGGCGAAGCGTGAGGCGTCGAGCAGGATCCGATCGCCCTGCCGGCGCACATGCTGGGGCTCGGAGATCGGTGCATACTCGGATCGGTACACCAGATCGAAGCCGATGCCCTGCTCGTCTGCGTCGCAGATCACGCGCAGCTCGCGGAACGGGTCGCGTACCTCGATGCAATAGGGCCCGACCTGTTGCAGCATCTTGTCGTCCGGGCGCGCGCCCGATGCGCGCACTGCCCACTGGCGATCGCCGCGGCGCACCGTGGCATACGCGTCGATGACGCCGAGGTTCGGATAGACGCCGAGACCGGTGATGAAGTACGCGTCGGCCTCGTGATCGATGCCCTGGTAGATGCACCGGTCATACACGTTTCGATCGCTGGACCCGACGTAACGCATCGGCAGCGCGACTTGATGGATCGGATACTCGTCGAGCGGGTCGAACTCCAGCATGCCGGGCAACCTAACTCTTGAAATGACGATCCAGGACCGTCAGCGGTGCCGACTCGCGGACTTCGCCGCGCCGCGCCCGGGCCGCGGCCATTGCTTCCGGGTCGGCCCCGCCGAGCGGCGGCAGCGCGAAGCCGCTGTACATCACCCGGCGCTCGCGTTCCACGGGCGGCTGCGCCATGTGCATCGTGCAGCTCAAGTGCAACGTGACGTCGCCCGTGCGGGTGGGCAGGGGGATGTCGGGGAGGTCGAGGTCGGGTTGCCGGATACCGGACCAGATCAGCGCGCGGTGTGAGCCCGCGATCACCCGGAGCTGGCCGGAGACCTCGTCGGCACCGGTCACCGAGATCCCGACCGTGAGACTGCAACATTCGTACGAATGCCGTCCGATCCCGCAGTCCTTGTGCCAGGGGATGTCGCAGATGCCTTCGGTCACACCAATGGGCTTGAACAGTGCCTCGATGCGATTCTGCGCGCGCCGTTTGCCGAACTCGTGCCCGGCGTCCGGGATCGTGGCGAGGCGCAGGAAGCGGTCGTCGTCGAGCATGTCGTGCACGGTTGGCGACTCGCGATCGAAGCCCTGCATGCGCACGAGTCGCGCGTCGCCGTCGGCGGTGCGCGCCCACCATGACCGGCCGTCTTCGGGCGCATAGCGCGGCACCGCGGCGTCCATGTCGGCAGAGACCGCGGCCATCTCGTCCGCGTCGAAGACGCCGGTCAGATGCATGAACCCGGCTTCCTCGAGGAAGTGGCGCATGTCGTCGGGGTCGTCACCGGGACGGAATGTCCGCGTGAGGTCGAGCGGCGCGCCGTCGCGATCGGCGAACGCGATTGCGCCCGGCGTATGGATCGGGGTGCCGTCCAGCGTCGCGCGCCACACGAGCCACCAGTCCAACAGATGGCCGATGGTTCCCTTCGGCTGCTCGAGCCGGTTTGCGGCCCACATGCTCATGAACGTCTGCTGGTCGCTCGCGAGGTCGTCGAGTTGCTGCGCACCGAGCCGGACGCGGGCGACCTCGCCGGCGGCGGGCCCGCTCGCGATCGCGACGCGGCCTTCGTCTACCCGCATGCTCCACACGTGTCCGTCGACGTCGACGGTCAGCGGCCGGGGGGCGACGAACTCGAGCGCGGGAACGATGCATTCGGCATGGGCGTCGATCGCGGCTGGAAGCTCCGAGCCGAAGAAGGTGTCGGGATCGACGGGTGGACGCTCCTCGTCGACACGAATGCGGACGTCGACGCGGGCCATGTCCGCAGGTTACGCGGTGGCGCCGATTCGCAGCGACGACGCCTCGCTCACCGGCACGACGGCGTCGGTGGGCGGGACCGGACCGCCGGCGCTCCCCGTGGTGCACGTGCCGGTCTTGCCGGCGGCCGCGAGCGTCGGCGGCTCCAGGAACGCCGGCGGCGCCCGCAGGTCCAGACTGTCGAGCAGGTCGTCGGCATTCGCGTCGCGGAACGTCATTGCACCGAGGTTCCACTTCGTCTCGATGAACTTCAGGATCGATGTCTGGTCGTGCACGACGTGCGACACGTAGTCGCGGCGCGCATAGGGCGACACGATGATCGACGGCACCCGGAAGCCGTAGTAGTCGTAGTCGAACCCGCCGCTGACCGGCACGTCGACCCCGGGCTTGATGTTGTCGGGCTTGATCGCCTTCGGCGGCGTGACATGGTCGTAGTAGCCACCGTGCTCGTCATAGGTCAAGATCAGGAGCGTCTTCGGCCACGCCGGGCTCTGCAACACCGCGTTGATCACCTTCGCCGCGAACGCTTCACCGACACGAATGTCCTGCGGGTTCTCCTCGGACTGCTTCTCGAAGTTCGGATCGACGAAGCTCACGGACGGCAGCTTGCCCGCGGTGGCGTCCTTGTAGAACTGGTCGATCGTCGCTTTGTTGTCGGGGTAGTCGGTCGAGGTCTTCAGGATGACGTAGGTGCCGGGGAGGTCGTTGTAGTAGTTCATCCACGAGATGTCGTGCGCGTGCAGGCGGTCCATGATCGTGCCGTTGGGTGGCGGTGGCGCGGTGAGCGCGGCGGTGGTCGTGCTGACGATTCCCGCCGCGGTCCCGGCGAGCAGGAACCGCCGGTTCGGATACGTCTGCGCGAGCGTCGAGCAGAACCAACGGTCGCACAACGGAAAGGTCTTGCCGAGCGAGTAGTAGAAGGGCAGGTCGGTCTCGTCCCAGTAGCCCATGGCAACGGCGGTGCTCGCCTTGACGAAGCCGTCATTGCGCCCCTGGTCCCACGAGGTGTGACTGCGAACCCAGTCCTGGCCGGGCACGGCGTGGAGCTGACACGTGGACGGCATGTGGAACGCGCGCACGAGCTTGCCCTTGCCGTCGGGGTTCGCGTCGAGCGGCCGTCCGTTGGCGTCGAGCTTGAACCCGTCGCCGCGCCCGAGCATGCCGAAGTGATCGTCGAACGAGTGGTTCTCCATCATCAGGATGACGATGTGCTCGATCTCGGGGATGGTGTCGACGCCTACCGGCAACGTGGGGTTCGGCCGCGAACCCGGTTTGCGGAGCGGTCCGGGCAGTGTCGTCGGCGTCGGCAGAGTCGTCGTGGCCGGCGGCACCGTCGTCCCGTTCGTGCTTGCGCCGCCGGAGCCCTTCGACGACGAGCATGCGGTCAGCGCGACGCCGGCGCCGAGCGCGCCGAGTCCCTTGATCAGCGCGCGCCGGCTGAGACCGGACCGGTCGTCGTCCATGGGCACCCTTCCTAGCCCGCGTCGCCCGCGCCGGGCCAGAAGGAATCGTCCGGCCTGGTAGCAATGGACGCGTGCCTTGGTGCGTGCACTGCAACAAGTTCCTGACGCCATCGACGGTGCGCCCCGACGCGACGTGTCCGGTCTGTGGACAGGTTGTCGAACGAGGCCTGATTCCCGGAATGACCCGGCCCGCGGACGAGGAACCGCCGGCGATCCCGTGGCACCTCAAGCTGCTCGGTGTCGCGACCGCGATCTACCTCGGCTGGCGCTTCTTCCAGCTCGTCGACTGGGTGCTCCACCGCTGACGCCAACCTGCGTGGCACACGGCCCAATATGGGCCCTCTGCCACGCAAGTTCGGGTTGTGGGGGCTTACTTCTTGCAGGTGACGAGCGGGTGGCCCTCGATGCCGGAGCGGATGAACGACGCGTACGCCTGCTGGCCCGCGTCGGTGAGGTGGAAGCCGTCCGTGAACCAGTCGTCATGGCAGCCCGAGTAGTCGCGCCACTCGAGCACTCGGGCATTCGCAAACCGCGTCAGCGCGCGGTGCAGCGTGTCGTTCACCTCGCCTTCCCAGACGCGCGGGACACGCGCGGTCAGGAAGAACACGAACCGTTTCGGGCCCGCGAGCTGCATCATCTGGTCGAGCGCGCCGTCGGTCGCCCGGCCGTTCGTGCCGAGGTGCACGACGATGACGTTCGGCAGCAGGCCCGCCACGTTGTAGAAGCCGATCAAGCCGACCGCCTCACCGAACTGCCGGCTGGTCACGGCATCGACCACGATGCCCGGGATCGTGTTCACCAACGCCGCCAGCGAGCCGCGCATCACCGAATCACCGATCGCGAGCACCGCGGGCGGCGGGCCTACCGGCCGCGTGGTCGTCGTCGACCCCTTCGGCCGCTTCGGCTTCGTCCCGGGTGTGGTTCCCTTGACCGTGGTGGTCGTCGCGGGCTTCGTCGTCGAGGTCGCGGCGGCTCTCCGCAATGCCGCGAGCGCGTCGGCGTTGGGCTGCTCACCGTGTTCTGCGGGACCGAACTTGTCGGCTTGCGGTTGGGCGTTGGCGAGCCCCATACCCAGCGCGACCGTGACGACGACCAGTGACGTCGCGACGAGGACGCCGCGCCGCGCGAGCAGCCGCTTCCGCTTGCCGTGCGCCGCGACCAGCCGGGCTCGGTACCGGCCGATCACGCCCGTGCGGATCGGAGTCTCGACGAAGCGGTACGAGAGCTCGGCCGCCGCGAACGTCAGCACGAGACGCAGCAGCAATACGGGCCAACCGTGCAGATGGAAGAAGTGCGCGAAGTCCACGCGCGGTCGGGTGACGCAGAAGATCGGGTAGTGCCAGAGGTAGAGGCTGTACGACCGCAGCCCGATCCATCGCAAGGGCCGGCAACCGATGAGGCGCCCGACATCCGATGCGGGATGCACCGCCGCGGCGATCACGAACAATGTCGCCACGTCGACGAGGAGGAAACCGCCCAGGAACACCGACCGGTCGACGTGTCCGGTGTTGAGCGCCGGGAACGTGAAGACGCGAAACGAGATCAACAAGATGACCAGGCCCGCGGCACCGGCCAGGTCAAGCGCGATGCGCACGCCGTGCCCTGCCAGGCCCCGGATCCGATACGGGGCGAAGAAGAACGCCATGAGGCCGCCGAGCAGCAAACCGGAGAGGCGCGTGAACGTCGCGTAGTACGCGAAGTTGATGCTGACGAACGACGTGACCGCGAGGGCCACCGTCGACGCGATCGCGGTCGCGAACATCGCGACAACCATGCGGGGGCGCCCGAGCTTGCGCAGACCGAGGATGAGCAGCGGCGGCCACAGGAGGTAGAACTGCTCTTCGATCGCAAGCGACCAGAGGTGTTTCAACAGTTCGGGCCGGCCGGCGGTCACGGAGTAGGAGCGGTTCGCGACGATCTGCCACCAGTTGCTCGTGTACGTGAGCGCCGCGAGCGTGTCCCCGCGCAACGTCGCGATGCTGTCCGGCAGGAACGCGAGTGTGTATGCGATAACGACCGCGAGCAGCACCAGCACCGCGGGCAGCAGCCGCCGGGCGCGCCGCAGCCAGAAGTGCTTCAGCGACACCCGGCCGGTCTCGCGCCGCTCGGAGAGGAGCAGGGAGGTGATGAGGTAACCGCTGACGACGAAGAACACCTCGACGCCGAGGAAGCCGCCCGGCAGCCACCCGCGTTCCGCGCCGAACACGAAGTAGTGGTGGAACACGATGACCGCGAGCACCGAGATCGCGCGCAGGCCGTCGAGGCCGGGGAGGTAGCGCAGCGTCGTGTGACGCGCGTTGACGGCAGTAGGCGTGTCGTTCAATGAGTGCGCAGCATTCGTAGAGAGCGACCGCGGGAAGCAGCCAATTCGCCCATCCCACCCTCACCGGCGGGGCGGGTCGGGCGTGTCCCGCGGCGATGGTAGCGGGATGCCGGCGCGAAATCGGACCGCTCGCGCGCCGGTCGAGACCGGAGAGTCACCCGGGCGACCTGGCTTCGGCTAGTCGGTGGATCGCAGCGTGCGGCCGGCGTGCGCGCCCGTGGGCTCGCCGTCCTCCATGAAGATCGCGCCGTTCACGATCGTGCAGCGGTACCCGTTCGCGCGTTGCACGTACCGGCCTGCGCCGGCGGGAAAGTCGTGCACGAACTCGGGCAGCCCGAGTGCCAGGGCGTCCAGGTCGATGACGTTCACGTCGGCGTACGCACCGGCGCGGAGCTCCCCGCGATCGGCGACGCCGAAGAGCTGCGCGGTATCGCTGGTCATGCGGCGGATGGCGTCCTCGATCGTGAAGTGACCTCGGTCGCGAACCCAGTGGAGCAGGAACCACGTGGGGAGCGACGCGTCCATGATCAGCCCGACGTGGGCGCCCGAGTCCCCGAGACCGATGGCCATGCGCGGATGGTCGAGCAGCTCTTCGACCGCGTCCATGCGCTGATTGAGGAACGGATAGTTGAACAGGGCCCGGCCCTTCGTCTCCCGCGAGATGCGTACGAACGCCTCGGGAATTGTCTCGCCGTGCGCGTCGGCCTGGGCGGCGAGCGAGGTCGCCGGATCGGCCGAATAGTCCACGCAGTCCGAGGTCAGGACGTAGACGCCCTGCCAGTCGAGAGGGGGAGTATTGGCCTCCGCGTCGCGCAACAGTTCGGCGCGGCGGTTGCCGTCCTCGAGCGCCTCGAGGCGCTGGTCGAGCGTGAGCTGCTGCAGCGCCTGCCAGGCCGGCGCCCGGTCGAACAACGATCGATGCTGCATGCCGAACAGCAGGCCGATCCCGCGCGCCGTCGTCTGCGGGCGCAGCTCGCCCCCGTCGCCGGCCTCTTCGTCGACGAGCTCGAGGATCTTTCGGAACAGCTCCGGTCCGGCGTTGCTCTGCGCGAGGCCGAACGTCACGGGTCGGCCGGTGCGGCGGTTGATCTCCGCCATCCAGTGCACCTCGGCACGCGTGCCTTCGTAGTTCTGCCCGGGACGTTCGAAGCGCGGCGCCACCTCGTACACGCCCTTGTCGTGGCGGCCGAGCACGTCTGCGAACGCGAGCAGCTCGCGCTCGTCGGCCCAGGTGCCGGGCACGGGCCTCCCGTCGGGAACCCGGTGGAGCAACGTGCGCGAGGTCGAGAAGCCGAGCGCGCCCGCCGCCATCGCCTCGTCGACGAGATCACACATCGCCGCGATGTCGTGGTCGCTCGCGGGTTCCTCGTCGAGGCTGCGTTCGCCCATCGTGTAATACCGGACCGCGCAGTGGCCGAGCATGCCGCCGACATTCACGCCCTTGGGGAGGGCATCGATCGCCTGCAGATAGTCCCCGTACGTCTCCCAATCCCACGCGAGCCCCTCGAGGATGCTCGCGGCGGGAATGTCCTCGACCGACTCCATCAGACGTGCGAGCCATTCCTTCTCGCCGCTGCGCACCGGTGCGAACGTGACCCCGCAGTTGCCGAGGACGACCGAGGTGACACCGTGCCAGCACGACGAAGTTGCGTCGGGGTCCCACGCGATCTGCGCGTCGAGGTGGGTGTGCACGTCGACGAAGCCGGGCGTCACGTAGGCGCCGCGCGCGTCGACCTCCCGACGGCCGGTGTCGGCCACTGCACCGATCTCGGTGATGCGGTCGCCGTCGATCGCGACGTCGGCCTGCACGGGTGGCGCGCCGGTGCCGTCGACGACTGTCCCGCCTCGGATCACGACGTCACGCATGGAGGGAGCGTATTTCGGATCCCGGTACCCTTGCTTCGTGCCGTCGATGGTTCCCGAGCGCATCGATTCGGTCGAGCAGGTCCGCAAGGGTCTTGCCGACCACGACTATCTCGCCGACGAAGGCCTCGCGACGTCGATCTTCCTCGCGCTCCGGCTCCAACGACCGTTGCTGCTCGAAGGTGAGGCGGGGGTCGGTAAGACCGAGGTCGCCAAGGTTCTCGCGCGCTGGACCGGCGGCGAGCTCGTGCGGCTGCAGTGCTACGAGGGCATCGACGCGTCGCAGGCGGTCTACGAGTGGGACTATTCGCGTCAGCTGCTCCACCTGCGCGCGGTCGAGGCGAGCCATCGCGAGGTCGACGAGGACGAGCTGTACTCGGAGCGCTTCTTGGTGAAGCGTCCGCTGCTGCGGGCGCTCGCACACGAGGGCGCGGTACCGCCGGTGCTCCTGGTGGACGAGGTCGACCGGGCCGACGACGAGTTCGAAGCGTTCCTCCTCGAGATCCTCTCCGACTGGTCGATCTCGGTGCCCGAGCTCGGCGTCGTTCGCGCCGAGGTGCCACCGATCGCCGTCCTCACGTCGAATCGCACGCGCGACGTGCACGACGCGCTGAAGCGCCGCTGCCTCTACCACTGGATCGCGCACCCCGACTTCGAGCGCGAGCTCGCCATCGTGCGCGTGCGCGCGCCGCATGTGCCCGAGGTGCTCGCCCGTGACGTCGCGGCCGCGGTCGAGGCCTTGCGGGGGCTGGAGCTCTACAAGCCGCCCGGGGTCGCGGAGACCATCGACTGGGCCGAGGCACTGGCGACGTTGGGGACCTCACGACTCGACGATCGTGCGGTAGATGCAACCCTCGGGACGATCCTGAAGTACCGCGAGGACCAGGAACGCGTGCGCGCCCACGGCCTCGCGGAGTTGGTGCACGCGGCGGTGCAACGTGGAGCCTGAGCGGCTCGCGGTGACGTTCTCCCGGGTGCTGCGCGGCATGGGTGTCGACGTGTCGGTGGGCGCCACGTTGACGTTCGCGCGCGGGCTCGCCGAGGTCGGACTGGCGGAGCGCGACGGCGTGTACTGGGCCGGCCGCGCGACGTTGCTGACTCGACCGGAACAGATCACGACGTACGACCGCGTGTTCGCGGGTTTCTGGGAGGGCGTCGGGAGTGTGGACGCGGACGACGAGGTCATCGAGGACATCGTCATCGCCCTCGACGTGCCCGGGAATGACGACGACGCGTCCGAGGGCGACCCCGAGCAACCCGACGTCCCCGTCGTGACGGTCCGCTGGAGCCCGACGGAAGTGTTGCGCCGGCGCGATTTCGCGACATATTCGGCGGCCGAGTTCGCCGAGGCACGCAAGCTCATGGCCGATCTGCGGTTCGCGGGGGCCCGGCGCGCGTCGCGGCGCCGGCGGCCGACCTCTCGAACGCGCGGCGCGCCCGACATCCGCCGCACCGTCCGTCGATCGCTGCGCGCCGGCGGCGAGCCGATGAGCCGGGCGTTCCTCGAAGCCGGCGAACGCACGCGGCGCGTCGTGTTGCTCCTCGACGTGAGCGGTTCGATGGAGCCGTACGCCCGTGCCTTTGTTCGCTTCCTGCATGCCGCAGTGGTGAGTCGTGCCCGGGTCGAGGCGTTCGCGCTGGGGACACGCTTGACCCGCGTGACGCGCGAGCTCATGTCGCACGATCCCGACGCGGCCGTGCGCAACGCCGCGGGCCGGGTCGTCGACTGGTCGGGCGGGACGCGGCTCGGTGAGGGGTTGCGCACGTTCAACGACAACTGGGGTATCGGCGGAATGGCCCGCGGCGCGGTCGTGGTGATCTTCTCCGACGGTTGGGATCGCGGTGATCCGGCGTTGCTCGCGGAGCAGATGACCCGTTTGCGACGGGTGGCGTACAGGATCGTGTGGGTGAACCCGCTCAAGGCGAGTCCCGGGTACGCGCCGCTCGCCCGGGGAATGGCGGCGGCGTTGCCGTTGGTGGACGATTTCGTGGAAGGCCATTCGCTCGCGGCACTGCAAGAGCTCGCAGAGGTGATCTCCAAATGAAAGAAGTCCTCGACGACATCGAGCGGTGGCGGGCCGCGGGGCATCGGGTCGCGCTCGCACGCGTGGTCGGCACCGAAGGCTCGAGCCCGCGCGATCCCGGTGCGACGATGGCGGTGAGCGATTCCGGTGAGGTCGCCGGCTCGGTGTCGGGAGGATGCGTCGAGGGTGCGGTCGTCACCGAAGCGTTGAGGGTGCTCGCGGGGGAGCGCGAGCGAGGCATCATCACGTTCGGTTACTCCGACGACGAGGCGTTCGCCGTCGGGCTCACGTGCGGCGGCACCATCCACCTGTTCGTGGAGCCCCTGGACTGGTGACCGTGCGGACGCAGCGGAGCCAGGGATGGCGCAGCGAGGGAGCCATGTGACTGTCTTCGAGGCGCTGCGCGACGCGCTGCGCGGGCAGGAGCCGGTGGCGCTGGCAACCGTCGTCGAGGGACCGAACCTCGGCGCCAAGCGCCTCGTGCGGCCCGGTGCCGAACCGATGGGCTCGCTCGGCAACGCCGACCTCGACCGGGTGGTCACGCGCGACGCGCTGGGGGAGCTCGAAGCCGGACTCACGTCGACCCGGCACTACGGCGCCCACGGCGAGGCCCGTGAGCGTGACGTCAGCATCTTCATCGAGTCGTTCGCGCCGCCGCCCCGAATGCTCATCTTCGGCGCCGTCGACTTCACCGCGGCGCTCGCGAAGGTCGCCAAGGTGCTCGGCTACCGGGTCATCGTGTGTGATGCGCGTGCCGTGTTCGCGACGGTGCAGCGGTTTCCCATGGCGGACGAGATCGTGAACGACTGGCCCGATCGCTATCTCGCCAAAGTGGGAGACGAGCTCGGGCCGCGGGACGCGGTGTGTGTGCTGACGCACGACCACAAGTTCGACGTCCCCGCGATTGCGGCGGCCGCGAAAACGCGCGTCGGTTATCTCGGCGCGATGGGATCACGGCGGACGCACGAGAGCCGGAATCAACGACTCCGGGAGGCGGGCGTCGACGAGGCGGACATCGTCCGGGTGATGTCGCCGATCGGGCTGGATGTGGGCGCCCGTACGCCCGAGGAGACCGCGATCTCCATCTGCGCCGAGATCATCGCGACGCGCACGGGGCGCCGGGCGCAGTCGCTGCGCGACACTGCGGGCCCCATCCACTGAAGGAGTCGGGCCGTGAATCTTGGTATCGCCGGGAAGCGGGCCGCGGTCGCGGCTGCGTCCAAAGGACTCGGGTTCGGGGTCGCTTCCGCGCTTGCGGCCGAAGGCGTGCACGTGGCCATTTGCGGTCGCCGCCAGGAGACCATCGAGGACGCGGCGCGCCGCATCGGCCATGACGCGGTACCGATCGTCGCGGACGTTTCCGGCGTCGACGGTTCGCAAGGCTTCGTGCGTGACGCCCGCGCCGCGCTCGGCGGCATCGACATCCTCGTGCCGAATGCAGGCGGTCCGCCGCCCGGCGATTTCGCGCACACGACCGTCGACCAGTACCTCGATGCGTTCGAGCTGAACTGCCGGGGCGCGATCGCGATGTGTTACGACGCGGTGCCCGAGATGCGCGAACGGGAATGGGGAAGGATCGTGGCGATCACGTCGATCGCGGTGCGTCAGCCGATCCCGACGTTGATCCTGTCGAACACCGCTCGCGCCGGTCTCACCGGTTTCCTTCGCACCCTCGCGCGCGAGATTGCCGGCGACGGCGTGACCGTGAATTCGCTTCTGCCGGGACTCCATGCGACCGAGCGGGTGGCCGCGCTTCATAGCGGCGACGGGGACCCGGCGGCCGGTGTGCCGGCCGGCAAGATCGGCGATCCGGACGACTTCGGCCGCGTCGCCGCGTTCCTCTGCTCGCAGCATGCGTGGTACCTGACCGGCACTGCGATCCAGGTCGACGGCGGCGCGTACGCCGCACTGCTGTGATCACCAGCGAGACGCGCATCCTGACCACGCACGCCGGGAGCCTGCCGCGACCGCCCGTGCTTGCCGAGATGCACGGACGGCGCAGCCGGGGAGAAGGCGTCGACGCCGACGAGCTGCGACGGATCGTCGAGCAGTCGACCGCGACCAGCATCGAGGCCCAGATCGATGCCGGCATCGACGTGGGCAACGACGGCGAACAGGCGCGCGAAAGCTTCTTCACGTACGTCCAGCACCGAATGACGGGGTTCGGAGGCAGCAGCCAGCGCGCGCTCATGCGCGACCTGACCGACCATCCCGACTTCATCGAGCTCGCGCTGCCGCGATTTGCCCGCATGAAGGTCAACCTCATGGCCGCGCCCGCAGCGGTCTCGGCGGTCACGTATCCGGACACCGCCGAGGTCGAGGCGGAGTGCGCGCTGGTCCGCGGCGCCCCCTTCATGCAGACATTCATGACTGCCGCGTCGCCGGGCATCGTCGTGGCGGCCATGCAGGACGAGCACTACGGCGCGCGTGAGGAGTACATCAGGGCGGTCGCCGACGCCCTGCGCACCGAGTACCGGTTCATCGTCGACCAAGGGTTGCTGTTGCAGATCGACGCGCCCGACCTCGCGATGGAGCGACACACGCTCTTCGCCGACCGTCCGCTCGGCGAATTCCTGGAGTGGGTCGAGTTGGTGGTCGACCACATCAATCGCGCCCTCACCGGGATCGATCCGTCGGACGTGCGTTTGCACGTCTGCTGGGGCAACTACGAGGGTCCGCACACCCTCGACGTCGCGTTGCAGGAGATCCTGCCGCTCCTGTACGGCGCGAAGGTCGGCGGCCTCGTGATCTCGATGGCGAATGCCCGTCATGCCCACGAGTACGCCTGCTTCGAGCGTCAGCCGTTGCCCGAGGGCATGCAGCTGATCGCCGGCGTCATCGACACCACGAGCAATTACGTCGAGCATCCCGAGGTCGTCGCCGACCGGCTCGAACGCGTCGCACACGCAGTCGGTGATCCGCATCGCATCATCGCGGGCACCGATTGCGGCTTCGACACGTCGGCCGGTCTCGGTGATGTCGCCGCGTCGCTGGTATGGGAAAAGCTCCACGCGATGCGCGCCGGCGCCGACCTCGCAACCGCGCGGCTCTTCTAGCTGACCACGCCTCCCAGAGCGAACGCCTCTACGGAACGGCGTTGACCGCCATCTCCTTGGCCCAGCGGTAGTTCGGCTTGCCCGCGGGTGTGCGCTCGACCGTCTGCACGATCACGAGGCGCTTGGGTGCCTTGTAGCCGGCGAGCGCGCCGTGGCAGTGCGTGCTCAGCTGCTCGAGCGTCACGCTGCGGCCCTCGCGCGGTGCAACGACGGCGGCCACGGATTCGCCCCACCGTTCGTCGGGCACACCCACGACGATCGCGTCGAACACGTCGGGGTGACTCTTGAGGACCGCTTCGACCTCCTCCGGGAACACCTTCTCGCCGCCGGAGTTGATGCACTGCGAGCCACGACCGAGCACGGTGATCGCGCCGTCCTCCTCGATCACCGCCCGGTCGCCCGGGATCGCCCACCGCACGTCGTGCATCTCGACGAACGTCGCCTTGGTCTTCGCCTCGTCCTTGTAATAGCCGACCGGCACGTGGCCGCGGCGTGCGAGCAAACCGACCTCACCCGCGGGCGCGACATCGCCGTCGTCGGTGAGCACGGTCGTCCACTCGTTCATGCGGAACCGCGGACCCTTGTCGGTCAACTCCGCCGCGCCGTTCGCACCCGTTTCCGAAGCGCCGAACGCGTCGATCACGCCGATGTTGGGCGCACGCTGGTTCAACTCGGCCTTGATGGCGGGGGAGAGGATCGCGCCACCCGACACCACTGCGAAGAGGCTCGACGGAGCCGGGCGGTGTGCGAGCGCGTCGACCAGCGGACGCGCCATCGCGTCACCGACGAGCGAGATCACGTTGACGCCGTCGCGCTCGACGAGATCCCAGATCTCGTCCGCGTCGAAGCGACGGCTCGTGTTCAACACGACGGTGTTGCCGCTGAAGAGCGCGATCGACATCGTCCACTGCGCGTTGCCGTGCATCAACGGCGCGAGCGCGAGGCTGACGCCCGCCGACTCGGAGACGTGGTCGGCGACTTCCTCGGGCGTACGCACACCCGGACCGCCGTAGTTCCCGCCACCCATCGCCGCGAAGAAGATGTCCTCCTGACGCCACATCACACCCTTGGGCATCCCAGTGGTACCACCCGTGTAGAGGATGTAGAGGTCGTCGGGCGAGCGCGGGTGGAGCCCGTCCTGGGTCGGCGACGCGGATGCCAGGGCGTGCTCGTACTCGACCGCCTCGAGCCCTTCGGTCACCGTGCCCGATCCGTCGTCGAGCTGTACGAGGTGCTTCAACTTCGGCAAACCCGGAAGCACCGACGCCACGTGCGGGCCGAACTCCGCCTCGTAGATCAGCGCGACGAGATCTGCGTTGTCGAAGAGGTAGCGGACTTCGTCGACGACATAGCGATAGTTCACGTTGATGGGCACGGCCCGGGCCTTGTAACACCCGAACATCGCCTCGACCCACTCGGAACGGTTGAAGGAGTAGACGCCGACATGCTGGCCGGGCAAGACGCCGACATCACGCAGGTAGTGCGCGACGCGGTTCGCCCGCTCGTCGAGCTCGGCGAAGGTGAGCGTTCGATCGCCGGCGATCAATGCCGTGCGGTCCGGCACGACCGCGGCGACGATCTCGAACACGTCCGCGAGATTGAACTCCATGGCGGGAATCTATCGACCTAGGGTCAACCCATGAGCGTGTGGCTGCACGAAGCGCGGGCGTATCCGAACGGTGTGGTCGCGACTCCGCACTATCTGGCCTCGGCCGCGGGCGCCGCGATGCTGGGTGACGGCGGCAACGCGGTCGATGCCGCGCTCGCGGCAAATCTGGTGCTGGGCGTCGTCACGCCGTACATGTGCGGTTTCGGCGGCGATCTTCTGACGATGGTCTGGGACGGTCGCGTCAACGCGTATCGCGGGGTCGGCCGGGCGCCGGCAGCGTCGACCTCGGCTGCGGTGCGCGAGCAGTCGGGCAGCGACGCGATGCCGGTGTTCGGCCCGCATCCGATCACGGTCCCGGGTGCGGTCGACGGTTGGTTCACGATGCTTGCGAAGTGGGGGACGCGCAGCTTCGGCGACGTGGCCGCACGCGCGCTCGCATTTGCCGAACAGGGCTTCCCGGTGACGAAGCGGGGGGCGTGGTTCTTCGCGCACACCGGCCAGCTCTTCGCGCATTTCGATCTTCGTGATTTCGCGACGTATTACGGCGACGTGCAGCCGGGCGTGTGGATCCGTCAGCCCGAGCTCGCGCGCACGATCCGCGCGCTCGCGGCCGACGGCCCGGACGTGTACTACCGCGGTCCGATCGGCGCCGCGATCGCCGCGCGCATCCAGGACGCGGGCGGATTCATGACCGAAGCGGACATCGCCGCCCACCACGGCGCCTGGGTCGACCCGCTGCGCGCCCGCGTGCGCGGTACGGAGATTCTCGAGATGCCACCGCCGACCCAGGGCATGACCGCGCTCGAGGCGCTGCGCATCGTCGACGGATTCGATCTCGGCGCGGACGGTCCCGATCGCGAGCACCTGCTGATCGAAGCGGTGAAGAGTGCGCTCGCAGACCGCGGGCAGTATCTCGGTGATCCCGACGCGATGCGCGTCGCACCCGAGGCGCTGCTCGGTGACGACTGGATCGCCGACCGGCGGGCGGCCATCGAGTCCGGCAAGGCGCAACAGTTCGAGCCGCGTCCAGCGCCGGACGGCGGCACGATCTACATGTGCACGGCCGACCGCGACGGCATGATGGTCAGCCTCATCCAGTCGAACTTCACGGCCGCCGGCTCGGGCCTGCGGGTGGGGGAGTGGGGGCTGAACCTGCACAACCGAGGGTCGGCCTTCGTGCTCGACGACGAGCATCCGAACGGCATCGGGCCGAGGAAGATGCCGTTGCACACGCTGATCCCGGCAATGGCACTCCGTGACGACGAGCCGTGGCTCGTGTTCGGCACCGAAGGCGGTCACGGGCAGGCGCAGACGCACACCCAACTGATGGTGCGCATGCTCGTCGACGGCGATGATCCGCAACGCGCCATCAGCGCGCCGCGCTTCACGATCGATCCGGGGACCGGGCGGGTCGCCATGGAGGATCATTTCGACCCGGCATGGATCGACGACCTGCGCCGTCGTGGTCACGACATCGACGTCGTGCAGGGGTACCGCCACGGTCCAGGCATCGCGCACGCGATCGAGCGCGCCGCGCCCGGCTACCGGGCCGGTTCCGACCCCCGCGCCGAGGGCGGCACCTCCGGCCATTAGCCCATACGCTGGAAACAATGATGCATTCGCGGATGGCAGGGCCGTGAGCGAGCCCCGCGAGCGAACTCGCCGACCGAACACGCGCATTTGGACGATTCCGAACGCCATTTCCGTCATCCGACTGCTGTTGGTTCCCATCTTCCTCTGGATGCTCTGGAAGCCGGAGCCGGCCCGTCGGGGTGCGGCCGTGCTGCTCGCGGCACTCGGCGCGTCGGACTGGGTGGACGGCTATATCGCGCGTCACTTCGATCAGGGCAGCGAGCTGGGCAAGATCCTCGATCCGGCGGCGGACCGCGTGTTGCTCGTCGCGGCCGCGGTGGCCCTGCTTCGTGAGGATCTCGGCACCGCGATCAACGTCATGATCTGGCTCATTTTGGTGCGGGAGCTCCTGATCGCCATCGCGACGGTCGCGCTCGGCGTCGCGGGTGCCCGTCGCATCGACGTGGTGTGGGCGGGCAAAGCGGGAACGCTCGCGTTGATGTTCGCGCTGCCGATGTTCCTCCTCGCCGACGCGGCACCTTCGGTCGGCACCGTGTTCGACGTGCTCGGCTGGTTGTTTGCGATCGGAGGAACCGGGTTGGGGTATTACGCGGCGGCGCGGTACGTGCCGGCGGCCAGAGCCGCGTTGCGTGAAGGACGAGCGGCCCGCGTGGGCGCGGAGGTGCATGTATGAAGGCGGTGATCCTCGCCGGGGGAGAAGGCACCCGGCTCCGGCCCCTCACGAGCAATCAACCGAAGCCCATGATGCCCATCGCGAACGCGCCGATGATGGAGCACATCGTCCGGCTGCTCGCGCAGCACGGCTTCGACGACATCGTGGTGACGGTCGCGTTTCTCGCGAACCACATTCGCAACTACTTCGGCGACGGCTCCGACTTCGGTGTCCGCATGCGCTACGCGACCGAGGAATCCCCGCTCGGCACCGCTGGATCGGTGCGCAATGCCATGGCGGAGCTCGACGAGACGTTCCTCGTGGTCGCGGGCGACGCCCTGACCGACATCGACTTCGGCGAGGTCATGAAGGCGCACAAGGCGAGCGAGGCGTTCGCGTCGATCGCCCTCAAGCGGGTCGAGAATCCCGTCGAGTTCGGCATCGTCATCACTCGCGAGGACGGCACGATCGAGCGCTTCTTGGAGAAGCCGACCTGGGGCGAGGTGTTCTCCGACACCATCAACACCAACATCTACGTGCTCGAACCCGAGATCTTCGACTTCATCCCCGAAGCCGAGGTCGTCGACTTTTCGAGCGACGTCTTCCCGGCAGTGTTGGACCGCGGCCTGAAGTTGGTTGGCCACGTCGTCGAGGGCTATTGGGAGGACGTCGGCACGTTGGAGGCGTACCGCCGCGCCCACGACGACATCCTCGACGGCCGGGTACAGCTCGAGATCCCCGGCTTCGAAGTGCGCGACGGCGTGTGGCTCGGAGAAGGAGCTGACGTCTCGCCGAATGCGCAGGTCCTCGGCCCCGTGCTCATCGGCGACAACTCCCGCATCGAAGCCGGCGCCGTGCTCCGGCCCTACACGGTCCTCGGCGCGGACGTCGTCGTGAAGCACGACGCGGAGCTGGAACGCAGCGTCGTGCACGACCACGTCTACATGGGTCCCGGTGCACGGGTTCGCGGCGCGGTCGTCGGGCGCGCCAGCGACATCCGCGAGGGCGCGCGCATCGAGGAGAACGTCGTCATCGGCGACGAGTGCTTCGTCGGCGAGCACGCGATCATCAACCCCTCGGTCAAGATCTATCCCTTCAAGACCGTCGAGGCCGGCGCGCTGGTGACGTCCTCGATCGTGTGGGAGAGCAAGGGTGCACGCACCCTCTTCGGTCGCCGGGGCGTGCGCGGGCTCGCCAACGTCGACATCAACGCCGAGGTCGCGGTCCGGCTCGCGATGGCGTACGGCACCGCGCTGAAGAAGGGCGCGGTCGTGTGCACGAGCCGCGACACGAGCCGTTCCGCGCGTGCCCTCAAGCGGGCGCTGATCGCCGGGCTCAATCTCAGTGGCGTGCACGTGATGGACCTCGAGCTCGCGACCGTGCCACTCACCCGCTTCCAGGTGCGGAGCCAGAGAGCCCAGGGCGGCATCAGCGTACGGCTGGCACCAGGCGATCCCGACAGCGTCGAGATCCGGTTCATGGGCGAGGACGGCGCCGACATCGACGAGGGCGCGCAGCGCAAGATCGAACGGCTGCTCTACCGCGAGGACTTTCGTCGGGCATTCGCGGGCGACATCGGTGACATCGTGTTCCCGCCGCGCGCGATCGAGTTCTACACGGCGGCCCTCGAAGCAAGCGTGGATGCGCGGCGGCTCCACGATCGCTCGTTCAAGGTCGTGCTCGACTATTCGTTCGGCGCGGCGTCGATGGTGATGCCGAACGTGCTCGCCAAGATCGGCGCGACCGTGCTCGCGGTCAATCCCTACGCGACCACGACCGGCGCGTCCGCGACGGCGGAGGATGTCGAGCAACGCATCAAGGTGATTGGCGACCTCGTGCGGACGTCGGGCTCCGATCTCGGGTACGTGTTCGAGCCCGACGGCGAGACCGCGACCATCATCGACGACGAGGGGGTGGCGCTCTCGGCCGAGCAGGCGCTGCTCGTGCTCGTGAAGCTCGTCTGCCGGTACCGGCCGGGCGCCAAGCTCGCGTTGCCCGTTTCAGTGAGCCGCGAAGCCGAGCGGCTCGCCGACGAGTGCGGATCGGAGATCGTCTGGACGAAGCTCTCCGCCGCCCACCTCATGGAGGTGGCGGGGAGCGCCGGTGTCAGGTTCGCGGCGTCGCAAGAAGGTGGCTTCATCTGGCCCGAGTTCCTGCCGGCATACGACGCGGCGGGAACCCTCGTCCATCTCCTCGAGCTCTTGGCGGAAGCGGCGCGCCCGCTGTCGGCACTGCTCCACGAAGTTCCCGAGACCCACGTCGCGCACGAGACCGTGCCGACGCCGTGGGAACGCAAGGGCACCGTCATGCGCGGGATCATGGAGCGCGCCAAGGACCTTCCGACCGTGCTCGTCGACGGCGTGAAGATCGTGTATCCGGACGGGTGGGCGCTCGTCCTCCCCGATCCCGAGCTCGCGATCACGCACATCTGGGCCGAGGGCACGAGCGCGGTCGAGGCTCGTCGCCTCGTGTCCATCCATGCCGGCCATGTCGCCGAGCTCACGAGATGATGAACGCATCGGTACGCTCGGGCCCATGAACATCCCCGAAGATCTTCGGTACAGCCGCGAGCACGAGTGGGTGCGACTCGTTGGCGACACGGCGCGTATCGGGATCAGCGACTTCGCGCAGGACAGCCTCGGCGACGTCGTGTTCGTGCAGCCCCCCGATGTCGGTCTCGACGTCGTTGCCAACGCGAGCGTGGGCGAGATCGAATCGACGAAGTCGGTGTCCGAGATCTACACGCCGGTGACCGGCGTGGTACGCAGCGTCAACGAAGCCCTCGTCGAGCAGCCCGAGCTGGTGAACCAGGATCCGTACGGCGCCGGGTGGATGTTCGAGGTGCAGTGCGCCGAGCCGTCCGAGGTCGACGCGCTCCTCGATGCCAACGGATATCGCCAGCTGATCGAAGGCTGAGCCGGTTCCAACCCTCGACCTTCACGCTGTCGTTGAGGTCGAGGCCGCATTGTGGACATCCGGGGCCCGCCGGTACGATCCCCCCTTGTGCTCTGCGCGCGATGCGGCCACAAGAATCCCGACGACGCCCGCTTCTGCTCGTCGTGCGGCGCCCCGTTGGGTGCCGCCGCCGACGACGACAACGCGACGCTGACGCTCTCGGCCGTGGAGGCCGCGGATTCCGAGGACGAGCTCGAGCGCTATCTCGACGGGCTGGCACCAGGGATCGGGCTCCTCGTCGTGCGCCACGGGCCGGAGACCGGGTCGTCGTACCGCCTGGAGCTGCCGTCGACCGCGATCGGTCGCCACCCCGACTCCGACATCTTCCTCGACGACATCACGGTGTCTCGCCGGCACGTCGTCATCGACCGCACCGACGACGGGTACACGATGCGCGACGTCGGGTCGTTGAACGGCACGTACGTCAACAAGGAGCGCGTCGACGAGGCGCGGTTGAAGTACGGCGACGAGGTCCAGATCGGTCGCTACCGGCTGAGCTTCGTCGTCGGTGGCGAGCGGGAAGGTTGACGTGGCCAAGCGCGCACACTCGTCCATCGGTGACGTCCTCAACCAGCTCCGTGACGAGTTCCCCGACATCACGATCTCCAAGATCCGCTTCCTCGAGAGCCAAGGCCTCGTCGACCCCGAGCGGACACCGTCGGGCTACCGCAAGTTCTATCCGGCCGACGTCGAGCGCCTGCGTTTCATCCTGCGCCAACAGCGCGAGCACTTCCTGCCCCTCAAGGTCATCAAGGAACGCCTCGACGAGATCGACGGCGACGGAGGTTTCACGGCCGGCACCGCGGATGCCGCGTCGGCTGAGACCCAGGGACGTTTGCTCGACACCAAGACCGTCGACGCGCTGTTCGAGGAGACCCGGCGCGCCGCGCATGACGCCGAGGCGCGTTCGGTGGCGGCGGAGGTGCACGACGCCGAAGGACCGGATGACCTGGCCGTGGCCGAGACCGGCGTGAGTCTCACGCGCGTCGAGCTCGCCCGCGCCGCCGGCATGAGTGACGACGAGCTCGCGCGGCTCGAGGAATTCGGCCTGCTGGCGCCGAGCAGCACCACCGGCGACCGCGCCCTGTTCGACGACGATGCGCTCGCAGTCGCTCGCGTGTGCGGCGCGTTCATGCGGCACGGCATCGAGCCCCGTCACCTCCGCATGTATCGCGCGTTCGCCGACCGGGAAGCGAGCCTGTTCGAGCAGGTGCTGCTGCCGTATCGCCGCCAGCGCAATCCGGAGGCGCAGGCGCGCACCACCGAGACGCTCGGTGAGCTCGCAGGGCTCGGCCGCCGGCTGCGCACCGCGCTCTTGCGCCAGGCGGTGCGTCGCACCTTCAGCGGGTGAACGTCCTCCTCGATCCGGCGGCGATCGCACGACACGTACAGAGGCTCGGGCGTGAGATCGCCGAGGATCATCCCGACGGTGTCGTGCTCGTGGGTGTCCTCAAAGGCGCGCTGATCTTCCTGGCCGACCTCGTGCGCGCGATTCCCGACATTTCCGTCGAGGTCGATTTCATGTCGATCTCGCGCTTCGCGCCCGACAGCGGTCGGGTGCGCATTCTCCACGACCTCGAGACCGACATCGGCGGACGCGACGTGGTGATCGTCGAAGACATCATCGATACCGGGCTCACGCTCGCGTACCTCTCGGCGCAGCTCGGAGCGCGCGGCCCGCGCCGGCTGCAGACGTGCACATTGCTCGACCGGCCCGTTCGCCGGATCGTGCCGCAAGAGGTGCGCTATCGCGGCGTCGAGCTCGTCAACGAGTACGTGCTTGGGTACGGCTTACACGTGCATGACCTGTATCGCAACGTTCCGTACGTGATCGCCGCCGACCGTGACGTGCTCGTCGCCAGGCCCGACGCGTACGTCGGGGACGTCTATCGCAACGGGAATGGCGCCGAAACCCCGGTGGTAGGGTGAACGGCCTGTGATCCCGCTGTCGCTCATCGGTGTGCGCGTCGAGGTGCCGACGAATCAACCGATTGTGCTGTTGCGCGAGGAAGGCGGCGCGCGCTTTCTCCCTATCTTCATCGGCTCACCTGAGGCAACTGCCATCGTGTACGCGCTGCAGGGCATGGAGACGCCCCGGCCGATGACACACGACCTGTTCAAGACCGTGCTGGACGACATGGCGGTCACGCTCGAGAAGGTCGAGATCACCGAGCTCCACGACGGCACGTTCTACGCAGAGATCGAGCTCGACCGTGCCGGCACCAAGACCCGTATCTCGTCACGTCCCTCCGACGCCATCGCGCTCGCCGTACGCTACGGCGGCGCGATCCCGATCTTCGCCGACGAGGCCGTGCTGGAAGAAGCGGGTGTCCTCTTCGAAGCCGACGAGGAGGAGCAGGAGGTGGAGCAGTTCCGCGAGTTCCTCGACAACGTGACGCCGGAGGACTTCGCGCAATAGCGCCCGGTCGGCGTCGCGTCCGCCTTGGCGTCGTCCTCCTGTTCGCGGTCACGCTGACCGGGACCGCGTGGTTCTGGTTCGCCGAGCACTGGAGCTTTCTCGACGCGCTCCAGCAAACGGTGACGACGATCACCACGGTCGGGCTGGGTGAAGTGCGTCCGTTCGACGACACGGCCAAGATCTTTTCGATCTTCTTGTCGGTCGTCGGCGTGTCGGCGGGACTGTTCACACTCGGCGCCGTCTTCGAGGAGCAACTCGAGGACACGCTCGACCGCTACGGGAGGAGACGGATGGACCGTCGCATCGCGAAGTTGTCTCGGCACGTGGTGCTGTGCGGCTACGGGAGGGTCGGTATCCAGATCGCCCGCTTGCTCCTGGCCCGTGACGTCGAGCTCGTCGCCGTCGACAGCGACGAGCGGCGGGTCGCGGAAGCTGCAACCTCGGGTCTGCCCGTCGTGCACGGAAGCTCGACCGAGGACGACGTGTTGCGGGCGGCGGGCATCGATCGCGCCCTGACGTTGATCGTGAGCCTCGGAGAAGACGCCGATGCGATGTCGACGGTCCTGTCCGCGCGCGCTCTCAACCCGGAGTTGCAGATCATCGCCCGGGCCAACGAGACCTCGAGCGAGGCGAAGCTGGAACGCGCCGGCTGCGATCGCGTCGTGAATCCGTTGTACCAGGGGGCGCAGCGCATGGCGGCGTTCGCGCAACAGCCGGACGTCGCGGACTTCCTCGACGTCGTGGTGCACGACGAAGAAGTGGAGTACCGGCTCGAGGAGCTTCCCCTGACCGAAGCGTCCCCGCTCGCGGGGCGCACCCTGGGCGACGTGCACCTGCGGCGAGACTCGGGTGCGCTCGTCCTCGCCGTCCGGCACACCGACGGCAGCTTCGAGTCGAACCCCCGGCCGGAGGTGGTCCTGGAGGCCGGGACGACCCTGATCGCCATCGGCACCGGCGACCAGCTGCAAGCCCTGTGGCGCATGTTGAAGGTGGAGACTGAAGAGGCTTGAGTTGTGAAGAAGGTCGAGGTTTACGGTTCGTCCCCGCTGTAGTTACACTCTTGTCATGAGTGAACGCGACGCGGAGCCCGGATTCCGGGGCCCTCAGGTCTGCAAGATCGTGGGCATCACCTATCGACAGCTCGACTACTGGGCGCGTACCGATCTCGTGCGCCCGTCGGTGATGGATGCGAACGGCTCGGGCACTCAGCGCCTGTACTCGTTTCGCGATCTGCTCGAGCTGAAGGTGATCAAGCAGATGCTCGACGCGGGTATCTCGTTGCAGTCGGCGCGCAAGGCAGTCGAGTCGCTGCGCGGCTTCCGCAAGGATCTCGCGTCGGCGCGCATCGTGATCCAGGGTGCAAGCGTCGTGCTCGCTGAGAACGACGCGCAGGTGATGGACCTGTTGCGCGGCGGCCAGGGCGTATTGAGTGTCGTCCTCGACGTCGAACCGTTGCAGCAAACGATCACCGAAGCGGTGCAGCTCAACTTCGAGGCCAACGCGGCGGCGCGGGCGGCGGCGCGGTAATAGCCGTGGGGGAGGGCGACATCAGTCCCGAGCAGCTTCCGCACGAGACTGTCCGCTTCGCGCACAACTCCGAACGTCAATTCGCGAAGCTTCTCGACTTCTACGCCATCGCGTGGGAGTACGAGCCCCGTACGTTCACGCTCGAGTGGGACCGCGACGGCCGCGCCGTGCAGGCGTTCACGCCCGACTTCTATCTTCCGACGTACGACATCTACATCGAGATCACGACGCTCAATCAGCGACTGGTCACGAAGAAGAACCGCAAGGCGCGCCGCTTGGTCGAGCTGCACCCCGACATCGCGATCCGGGTGCTCTACCAACGCGACTACCTGCACCTGCTCGTGAAGTACGGGCTCGAACCGCCGTCGCAGCTCGTTGACGCCGGTGCCCCGGGCGACGGGCCGCCGTTGTCATTCGACCTCTCCCGGCGCGTCCCGCGTCCGGCGTCGGCGGGTCCCGCGGCCGAGAGCGCATAGTTTCCCCGTCATGCGTCTGAGCCCTCTCGATGCGCAGCATCGCGCCCGCGGTGCGCGCATGGTGCCGTTCGGGGGCTGGGAGATGCCGCTCCAGTACACCGGGGTGCTCGAAGAGCACCGCGCGTGCCGCGAGCACGGGGTGGTGTTCGACGTCTCGCATCTCGGGACGATCGAGTGCAGCGGCGCGGGCGCCTTCCCCGCGCTCCAGTGGCTCCTCACCAACGACCTCCGCAAGATCAGGCCGGGACACGCGCAATACACCCACCTCATCGATCCTGACGACGCGCATGTCGTCGACGACATCATCGTGTGGTGGGTTGACGATCCGTGCTTCTTCGTCATGCCGAACGCGTCGAACACGGAGCCGATCGTCGATGCGTTCGCCGAGCGCGGTGTGGCGCTGACGGACATCACGGGCACACGGGCCGTCCTCGCGGTCCAGGGACCGGAAGCACGCGCGCTGCTGGCCAAGGTCGAGCCGGAAGCGGCCGAGGTGCCCCGGTTCGCAGTGAAGCGCGTCGGCGAGCTCATCGTCGCCGGCACTGGGTACACCGGTGAGGACGGCGTGGAGCTCCACGTACCGGCCGCGGACGCGCCGAAGCTGTGGGACGCGTTGTGCGACGCCGGCCTCGTGCCGGCCGGTCTCGGCGCGCGTGACACGCTTCGCCTGGAAGCCGGTCTTCCGCTGCACGGTCACGAGCTCGGGCCCGGCGTCACGCCGTTGCAGGCAGGCCTCGGGTGGGTCGTCGGCTGGGAGAAGGGTGACTTCCGCGGAAGGGCGCCGCTCGCGGCCGAGCGGGAGCGCGGGATCGCGCGCCGGTTGCGCGGGCTCCAGATCGCGGGTCGGCGACCAGCTCGGGAGGGCGCCCGCGTGCTGCGCGACGGCGCCGACGTCGGGGTGGTGACGAGCGGCAACTTCTCGCCGTCGCTCGGGCACGCGATCGCGCTCGCGTTCCTCCGTCCGGAGATCGAACCGGGCGCGGCCGTGCAGGTTGACGTGCGCGGACAATTGCTCGACGCGCAGGTCGTCAAGCCCCCGTTCGTCGTCAAGAAGTGAGCGGACTCGTCGCGATCCGCGACGCGCGCGCGGCAGACCTTCCCGACATCCTTGCCATGGTCCGGGAGCTCGCAGAATACGAACGCGAGCCCGAGGCGGTGGTGTTCGACCCGGACGAGTTCGCGCGTCACCTCTTCGATGAGCACGCGGTGGCCCGTGCGGTGATCGCTGAGCGGGAAGGTGAGGTCGCGGGATTCGCGTTGTACTACCGGACCTTTTCGACATGGCTGGGGCGCGACGGCATCTGGCTCGAAGATCTGTTCGTCCGCCCGGCGTACAGGCGCCTCGGAATCGGCGGCGCGCTGCTCGACGACATCCGTCGGCGCACGAACGGCCGCGTCGAATGGTCCGTGCTCGACTGGAACGCGCCGGCGCAAGACTTCTATCGAGCGCGGGGCGCCGCGCCGCTCGAGGAGTGGACGGTCTGGCGGTGGCACTAGCGTCCGCGTGGTGACCGATCGCGCAGCAGATTTCGCGCCGCTTCCTCCCGAGCGTTCTGCCCGCTGGTCCAACTTCGGCAAGTGGGAGACGGTGTGGTTCCCGCAATTCCTCGGGATCGAGGTGGAGGAGCTGCGCGAGGACTACGCACGGATGCGCCTCGCGTACCGGCCGGAGTTCCGCCAACCGGCGGGGGTCATGCACGGGGGCGTGATCGCGTCGATGATCGACACGGTCGTCGTCCCGGCGATCGGCAGCGGCTACGACGAGCCGCGCCAATTGTTCACGATCGACATCGCGGTCAGGTTCCTCGCGCCCATCATCGAGGAAGACGTGATCGCCGAAGGCTGGGTCGTACAGCGCGGCCGCTCGATCGTGTTCTGCGACGCAGAGGTGCGGGGCGCGCAATCGGGCACGGTCGCCGCCGGCGGGACCCTCGTCTACAAGGTGTCCTCGAAGCCGCTCGCGATGCCCTGAGCTAAGCCTCGTGGGCGCCTCGGCGTTGACATGTGACTAATGAGTCACCTATGCTGTCGGCGTGGACGCGGTGTTCAGAGCCCTGGCCGACCCGACCCGGCGGAGCCTGCTCGACGAGCTCTTTCGGCAGGACGGCCAGACGTTGCACGCCCTCGAGGAGCACTTCTCGATGACACGCTTCGGCGTGATGAAGCATCTGAAGCAGCTCGAGGAGGCAGGTCTCGTGGTCACCCGGCGACGGGGCCGCGAGAAGCTCCACTTCCTGAACCCGGTCCCGATCCGGCTGGTGCACGACCGGTGGGTGAGCAAGTACGCCGAGCCCTGGACGGCCGCGCTGAGCGGCCTCAAGCACGAATTGGAGCCTTCGATGGAGAAGGTGTTCGAGATCTACATCCGCACGACGCCCGATCGTCTCTGGGAAGCGATCACCGACCCCGAGATCCGCAGCAAGTACAACTTCGGCGCCCGGGTCGAGTCGGACTGGACGCCCGGCTCGCACTACGAGATGGGCCACCCCGAGGCCGGTGTGCACCTCGGTGAGGGCGAGAACCTCGAGGTCGACCCGCCGCGCCGGCTCGTCCAGAGCGCACGGATGCTCTGGAGCGACGACGTGAAGCGCGAGGGCACCTCGCGGATCACGTGGGAGATCGAACCGATCGGCGACTCCTGCCGGTTGACCGTCATCCACGACCAGCTGCGCGACGGCGCGAACCCCGAGCTCTACGGCGGCTGGCCGATGATCCTTTCCGGCCTGAAGACGTGGCTCGAGACTGGCGAGCTGCTCACGACGCCCGGATCACTCATGTACACCTGAGCAGCCCGCGCCGGCGCTCATGCGGGGAGCACGCCGGTTGGGGCGAGCTTGCGGATCTCGTCGGGAACCGGCGGCGGGGGAGCGGGCATGTCGCCAGCCAGTCGGGGCCAGATGACCGGCGCACGCGCCGCGGATGGCATCGCCGACGGCGATCCCATCGCGGTCGACCGACATGTGGAACAGCTTGGACCCGCGCGTACAGCCGTCGGCGAACATGATCACCGTGTGCACGGCGCGGTCGGTGTCGGTCGTGTTGGGCTTCGCCATGTGCACGGTGAGCCCGGCGTGGAACGCGACCGCCCCGCGGGGCACCTCCACGAACACGGGCTCGATGCCCGCGACCTCGGGTGCGGCGAGCAGGGACTGCGCGTCTTCGGCCTGGAAGATGTTCTGGAAGCGGTGCAGTCCCGTGCGGTGCGAGCCTGGGAGGTAGCCCATCGCGCCGCTCGCGAAGGTCGATCCCTGCATCGGGATCCACGCGGTGATCGTCTGCGACTCGGCGATCGGCCAGTACGGCTGGTCCTGATGCGGATCGGTCCCTCTTCCGCCCGCCCGTTTGAACAGCGCTTGATCGTGCCAGAGTCGCACGGCGTCCGCGCCGAGCAGCTCCGCGGCGGCCTGGCCGACGCGCGGGTGGAAGGTGAGGGCCCGGAGCTCGGGGTGGTCCTCCCAGAGGTTCTGGCATTGCTGGAACGACTGCTCGTAGAGGCTGCGTTCGTGGAGTGCTCGCTGATCCGTGTCCGAACGCGCGTGCACCGCGGTGCTGACCAGCGGCGCGAAGTGGTCGAGCTCGTCGGCGCCGAGCAACCCCTCGACGACGACGAAGCCGTCTCGATCGAACGCCGCGATCTGCGCGGGGGAGACGAGCTCGGCCGTCACGGCACCTTCTCGAGGAATCGCAGCAGCGCGTCGTTGTACTCGTCCGGCCGCTCGAAGTACGGCGAGTGCCCGGCGCCGGCGATCTCGACCAGCGTGGCGTTCGCGAGCCGGGCGGCGCTGTCGACGATCAGCGGGGCGGGGAAGAGCTGATCGGCGGAGCCGGTGATCATGAGGATCGGAATGCCGAGCGCGTCGAGATCGGCGTGCGCGAGGCGGTTGCTCATGATCGCGGTCACGACGTCGGCCATCGGTGGCGCGTGAAACGTGTTCAGCTGTTGATACAGAAAGGCGCGCGCCGGGTCGCGCGCGACGAACTCCGGGCTGAGGGCTGCATGGTCCCCGAGGCGATCAGATGGAGGCGCCGGCGTTGACGCGAAGTCGCGGAAGTGGGCCTCGAGCGCGTCGGTCCACAGCGCGCCGACGGTGTTCGACAGCGTGAGGGAGCGCACCCGGTGCGGATTGGCCATCGTGAACGCGGTGACCCACCAGCCGCCCATTGACTGGCCGCACAGATCGATGCGGTCGGCGCCGATGGCGGCGAGCACTGCCGTGATGTCGTCAACGGCCGCCGCGGTGCCGTGCGTGCCCGTGCGATACGTCGACTGACCGAAACCGCGGCAGTCCCACGTGACGACCCGGTATCCGGCGTCGGCGAGCACCGGTACCTGCTGGAACCACGCCGCATGCGAACCGCCGGCACCATGCGTGAGCACGACGGTGGGGGCGTCGTCCTCGCCCGTCACCTCGTAGTAGATCTCCTCGCCGCCGGAATCGACGGTCGCCGTCCTCCATCGATGGGTCATCGGCCGGCGGCCACCGTGTTCGCGAACATGTCCGCTCCCCAAAGTGTGTGCGCATTCTCGTAGGTGAACGCGCGGAAGTCGTCGGTCGTGACGTGTCCGCGCTCGACGAGCTCCCATGCCTCGGGGAGCACCGTGCGCGCGTCCGGCACGTCCCAGTGGCCGAGGTCCGATGCGAACATCGCGGGCAGCAGGGTGCCGTGGTACTCGGACGCGAACGCGAGGGCCCACATCGGGTCGTCGGCCTCGCAGCCGAAGAAGCACTGGCGCGCGAACGTGCGACGGATGTCGGCGGGGGAGCGGGCGCCGCTCGTCGCGAACTCGTCGAGTGCGTCCGGGTCCTCGTCGGGTTCGCTGAGCATGTGCAGCGCGTCGTCCAGCAGGCCGGCCCGGTCCCGCACCTCCGCGACGCCGTAGCGCGTCAGTAGCGTCTCGAGCTGCGCGCGGTCGAGCCGAGCCGGGTCGTACCGACGGATTACGTCACAGTGACGTTTCTCGAAGTGGCCGACGAGGTCCGCGCACAGGGACGCGGCCCATGTCGCGCCGCCTTCGAGGAACGCGAACCGCAGCGTGGGAAAGCGGTGCATCACCCCGCCGAGGAACAGCGAGCGGCACAGCGCCTCGCCGGCAGCCGCGAATGATCCGAGATGGTTGGCGACATAGCTCGTCGGGGAGACGCGGCTGCCCCAGCCCATTCCCGTCGAGTGGAACGTCGGAGTGACGCCGAGGTCGACGAAACGTTGCCAGAGCACGTCGTAGTCGTACGCGCTGTCGAGCCCGAGGGCGTCCACCCACCGCGCGCCGCGCGGTACGTTGTCGCCGGGGAGCGGGCGCTGGACGAGACCGGTGCACATGACCGCACGCAGGCCGAGCTGTTGCACCGCATGGTCGAGCACGTCGATCGCTTCGCCCGGCGCGTAGGTCGGCACGATCGCAACCGGTTCGAGACGATCGCGGTGCGGCGCGTACGCCTGCGCGTAATACGTGTTGAACGCACGAGCCGCGGCGACACGCAGCGCAGGGTTGTCGAGGCCCATCACCGTGAGACCGTACGTGGGGTAGCAGACCGCGACGTCGATGCCCAGCTCGTCGAGTCGCTCGTACAGCAACGCCGGGAACATGGCGGTGGCGCGGTCCAGTGTCTGTTCGGTGGGCAGGCCCCACCACGGCATCCGCGGCGAACCCAACGCGCGCATCGCGTCGGGGTCGAGATTGCGGAGGAAGGTCGCACCGTGCTCGAGCACATTCCAGGCGTCGACCACCGCCGGCCCGCCCTCGTCGCGCAGTAGGTCCCGGAACCACGGCAGGTACTCGATGCCGTGACCGTCGGCGTCGATGACCGGATGACCGAGCTCGTCGTGAATCTCGGCGGCGGTCGGCACGACTCGGCCTCTCAGCCCGCGGGAAGCTCGCTGCGGCCGCCCGTTGCCCACCAGCTCGCGGTCAGACGCAGTCCCTCGACCGGCGCGCGCGGCTGAATCTCCTCGAACACCCGCTTGTAGCCGGTCCGCCTGATGCGCCACGTGCCGTCGTGCTTCGCGTACTCGTCCTCGTAGAAGGAGCACCCGCGGATCGTGAGCTCGAAGTCGGTCATCACGACGACGTCGTCGAGTGCCCAGGTGCCGATCGCCGAATCGGCGCCGGTGAGGTCGATCTCGGGATGATGCATCTTGTGGCTCGAATGGAACGTCTCGGCGCCCATCGAGCGGCGCAGGAAGTCGACGATCGCCTCGCGCCCCTCGAACGAATAGCCGCCGCCGCTGTAGGCCGCCACGGCATCGGCGGTGAAGCACCCGGCGATCTCGTCCCACAGCTTGAGATCGAGGCAACGGGCGTAGCGGTACTTCAGCCGCTTGATCAGCTCGATCTCGACGAGGTCCTCGGGGATCATGCGGGGAGGCTCCCGCCCGGGGCCCGTACGGCGCAAGTTGACATAACCGGCATTATCGGCGGTACGGGGGAGAGCTGCGGCATCGCCTCGCTGAGGGCCGCCCGCCGATAATGCCCACCTCTCACGGGGTCCCGTGTGGCTGTGGGTGCCCCCGGCACGTTCTCTCACGGCGCTACCGCGTACAACTGCCAGGTTCCTGGAACGCCTCTCAGCTCGTGGTCGCCCTGGTCGTCGAACGTGATGCCTGAACCGACCACCAATTCGGTCACTGTTCTCGAGAGCCAGACTTCGCCGGGCTTCGCTTGCGACGCGATGCGTGACGCGATGTGGACCGCGATGCCTCCTATGTCGTCGCCGCGGATCTCGATCTCGCCGGTGTGGACGCCGCTGCGAACGTCGAGGCCGAGTTGGCGGGCGGCGTCGCGGATCGCGCCGGCGCACTCGAGGGCTCGGGCGGGACCGTCGAAGGTTGCGAGGAAACCGTCGCCGGTCGCCTTGATCTCCCGGCCCCGGAAGCGGGCGAGCTGGCGGCGGACGGCGGCGTCGTGGCGGTCGAGCAGGTCGCGCCAGCGGCGATCACCGAGGTCGCTCGAACGTTCGGTCGAGCCCACGATGTCGGTGAAGAGCACCGTGGCGAGCACCCGATCCGCGGCGTGGCCACCGCGGACGCCCGTGATGAACTCCTCGATCTCGTCCAGCGCGAGGTTGGCGTTGTCCGCGGCCCACCAGTAATTGTCGGCGCCGTCAATCTCGACGAACTGCGCGCCGGGTATTCCATCCGCGAGGTAGCGACCGAGCTCGAAGAAGTTTTCGTCACGGAAGTGCACGACGAGGCAGGGGACGCGAATCGCAGGCAGCACGGGTCGTACGTCGCTTTCGATCGCGACCCGCAACAACGCGCGAGCCGTCGCGGGGCTCGCGCCGCGCCGGCCCGTCTCGTACCACCACTCGCGAAAGTTCTCGTCATTCGCCGCGCTCGGCGCGAACTCGGCGACTTGCTCCGGCGTTGATTCATCGGATGACGGGTTCGTCGTGTCGAGGAATCGATGCATTTGCTCGACGGAGATCCCCTGCGGATAGTCGGTGTCGACAAGGCACCTCGCCATCCCGTTGACGATGACCAACGCACTGACGCGATCGGGATGCATCGCGGCCAGCAGCAGTCCGACTCCACCTGCCTCGACAGAGCCCAGGACGACGGCTTCGGTCGAGCCGGCGGCATCCAGCACGGCAAGCGCGTCCTGCACCCATTGCTCCAACGTCGGCGGCGCGGCCGGCGAGACGGGATCCGACAGACCGATGCCGCGGCGGTCGAACCGGATGAGCCGCGCGAACGATCCGAGGCGCCGCATCGAACGGGCGAGGCGAGGCTCGTCGTCCATCGTGTCGATCGGAATGAACCCGTCCATGATCACGAGAAGGTCGCGTGTTCCGTCGCCGACGACCTCGTACGCAACGTGCACGTCCTCGGAGCGCGCGTATCGAATCTTCCCCGGCACGTGCCTACCTGCGTCTCGGCGCGCCGACGAGCGCGCTTGCCACCGTGGCCGGTTCCCCGCCGCGGTTGTGCCATGCGTGGCGCGTGCCGTTCTGGATGACGCAATCGCCGGCGGTCAGCTTCACCTCGGCGCCGTCGTCGAGCTCGAGGTACACCTCGCCGGACAACACGATGTCGAAGTCGATCGTGTCGGTCGTGTGCATGCCGGGGTGTTCGAGCTCCATCGCGTCGAGCAGGCCCGGGAACTTCTCGTTCACCGCCTCGAGCGCGCCCGGCTCGGCGGCGATCGGTCCCGCGGGAATGGTCCACACGAGGAAGCGGAACCCGCATGCGGGCGGAAAGAAACCGGACCAGCTCGGCGCGGCGCCGTCGGTCGGCAGCGCGACCGCGTCGTCGCTCCCCCACAGCTGAGCGAACCGGTCGTCGGACACGACGTCGTCACTGACGAACACCGATGTGCCGTCTTCCGTCTGCCCCGTCACGACGCGTCGAATCTGCATGGCCCGCGTCTAGTCCCGGCTTGCGGAATCGGCAACCGCGGGTTCCGAGGCGCCGATGCATTCATAGGCGGCGTCGAGCAGGACACCCAACGCCTCCTGCTCGTCGAAATCGGCCTTGGCGAGGTCGCGTTCGATGTCCTCGACGACACACCCGAGCACGAAGAGTCGGTCGTGTATCGCTTCGAGCTCGCCCCGCGTGACGACCAGCTCGTGCTCGCCCAGCCCCAGCTCGGCTGCCCGCCGGCGGGCCTCGTAATCGCGCTGCTTGCACGACGGCTTGCAATACAACTTGGGCCGCCCCGGTCCCCCGCTCACGGGGAACTTCCGCCCGCACCACACACAGACTCGTTTCGTCACCGTGACGATACTACCGCGACGTCGAACTCGACGGACAACATCTATCCTGCACGACCATGAAGGTGCTGGTCGCCTTGCTCGTCCTGGTCGCGATCGCAGTGGCTGTGATCGTCATTCTTGTCACGACGACGGACATCGGGCCGATCCGCTGGGGAACGACCATCAATTCACTACCCTTCCCAGGAATGAGACGCGCCGCGATCGTCGTAGCGATGCTCGGAGTGCTGTGTGGCTGTAGCGAAAGCAACGCGCCACACGGCAACACGACAGCTACCTCGTTCCAGTTCCCCTGCGGCAACCTGGCGCCGACGAATGACACGGTTGGCCTCATCGACTCGTGTCCCGCAAACGGCGGCGGCAGCTACGCCACCACCACCACGACGCCGACCCCATCCTTGGCCTGTGCGCCTTCCCGCGATGATTGCAGTACGGACGAAGTGATCGCGACGGTTCGGGACGTCTACGTGGCGGCAGGAACAAAGACGGACGCGGCCGCGTGCGTCGCGGCCATCGAGGGCCACGGAAAGCACGCGCTGGTTCAGCTCCTCACCCCCCTCTCCGTGGCGGACTCTCGGCGCTCAGTCCAGTGCGTTGCATCCGAAGCTCGCCTCGACGAGATGCATCACTCACTCTCCAAATACTTGATCGAGAACCTGGGCCGCTGACCAACGGCGGCGAGCCGGCCGTGTCGCCCGCTCGCACCCACCGGCGCCCGGAGAAGGGCGCGCTCAACGGCGGCACAACTGGGCAAGCCCCTCGCATCGGCCTTCTCCCGGCCGAGGAGTCTGTGGGGGAGCCTTCAGGGATGAGGGGAAGCAGGGACGATCACTCCCGGACGGGCGAGCAGAGCGGTGCTCCACCCGATCCGGGGACTTCCCTGACGACTAAGCCCAGGCCGCAGCGTCGAGAACAACGTGCTGTTCCGAGTGCGTGCAGCCACTCGGGAACTTTGGCCGCGCCCGGCACGTCGGGCAATCACGGTCCACGCACAGCCGTTCGAGCCACAAGTCGCACTGCGGACAGAACAACGCATCGTGCACATTGCAGTAGCGCCGGTGGGTTCCACATCTCTCGCAGGTCGGCATCGTCCTCGCGCCTCCTCAGGGTCAGGAGTGGCGAGAAACCCGTGCACAAGCGAGGACTGGGCCGATGGCGAATCTCCCGCCGACCACGCTACAACCGACGACCGCAGACGCCAAGGACGTTTGCACACGCTCATGTCGCGCGTCGGGTCCACGAGTCAGCGTAAGGCTTCGGCGGCGAATCCGAGCACAAGAATGACGGCGAGGATGACCAACGGGGCCGCCCAGACGACGGTCACGGCGCGCTTTTGTTTCCGGGGTCCGTAGAGCGCGGCCCGAACCGTTCGCCATCCAAACGCGTAGATGCTTGACGGCGACCAGGGTCCCACGCCGTCGAGTGGCGGATCGATGTAACGGTCCGACACTTTCGGCAACGGTCGCTTGCGCTTGCGGCGCTTGCTCCCGCTCGATCCCACGGCGCGGAGTGTAGGTCAGTGGTGGAGTTCCCCGATCTGCAAACAGTGGCTTGCTTTCGATTGATGACCCGCACCGGTGCTGAAGACACCAGACAAACATCGCCAACATGGCGAGCCAGCGGATCACGAAGATGATCAACACCATCCCGGGCGAACCGCGTCGTGCCACCGGCCCAATTCCTGATGCTGGCATCGGGCCCGCCGGGGTCGTACCCTGTCATTCGTGTGACCCTCACCGGGGCGCTCGTCCAGGGACGGCAACTCAGGTGAACGAACGACCGCCCTTCGGGGCGGTCGTTCCGCGTTCGAGTCGGACACGGAACCGACCGTGCCGAACGTGGCGATCAGTCGCTCGCTCCGGCGTCATTGCGGCGATCTGCTGCGGTGTCTCGCCGATTGACGGGCTTCATGCGGGAGCGGGGTCGTACGGTACGCACCCATGACCCGGGGACATCCACTGCAAAAGCAATGGGGTGGGGGTTCGCACGAGGAACGTTTCGCGCGAATCCGCGGCTATGTCGAGGGCGCCTCGGTGCTCGACATCGGTGCCGGTTCCGGTGTCAACCGTCCGGATTGGATGCACGCAATGATCGCGGGCGTCGCATCCGACGCAGTCGGTATCGAGCTCGACGAGGAGCTGGCGACACGCGCGCGGGCAAGAGGGTTCGCGGTCGTGACCGGTGACGCAGAGCAGATGGATCTCGGTCGCGTCTTCGACGTGATCTTCGCGGGCGAGGTGATCGAGCACCTTTCGTGTCCCGGTGCATTCCTCGACGCTGCGCACCGTCATCTCGCGCCCGAGGGCATCATCGTGCTCACGACCCCGAACGCGTTCGCGATCTCGAATTTCGTGTACCGAATTGGCGGTCAACCTCGTGTCAACCGTGGGCATACGTGCTGGTTCGACGAGGTGACACTGCGACAACTCTTGCATCGCCACGGGTTCGAGGTCATCGAGATGGCGTTCGTTCCACATCGCACGCCAGGACGCGCACGCGCCGTCGTTGCATCAGCGGTGCGATCGGTACTGCCGCGTCGCCTCGCGCACAATACGCTCCTCGTCGTCGCCCGGCACCTCGCGTGAGGGCCTAGCGTGACGGCCGCTGGACAGCGAACGTCCCTGACGCGCCCGGATCTGGAGGCCGCGATGATCGACTTCGGACGCGGCCGGCGGGCACACCTCGCCGTCCTGCACGAGGGCGAACCGATCGCTCCAGTGCTCGACGCGTTCGGCATCTCACCCGGGATTCCGGTGGTCGTCCTCGTGGGCGGAGCCGCGAACATGGAGAGCGACGTCACCGAACGGGCACGTGTCGTCATGCGCGACGTGGTCGTGCCCGTGTGTGACGAGGTTGGTGCCGCCGTTGTCGATGGCGGAACCGCCGCCGGCGTCATGGAAGTCATCGGGCTCGAGCACACCACGTGCCACGCGACATTTCCTTTGATCGGCGTCGCCTCGGTCGGGACCGTGTCCTTGCCCGGCGACGTCGGAGCGTCTCCCGAACGCGCCGACCTCGATGTCCATCACAGCCATTTCGTGTTGGTGCCGGGAACCCAGTGGGGCGACGAGTCACGGTGGATCATCGCCGTCGCACGTGCGATCGCCGCCGATGCCGCGATCGTCGGGCTCGTCCTCGGGGGCGGCGACATCACGACGCGCGACGTTCGTCTCATCGCGGACGCGGGTGCGCTGCTCGTCACCGTCGCCGGCACCGGCGGCGTCGCCGACGAGCTGGCAAGCGCCCAGGCCCGCGGCACGGCATCGTCCAATGTGGTGGCGATTCCGTGGGATGCGCGCGAGCAGTTCCGGCGCGTCCTCCGGAACGCAATTACGTCATGAGCACGACCGGGCCGGTACGCGCGCCGACGCTCACGAACGAGGGAATGCCCTCGGCGCAGCGGGCGGCCGACAGCGCCTCGCTCGACGCCCAACGCCGCACGACGCGCGCGACCGGGACACAGCTCGCCCTCTTGGTGGCCGCCGCGGTCGCCGGCGCAGTGCCACACCTATATGGCGCCGTCGGCGCCGTCGTGTTCTTTCTCTTGGCAATGGCGGCGTCGCTCTATCTGGCTACGGAACGTCCTGACCGCACGTGGTACCGCGGACGCGCAGGGGCTGAATCCGTGAAGTCGCTCGCGTGGCGGTACGCGACCGGCGGCGACCCGTTTCCGATGGATTTGGCGAGCCGTGACGTCGACGAGCGCTTCGAGGAACAGCTCCGCGCCGTGTACAGCACGCTCGAGGATTTTTCATGGGCGGCCGACAACACCGGGGCGCAGATCACCGGGCCGATGCGGGACCTGCGCGCCGCTGACCTCGCGACGCGCAAGACGGCGTACGCGGTTGGCCGCATCGACGATCAACAAAGTTGGTACGCGGGCCGGTCCCGTCGCGACGAACGAAGAGCACGGCGATGGAGTGTGCTGGCCCTGCTCGTCACCTTCACCGGCTTGATCGCGGGAGTGGCGCGGATCCCCCTCGACTACGAGCCCGACCTCCTCGGACTCGCGGCGGTGGCGGCGGCGTCGATCACGGCGTGGACCGAGACCCGCCAGTACCGGATGCTCGCCACGTCGTATTCGTCCGCGGCCCAGGAACTCGGAATCATCAGCGTGCGCCTTCCCCATATCGATACTGATGCCGAGTGGACGACATTCGTGCGTGACGCGGAGCTTGCGATCTCGCGCGAGCACACGTTGTGGCTCACCCGTCGCAGTGCCGCGCACTGACGTACCGTCTTGCCATGGACACGAGCGATCCGCCGGCCCGCACATCGAGCGCGAGCCGCGCGACGCTGATCGCCGCATGCCTTGCGGTCGCCGCGTTCATCCTCGGTGTTGTCGGCTATCTACAAGCAGGGCCGTCCACGATCGCCAGTGCGGCGTACCACTCCATCAGCCTCTTCACCCTCACGTTCGTGGTTCCGCCGGGAGCGAAAGAGTCGTCGCTCCCTGTTGCCCTCGAGGTGGCACGATTTCTCGCGCCGGGCGTCACCGTGCTCGCCGCAGCGGGCGTCGCGGCCCGGATCTTCCGCGACCAATTCGATCGGCGCACGGCCCGTCGTCGCGCCCGGCGGCACGCCATCGTCTGCGGCCTCGGCCGGGTTGGTTCGCTCGTCGCCGCGCAGCTCCGCGAGCACGGGCATTCGGTCGTCGCGGTCGAGCGAGATGCCGGCAATCCGGCCATCCCCCACGTCCGTGCGCTCGGGATGCCCGTCGTGGTCGGCGACGCCCGTTCGAAGGTCACGCTCGAACGCGCGGGCGTCGCCCACGCGACGAGGCTCGTGTGGTCTGCGAGCGAATGGGTCGAGGGTCAGGCCGTCGTCGACGCTTTCGTCGACACCGTTCGCGAAAACCTCGCGCGCGCGACCGCGCGGCGGGCGGCGACACCGGGGCATTGGGAATCAGTTCCGGCATGTCTCGTCCGCGTGCGAGACCTGGCGCTGTGCACCGAGCTACGCCGAGATGCACTCATGCATCGACAGGCGGCCAAAGGTCTTGTCCCCGACGTCGACTTCTTCAACGAAGCCGAGAACTCGGCGCAGCGATTGCTCTGGCAGGTCACTCGCGGATACGCCCTCGTCGCGGACATGAACGTCGAGCTCTGGGTCCTCGGCTCGGGTGTGCTCGCCGAGGCACTCATCGTGCAGGCCGCGCGGAACTGGTGGGGGGCACCTCGGCAACACGCGCGGCCCGAGCTCGTGGTCCACCTCTGTGCCGATGATGCGGCCTCGGCGGTGGCGCGCATTCAGTCGCTGTGGCCCGAAGTGCGTACCGCGTGCCGGGTCGAGGCGCATGCCGTCCCGGCGGAGGTCGCCGCGACAACCGGAGCGATCACCGCCCCGAGCGCGGTGTTCGTCCTCCTTCCGAGCCAGGAACGCGCGATCGAGACCGGGATCCGGCTCATCGAGGAGACCGCCGCCGCGCATGTGGTCGTCGCCGCGAACCCGCGGTACCGACCTCGCGTGGAGACCGATCGGCTCGTGCTTTTCGATCCCGTCGCCTACGGGCTCGAAAGCGATGTGCTGCTGTTCGACACGTACGAGCTGCTCGCTCGGATGATCCATGCGCACTACCTGACGACGCGGCTGCGGTCGGACGGCACCCTTCAGCCCGAGCTCAATCCGCTCGGTCCCGGCCATGAGTGGAACGCCCTCGACACATTCTGGCGCGCGTCGAACCGCGACGCCGCCCGCTTCGTGGTTCCCAACCTGCTGGACGCGGACTTTCGGATTCATCGTCTCAGCGGCCGGAACGACGTCGACCCCTTCACGTCTCCCTTCGACGCGTCGACGCTGGAGGGCATGGCCGAACGGGAGCACGAACGATGGCGTCAGTTCATGACCACCGAAGGCTGGCGTCCCGGACAACACAATGACACCGTGGCGAGGACGCGTACCGACCTCGTCCCGTGGTCGGACGCAAGCGTCGAGGCACGCGCGTACACGTGCACCGCCGTCTCGGACTATCCCCGTTTGCTCGCGCAACTCGGATACGAGGTCCGGCCCCGGGGCCGGTAGCGCAGCGGTTTCGGCCGGACCAGAATGCCCGGACATGACGCGGCCCAGTGAAGGACAGAAACCGACCTTGCCCACCATCGGTCTTGGCCCGAGCGACATGTCCGCGACCTGTATCGCCGCCGAGAACCAGGCCATCTCTTCGCAACGCCGCTACCTCGCGCTGATGCGCGCGCAGATTGCGCTGCCCCTCGTCGGGGTCGTGATCGGGGCGGCCGCGAAGTTCGACTCGCGCCTGGCGGCGCTCGGCGTCATCGCTTCCGCGACCGCGGTGATGGTCGCGGTGCTCCGGGCGATCCAGCGGTCGAGGCGGTACGACTCGATGTGGTACGAGGCACGCGCCGCGGCCGAGGAGGTCAAGTCGCTCGCATGGCGCTACGCAGTGCGCGGCGCGCCGTTCGACCGCGTCGACGAGAGCACCGATGACGCCGAGGCGCGGTTCATCGCAGAGCTGTCCAGAATCGCCGACAACAACGACCTTCTTGCTCCTCCTGATCCATCGGGAGAGATCACCGATGCGATGCGCGCGCTGCGCTCGGCGCCGGACGACGACACGCGTCGGGAGGCGTATCTCGAGCATCGCGTGAAGGACCAGCAACACTGGTACGCAATGCGGGCCCGTCACAACGATGCCGTCGCGGCCCGCTGGGACCTGCTGTTCTACGCCGTGATCGCCGTCGCGGTGTTCGCGGGCGCGTTCCTCGCCTCGAACACCGACTCGAGCCGAGCGCTGGGCCCGGTGGTCGCGCTCGCCGCCGGCGGGAGCGGCGCGGTCGTCGGCTGGGTCGCGGTTCGGCGGTACGCCAGCCTCGCGCGCTCCTATCGAGCCGTCGCCCGCCAACTCAGCCACATCGCCGCACTCGCCTACCAGAAGGACACGCACGAGGAATGGGTGGCGTTCGTCGCTGACGTGGAACAAACGATCATGCGCGAACACGCGCAATGGCTCGCCGTGAGGAAGTAGGCGCGCGCACGAGCTCGAACTACCGTCGAAGGAGTCCCGATCCTGTGACGAGCGGGAGGTCGAGCGCAGACAAGAGTCCCGGCCGCGCGCGACAGACGGCAGGGATCGAGTTCACGAGGCGGCCCGCGGTCCCGATGACACCCGGGTCGCCTTCGCCGCCGCCGACCGTCATCTGCACGTCGCACTGATAGCTCGGCGTGCCGGTCACGATCACCCGGTAGCCGCCCGCGCCAACGGGTTGTGGCCAGTCGGGACACAACCCGTCGTCGAGTCGTGTCACGTGCTCGACGACGATGCGGGCCTCTCCGCCGACCATGCCCTGCACCTCGAACCGCAGGGCCGCGGTCGTGCCTTCCTCGATCACACCGAAACCCAGATCGATCTTCTCGCGCGCGGGCCGCCGCTCGTGCACCTCGCGCAGCTCCTCGACTTCCACACCGAGTCCGGCCGCGAGCATCTTGACCACGCCACCCCACGCGAACGACAGGATGCCGGGGATCAACAGCAGCGGCTTGGCGTCCAGCGGCTTCCCGAATCCCATCGTGTCGAAGAGCACGGTCGGCTGCTCGTAGTGGCGATAGTTGACGATCTCCATCACTCGCAGGTGCTCGACGTTCTCGCACGTGCCGGTGAGCAAGAGCGGAAGGATGTCATTCGCCCAGCCCGGATCTATGCCCGACGTGAAGCAGGACACACCCGCGTCGCAGCAGGCATCCTCCAACGGCGCGCGCATCCCCGTCTCGAGGTGCGCGGGCCACACCATGGCCACGACCGAGCTCGACACGATGTTCTTGCCCGACCGCGCGATGCGCGCCATGTCGGCAATCGCCTCGGTGGGTCGAGTGTCGGCGGTCGCGGTGTAGCTGACACAGTCGGCATCGAGAGCGAGTAGTGCGTCGGCATCATTGGTTGCACGCACCCCGACCGCGTCGACGCCGCACAACTCCCCCGCGTCCTGGCCTGCCTTGTCGCGGGAATGCACCCACAGGCCCGCGAGCTCGAGCTCGGGATGGGCGATGATGCAGCGCAGCGCCGCTCGCCCGACGTTGCCCGTGCTCCACTGAATCACGCGGTACGTCATGGTCCGGGAACCTCCCTCGGGTTCAGACCCGGCCGGCCGCCTCCGCGGCCGCCATCGTCTCGTCGAGGCGGCGTTCGATGATGTCGAGGCCACGGTCCCAGAAGCCGGGATCGGCGAGGTCGACGTCGACGAGCTTGCCGAGCTCCTGCGGCGACATCGATCCCCCCGCCCGCAGGAGATCCAGGTACTGCGGCACGAAATCGGCGCCGCGCGCCTCGTACTGCGCGTAGACGGACAACGCGAGCAGCTGCCCGTAGGCGTACGCGTAGACGTAGCCGGGCGTGCCGATGAAGTGCGGAATGTAGGACCACCACGTGCGGTATCCCTCGGTGATCTCCACGGATTCGCCGAGCATGTCGTACTGCGTCTCCGCCCACAGCTCACCGATGTGGTCGGTCGACAGCTCGCCTTCATCACGCCGGGCGTTGTGGATCGCGTGCTCGAAGCGATTCATCGCGATCTGCCGGAAGACGGTGGCGATCTGGTCCTCGAGGTTCGACGCGAGCAACGCGAGCCGTTCCTGCGGATCGGTCACCTCGCCAAGCAGGCGCCCGAAGGTCACCGTCTCACCGAACACCGACGCCGTCTCGGCCAGTGTCAGCGGCGTCGACTGGTGGTACACGCCCTGCGCACGCGCCAGGTATGCATGCAAGCCGTGACCGAGCTCGTGCGCGAGTGTCAACACGTCGCGCCGTCGTGATGTCCAGTTCAACAGGACGTACGGGTGGTGCGACGGCACGGTGTACGCACAGAACGCACCGGGCCGTTTGCCGGGCCGGGCCGCCGCGTCGATCCACGCGCCGTCGAAGAAGCGCTGGGCGGTGTCGGCGAGCTCGCCCGAGAACGACGAATATGCGTCGAGGACGAGCTCCTTCGCCTCGCGCCAGCCGACCTCGGCGTCCGTGTCGGCGACCGATGCCAGCCGGTCGTAGTCGGCGAGGCGATCGATGCCCAGCAGGCGCGCCTTCAGCGCGTACCAGCGCTGCGGGATGCCGTACCGGGACTGCACCGCGTCCACGAGCGCTTGCACCGACTCGTCGCTCGCCTCGTTCGACAAGTTGCGGCTCGAGATCCAACTGCCGTAGTGGCGCAACCGGTCGTCGGTCGCCTTGTCCGACAGCAACGTGTTGAGCACGAACCCGCGCGTGCGCAGCCCGGGCTCGAGCCCCGCGGTCACGGCCTCGGCGGCCGTGCGCCGTACCTCACGATCCGGCGCGTGCAGCTGCGCGAGCGCGGCCTCGAGCGTCCCGGTTGCGCCGTGGAGCTCGACCTCGATCGTCGACACCTGCTCTTCGAAGAGGCGTTCCCACGCACTCCGGCCGGTAACCGACTTCTCGGTGAGGATGACTTCCTCGGGTTCGGTCAACAGGTGCGGCCGGTAGCGGCGCGAGGACCGCAGGTAGTGACGGGCGAACACCAGCCGCTCGTCGGCGAGGAGTGCTTCGACGCGCTCGTCGGAGAGCTCTGCCCACTCGAGCTCGAAGAACAAGAGCTTGGTGCCGATCTGGGTGGCGCGCTCTTCGACACGTTGCATGCGTGCGCCGCGCGCCGGGTCGGTCGTGTCGGTTGCGAAATCGAGGCTGACATAGCTCCCCGCCCGACCGATGAGCTCCTGCACCTCGCCGAGCCCACGCATGAAGTCCGCCAGCTCGGTCGCGTCGAACTCGGCGACGCGTCCGTGTGAAGCGGCGAGCTTGTCGGTGATCGTGTCGGCTTGGTCGAGCAGCTCGGACAAGCCTTCGCCGCCGGGCGCCGGGAGGAGCGGCGCGAGGTCCCAGACGACGTCGTCGGCAGTCAGGTCGGTCGCAGGCATCCGGGGAGGATACCTACGTATTGCCGGGTGGGCTCACAGGCGTTTGTGCATCGTCAGGGACCGCGCCGTGAACCCGGTTCGCTCGAAGAAGTTCTTCGTGTCTCGATGGCCGGGGAGCGCGCCGGCGTCGATGCCGATGCAGCCCTCCCGGGTACAAAACGCAACGAGGTGTGCGGCGATCGCCTCGCCGACACCGACGCCGCGGGCTTCGGGATCCACGAACAGCTCGGTGATGACCCCCAGGCGCGTCCCGTCCCTGAGCGTCTCGAGCTCCACCGCCGCGTAGCCGATGACGGCGTCGTCGATGGTACCGACGACCAGAAAGGCGTCATCCCGGGCCAACAAGCCGCGAAACGCCTCGTCGAACGGCTCGGCCCGCGCGTCGCGGAGCTCCCAGAGCGCCCCACCGCGCATGACGCGCAGCTCGGCCCGAAGGCCGCGGGCGAGGTCGACCATCGCGGGGATGTCCTCGACGGTCGCTGCGCGCGCTGCTTCCACCGCGCTCCCCTACCGGCGCACTCAGCCGGCCAGCTGTTCGATCTTGCCCAGGATGGTGCGCCGCTGCCGGTGTGCGGCTTCGTACGCGTGCACGGCGTCGAGCTCGTCGCGTCCGAGCCCCGCGAGGCGCTCCACGACCTGGGACGCCGAGAGCGCGTCGTAGCCGGGGATCGGGAGCTCGTCGCTCCCGGGCGCATCGGCGTCGGGCGCCACCGAGAGATGACTGACCGCCGGCGGGCGCGGTGTCGCCACCGGCGCCGGACGGGCCGCGGGCGGTGCCGCCGGACGCCGGCCGAGCATGCCGTCGACGCGCTCGCGCAGCTTCGGGAGCCCGAACGCGAGCGCAACCTGGCCGAGGCTGCGGGCACTCGTGACGTGCCGCTGCACATCGGCCTGACGGCGATCGAGCTCGGCGCGGCCGCGGGCCACGACCGTCTCGACGATCGGCGGCGCGACCTCCCGGAGGTACAAGCCGGTGCCGATCGGTGCATACACGAGCAGCTCCACCGCCCGCTCGATGCGATCTCGATTCTCAGTCATGCGACCTCGTGGGAATCATGCGACGTCAGACGTGTTCGTGCGGCGCGGGCACCTCGCCTTCCCCGTAACCCTCGATGCGGGAAGCAATCGCCACGACACCGTCGGACCGGGATTCTACGGAAGGCCGCCGCCGCCGCCGGACCAACGCGCCGATCCCCGCGATCACCACGGCGCCGATGCATGCCTCGAGCGCCCACTCCCCGTACCGCACGTAGAACGTGTCCGCCGTTGTGGCCCCCACCGCCCGCTGGATGACGGTGCGATCGAACAGGTGGGTCTTGTCGTGGACCGCGCCGTCGGCATCGATGACGGCGCTGATGCCCGAGATCGCCGCTTGGATGACCGGCCGGCCCGTCTCGGCGGCCCGGATCTGACCGAACGCGAGGTGCTGGGCCGAATTCGCCGACCGCCGGTAGGAGCGGTTGTTGGTCGAGACGATGATCACGGCCGCACCGTCGTGCACACGCGAGCGGACCTCGGGACCGAACGCCGATTCGAAACAAATGACGGTCGCGACGCGAGTGCCGGCGACGTCGAAGAGGCCCGTCGTCTTGCCCCGCACAAAGTCGCGTGGCACATTCTTCAGCGCGGGGATCCAGCGTTCGAGTGCGCCGCGGAACGGCACGTACTCGCCGAACGGCACCAGGTGATGCTTCGAGTACGTCCCGACGATCTCACCGTCCGGACCGAACAGCACGTCGAGGTTGTCGGCTTTTCGGCCCGCGGGGTCCGCGTCAACGGTCGCGTTCGCGAGCACCCATGCGTGGTGCTCTCGCGCGATGCGCACGAGGTTGTCGCGCACGTAGGGGTCGGTGCGCGGGTCGCGATCCATGCTCGATTCCGGGAACACGATGAGATCGACCGGATCGGTGATTCGCGTCGCAAGGTCGAAATGACTCTTCGGCAGGTACCGACCGTCGAGCTCGGCATCGGTGAGCTCGCGGTTCTTGTCGTTGCCTTGAATCATGGCCACGCGTAGGAAGCTGCTGATCCGCGGCTGGGCCCGGGTCACCGTCGAGACGACGACGGCAGCCGTGATCAACGCGACACCCAGGTACGCCTGTGCATACCGCCGCGCGCTTCGGCCGGCGCGGACGAGGTCGGCGATGAATGCGCTGAGCGCGACTGCGAGGAATGTGACCAGCGTCAGGCCGCCGACCCCGGCAACGGCACGCGCGGGCGCAACGTCGTGGAACGCGTAGCCGAGCTCACCCCACGAGAAACCGCCGAACGGGAACCGGGAGACGCATGCGTCCGCGACGACCCACACCGCGGCAGTGAGGAACGGGTTCGTGATCCCGCGGGACCGGAGCCAACCAATGACCGCGCCCGCGCCCGCCCAGTAGCCCGCACAGATCGCGGCGAACGGCACGATCGCGATCGTCCCGAAGTACCAGATCCACGAACAGAGGATCGAGTAGTAGACGATCCCGGCGACGAACGCGTAGCCGGCGGAAGCGCGAGCGCCGCGGTCGCGCCACACGATGAACAACGGGACAAGTGCGAGACAGGCGAGCGGTCCGACGTCGAAGGGCGGACGGCTCACGGCGCACAACGCTCCCGACGCGGCTGCCGCGCCGACTCGTACGAGCGTCGAGCGCCGCGGCACCCTCACACGCAGTCGCGGCAGATCATTCTCTTCTCGTCGGCGAGCTGGTGACGCGGAAGCACGAGGAAGCAGCTCTTGCACAAGAATTCGTTCTCGCGGCGGGGCACGATCTTCGTGCCCGCCTCACCGCGCTCGTCCGGCTCGTCATCCTCCTCGTCGTCGTCTTCGAGGCCGGCGGCGGCGGTGCGCTCGCGCAGCACGACGTCCAGGGCTTCCTCGACATCGTCGGGGTGCAGTTCCTCGTCGAGGTCGACGATGTCGTCCTCTTCCTCTTCGACGACCGCGACGGGGGTTTCGACGCCCTCTTCCACGACGACAACGGCCGGCACGACCTCTGCGTCGAGGTCGTCCTCGACGACATCGTCGATCAGCTCATCATCATCGTCGTCGTCCTCGCCGAAGTCCTCCTCGTCGAGCACGTCCTCGTCGAGGTCGTCTTCGTCGAGCTCCGGCTCGTCCTCGAACTCGTCGTCGCTCATCGTGCGCCTTCGTCAGGGGGAGGTGTGGCGGGCTTGAAACCACCGCGCACCGCGGTTTCTTCCCGCGCGACCCCCTATGGGGGCGCGGAGTATAACGCCGCGTTCGCGGCCGCCAAGCGCGCTACGGACCCGACGCGCGAGGCCGGCGGGGCTGGGCTGGACGGACGGGTCCAGGAGACCGTTGGGGCCGCTGGGTGGCCCGGCCCGCACGTGGCGGACGGGTTATCGCAGCGTTCTCTAACGAAGACTCCTGGACAGCCGCCCAACCCCCTCAGTTCGCCCCGCCCCCCTTGACGGCTACCGGCGAATCGCCGCGCCGAACGGCTGGTGTCCATTCGACGTGCGTGGCCGGGGGCGACGAGTAGTCAGCCTCAACGGCGGAGCGATGTCAAGCCAGAGCAAAGCGCGCTGACCAGCAGTGACGCGCGTCGACGCAGGTCAACGAATCACCGAAATTTCGACGCGTTCTTCGGGTTCCTCGCTCAGCGACGCGTCAGGTTCGCAGTGCGCGGCGCGCCTCGGCGGCGCGCTCCGCATCGAGACGTTCGAGCTCGTACGATCCGTGGTCGACGTAGTGCATGGCCGCGGCGATCGCGCGGTGTCCGGCTCGTTCCGCTATCAACCGATGCATCTCCTGCGCGATACGGCGATAGCTCGGATGTCCTTGCGGAGAACTCCGCAACTCGCAAAGATGCATCGCCTCGCGCGCATTCATCTGCATGACGTACCGCATCTTGTATCCGAGCGCGACCGCGTACGGCGCTTGTTCGGGGAACGGGGCGACGAGCGCGTCGTAGAGATCGCGTGAGCGTTCCATGCCTTCCTCATAGCGCGTCGCGAGTCCCGCGTCGCGCACCGCGTCCGGCACCTCGAAGCCGTGCTGCGGTGTGAGATGCTGCCATTCGATGGTCAACATGCGGTGACGCTGCAGGTCGCGGAACGCTCCGTAGTCACCCATCACGTCGAAGCGGTAGCCCGTGCGTTCGAACGCGCGGCCGGGTTTGTGACGCCGGTTCGTCCGCTCGCCGACGTAGGCATGCATCAACGCGACGCGATCGTCGGCCGGCAAGCGCCGCACCCGTTCGAGCAGCTGCGACTCGGGAAGATGTGCGTGCGGATAACAGATCGCCGCGAGCACCTTGTCCTCACCGTCGGGATCCCAGTCGAGCAGCGTCACCTCGTCGACCGGCCCGGGCGTCTCGGCACCGAAGAGGCGCTGCACGAGATCCCCGGTGTCCTCACGCGTCTCCGCGAGGTAGGCCGACCACGCACCGCCGCGATCGCTGCGGTCGACGCGCACGAGGAACGACGGAATCACCTTGCGGAGCTCGTCGAGCATCAGCTGTGCGTACATCTGGGCTTCGGGCAGCGGATGGGCGCGCATGCGGAGCAGCAGCGCCTCGTAGGCCTGTCCGGTGCCGTAGATGCCGACGTTCGACAGCGTCGCGGCGGGCAGGAGGCCGCGCACCGTGTCGCACGCCTTGGCCTTGATGGTCTGTTTGTAGACGAAGTCCGAGTCGGCCGGTTGCTTCGGGTGCTGTTCGCGCGCCCAGTCCATCATCGCGGGCAACATCGCGCTGTAGGTGTCGAACGCGGCGTCCATGTCGGCGATATAGCGGGCCGCGAAGCGCGATTGGCAGATTTCCGACGGGCGCAGGTAGCGGTAGCGGCCGAGCAGCCGCGAGTCATACGGGATGTAGCGCGTCGACTGCTCGAGGTAGGCCATGAGCCGGCCCCACTCGAGGATCTTGGTCAGCAGGTTCGACGCCTGCTCGCAGGCGAGGTGCACGCCGCCCAGCTGGGCGACCGAGTCGTCCCCGTATTCCATGAACACGCGTGCGTACAGCTCCTCGGCGCGTCTGAGACCGACCGTCGCGTCGACGGTCAGATCGCCGGTGAGGTCGAGATCGCCGACGAATTCGTCCAGGAAGAGGCGGCGCAGGCTCTTGTCGGAACGTGAGTAGCGCGCAAACAATGCACCCTTCACGACCTCGGGGAGGTTCGTGAGCGCGAAGACCGGCCCATCGAGATTCGTGAAGTACGGCCGGAGGGTTGCTGCCTCGGGTTCGGTGAACGTCTCCGGCGCGTAGAGCATGGGACTGGCGATGGTACCTGTGGGCCCGCGGGCCGGCGCGCATCACGCGAGCCCCTGACCTGGTCAAACGAGCAATCGGTAGGCCCCGGCAACGACCTCGATCGCGGCCCGGTCGGTCCGGCCTCGGCCCCGGCCGTCCAGCTCGATCCGCCGACGCGACCCTTCGCGCGCCCATCGCACGTCGATCTTCTGCCCGGTCCGCTGGACGATACGGGGATGCGGCACGTGCGTGCCGGCCGCGAGACGCGCCCGCATGCCCGCTCGCTCCCCCGGCGCGAGCGCGTAGACCTGCACCTCGACGCGGCCGTCTCCCGGGTGACCGCGCGGGACGAGGTCGAGGCCATGACGGAACTCGCCGGTGGCGACGACGACCGAGGCGGCGCGACCCGAGAACCATTCGATGCCATCCACCGTGACGGTCACCGGTCTTCGGCGGGAACTTCGCCGGAGGCGGTCGGGCGCGACGCCGAGCACGACCATGTTGCACGCCAGGCCATAGTCCTCGACGCGCAGCGCATCGAGTCGCACCTCCACGCTCGCGTCGCCGGTGGTCTGGGCGCCGACCGCTCGCGCCAGGTCGGAGCCCCCCGTGGGTCGAAAACGGATCAGCGCACCGGGCCGGTCCGCAGCCGCACGTGCGAGCGCAACGTCGTCGCCCGCGACTTCGAGGTCGGGCGCGGCCGTCGTGGGCGTGCCCCACTCCTCGCCCGGCTTGATCACGTCCGCATCAGGCCGTGGGCGTGTTGACGGTGCTCGACGCGGCGACAACTCCTCGCAGGCACGCGTCGGCGGCGGCGTGCGCGGTAGCGGCGGTGCGGGGATCGGGCGCGACGTCGGCGATCTGCCGGAGCAGATCGATCGTCTGCTTCACGTTGCGCACGAAGTCACCGCCCGTCATCTCCTCGTCGTCGAGGACCTCGGCGAGGTCGTGCCCTTCCACCCATTCGTGGACGGCAGTCGCGAAACCGGGATCGGGGCGACGGGTCTCGGGCAGGCGCGCTTCTCGCTCGGCGACGTGCAGGTCGCGCCAGATGCCGTCGAGGGTGCGGGAGCGGCGCGCCACCTGCGCATTGGGCCAGCGGCGCGGCGGTGACGGGTCGTTGGACTCCGGCCCCCGCCGTTGGAACGTGAAGCACGAGACGAGCGCGGCGAGCGTTGCCTCCTCCACGTCGTCGAGATGGCCCTCGCGCAGCGCCTCGGCGAGCACGAGGTCGCTCTCGGTGTTGAGGCGCGCGAGCAGGCGGCCGGCATCGGTCAGCGTCCAGCCTTCGACGTAGCCCCAGCCTTCGAGCACCGACAGCACCCGGTCGAACTGGCGGGCGAGGCTTTCGTTGCGGCTCCCGACCCGGCGTTCCAACCGGGCGACCTCGCGTGAGATGCGATCTGCCTGCCATGCCGCGCGCAGGGCCGCGTCGGACCCGGGCGTCCGGTGGAGCGGGTGCGCCTCGATCTCGGCCTGGAGCTCCGACACCGCGCGGTCGGTGTCGACCGGCACTTCGGAAGCATGGAGCTGGAGCCGTCGCAAGGTGTCTACCGTCGCCCGTTGGAAGGCCTGGCTGCGGGGCGCGAACGGCCGGGGCAGGTCGATGCTCGCGACCTTGCGCACCGGACCGCGGAAATCCTGCGGCGAGAGGCGGACGAGCGACTTCCCCTGGGTGAGCGCGAGGACGCGCTGACCGCCCCGGCCCTGCTCCTGCTTCAGCACGACCGCCTTCCCGCCGCGCCGCGGCGCGATGACGACGTCGCCGGGCCGCAGCGCGTCGAAGCGGTTGCCGTCACGGCCCTGCGCCGTGCGTCGAGCCGCGTCGAGCTCGGCCAGGAGGCGCCGGTACTCCGTGACGTCGCCGGCCGGATGGGCGGCGGAATCCTGCGCACGCGCGAGCTGCTCTCGCCGCCGCTCGAGCTCGCGTTCGACGGCGACGACGTCGCGGTCGGCCTGGTACTGCGCGAACGACAGGTTCAACAAGTGCCGCGCCTCGTCCGGCGGGTAGCGCTGCACGAGATTGGCGGTCATGTTGTAGGTCGGGTGGAACGACGACGTCAGTGCATACGTCCGCCGGGACGCGAGACCCGCGACCTGCTCGAACGGCACGAAGGGATCCCACAGCACGACCACGTAGCCGAGGTCGTCGATGCCGCGGCGGCCGGCCCGTCCGGCGAGCTGGGTGTACTCGCCGGGCGTCAGGAACTGGTGGTGCTCGCCGGTGAACTTCGAGAGCCGCTCGATGACCACCGACCGGGCGGGCATGTTGATGCCCAGCGACAGGGTCTCGGTCGCGAACACGACCTTCAAGAGGCCCGCCGCGAAGGCTTCCTCGACCGCTTCTTTCATCGGCGGCACCATGCCGGCGTGGTGCGCGGCGACGCCGGCCTCCATCCCCGCGATCCACGTGTCGTAGCCCAGGACGTCGAGGTCGTCGTCGGTGAGCGCCTCGACGTGCTTCTCGGCGATGTGCCGCAGCGCGCGGCGTTCGGTGGACTCCGTCAGCCGGATGCCGGCCGCGAGACACTGCTCGACCGCCTGATCGCACCCGGCACGTGAGAACACGAAGGCGATGGCGGGGAGCATCTGCTCCTCGGCGAGGCGTTCGACGACTTCGGTCCGCCAGGGCGTGTAGAGCCGGCGGCGCCGCTGTCCTCGGGCCCGGGGCGCGTTGCGGGCGTCGAGCCGGGCGGCGACCGGGTTCGGATGCGGCTCGCCGTCGGCGTCGACGAACGTCGCGAGCATGTGGAGCTGCTCGGCGCCCCGGTCCCCCACCATGTACAGGTGCCGGAGCTCGACGGGACGTCGTTCCTCGATCACCGTCTCGGTGGCGCCTCGGACGGTCTGCATCCAGGCCGCGACCTCCTCGGCGTTGGACACCGTCGCCGACAGCGCCACCAGGTCGATGTCTGTCGGCAGATGGACGATGACCTCCTCCCAGACCGCGCCCCGTGACGGGTCCTGGAGATAGTGCACCTCGTCGAGCACGACGTATCGGAGGCCGACGAGCGCGGGAGAGCGCGCGTAGATCATGTTGCGGAGCACTTCGGTCGTCATCACGACGACCGGCGCGTCACCGTTGATCGCGTTGTCGCCGGTCAGGAGCCCGACGCGGTCGGCGCCGTACGCGCGCACGAAATCGCCGTACTTCTGATTCGACAGGGCCTTCAGCGGTGTCGTGTAGAACGTCTTGTCGCCCGCCGCGAGCGCTCGGGCGATCGCGTACTCGGCGACGAGCGTCTTGCCCGAGCCGGTCGGGGCGGCGACGAGGACCGAGCGTCCGGCGTCCAGCGCATCCAGGGCCCGCACCTGGAACTCGTCGAGGGGGAACGGCCGGGCGGCCGCGAACGTGGCGCGGATGTCCGCGGTCGTCACATGATCACTTACCTGTCGTGGTCGCCGTCGCCGCGGGCGTCGAGGTCTTCGGGGTCGTCCCCGGGGTGGTCGGCTTCGCCGCGGCGCTCGTCGGGGTGAGGATCGGTTGCGGTGTCAACGGATTCTCGACCGGGTTGATCTGCTTCGGCCAGTGCCGGATCAGGCCACCGGGCCACAGCACCCCCGCGACGACGGCGCCTGCCACGAGGACGGCTGCGGTCACCGTCACCGCGATCCGGGGCTGGACCCGCCGCGGACGTCGGCGTCCGTTCAGCACCCACCAGATGCCGATCGTGAGCGCCGCCACGGTCAGCACGCCGAGCAGCGTGGCCCGGGACTGACGCGAGAGCAGACCCCCGCCCCCGGGCACGCCGGTCTGGCCCGGGCGCATGAGCCAGATCAGCAGCACGGTGACGGCGACGATGACGACCGCCGCGGCGACGGCGGTGATCACCTCGGCGCGCGGGCGGGCCCGCACCGTCGGTTTGCGGGTCCGGGAGGGGCTCATCGCGGCATCACCGTTTCATCAACCGCCCAACGAGGATGGCGATCTCGTAGAAGACATACATCGGGACCGCCATGAACAATAGGGAGAACGGGTCCTGGCTCGGGGTGATCACCGCCGCGAAGATGGTGATCCCGACGATGACCCACCGCCGCGCGTGCCGCAGCTGGCTCGTGCTGACCACCCGCACGAGCAACAGCCCCACGATGAGCAACGGGAACTCGAAGGAGACGCCGAACGCGATCACCATCAGCGTCACGAGCGTGAGGTACTTGTCCGCGACGATGAACGGCTGGAGTGAGTTGCCGCCGACGCCGAGCAGGAAGTCGAGCGCCTTGACGACGGTGAACCAGGCGACGACGCCACCGAGCGCGAAGAGCACGACCGACGAGACCAGGAACGCGACCGCGTAGCGTCGTTCGTTCTTGTGCAGCGCCGGCGTCACGAAGCGCCAGATCTGCCAGAAGATGATCGGAATCGACAGTGCGATGCCGCCGTACCCGGCGATCTTGAGACGCACGAGGAATGGTCCGAGCGGATCGGTGACCACGAGGTCGCATCCCTTGTGCGGATTGTTCCCGCACTGCGGCTGCCCCCGCGTCACCTGTTCGTACGGACCGGCGAGGAAGTGCAGCACGCGGTTGTAGAGGATGAACATCACCACCGCGCAGACAACGACGGAGATCGCGCAGATGATCAGCCGGCGCCGGAGCTCCGTGAGGTGCTCGATGAGCGTCATCCGCCCGCCGTTGTCACCACCCCCGGCCATCAGCGGTCGTGCCCGCTAGCTGAACGAGCCGGGGCCGGCGAAGCCCTCGTCGTAGCTCTCGGGTGCGGACGGCGGCAACGTCGAATGATCGGTGTCCTCGATCGCGTCCTCGGTCGCATGCGACGGGTCGGGCGGCGTGACGTCGGGATGCAGCACGGTGTCGAGCTCGGCGCGCACCGTGTTCTGCATGCGGCGCACCTCGCGCATCGCGGCGCCAACCTGGCGGCCGACCTCGGGAAGCCGCTTTGGTCCGAAGACGATCAAGGCGACGACGAGGACGACGAGGATTTCGGCAGGTCCGACGTTCATGCGGGAGGAACGCGATTCTACGCCCCGCGACCGCGTGAATCAGTTGTCGGGGTCGAGGCGCCGGCGGGCGCGAGCGGTGTCGTCACGCACGCGGAGCAGCGCCGGACGCAGCTCGCGACCGAACAGCTCGATCGAGCGGATGGTCCCGTCGACCTCGCGGCGGACGTTCAGCGCGCACCAGCCGAGCACGATCATTCCGATCGCCGCCGTGAGCAGCGGGAGCATCCAGAGCACTGAGGTCAGGCTAGCGGTTCGGCGCCACGGCGGACCTGCGCCGCCACGCCCTCGAACCAGCCTTCTCGCTGCAACAGGAGATGGAAGTCGAGGAGGTCGTCGGGCTTGAGCGGAGGTCCGACCCGCGACTCGGAGAGCTCGGCCGGGAGACGCCACACCTGCATCCGTACACCGCTGGACACGAGCAGATCGACGATTCGACGGCTCGCCTCCTTGGCCACCGCCTGCTGGCAGTCGGGGCACCGGAAGCAGTACGACCCGCGTTCGTCATCGGCGCAGACGCGGACCGTGAGATCCTCGGCGGTGAGCTGTACATCACCGCAGCTTGGGCAGTTGGCCCTGATCGTGGTCACCGCGCTCACCCGTCCCTGGTTCGCTCCGACATTGCTTCACCTCGGCGCCAAATGGCGCTCGTAACACTGTTCGGCAGGGCTCATAGGGCGCTTGAGGCTCTGAATGAGAGCCAATGGTCACATTGGACGTCGATGTGAGCCGGCGTGGCACGATGCGTGGCGGTGCCCGTCATCACGTTCGCCCACCGTGGCGCTCGGCTTCTCGAGCCCGAGAACACGATCCCGGCCTTCCGCCGCGCGCTCGACGCGGGCGCCACCGGCATCGAGACCGACGTCTGGCTTTCGAACGACGGCGAGGTCGTCTGTACCCACGATCCGGTCGTCGCGCGAGGTCTCCGGCGCCGAAAGGTTGGGGCCAGCTCGGCGGCCGAGCTCGCCACGCTCGGTGTTCCTTTGTTCGCCGACGTCTACGCCGAGCTGGGGACCGCGTTCGAGTGCTCGGTCGACGTGAAGGTGCCGGAGGTCGCCGGACCGCTCCTCGACCTGGCCCGGCGGTACGGCGCGCTGGAGCGACTCTGGGTGTGCTCACCGGACGTCGAACTCCTCCGAGGGCTGCGGTCGGAGGCAAGCGTCCGGCTCGTGCACTCCACCCGGCGCCGGGCGATCGACACACCCTTGGAGCGTCACGCGTACGAGCTGTCGACGTTCGGGATCGACGCGATGAACCTCCACCACACCGAATGGAGCGCCGGCCTGGTCTCCCTGTTCCACAGGTTCGGTATGCGCGCCTTCGCCTGGGACACCCAGGAGGCGCGTCAGCTACGCGCCGCGCTCCGCATGGGCGTCGACGCCGTCTACTGCGACCGCCCCGACCGCATGGTCGCCGTCGTCGGCGACTGGACCGAGAACAACGAGTAGACGCACGCGGCCGTGAGCGGAGCAGCCCGAAGGGTGCGCAGCGAACTGGCAGGGAGCAGCGAATCCTCCCCCTCGCGGCGAAGCCGCCTCGAGGAGGTGAGTCGCGACGCAGCTAAAGGAACCCCAGGCGGTTGAGGGGCCAGATGCGGACGAAGACCCGTCCGACGATCGTGTGCTCGGGGATCGCTTTGAAGACGCGGGAGTCCTCGGAGTTCCCGCGGTTGTCGCCCATGACCCACGCCGACTTCGCCGGCACCGTGTACGGCCCGAAGTCGGAGGTGAGCGTGCCGGCCGGTAGGTACTTCTCCGCGAGGGCGGTGCCGTTGATCAGGACCTTGCCGTCGCGGCCCTCCACGGTCTCGCCCGGGAGCCCGACCACACGTTTGACGAGATCCTTGAACGACTTGTTGACGCCGGGCGGCGTCGTGAACACGACGATGTCGCCGCGATGCACGTCGTGCACACGGTAGGAGACCTTGTTGACCACCACCCGGTCGTTCTTCTTCAGCGTCGGCTCCATCGATGCAGACGGGATGTAGAACGTCTGGACCACGAACGAGCGGAGCAGGACGGCGATCACGACCGCCGCAACGACGACGACGACCCACTCGACGGCGGAGCGTTTGCGGTCGCGTCGCCGCCGGAGCAGCCGATCGCGTCTCGTGACCGGCGGAGACTCGTCTTCCGACGGCTCCGGCGCGGCGTCCTCGGAACGTCGGCGCCGCACGCTCAGAGGATGCCGAGTCGGTTCAAGGGCCAGATACGGACGAACACGCGTCCCACGATGTCCTTCTTCCGAATGAAGTGAGACGGGAAGTATCGCGAATCCTTGGAGTTCGGTCTGTTGTCACCGAGCACGTAGAAGGAATCTGGGGGGACCTTGATCGGCGTGAACCCCGGATCCGTCCGCACGCCGGCCGGGAGCCACTTCTCCACGAGCGCCGTGCCGTTGATGTACACGTGCCCGTCGCCGCGCGCTTCGATGGTGTCCCCGGGGAGCCCGATGACGCGCTTCACGAGGTCCTTCACCGACGGGTCGATGCCCGGGGGCGCCTTGAACACGACGATGTCGCCGCGGTGGACCGCGTGCATCTGGTACGAGAGCTTGTTGACGAGCACCCGGTCGTCCTTCTGCAGCGTCGGGGTCATCGACTCCGACGGGATGTAGAAGGCCTGGAACAAGAACGTCTTGATGAGCAGCGCGATGGCGAGCGCGCTGACGATGAGGATTCCCCACTCGAGCGCGGAGAGCCACGCGGCCTTGTGCTTCGCAGGTTGGGGGCTTTCCGGAGGCTCGTCGTGCTCGACCGGAAGCGTTTGCTCGACCGTCGACCCGCCCGGTCCCCACTGGACCGGGTCGTCGGCTTTGGGGGACGGATCCACCAAGTCATCCTCTCATGCGCGTCGCCGCGCTCCTGTGTCAGGTCGGCCGTTCCGGCGCGACCTTGAACGTCCTCTGTCACCGTAAAGGCGCAGAATTCTCCGAGCCGCCTCGGGACCGACGTCGCGGAGCGCGGTAGGGGCGATCACCTGTGCTTCGGGACCCAACCGCAACAGCAGTTGTTCCAGCCACGAGGGCTCACTGACCGCGAGCACGACCTCGAGCGATCCGTCGGCGTGTTCGGTGACGGCCTCGGCCGGATACGCCTCGGCCACCCACGCCGCTTCGGGCGCAAGCTTCAGCGTGACGCGCGGGTCGCTGGGACGGGGCCGGAAGACGTCACCGGTCTCGAACCCCGTCGCGCCCGGCTCGAACGTCTCACCGGTGGGACGGACCGCGCGAATGCGGTCGACGCGAAACATTCGCTCGTCGCGCGCCTGATGGCAGTAGGCACCGACGTACCACTCACCGGTCGCGAAGAACACCACCTCGGGATCGATGCGGCGGGTCGTGAGATCGTCGCGTCCGGCCGACCAGTAGTCGACCTCGATGCGTTCGTGGCCCGCAGTTGCGTCCCGGATCGCGCCGAGGTGGTCGGGCTCGCCGACGTCGACCACGAGACCCGGGAGCTCGAGCGCGCGCTCGAGCTTCGCGAGCGCGGTCGCGAGCGGACCCTGTGGGTCGGAACCGGGCACCGCGAGCAGGGCGCGGCCGGCCGCGAGCAACGCGAGACCCTCGGCGGGCGTGAGTCGCAGCGGACGCTGAAAATAGTCCGCCAGGCGAATCGTGACACCGCCCTCGAGGTCCTCGTCGACGTCGAGGTAGTCGCCGGGCGAGTACGGCGGCACGCCGATCATCAGCACGAGGGCGAGGTCTTCATCGAGCTGCGCGACGGAGATGCCGAACCGCTGCGCGATCTCCGCTTTGGGCGCGCCCGGATGGGCGACGATCCACGGCACGAGGGCGAGGATCCGCTGGATCTCGGGACCGGCGAGCGCGCGCGGGCTCATGACACCGGTGTCGCGATCCGCGCGAGCCAGGCGACCATCTCGGCGCGTACATCCGGAGGCTCGACCACCTTCGCGTGCTCGAGGAACCCGAGCAGGAACGCGCGGAAGGCGCTGCGATTGGTGACGAGCAGCTCGATCAACGTCTCGTCGTTCTCGTCGGTGACGACGGTCGCATCGGTGCCGAGCTGCGCGAGCATCGCGTCGCGCTGCGCGGCGTCCACCGCGATTCGCACCGTGACGGGAGGCTCGTCGCCGAGGAGCCAGGGCCGCGACTCGACGTGGTCGTCCGGGCGGAAGTCGTCGGGCGTCTCGAACGCGCCGGGCTCGCCCACGGAGACATCACCGTCGACCCGGTCGGCGCGAAAGGCGCGGATCGCGTTCCGGTCGCGGTCGAATCCGACGACGTACCAGTGGCCCCGCTTCGAGGAGAGGCCCCACGGTTCCACCGTGCGGGTGCGACCGCGGTAGCCGAACGTGACGAGGGCGCGACGGCGGAACGCCTCGAAGAGCGTGGCGAGCGCGGGCGCGATCGGAAGTGATGCGATCGGCGGCACGGGATCGTCGCCGACACCGCCGAGCTTCATCAGCGCGCCGACCCCGGCCTGGTTGCCGAGCGACACCGCGCTCACCGCGACGCGCAGGGCGGCAGTCTCGTCCGGCGCCAGTCCGAGGTCGGGGAGATAGTAATCCTCGGGACGCACGCGGTAACCGACCTCGGTGCCGTCGCCAACCGGCTCGGTGGTGACCGGCACGCCCATGCCGCGCAGTGTTTCCTTGTCGCGCTCGAACGCGCGACGGTAGGCCGTGACCTGCTCGGGGTAGCCGGCGATGTCTCGCACGATCTCGTCACGAGTGAGCGGGACACGCGTGTCGAGCAGGAGCGCGAGCAGGTTCAGAACGCGTTCGACCCGCGAAGGCGCGTCGGGCATCGCCACAGACTACGGCAGCGCGCGGGCCGCAACGACGCCCGCGGCGGCCCCGGCCTCGAAGAGAATCGGATCCGCCGTCGCGGGCCGACCCATCGAGTCGACATGCAGCCCGCTCGCCGCCATCAGCTCGACGATGCCGATGGGCGCGACCGAAATCATCTCGTGACGGCCGCCGGGATCGAGCTCGACATCGATGAGCGCGGCGCACGCGTCGTTCCACGATGCTTCGGGAACCGCGACGCGCACGCGACTCCGGGTCGCGGTCAACAGCGCGGTGATGCTGTGATGTGACAGGCCCCGATGGCGTTCTCGCGGATCGGCGTGCGACACCCGCAACGCGGCGATGGGAATCCCGCCGAGCCCCACGGCGGTGTCGAGCACGGATCCGAGCTCGATCCCGCTGAATCCGAGTCGGGTCGCGGTCCCCGCGCTCCCGGGACCCATCGCGACGACGACCGCGTCGGCCCGCTCGACATGCCTCGCGATCACGAGGGCGCTGTGCAACGACACCGCTTCGTGGTCCCCGCCGAACGCCTGCCCGCCCGTGACCGTCGCGTCGAGCAGTGAACGCTCCCGCAACTGCCACACCAGCTCCGAGATGGCGATCGGCAAGGAGCCCCCGTCGGTCATCACATACACGAGCCGCGCGTCCGGCCGAAGATGCTTGAAGGCGATCGCGACTGCGGCAACCTGCGAGTGCAGAGACGCGGCAACCACCGGCATCCCCGAGATCGACGCGACATCAGCGAGCTCCGGATGACGCTCCTCCGCACTGCGAACATCGGCCTGCAACGACGTGTACCGGAGCTTCATCACGTGCCCGCGCTCTTCGCCGGACCAGCTGTCTCGCGCGAGGTTCCAGTGGACGACATGCCAACCGCCCGTTCCGAGCCCGAGCTCGACGGCGGTGGTGTTGACGACGACCCGATCGCCAACGGCAACCGGTCCGACAAGCTGCGTGAGCACGTAGGCAGGCTCGTCGCCCGCGCCGAGGTCGACAGAGATGCGCTGAAGGAACGGGCGCTCCGACAAGAGGGACGTGACGAGCCCGGAGCGGAACATTGGCACGGGCGGGAGAGTACCCGTGCGTCAGAGCGACGCGATGAGACGTTCCACGCGCTCGTCACGCGATTTGAACGGGTCCTTGCAGAGCACGGTCCGCTGCGCCTGGTCGTTCAGCTTCAAGTGCACCCAGTCGACCGTGTAGTCGCGCTTGCGCTCCTTGGCCCGCTTGATGAACGCACCCCGCAGCCGCGCACGCGTCGATTGGGGCGGCGTGTTCATCGCTTCGGTGATCTCGTCGTCTTCGACCATGCGCTCGACGTGTCCGCGGCGCTCGAGAAGGTAGTAGAGCGAACGAGACCGGGTGACGTCGTGATAGGCGAGATCGAGGAGCGAGACGCGCGGATGCGTCAACGGCAGGTCGCCACGCGTGCGGTACGACTCGATGAGGTGATACTTGATCACCCAGTCCACTTCGGTACGCAGCGCGAGCGGGTCCTTCTCGAGGTGGGTCATCACGTGTTCCCACATCTCGAGCGCGCGCTGCTCGAGCGGCGGGAGTCCGCGCCGCTTGGCGAACCGGATGGCACGCGTCAGGTATTCGGACTGGATCTCGACGGCGGAGAGCTCGCGACCGTTGGCGAGTCGAACTTTCCGCCGGCACGTGATGTCGTGGCTGATCTCCCGGATCGCCCGGATCGGGTTCTCCAACGTGAGGTCACGCCACGGTGCGCCGTCGTCTTCGAGCATTCGGAGGATGATCGAGGTCGCGCCGACCTTGAGGAAGGTGGCGTACTCGCTCATGTTCGAGTCGCCGACGATCACGTGCAGCCGGCGAAAACGCTCGGCATCCGCGTGCGGCTCGTCGCGCGTGTTGATGATCGGCCGCGATCGGGTGGTCGCCGACGACACGCCTTCCCAGATGTGCTCGGCCCGCTGGGCGATGCAATACATCGCGCCGCGTGCCGTCTGCAGGACCTTGCCCGCGCCCGCGTACACCTGGCGTGTCACGAGAAAAGGAATCAGGACATCCGTGAATTTCGAGAAGTCGCCTTCGCGCTCGACGAGATAGTTCTCGTGGCAGCCGTACGAGTTGCCGGCGCTGTCGGTGTTGTTCTTGAAGAGGAAGACCTCGCCGCGGATGCCTTCTTCCCGAAGTCGTTGCTCGGCGCTCTGCACGAGCCCCTCGAGGATGCGTTCCCCTGCCTTGTCGTGGACGACCAGGTCGTGGATGGAGTCGCACTCGGGTGTCGCGTACTCGGGGTGGCTGCCGACGTCGAGGTAGAGGCGGGCGCCATTTTCGAGGAAGACATTGCTCGACCGCCCCCAGGAGACGACCCGCCGGAACAGGTAGCGGGCGACCTCGTCGGGGCTGAGACGCCGTTGTCCGCGCAACGTGCAGGTGACGCCGTATTCGTTCTCGAGCCCGAAGATGCGCCGCTCCACTTGGCAAGCGTATCGAGCGGAGCGAGATCCCAAGTCGCGTTGCCGGTGGGGAGCCGTACACTCGGCACGTGCCTCCGGTGCCGATGACTCGCCTGACCTCGGTGTACGGGGCCTTCGGGGCGAGGGTCATGGCCGCACGACTCCAGGACGAAGGCCTCGATGTCGAGTTGCGCGGAAACCTCAACAGTCCGTACGCGCTGACCATGGGCGATATGGCGCGCGTCGACGTCTACGTGCCGGACGATCAGGTCGACGACGCCAAGCTCGTGCTGCTCGTCAACGAGGTCGACGAGGCCGACGTGGTCCTCGACGACGACCGGCCACCGGTGCGCGATCCATACGTGCCCCGTGCGCTGGTCGCGGCGCTCATCTTGTTCGTGGTGATCGCCGGCCCGGTCGCGCTGGTGTTGCGCTGGTACTAGCCGGCGGATCCCGCGGCTAGCCGAGGAGCTGCGTGAGCTCGTCGTTCTTGATGCGACGGAACGCGCGCCGGGGACGCGAGCGGTCGAGCAAGGCAACCTCGAGCTGCTCGGTCGTCAAGGGTTGTTCGTCGGCACCGAGGAGCTTGGCGCCGAGCTGCACCGCATCTCCGAGTGACATGTCCTTGGCGTAGTGCTCCTTGAGCGCTTCGGTGATCTCATCGGCCTGGCCGCCGAGCACCGAGTAGCCCTGCTCGTCCATGACGACACCGTCGTAGAGCACGTGGTACAGCTCGGCGTGATCGTCGTCGTTGTTGCCGACCTCGGCGACGAGCAGCTCGACCTCGTACGGCTTCATCTCGTGCGTGAAGATCTGGTGCAGCGTCTGGGAGTACGAGTTTGCGAGCTCCTTGGCGCTCACGTCCTCGCGGGAGTACGAGTAGCCCTTGAGATCGGCGAAGCGGACACCGGCGATGCGCAGCAACTGGTACTCGCTGTAGAGACCGACGGCCGCGAACGCGATGCGGTCGTAGATCTCGCTGATCTTGCTGAGCGTGCGCGACGGGTTGTCGGCGATGATGAGGACTCCCGGCGCGCACTCCAGGGCGACGAGGCTGCGGCCGCGAGCGATGCCTTTGCGCGCGTAGTCCGCGCGATCCTTCATCAGCTGCTCGGGCGAGACGTAGAACGGCATGCTCACGGGCTTACGACCTCCCGCCGCGCTCGGGTCCCATCAGGAGCGTCTGGCTGCGTTCGGCAACCTCGTCGTCGCTGAGGGAGCGGAATCCGTTGGCGTCGATGACCGCCACGGTCGGGAAGATCCGGCGGACGAGATCGGGGCCACCCGTGGCAACGTCCTCGTCGGCGGCGGCGAACAACGACATCAGGGCGAGCTCGACGGTCTCGCCCTCGGTCATCCCTTCCCGCCAGCCGGCCTTGATCCAGTTCCGGGCGTGCACACCGCCCGAGCCGTTCGACTGGTAGTCCTGCTCCTCGTAGCGGCCGCCGGTGACGTCGTAGGAGAACACGCGGCCGATCTTGCGGCGATCGTCGTAGCCCGCGAACAGCGGGACGACGACGAAGCCCTGCATCGCGGCCGGCAGGTTGCTGCGCACGAGCTGGCTGAGCTGGTTGGCCTTGCCTTCGAGGCTCAGCACGTCGCCCTGCACTTTCTCGTAGTGCTCGAGCTGTACCTGGAACAGCTTGGTCATCTCCACTGCGGGGCCGGCCGCGCCGGCGATCGCGACCGCTGAGAGCTCGTCGGAGCGAAACACTTTCTCGACCCGACGGTTGGCGATCGTGTAGCCCGACGTGGCGCGCCGGTCGCCCGCCATGACCACGCCGCTCACGTAGCGGATCGCCACGACCGTCGTACCGTGCGGGATGTCGCCGGTCATCGGGTGTTCGATACCGGCGCCGGGCAACTGGTGCGGCGCGACGTGGCGGAGCAGGTCGGCAAACGACGGCCCGGGATCGGTGGAAGCAGAAAAGCGGGGCAAGGATTCTGAGTCCGGCATCGGCGCGGGAGCCTACCGCCGAGACTCAGCGTCGAAGCGCCCCGGTCGCTACTGCCCGCCTTTCTGCACGTATGAGCGAACGAACTCCTCCGCGTTGTCTTCGAGCACGGAGTCGATCTCATCCAACAGGTCGTCGATGTCTTCCTTGAGCTTCTCGCCGCGCTCCGAGGACGCGGGCATCTCTTCGACGGCCTCTTCCTCGCGCTCCTTCGGCGCCGGTTTTTGCTTGCGCTCTCGCTCCGGCATGACCCCTCCTACAACACCCTCAGTTCGCCGTCAGTCGCTCGACGAGCTGGCGGGGCGTCGAAACCTCTGCGAACAACTCCGCAACGTGCACCTTGCTACCACGCGTGGGCTCCATCATCGGGATCCTTCGCAGGGGGTCGGTCCCCACGTCGAGCACGAGGCTGTCCCAGTTCGCGGCCACGACCGAGTCTGCCCAGCGGGCGAGGCACGTGCCGCGGAAATATGCCCTGGTGGAGGCCGGGGGGTCGGCCATTGCGTCGCGCACGTCGTCCTCCGCGAGCAGCCGCTCCACCTTGCCGGCGCGCACGAGCCGCTCGTACAGGGAGCGCTCCGGGCGCACGTCGTGGTACTGCACCGACAGCAGCTCCAGCTTGGGGTCGTTCCACTCGAGGGCATCGCGATCGGCATACGCGCGCAGAAGCGAGAGCTTGGTGACCCAGTCAAGCTGTCCGTCGAGTGACATCGGATCCGACTCCAGATTGCCCAACACCGATTCCCAGCGGTCGAGCACCAAGGTGCCGAGCTCGTCGCCGCCACAACATTCCAGACCGCTGTCGTCGGCATACTTTCGGGCGAGCCGTAGGAATTCCCATTGCAGGTCCAGTGCCGTGCACCGGCCGAGGTCGGCGACGTCCACCGTGGTGTGCAGGGACGGGTCGTGCGACACCGCGCGGATCGCGGCCACCGGCCCCGCGAGCGAGAGGTCTTTGTCGATGAAGCCGTCTTCGATCATCGCGAGCACGATCGCGGTCGTACCGGTCTTCAGGAACGTCGCGACCTCGCACAGGTTTGCGTCGCCGACGATCACGTGCAGGCGCCGGTATTTCTGCGGGTCGGCGTGCGGCTCGTCGCGTGTGTTCACGATCGGGCGCTTCAGCGTCGTCTCGAGCCCGACCTCTTCTTCGAAGAAGTCGGAACGCTGCGAGATCTGGTAGTCGACCGGCTCCGCGCCGTTCTCGGCACCGACCTTGCCCGCGCCGGTGAAGATCTGACGTGTGACGAACCACGGAATGAGGTTGCGCACCAGCAGCGCGAACGGCAGGTTGCGGTCGACGAGGTAGTTCTCGTGGCAGCCGTACGAATTGCCCTTGCCGTCGCTGTTGTTCTTGTAGACGACGATCTCCTGGCCGGCCGGGAGCAAGCGCCGGGCCGCTTCCATCGACCGGGCGAGGATGCGCTCCCCCGCCTTGTCGAACAGCGTCACTTCCATCGGTGTCGCGCATTCAGGAGTCGAGTACTCCGGATGCGCGTGATCGACGTAGTAGCGCGCGCCGTTGGTGAGGACGGCATTGACCAGATGGGTCTCGACCTCGGGGGGCTGCGCGCCGTCACGCGCGAACCCGCGCGCGTCGCGACCGGGAGTCTCGTCCTCGAAGTCCCAGCCGACGCGCCGTTGCTCGACGTAACCGTTGATCAGCAGGGAAGACGCCACGACCGGATTGGGGTCCGGCGCGCCGCGCAACGCGACGCCGTACTCCGTCTCGATGCCGACGATCTTCGGGACGGCCACGCGGTCATCCTACCGGTGGATGCCCGCACGTCAGCCCTGCTTCTGGAGGGCCCTTACAGATACTGCCCGGTGGTGACGCGCTCGATCTGCCGGCCGCCCTTGTCCCTGTCGCCCTCGTTGACGATGGTGCGGACGTAGACGATCCGCTCGCCCTTCTTGCCGGAGATCTTCGCCCAGTCGTCGGGGTTCGTGGTGTTCGGCAGGTCCTCGTGCTCGCGGAACTCCTGCTTGATCGACTCGAGCAGGTCGTCGGTGCAGATGCCGCGGTCGCCGCCGGCGATCGTCCGCTTGATCGACAGCTTCTTCGCGCGCCGCACGATGTTCTCGATCATGGCGCCCGACGAGAAGTCCTTGAAGTACAAGGTCTCCTTGTCGCCGTTCTGGTACGTCACCTCGAGGAACTTGTTCTCGTCGCCTGTCGCGTACATGTCGTCGACGCCCCTGGCGATCATGCGTTGGACGGCCTTCTCGGCGTCGTCGCCGGACGTCTTGAGCTCGCTTCCCGCGAGCGGCAAAGACGTGGTGAGGTACTGCGAGAAGATCTGCTTGGCGCTGTCTTCGTCGGGACGCTCGATCTTGATCTTCACGTCGAGACGGCCGGGGCGCAGGATCGCAGGATCGATGAGGTCCTCGCGGTTGGATGCACCGATCACGATCACGTTCTTCAGTGCCTCGACACCGTCGATCTCCGCGAGCAGCTGCGGCACGATCGTCGACTCGATGTCCGACGAGATGCCCGTGCCGCGCGTGCGGAACAACGAGTCCATCTCGTCGAAGAACACGATGACGGGATTGCCTTCTTCGCTCTTCTCGCGGGCGCGTTGGAAGATCAGCCTGATCTGACGCTCGGTCTCGCCCACGTACTTGTTGAGGAGCTCGGGACCCTTGATGTTGAGGAAGTAGGACTTCGCCGACGTGTTGCCGGTCTTCTCGGCCACACGCTTCGCGAGCGAGTTCGCGACGGCCTTGGCGATCAACGTCTTGCCGCATCCGGGCGGCCCGTACAACAAGATGCCCTTGGGCGGCTGGAGCTCGTGCTCTCTGAACAGGTCGCCGTACAGGTAAGGGAGCTCGACCGCGTCCTTGATCATCTCGATCTGCTCGTCGAGCCCACCCACGTCGTCGTAGGTGATGTCCGGCACCTCTTCGAGGACGAGCTCCTCGACCTCGGGACGCGGCAGCTTCTCGAGCAACAGTCCGGACCGGCCTTCCATCAACAGATGGTCGCCGGCGCGCAGCTTCGTGCCGAGCAGCTCTTCGGCAAGCTCGCAGACCCGCTCTTCGTCGGCGCGTCCGATCACCAGCGCGCGCGTGCGGTCCTCGAGGAGCTCCTTGAACGTCACGACTTCGCCCGCGAGGTCGGCACTGCGCGCCAGGACGACGTTCAGCGATTCGTTCAGCACGACCTCCTGACCGCGCTTGAGCTCACCGATCTCGATCTCGGGGTGCAGCGCGACCCGCATCTTGCGACCGGCGGTGAAGATGTCGACGGTGCCGTCGTCGTTGGTGCCGAGATACGTGCCGTAGGCCGACGGCGGCATCGTCAGCTTCTCGACCTCCTCGCGCAGCGCGGCGATGTGCTCGCGCGCTTCACGCAGCGTCGCCGAGAGCTTCTCGTTCTGGGAGACGGCCTGGGCAAGCTGGCCCTTGGTCTCGAGCAAGCGCTCCTCGAGCGTGCGGACGCGCTTCGGTGCGTCTTGCAGCCGGCGCCGGAGGACCACAACCTCTTCCTCGAGCCCCTTGATCATCTCTTGGAGCTGGTCGACCTGAGCCTCGTACTCGGTCAGCCGTCGCTCGTGCTCGGAAGCCATTTGAGCGACCACCTCCTCGGTCGATGGCGACCCTAGTCCTGCGTTCAGGCCCAGCTGTGCGCATCCGATACGTTGCCGAGACTTCCCCGGAGAGCTGGATTTCTCACTTGTGAGTGTGATAAATTCCAAGCCCTACGGGTAGCCCCGCCGACACAGTTCTTCCTCGACTTCCAGCACGGAAAGGTGAGGACACCGCATGAAGGTCTGGATCGACCAGGATCTCTGCACCGGCGACGGCTTGTGCGAGGAGATCGCGCCCTCCGTCTTCACGCTGCTGGACGATGGCCTCGCGTACGTCAAGGAAGCCGACAAGGTCTTCTCGGATCCGGGTGGCGCCGAGGGACTGGCCAATATTCCGGACGGCATGCTCGACGCCGTGGTCGAGTCCGCCGAGGAATGCCCCGGCGAGTGCATCTTCATCGAAGCTGAGTAGTCCTCCGGGGCCTCATTCGACGAGGCATCTGCCGGTGTCGACCGCGTTCTGGCGGCCCCGTGCCTCCGCGAGGATCGGACGCACCTCGGCGTCGGTGAGCGCATAACCGGTCGCCGTACGGCCGGGATCGATGGCGAACGCGACGCCGATGACATCGCCTCTCGTGTCGACGAACGGTCCGCCCGAATCACCGGGCGCGAGTGCGGCGGCGAGCACGTACACGTGCCGGCGGCTCGACCGGGTGCGATAGATGTCGGTACCGACCGCGAGGATCTCCTGTCCGACTTTGGCGGGCGACGCGCTCAGCCGGCCTCCGCCGGGATAGCCGTACACCGCGCCCAGGTCACCCTTGAATCCACCGGCCAGCGGCAACGGAGACGCGTGGAGTCCGGGCACCGACAACACCGCGAGATCGCGGAGCGGGTCGAAGACGATCACGGTCGCAGCCAGCGTGTTGCCCGCAGGGTCGTCGACCGTCGTGGCGTCCTCACCGGCGACAACGTGCGCGTTGGTCACGACGAGATCCGGCGCCGCGACCCACCCGCTCCCCTCCTGGATCGAGCGGCAGGCGTGCCCGCTGACCTTCACGACCGACGCCCGCGCCCGGGCATCGACCGCCCGCGTCAACTTCGTCGCGGGCGGACGACCCGGGTTGGGCGGATCGTCGAGCTGGCCCAGTGCCGACGGGTACGGCGCATCCGAGATCGAGCGGCCCCACGCCGCGAAGCGCGCCGGCTGTTCGGGACCCCACCGCTGGATCGCATCGACGACGAAGGAGTCGCGCGCCATGCGCGCGGGCCAGCCCTTCGCCGTCGCGAGGGACGGAATCACCATCCACACGAGGATCAGCACGCCGAGCACACCTACGGCCGCGCCCGTCGAACGATCCCAGAGCGGCAGTGGGTCGCGCATCGGCACGACGCGATGCACGAGCAAGCCGATCCCCAGGCCCACGGCCTGTCCGATCGTCGCGACGAGCACGAGGAACAGCAGCGCGACGGTGACGCGATCGTCGGCTGTCGCGCCCCCGAACGCGGTGACGATGCGAGGCAAGAACCGTACGGCGATCACGAGCGCGAGCGCGACGCCGGCCCACGCGAACACACGGGCGATGAAACCGAGCCGCCAGCCACCGAACGCCGCGCCCACGGCCACGACGATGATCGCGATGTCGAGCAGGTTCATTCGGGCGAGAGCAAGCGCGCGACCGTGAGGAATCCGGTGTGGGCGACCATGCGATGGTCGGGCCGGATCGACTGGCCCTCGACGTGCCAACCCCGGTGCAGCACCTCGAGCGTCTCCACCATGCCGAACGGCGCGGGAGCGAGCTCCTCGCGCAACCGCCCGACCTGCAGGATCGTCGGCAGGTACGCGCACAGGATCCCACCCGGGCGCATCGCCTCCATCGCGTGCTTCACCACCCGCCACGGTTCCGGCAGGTCCAGGACGACGCGATCGAGCTCCCGCGCGTCGATGCCCTCGTAGACGTCACGCACCTGCACGTCGAGGGGCACATCGTCGCCGAGGAACGCTTTGACGTTCCGGATCGCGCGCTGCGCGAAGTCGTCGCGGATCTCGTATCCCGTGACGCTGCCGGTCGGCCCGATCGCGCGCAGCAGCGCGGTCGTGAGCGCGCCCGAGCCCACCCCGGACTCGAGGATCCGGGCGCCGGGAAACACGTCGGCGAGGATGAGGATCGGCCCGATGTCCTTCGGATAGATCACCTGCGCGCCCCGCGGCATCTCCAGCACGTACTCGGCGAGCGTCGGCCGCACGGCCGTGAGGCGCGCGCCGCGCGTCGTGCGTACCGTCAACCCTTCGGGTTTTCCGATGAGATCGTCGTGCCGCACGATTCCCGCGTGTGTGTGGAACTCGCCCCCCGCCGCGAGCGTGATCAGATGGCGGCGCTTCCGATTGTCGACGAGCAGCACGCGGTCGCCCGCGCCGAATGTGCCGTTCACCGGGCGGTCCGGACCGGGATCGGTTCTCCCACGGCCCGGGCGCGCAGCCGGCAGAACGCACAGATCGGGTCGCTCGCCGGCTCGTCGGCACGCGCCTCGCCAGGTGTCGGTGCCCCACATAGGACACACGGCGAGAGCTCCTCGCGCTCCTCGAGCGCATCGGGTGCGAAGCGGGCATGTGCCCGATCGAAGTATCCCGCGACGAACGCTCCCTTCGATCCCGGCGAGCGCTCCTCGATCGCGTTGAGCGCCTCCTTGTACGCGAGGTGCCGGTTGCCGACCGCCATCGGGCACTCCTCGACGATGTAGTCGATGCCGTGCAGCACGCAATACGCGGCGAGCTCGCGCTCGCCGAGTCGTACGAGCGGTTTCACCTTGCGGGCGAAGCCGGGCGCAGCCCGAAGCACGGGATACTGACGGCCCAGGTAGCTCGTCTCCCATCGCAGCACGTTGCCGAAGAGGACCGCCGCCTCGTCGTCGAGGTTGTGCCCGGTCGCCAGCACGTCGTAACCGTGATCGATCGCGGCCTGATTGAAGATGTGACGCTTCGACAGTCCGCACGCCGAGCACGGTGTCCGCTTGGCGGCGCGTGATCCTTCGGGGACGTCGAAGCCGTGCGTGTCGCGCAGGTCGACCTCGAGCAGCTTCCAGCCGTGCCCCTGCGCGAACGCGCGGGCGTGCGCGCCGGACGTGTCGGAGTACTCACCGATGCCGAGACCGACGTACAAGCCGTCGGCCTCGTAGCCGAGCGTGTGCAGCAGGTGCCACAGTCCGAGCGAATCCTTGCCGCCGGACACCGCAACGAGGACCCGCTCGCCTTCGCCGATCATGTCGTACTCGTCGACCGCGCGCCGCACCTGCTCGCCGCAATGGTGAAAGAAGCAGTCGCGACAGAAACCGGCGTTGTGCCGCCGGAGCTCGATCACCGCCGGTTCCCGACACCTCCGGCACTTCATCTGGTCGCGCTCGCTGCGGGCCGGGATACCCGGCCCGCGGACGCTCGCCGCTCCCGCGAGCTCACTCCGCCTCCGGCTCCGTGCACCGCGTCATGACCTCCCGGGATCACGCACCGAAGCATCCTCGCTGCGGGCCGGGATACC
>JBBRXX010000005.1:0-171546 GCA_038238245.1 Acidimicrobiia bacterium
GCTTGGTGTGGAACCAGTTGCGTATCCGTCCCTGATCTCCGTACGCAGGTAGCGGCGGGCGGCTCATGGCGCACAGATTGCCCGCTCTGGCGCGTTATTGCGAGCCGCTATCCAGCCTGCACGCCGCAGTAGTTGCAGCCGGCGAGCGACCAGATCGGCAGATCTGCGCCGCGTTCTGATCTACAGCGGCGGCTCAATCGCGTGCAGTTCAAGGATTGTGATTGCAGCTGCGTCCGGCGGCGGAAACCCCACGGACGTCAGCGTGTCCCTGAACTCCGCACTGGCCCAACGGGTCCGGACGCGGTCTTCCGACTGCCAGACGCCGATGATGTACAGCGAGTCGGCACTCGTCGCGCAATGGTGCCGAAGTTCACCGCTGGGCACCGCTCCGCCTCGACTCATGATCACGGCGTGCGCTCTGTCGTAGGCCTGAGTGAGTTCCTCGACATCACCGTCGAACCGCGCGATCAACATCACTGTCATGCCAAGTCTCCGATTGTGCAGCGGTCAAACGAGAGATCAAAGGGCGGACGCATATTCCCCCGCTGGCGTGTTATTGCGAGCCGCTATCCAGCCTGCATGCCGCAGTAGTTGCAGCCGGCGAGCGACCAGATCGGCAGATCGGGGCGGGGGCCGTGTCGATCTGGCGATTTCTTGGGAGCTACTGACGCAAGGGACCGTCTTCGCTGACGGTCGTGATTGGGTCTGCGTGACGATGGACGATCTTCCATGTGCCGTCTTCGACGCGGAAAGTCGTCGTTACTCGAATATCGAAGTCGGACAGCTTCTCGCGTCCCGCGATCTTGGCCTGCCAATGCTCCGTCTCATGGATCACCGCAAGGTCGGTCGCCTCATACCGAGCGACGCGGTCGACGCCCCTGAAGTGACCGTCTCTGAACCGTGACGATGCGAAATCCAGCATTTCCGAAGCCGCGCTCCATCCTGCGGCCGCAGGACCGAAGGGATTGGCGAGCATGACGTCATCACGATGAGAGAAGAGCAGCTTCACGGGCGCGGGGTCGCCCTTCGCAAATGCATCGAGGGCTGCATAGCTCGTGTTGATCGTGTCATCGAGGTCCATCAATACACGCTCCTCTCGGATCACGGCCGCGAAGCCGGCTTACTCGCGCCAGATTGCCCGCTCCGCGCTCGTTCTGCGAGCACGTCACAGATCGAAGCAGCTATGCGCTACCAGCATCCGGCGGGAGTTGTGCGAACACAGAGTCCCGCATCGCCTGGAGTGCGGACAGCGGCCTGATCATCACGGCATAGTCGTCGATCAGGCCTATCTCGTCGAAGTGCATCATGTCGACGCCTTCGACTTTGCGTTCTCCGAGGCGCCATTGAAAGTGGAGTAGCTCGCCACCATCGGCGGAGGTAAACGACTCGAGGAATCGGAGTTCCTTGAAGGTCTGCAAAAGGATCGCGAACAACGGTCCGACCGCCTCCTTGCCGCGGAGGGGCTCGTCCCTCACGGGACTCCGCAAGACGATGGTCGGCGCGAACGTCGCCAAAGTTGCCTCAAGGTCGAGCGTCTCGACGGCCTTTCGGAACGCGTCGCACTGCACGTTTGCCTCCCATGCTCGCGAGCGCCAGCGAATGCCGGGCGACCAACGTCGCTGACGCACCCGCACAGATTGCCCGCTCTGGCGCTGTCAATGCGAGCCGCTATCCAGCCTGCACGCCGCAGTAGTTGCAGCCCGAACGCCACCAGGCGATGCACGGCACCGGATCACCTTCATGCCGGAGGTCGCGGCCCCGGCAGCCCTCGCGTTCGTCGTCCTCGGTGCCGCGGGCGTGCACGCAGCAGTGGTTGCAGCCGGCGAGCATTCGCACAGATCGGCAGACTCTGCGCTCGGATGCCCGCGCCTGCGACGAGTGTTACGGGCCGCTGGCGGGTCGTACTTTCATCTGTATTCAGGAAGCGTCGTAGGCGACGGTGGCGTAGTCCTGGCTGAGTCCAGGTGGTGGTGCCGTGGGCGGCGGGAAGCCTTCGTCTGAGAACGCGTTGGTGAATCCGGTGACGAATACCTTCTTGCCGTCGGGGCTTGCCGCGATGCTCGTGGCGTAGTCGCCGCCGGTGCCGGGACCGTTGTAGAGAGCGACCCATCGCTGGGTGCCGGTCGCCGCGTTGTAGGCGACGGTTCCGTAGTCGGTTTGCGTCTTCACACCGTCGCTACTGAAGCCTGTGACGAACACGCTGGCGCCGTCAGGGCTCGTGGCGACGCTGGATGCGCCGTCGCTGACATTGCCCGGACCGTTGTAGAGAGCGACCCATTGCTGGGTCCCGGTTGCTGTGTTGTAAGCGACGGTTGCGTAGTCGGGGTTCTCGTACTCGGGCAGGCTCGGCGACACCCGACCAAACCCGGTAACGAACACTTTGGTGCCGTCCGGGCTCACGGCGAGACCGGTTGCGCCGTCGCCCTCATTGGCTGGTCCGTTGTAGCGCGCGACCCATAGCTGGGTGCCGCCGGCGGCGTTGTAGGCGACGGTCGCGTAGTCGAGGCCTGTCGTCGAGCCGCCACTGCGGCCGGTAACGAACACTTTGGTGCCGTCCGGGCTCACGGCGAGACCCGTGACGTCGTCGGCGCTGTTGCCAGGTCCGTTGTAGCGGATCACCCAGACCTGCGCACCGTTGACGGCGTTGTAGGCGACGGTCGCGTAGTCGTCCAATCCGTTCGCGCTGTGACTGGACCCGCTGACGAAGACTTTGCTGCCATCGGGGCTCACTGTGATGTTGGTCGCATCGTCGCCGGCATTCGCTGGGCCGGTGTAACGGGCGACCCACAGCTGAATGCCGTCATCGGCGTTGTACGCAACGGTCGCGTATGTGCCGGCACTCCTGCCCGTGACGAATACTCTTCTTCCATCGGGGCTCACGGCGATGCTTTTGGCGACGTCGAAGATGGATGAGGGGTTGAAGCGGGCGGCCCATCGCTGCCGGCCGTCGGCGACGTTGTACGCGACAGTGGCGTAATCGCTGGTGGCCGCCTTGTCCGGACCCTGCTCGACGTAGCTGGTGCCCGTGACGAAGACGCTGCGGCCATCGGCGCTGACCGCGAGACTCGTGGCCGCATCGTCACCGTTGGTTGGTCCGTTGTAACGAGCGACCCAGCGCCGATCGCCGTTGACGGCATCGTAGGCAACTGTCGCATAGTCCTGGCCCGTGCCGACGCCGTAGCTGCTGCCGGTGACCACCACCGTTTTCCCTTTGCCGCCCACGGCAATGCTGGACGGGGCATCCGTAAAGTTCAAGGGGCCGTTGTAGAGGCTCGCCCACCTTCGCGTGCCGGCACAGCTCGCGGCGACCACCACCAAGAGCACCAGCAAGACCCCCAGTCCCCGCCGGGTCGTGTCGAACGAACCCATGTCGGTCTCCCTCGCCGAATCGACGCATCCGTGTGTCACATGCGAATCAGAACGTCAGTGCGCGCCGGCGCTCTGACGTGTACAGAGGCAAGCGTCCCGACCAGCGTGCTACGAAATCCCACGACACGCAACGGAAACGAACGCCCCCGCGACGATCTGTGCGGCGAGGGCCCAACGGCCGGCGCAACCGCTGGCCCAGCACACAGTCGAGCATCTTTTGCGTGCGAGCCCGCGTCAGGTCTGAACACCGCAGTAGTTGCACCCGGCGGGCGTCCACACCACGCACGCCACCGGGTCGCCTTCGTGACGTAACTCGCGTCCGCGGCAGCCGTCGCGTTCGTCGTCCTCGGTGCAGCCCGCAACCGTTCCGTCGGCGTGAACGATCAAGCCCCCCGGACAGGTCATGGGATCTCTCGATGGTAATCGGGAGGCAGCTTGATACCGGCAGTCTGTCGACGTTAAGGGACGGTCGACGGAGCGAGTGTCAGCTCTTGAAAGTCGCTGTCGAGGAACGGGGTATCCATTCCGAGCTTCATGCAGGCGTCGCTGGCGTCGGCCACATTGGCGCTGAAACGAACCTTCTCCTCTTCATACTTCTCGGCGCTCGTGTCCAGACCCGTCGTGATGCTGTTCAAGGTTTCGTACGCGTCATGCGCCGCCGCAATCAGCGCGGCATTCGACGTCTCGTTCGCCGCTGCGCGCAGCTCCGTGGCGTCGGCCTCAACCTCCGCGCTGAAAACGTCTTGCTTTTGGGCGACATCGGCGACGAGGGTCCGCAATGCGCCACAGGCACGACGGACTTCGGGCGTGATGACGGTGTTCGGCGTTGATGCAGAGCTGGACGAGCTGCATCCCAGAGCGAGGGACGTAAGGCACGCAACCCCACGACATAGGTGCCGAGGCGAGTCGGGCCCGCGATCAACCCCCGATCCCCCCGAGAACATTGAGTACAAGCGCCTTTGTCGCCTTGGGACTCACTTTGTAGGACACGCCCTCGGCCCCCTCTCCGGGGAGTGAGCCTGCACCCCCAATGCGGCTGAGCGCAAGGTTCGGTGCGTATGGGTAGCCGACGCTGGAATGGCTCGGCCGGGTGCGGGTCAAGCATATTGGTCCTCGCAACTCGTCGATTGTCGTACTACGGCGAATCGTGCTGGCGGCATCAACGATCCATCGCGCCGATACGCGGCGCCGCGGAGCGGCCACGTGAGAACGACACAGGTTCGGACCTCTGGCGGATGAGCGAGTCGCGTGGCTCAGGGTTCGAAGTCCCACGCGGCGCCGTGGATGGTCATGCGTCGGCGGGAGTTAGTGCCGTGCGTAGAGGCAGCGCAAGGGCCACAGTCCCGGCTGAGACGCCGGGGGTTGGTGCCTGGAGAAGGTGCCCCGAGCGGCTTACTTTGTTCCATCTGGCCTTGCTGCCACGTGAGGCGCGGATGATTGCGTCGTGGCACGCAAGGTAGGTGAGTTGACGGTGTACGACCTGCTGGGCGGGAAGGATCCACATGCTGCGGAGAGATTCGCCCTCGATGATCAGCGCCGTGAGGGCGAGTACACATTGGACGGCGAGAAAGGCGAACCAAAACACGATCGGGTCACGTCGATGTAGCAAGAGGCCGGAGATGGCGAAGAGATCGACGGCCGGTCCGGCGAGCGGCAACAAGACTTGGAACAGTGCGAGGTATGGCAGTCCCACTGTGCCGACCCGCGAGCGTTCCGTTCGCCGTGGGCGGAGCGCGCGGCGATGCTTCCAGACACTTTGAGTGATGCCGTAGGCCCAGCGACAGCGCTGACGCCAGAGGTCGTGCAGCGAACCGGGTACCTCGGTGTAAGCGACGGCCTCGGGGGCGTACTTAATGTGCCAGCCGGATCTGCCCATCGCCAGCGTCAGGTCGGTGTCTTCCGCAAGCGTCGCATGGCTGAAGCCGCCCGCCTGTTCGATTGCTTTCCGGCGGTACGCGCCGATGGCGCCCGGCACGGTTGGCATGCACCGTACGAGGTCCAGGCAACGGCGGTCGAGGTTGGCGCCGACAACGTACTCAAGGTGTTGCCAGCGTGCGAGGAGTCCGTGCCGTTGCCCGACCTTGACATTGCCACTCACTGCGCCGACCTGCGGCTCGTGAAAGGGTTGTACGAGGGGGGTGAGGGCGCCGGGCTGGACGATGGTGTCTGCATCGACCGTGACGATGATGTCGTGTCTTGCCACCTTGAGTCCGTGATTCAGGGCGTGCGATTTCCCAGCGCCCGGACCTCGGAGCAGCACGACGCGCGGATCGCCGATGGCCCGCACCGCGTCAGCGGTACCGTCAGACGAGCCGTCGTCGACCACGATGACCTCAAGAGACTGGTAGCCAGACCCGAGTAGGCCGCGAACCGTGGCCGCGATGCCGACTTCCTCGTTGTAAGCAGGGACAATCGCGCTCACCGAAGGCGTAAACGTGTGGCAGACGTTCCGCCGACACCTGTGCGCGATCGCACCGGCGAGCACGAGTGCGGCGCGGCCGAGAGTCAGCATGGCCACGAGGATGACGAGAACGTCGAGCGCGTGCCTCACCCAGGTCGCGATGCGCAGGGTCGTGAGCAATGCTCGGCCCTGAATTTGGGGAAGTCCGCGGGCACGCGACATGACACCGGCTGGCGACAGACCGAGCATGCGAGCCACGGTCGTGAAGTGATAGCCGGTGTCGCGCAAGCGGGCTATGAGCATCGCAGTGGCGGCCAACGTCTGATCGCGTCGACCACCGCCATCGTGAAGCTGGATGATGGTGCCCTCGCCGTGGCGCGGCACGGCATTCTCGGTGATTGTCTTGACGCCGGGTCGTTCCCAGTCGCGTGAGTCGTGGTTGGCAAGGATGACGACGAAGCCAGCGCCGCTCGCTTCACGAAGGCGTGCGAGTTGTGATTTCGTCAGTTGTGCGGCGGTCGCAACGTAGGTGGGACGGAGGAGTGCAGTGTGTATGCCGGCCGCTCCGGCGAGAGTCGCCTCGGAAAGGGAGAACTCGGCGCGGGCGCTCATCGCTGATTGCGCCCCGAGATCTACGGGTCTGAATGTCTGCACTCCGATCTCGTTCCCGCCCTTGATCTCGGCCCGCACAAGCGCGGGATGCCGAGCAGCATTGCTTCCGAGTACGAAGAAGGTCGCCGGCACATGCTCCCGTCGCAACAGTGCAAGGATCGGGGGAGTCCATGAAGGATCAGGCCCGCCGTCGAACGTTAGAATTGCAGTCCGGCGCGGGACACGGGTAAAGCTCAGCCCGCTCTTCGACGCGTCGAGGACCGGCCCTGCAGCGCGACTGACGAGTGCCGACCCAACACCGCTCGATGGGGGAATGGTCGCGCGCGCGAACTGCGCGTCTACGACGAGCGAGACATACAAGGTCACCAGGCACACAGCGAGCAACACCCACCGACCGAACGGCCTGTGCAGTCGATACCGGCGCACGCGCCCCCACCTCTGTCTCGTCCGCCGCCTCCGCCGGCGCATCCGAGCGACCTGACGGCCGCGGCGCGATGCGCGTCTCCCCGGCTGATGCGCACCCGTTCGCGACCCACGTGCTTGTCCGCGCGATGAGAATCGCGTTCGGAGCCCACATACACGAAACAGCTTGCGCGCACTCACAAAGAGTCCGATGAGACCGAGACCCCCGCTTCCTGCGGCGAGTTCCATGCTCAGGTGTCGGGACCCATTGCGCCGCACGACGTGACGGGCGGTCGATAGTTGAGGTGTGCCGCTACGAGCGTCGGCAGATCCAACTCGGCTATGCCGAGCGATCGGCGCCATCGCGCTGACGACCTGTCGATCGAGGTGGGGGCTCCCCAAGACCGTCGTGCCGAGAGTTGCAAGGAAGACGATGCACGCGGCACCCACCAGCCAACCAAAAAGATTTGTACACCGAGCGCGGAAACGCCGCCGCGTCGCAAACACCGGCTGCACATCGGACCCACCGACCTTGTGCTCCTCCCCCACGCGGCGAGACTACGAACCCTCCGACAGGGCCGACAAGGAAGAATTCGTTGCATATTCGTGACCGCAATACTCAGAGGTGATCTTTCGCCGCGGAGCATCACGCTCCGAATTTGTTCATATGCGAAATATCGAGAACCGGCAAGCCACCTCTCGTCGTGTCACACTGCCGAGCTTGCACGCGTGCTCGGCACCGGCCCCGTGTAGGAGCGCGTGAAGCAAGAGCTCGCGGATCCGACGAGTTGCAATTCAGACCTTCTTGGGCGTTGCCGCGCCAGGAAGCATCATGGGGGTGAAGCAAACCCGGCGTTAGAACGGTTCCTCGCCGAACTCGTCGTAGTCGCCGGGTGGTTGCGCTCGGTAGCTGTGACGTCTTAGCAGTGCGTCAGACCGCTGAAATACGACTACTGGGCCATCGTGCACGCCGGAGCATTGATGCCGAACGGAGGCCCGCCATGCGGTCCGTTCAAGTCTTCTATGGGACGGTAGGGCTTGTAAGCGACCCACGAAGCTATTCGGTCCGGCTTGAACCGATTGTTCATCGTCGGAAATGGTTGCATCAGAGCTGCTTATGAACACGCCCCACCTCATCGACGGCGGTGTCGCCGTGTTCCAGATGACATTGTCCGAAACCGAACAGTGTTCGCCCGGTACGTACACCCCTGAGCTGTACTCGAAGAGCCGGTCGTGTACGGACTTGAGCTGCGAACAATCGCTTACGACGTTGCCGGAGATCGAGACGCCCACGCACTCTCGTGTCAGGGCGATCCCGGCGGCGGCCGCGTTCCTGACGACATTTCCCATGATCGTGATGCGCGCCGGGTAGTCCTGTGGAGTGATTTCGTCGAGGTGGACCTCGTTGTCTTCACCATGGTAATCGGCCCCGGGGGGCCTGAATCGCCGGTGCCGTCCATCGCATCGGCGGCGAGTGTTGTAGTTCTCGAGCCAGGGGGCAAGCGCGGCGGTTCGGTCTTCGTTGGTGAAGAACACGTGTCGGTAAGCCCACTCGTTCTGCAGGGTTCGGTTGAAGCGTTCAACCTTGCCGTCCTGCCAGGGGCAGTGCGGCTTGATCGTGATGTGGTCGGTCCCGCTCGCGGTCAACAGTTCGCGTAGTGCACGGCCGTGGATGCAGTTCCAGGCGTTGTCGGTCATGACCGCGTCAACCTCGATGCCGTGCTCGGCGAAGTATTCGAGCGCACCGCCGAAGAACGCTGCGGTCGTGACGGCCTTCTCGTTGGCGAGGACCTCGCTGTAGGCGAAGCGGCTGTGGTCATCGACGACAGAGTGCACGTAGTCGAAAGAGACGCGGGTCTTGCGATCGCGGGAGGTCGAGCCCTTCGCGCGGCCGTGGGCTCGCCAACCACCATCGTCAGGAATGCGACCGATCTTCTTGACGTCCATGTGGACCAGCGCGCCGGGCCGCTCACGCTCATAGCGGACCGCGGTGCTAGTTGCACCGGCCGTAACGCGTTTTGAGCAGGCGGACACCGAACTCAAGGTCGAGAACTGGACCGATCGACTCGAACGATTTCCGACCATTCCGCAGGGCAGCTCGAAAGAGTCGCGAGAGCACGGCTGTCTAACTCGCATCTCCACGGAGTATCGGGTGTGTTGGATCGCGAGCAGATCGGCACCGGTGTCGGCGCAGCGGACGGTGGACGTGGAGAGCACGATCCCGGGCCGGCCCCGACAGGGGCGTAGCTCGACGGCGCCGGTCCCTGCGGTCAGGCTCGCAGAGCTGCTCGAGGAACGGCGCAAGCTCTTGCGGCTGTACTACGCCGACCAGATCGCCGACGATCTGTACGCCGAGGAAGAAGCCCGTACGCAGATCGGAGCCCTGCGCGCAGCAGAGGACGACGAGACAGCCGAAAAGCGGCGGTTCGCCGACGTCGGTAGACGATTCGACCAGATCGCCGCCTACCTCGCCCAAGTCGACATCGACGCGCTCTGGCAAGCAGCAACGCAAGTCGAACGGCGAATACTGATCGACGAGCTGATCGAAGCCGTAGACGTCCACGACGATCACCTCGAAGTGACCGTGAGAGGCGCACCGAAGCTGAACGTGACACTGGCGGAGGTAGGCCTCGGACGCCAGGGTGAGTTTCAGTCGTGTCGGAGGGGCGACTTTAACCCTTAGTACACGCGATCAGTGGGAAGCCTGGCTCGTTGCAGCGTGAACCGGCAGGGCGCTTGTCCATCGTCGCGCTGCACCCTCAACGCGAGCCTGCACGGAGCGCTGGACACTCGTCTGACCGCGTTCGGATCGCCAAGAATGCGCCCGCGACGGTCTCCCACGTCCCGTGTGGGAATCCTTCGCTCGGGCTCGATTACTCCTCGTGGTCCACAGCCGGCTCAGCTAGGTCTTGAGACGGGACACCGTTGTAGTAGTCCCACAGGCCCGCGGCGAGGGGTGCGAGGTCAGCATCAGGAATGTCAGACAGCCCCATCACGCCGTACAACAGCTTCCCAATGTTCGCGAGTTCGAGGTCGGCGGGAAAGCCAATGTTCGTAGGCAGTGGGTCTATCGACTCCGGAAAGCCGCCTCCCGCCGGCTCGTCGCGCTCGGGCTGCTTCGCATAGACCAATTCCTTGCGCCCATAGCCCAGATCGTCGAGCGCCTCACGGACCGACGACGCATACCAACTCATCGTGCGGCCCGCGGTGTTGTCAGGTGGAAGCGGGAAGCGGTCCCGCTTCGTGACGAGCGCGAGGAAGGCGAGCTGGGTGTATGAAAGCTCCTGCGTCAGGCGCAGTACCCGGCGGCCGGTCTCTGCGTCGATCCACGACAGGTACGCCACACTTGCGATCAGTCGCGCGTAGTACGCAAGCTTCTTCTCTTCGTGATCGCGTTGGACTGCGATGAGCACACCCTCGAATACTTCTTCGCCATCGCAGCGAGCGTCGGGCGTTTCATCGAAAAATCCATCGTCGCGCATCTGCGCTCCGGTCGCCACATAGGCGTCTATCGCTTCGCGCATGTAGTCGAGCACCGTGGCAACCTTCCGCTCCTCGCTCTTGCTGAGGACGCGGGTTGCAAGCTCGTCGATCGCCCATGTCCCGATGCGGGATGCGACGGGCGCCGCGGCTCCGGCAGCCGCGGCAACCGTGCTTCCGGTGGCCGCGCCTGCACCGCCCCACGCAACCACCTCGGCAAGGACGGCCGTGATGTCGTCACGCCTCGTCATGGGCGACCCAGAATAGGGGTCGCCGACAGGCGCCGGAAATAGAGCAAGGGTTGGTAGCGTGCGACATTCGGGTGCGCCACAACGGCCGCCGTCACGACGTGTTGGTGAGCGCTTCGTTTAGACGTTTGTACAGTCCTCAACGGCTCCGCTCCCGCATCTTCACGCCGCACACACCACGGGGGCTCATACCAAGGCACCCGACGCTGTCGGCGATGCAGCGGTACGGGTAGTCGAACACAACCTCTCTCAGGTCAGCGTTGCGCTTCGGTTCGGCGCGCTTCTCGCGCGCATGATGCCCGCGAGCTTTGCGCGACTCGCACCGAGGCTTGGAGCCTCTCGCATGACCGATTCCATGGCCGAGGCGGTTCGAGCGAAGCGGCAACTCGCGTTCGCGGATCAACTCGAGTGATCGTGACCGCCATGGTCGGCGCTGACGGTGCGCCACGCCTGCCACGTGATCCGCAGGATGAGCGCGGTGATTGCGAGGCCGATGAGCGGGTCGGCCATCTGCAGGCCGACCGCGACGGCGGCGGATGACACGATCACGCCCAGAGACACGTATCCGTCGACGCGGGCGTGCTCGCCGTCGGCAATGAGTGCCGGACTCTCAAGTCGTGCGCCGGCGCGAAGCCGAACTCTCGCTGCGATCTCATTTCCAATGAACCCGATCAGGCCCGCGGCAGCCAGCGGCAAGAGATAGTCGAGCTGCCGCGGGTGGATCAGGCGTTCGATTGCCTCGTACGCGGCGACTGATGCTGAGACGAAGATGGTGATTACCACTGCGTATCCGGCCCATCGTTCGCCGCGTTCGCTCCGAGCGAGGAACGCGATACCGAGTGGGATCGCCGTCAGCGCGTCACCACCGTTGTGGATCAGATCCGCGAGCAGCGCGACCGAACCAGAGAACACGAAGACGACTGCCTGCAGCGCGGCGGTCAGCGCGAGAACCGCGAGGCTGACCGCAACGGCCCGGACTCCGGCGCGGGATCGGACAATCGAACGGTCCACCTGGCCGTGCGTGTGGCCGTGCGCCCCTCCGGTTGCGGAGCGGAACGGCATCGACATGTGGCGGTGGCGGCCGTGATGATGATGTTCGTGCGTCCAGAGGCCGTGCCGGTGCGCGAGCATGCCATTCATAACCCAAAGCGTACGCCCGCTCTTGACCCACCGAGCGCGCGGAGACGGGGTTCGTCACCGCCCGGCAGAGTGATCAGTAACTGCGTGCTCGTGATCCGCGGCGCATCCACGATGACCGACCGGCACCACCCAGCGGAACAAGCTGAGACCGGGTCGCTGACACCAACAATCACGCGAGCACCCGCACTCGGCCGCACCCATACCCTCAACGAATCGACCGATGAGAGCGAAGAGCAGGTAGAACCCAAAGAGTCTCACGATGACGCGTTTCATAGCCGACGGATGTTACCGCCAGGCAACCCACTGTCGGCTACCACTCGACGCCGGTGCACACGCAGAATTCGTTGTTCTCCGGGTCGGACATTCTGACCCAGAGCGTTTCCCCGAGACTCTGTACGCCTTCCTCGAGCCGGTGTGCTCCGAGCGCCTGCAGCCGCTTGATTTCGGGTTCGATGTCGTCGACGACGATGTCGAGATGCATGCGGTTCTTTCCGGCTTTCGGCTCGGGTACCCCTTGCAGAACGAGCGGTGACGCGACCCCCTCCTTGGGAACGAGCACGGAGATGTTCGCATCCGTGTAGAAGTCGCGATAGTCGAGAGCCTCGCGCCAAAAGTCCGCGAGCTGCTTCGGCTCCGCACAGTCGAGAACGAGGTCCACTCTCGCCTTCTGGCCCACGGCCTACCTCCTTCATTCAGAGTTCGACGGTTACACGCAGAAAGGTCGCAGGGATGGACGATGCTTCGTTGTTCGGGCTCTGGTTCTGTTCGTTGAACAGAACGTCGAGTTCGCGGAATTCACTGGATCAGTCTCCCTATGAACAACTCGTTGAAACGATCAGTCGAGTTTCCGGGCGAGAAACGCGTAGCCGTAGACGTCGTAGGCGCGTGCCTTTTCTTCGCCGACCGCGCCGCCGAACGTGTCGGCGGGTGGTCCGATCTCGACGTCAACGAAGCCGGCGTCCTCGAGCATATTCTGCCAACCCGCACGGGGTAGCCCACCCGCGATTCAGCCAGTCCACAGGTCGATGTCGCGCAGCGCCTCGGGCGGCACGGGCCGACCGTTCGCGATATCTGCGAACTGGAGATGGCCACCCGGGCGTAGGACGCGTCGGATCTCGGCGAACACCGCCTGCTTGTCGGCACAGAGGTTGATAACCCCGTTCGAGATGACGACGTCCGCCGACGCATCCTCGACCGGGAGCGCTTCGGCCAGCCCTTCGCGGAACTCGACGTGACCGAGCTCGAGGGCGTCGGCGGTATCGCGCGATTTCTTCAGCATCTCAGCTGTCATGTCGACCCCGACCACCTGGCCAGTCGCACCTACCTGATCAGCCGCGATGAACGAGTCGAATCCGGCCCCAGACCCGATGTCGACAACCCGCTCCCCCGGTTCGAGGTGACGCAGAGAGAACGGATTGCCGACGCCCGCGAATGACTCAACGGCGCGGTCGGGCAGCGCGCTGACGACGTTGTCGTCGTAGCCGAGCCGAGCAGCAAGGGGTCGGCCCGTGTGGAAGTGAAACGTCGCGGCCGGCTCGACGGCGACTTCGCGGTACTTCTCGCGCACCTGTTCGCGCAACAGCTCAGGATCGACGACCAGTTCGTCCGTCATGATGCGACCTCCGCTCCCGACGCGACCGCCAGGCCGGCGCGCCGCCACTCCGGGTATCCATCCTCCAATCGCCGCGCGTGCACCCCACGACGGCGTAGCGCGCGCACTGCGTCGTCGGCGTACACGCAGAACGGTCCCCGGCAGTACGCCACGACCTCGACATCCTTCGGCAGCGCGCGCAATCGCTTGCGAACCTCATCAGGAGGCAACGACCGCGCGCCTGCAATATGTCCCGCCTCGTATTCGCTGAGCGGCCGTACATCGATCACCACGACATCGCGCCGACGCAACCGGGAGACCAACTCGCGACGCGTAATCGGTTCGACCTCGTCACGGTCGCCCAGGTATGCCGTCGCAAGCCGCTCGATACCGGCGACGTGATCCGCGGCGACGTCGCGCAGCGCCGCCCACAGCTCGCCGACCCGTTCGCTGCTCAGTGAGTAGAACACCCGTGTCCCGTCCCGGCGGCTCGCCAGCAAGCCGGCGCGCGTCAATGCCTGCAGGTGATGCGACGTGTTGGCCATGCTCTGGTCGATCTCGCCGGCGAGGTCGTCGACCGATCGTTCGCCCTGGGCAAGTACGTCCACGATCTCAGCGCGGCGGCCGCTCCCGAGCGCCTTGGCCACCTCGGCGAAGGCGTCGAACAGGGCATCCTTGGCAGCTCTATCACTCATTGGGTGCAGCATGCGGCCCGCATCCGCCGATGTCAAGTATTCAAACGATTACTTGACAAATGCCAGGCTCGAAGCCAGGATGACGGAGTGCGCAACCACACCAGGAAGCTGTTCATCGCTTCCGATGCCGGCGGGGTGTTCTCGCTCATCACGTCGCCCGAGCGTCTGCCGGAATGGAACCGCGCGATCGCCGCCGTCGTCGATGCGCCCCAACACCTCGAGGTCGGGAGCCAGTGGGTGGTGACGCTCACGGCGATGGGTCAGTCGTGGCCGAGCCGCTCCACCGTCGCCGACCTTGATCCCGCGGCGCGGCGATTCGCGTACCGGTCACAGACCGACGACGGAAACCCGTCGTATGCCGACTGGTCATGGGATGTGAGCGACACGCCCGGAGGATGCGAGGTCACGGTGTCGTACGCGCTGCATCCCGCCACGTTCTGGCGCCGGGCGCTGCTCGCGAAGATCCGCGGCGGCCAACTGCGACGACGCGAGCTACCCGCCTCCCTGGCTGCGCTCGCAACGCTCAGCGCGACCGTCCGCAACCCATGATCGACATCGTCCCCTTCGTAGACGAAGGGCTCGGTCACTCGTCTTACCTCGTCGACCTCGGCGACGGGCACGCCCTGATCGTCGACCCGCCCCGTCTTCCGGATCGCCACATCGCCGAAACACGCACGCGCGGACTCTCAATCGCGTTCACCGCGGACACGCACTCACACGCCGACTATGTCTCCGGCAGCCCCGAGTTGGCCGCGACGGGCGCGACGTTCCTCGCGCCGAAGGACGCCGAACTCGAGGTCGCGCACCGCGGCCTGAGCGCCGACGACGAGATCGAGCTCCGTCCTGGGCTCGCGTTGCGCGCGATCGCGACGCCCGGTCACACGCCCGACCATCTCGCCTATCTCCTGTGCGAGCACGGAGACCCGGTAGGGCTCTTCAGCGGCGGGTCGCTCATGGTCGGCACCGTCGGACGGACCGACCTCTGCGGACCCGAGCGCCAAGACGAGCTCGCTCGCCGCCTCTACCGCGCCCTGCACGACGAGATCCTCACGTTGCCCGACGACCTGCCCGTGTATCCCACCCACGGCGCGGGATCGTTCTGCTCCGCGCCCGGCGCCTCCGAACGGACGACGACGATCGGCCGCGAACGCGCGACCAACGCCATGCTCGCTGCAACCGACGAAGACAGCTTCGTCGAACAGCTCGTTGCCGGTTTCGGGTCGTTCCCCACCTACTTCTCACGCCTCCCCGAAGTGAACCGGCGCGGACCCCGCCTGTACCGAACGCTGCCCACGCTCGCGCGCCGCAATGCTGCGCAGGTCCAACACCTCGTCGCCGAACACGCAGTCGTGATCGACGTGCGCTCGATCGACGAGTTCGCGCGGGGCCATATTCCGGGCGCGCTCTCGATCGAGCTGCGTCCGGTGTTCGCCAGTTGGCTGGGATGGCTGGTCGAGGACGACCGACCGCTCGTCTTCGTACTCGACGACGATCAAGATCGGTTCGAGCTCGTCCGTCAATGCTTGAGCATCGGGTACGAAGACCTCTCCGGAGAGCTCGACGGTGGAATGGCCTCTTGGCGAGCGGCCGGCCTGCCGGAAGCCCAGATCGAGCTTGTTGGCCCTCACGAACTCGCTTCGACGATCGTGGATGTTCGACAGCGCAGCGAGTACGCGACCGGACACGTGCCCGGCGCGGTCCACGTCGAGCTCGGCGACCTGCCCCACGCGCTCGAGAGCCTCCCCTCCGGTCACCTCACACTGATGTGCGGCCATGGAGAACGCGCAATGACGGGCGCGTCGCTGCTCGCCGCGTACGGACGAACCGACGTGTCGGCACTCGCCGGCGGTCCCGCCGATTGGACTCGCGCCACCGGCCACGCCCTCGAATGACGAACAACGCGTCCAACACTGCGCCGGCCTTACGTCTGGGACTGCGCGAGAACCTCGCGCAATTCTCATTGCTCGTCGGTGTCAACGCCCTCGTCGGCGGAATGATCGGCCAAGAACGCACCGTCCTGCCGCTCCTCGCCACGCGCACGTTCCACCTCACCGCCTTCACCGCCACCCTGACGTTCATCGCCGCGTTCGGCGTCATCAAAGCGATCACCAACTTCTTCGCGGGCACGCTGTCCGACCGCGTCGGACGCAAACCGGTCCTCATCGCGGGCTGGCTCATCGGCCTGCCCGTGCCGCTGTTGTTGATCTGGGCGCCGAGCTGGAACTGGATCGTGTTCGCCAACGTGCTGTTGGGCGTGAACCAGGGCCTCACCTGGTCGATGACCGTCATCATGAAGATCGACCTGGTCGGGCCCGAACGACGCGGCTTCGCGATGGGCCTCAACGAAGCCGCCGGCTACGGCGCGGTCGCGATCACGGCACTCGCGACCGGCAACATCGCCGAACACGCCGGTCTGCGTCCCGAACCGTTCTTCCTCGGCCTCGCCTACGCTGGCCTCGGCCTCGCCTTGTCGACGTTGTTCGTGCGCGAAACCCACGGGCATGCACGCCACGAGGAGGCCAGCCACGAGCCCGCGCTCGGCGGTCTGTCAACACGCGAGGTCTTCGTGCAAACGAGCTTCCGCGAACGCGCACTCTCGTCGTGTAGCCAAGCCGGCCTCGTCAACAACCTCAACGACGGACTCGCGTGGGGCATCTTCCCCATCTACTTCGCGCGCGCCGGCCTCTCAGTCGGCCGCATTGGCGTGCTCGCCGCCCTCTACCCCGCGGTGTGGGGACTGGGCCAACTCGTCACCGGCGGCCTGTCCGACCGCGTCGGTCGCAAACCGCTCATCGTCGGCGGGATGCTCACCCAGGCCGCCGCGATCGGCTGGATCGCCGCCACCTCAGGCTTCGCGTCATGGGCGTTGGGCGCGATCGTCCTCGGAGCCGGGACCGCGATGGTCTATCCCACGCTGCTCGCCGCGATCGGCGACGTCGCCCACCCCCGCTGGCGCGCGTCCGCGGTCGGCGTCTACCGGCTCTGGCGCGACGGCGGCTTCGCAATCGGCGCCCTCCTCGCCGGCGTGCTCGCCGACACCTTCGGCATCAGTACCGCGATCTGGGGCGTCGCCGCTCTCACCGCGCTGTCTGGTATCGCCGTCGCGGTCCGCATGTACGAGACCCATCAACCGCGACGCGCCGTGACGACCCACGCTGAGCCGCCCAGCCGCACACCGTCGCCGTCATGATGGGCCGCCAGCACGTCTCGCACAGCGTCCATGGCCTGGGCCGCCGCGTCCGGCTCGGCTTGGTCGAACATCGCATGCGCGATACCGGTTGCGGCCAAGAACTCAATCGTGTCGTCGACGGTGCCTCCGCCCGCGAGGAGCGTCTGCGTTTCGAACGCCGCCAGATCGACGTCGACGAAACCGGAGGACTCGAGCAGCGCGCGCACGCGGTCGGGTTCCGCGAGCGAAAACATGCCCGGGCCTCCGGGCTCGCCCATATCGGGAAGCGGTACGTATTGCGCGGCCGCCATTCCCGGCGCCAACAACCATTCGTTCCGACCGAGGTCCTGCCAGCACACGAACGCGAGCCGGCCGCCGGGCCGAAGGGCACTGGCGACGTTGGTGAACGCGGCGACCGGGTCGTCGAAGAACATCACCCCGAAGCGACTGATCGCGATGTCGAACGACGCCGGCTCGAAAGAATGTGTCTGCACGTCGGCCTGTTCGAACCGAACGTTCGCCACGTTCGCCGCTCCAGCGCGCGTACGTGCTTGGTCGAGCATGGGCGCGGAGATGTCGACACCGACCGCTTCCGCGCCGTCGCGCGCCGCGAGCAGCGTCGTCGTGCCGCAGCCGCAGCCGAGGTCCAGCACCCGCTCGGCGGGACCGATGGCGGCTGCCCGCAGAAGAGCGTCTGCGAACGGTGCGAGCTGGCGATCATACCGATCCTGTTCCGCGACCCAATGCCGCGCCTCGTCGCCGTTCCAGTGTTCGATCTCGGTCGCGTTCGGGCGGCTCATGTCATGAAGTGTCGCGCGGGGCCCGTTTGCTCGGGTCCGCGTTGTCGAAACGGTGACACAATCGGCCGGTCCGCGATGAAGGACCGGACATCAAGGGAGGACGAATGACTGGTATAGCGAAGAAGAGCTTTGACTCGCCCGATGAAACGCGCACGCCGGACAAGACCCGCCTCGAGGTCGTGAATCTCGGCACCGCCAAGGCAGCGCGAATGACTGCGCAGCCCGGTTGGCGATGGTCGGAATGCATCAAGCCGGTCGCCAAGACGGACTCGTGCCAGTCCCGACACGTCGGCACAGTCGTCGCGGGTCAGCTCGGCATCGCGCACGACGACGGCAGCGAACTCGAGATTGGCCCCGGCGACGCCTATGTCATCGAGCCCGGTCACGACGCCTGGGTGGTCGGTGATCAAGAGTTCGTCGCGTTCGAGTTCGAGAGCGGCACCGCAGACACATACGCGCGACCCGATCGCTGACCTACCGCGCCTTCAACCGGTGCCAACGCGGCGTCACGAAGCCGTTAGCCGTTGTGCGGTGCAAGGCCGAGCTGGGTGCGGCGGGTGTTCAGTTCGTGGATCTCGGTGCGTTGGTTGGCGGCCATGGCCGCAGCGTTGGCGCGGACGGATTTGATGCTGGCGCGGCTCGCCCCGGCGTCGCCCATGTGTGCCCCGCCCGCGTGATGGTTGATCATCAGGCGCGAATAGAGGTCGTCGAGGTCGCGACCACGCGCATTGGCGAGGGCCTCGAGTTGTTCGTCGGTGGCCATGCCCGGTTGCGCATCTTGGGGTACGTGCATGCCCATCCACTCCATCGCCACGTCGGGCGTGCCTTCGCGGTTCCAATCCTGCAGCTTTGGCGGATGTCGCCGATCTGGACGAAGTGGATCTCTTTCGCGGTGCCTACCAGCACCGGGTCGGTCCCGTGTTGAAGGTACGTGTACGACATGGCGATCGCCTGGAAGTGATGCGTGGTCATGTCATCGTAGAATCCGACGTCGGCGGCGTTCGGCGTGGGATCACGCGAGATCCACCACGCGGTCGCGACGCTCGCGAGGAACGCCAACGCGAAGGCGAGCACGAGGGCCTGGGGCACCGTTGGCCCCGACCGGCGCGGTTCTTCGTCGACCTCGGTGGCGACGTCCTCGTCTGATTGCGTCACCGCCGTCATGTTCGTCTCCGTTGTCGAAAGAGGCGGCCGCAGCCGCCCGGCAGCTACACCTGTGCGGCACTGCCAGTATCGCGCGCCGATCCCCTATATCGGCTCCGGGTCCTGCCGGCTGCCAAGCCGCGGTACATCCGCCCGATGCCGGGAAGGAACCGACCGGTGCACGCGGCATAGTCGAGATACGACGTGCCGTGGACGAAGCTCAGGTATGGCTCTTCGACGGTACGTACGTGAAGCACGACGCCGAGGACCAACAGGAGTAGCGAGCCGATCGTTGCGACGGTCGGCAGAAGCACAACTACGCCGACGCCGGTAACGATCATCGCGGTGAAGATGGGATTGCGCACGAAATGAAAGAGTCCGCGGTGCACGAGTGCGGTGCGCTCTGACGGATCTACGCCGATCCGCCACGCGTCACCCATCGTCATCTGCGCGGCGAACGTCGTGAGCGCGCCAAACGACGAACACCGGGAATCCGATCGCAAGTCGTGCGCCCGGGGCGCCATCAATCAATGATTCCGCGACTCCAGCCGTCGCCAGGACGGGTGCGGTCACTGCAAGAACGATCGCGAGGGCAAAGAGAATCCCGCCAACGCTGCCGGCGAGCCCCGTCGTGCGGGCAACTCCGACGAAACCCGATCGGCGGGTCCGTCGCCACTGAATCGCCGTGCGGACGCCGAACGTGAGCGTGAGATACACCAGGAGCAGGACAAGCGTCAGGACTGCCATTTCACTTCTCCATGATCAGGCGACGACTCGCAGCTGTGGCACTCGATCTCAAGCGTTGCGTGCGCGATTCCGAACCGGGCGCCGAGCATGCCCTTGAGCTGGTCGGCGACATGTTGAGCGTTGTGCAAGGTGGGTTGCCCGTCCACCACGACGTGTGCGGAAAGGGCGGAGTTCTCAGCGTCCAGTGACCACACATGGAGGTCATGCACCGCGTTGATATCGTCGTGGTCCTGCATCGCCTGCAACACGTCGTTCACATCAAGCTCTGCCGGAACGCCTTCGAGCAGCACCCGGGCCGTATCCCGCAACAAGCGCCAGCCGGCGGCCGTGACCAACACCGCGACCGCCAGCGACGCCGCGACGTCGACCCACACGGCATCCCACAAAACCACGGCGAGCCCGGCCGCGATCGCGGCCAGTGAACCAAGGGCATCTGATGCCATGTGCCAAAACGCGCCGCGCATGTTGAGGCTCCTGCCGGCGGCGCGCGCCAACATGAACGCGCTCGCCAGGTTCACGACGAGTCCCACAGTGGCCACGGCCGTTACACCGGCGCCATCAATGCTCACGTCGTCGCCGACCCGGCGCAGCGCCTCGACTGCGATCCACAGGGCGGCGGCGATCAGCACCACGGCATTGAGCTGCGCACCGAGCACCTCGGCGCGCTTCAGCCCGTAGGTGTGACGATTCGACGCCGGACGCGCCGCGAGCTTCAGTGCAAGCAACGCGATCGCGAGCGCGCCGACGTCGGACCCCATGTGCACCGCGTCAGCCAACAACGCCAACGAACCGAACGCGATACCGCCGACCACCTCAACGACGAGGAACAAGCCATTGAGCGCGAGCGCAACCTGGAGCGCGCGGGTTCGGGTCGCCCGAAGATCGTGGCCATGGTCAGAACTCATCGGCGTGCTCCGCGTGCGCGAGGACGTCGTGGAGCACATGCCGCACGTGCTCATCGGCAAGCGAGTAATAGATCGTGCGGCCCTCGCGTCGAGGCCTCACCAGACGGGCGTGACGCAGCAGCCGAAGCGCGTGCGAGGTCGTCGACTCCCGCATCTCAACCGCCGTCGCAAGGTCACCCACACACAATTCGTCGGTCACCATCAGGGCAGCAAGCAACCGAAGGCGACCGACGTCCGAAAGCGCGTCAAACAGCGCTGCCGAGCGAGCGATGGTCTCGGCATCGGGGAGCCCCCGACGAACAGCGCCGACTCGATCGGGGCGAACGAGATCGACATCGGAAGTGTCCCGCACCCGTCCACTATACCTGAACAACTGTTCAGATGTCCAGAGAACCCCAGTCGACGCCAATCTGCCGGGACGTCACGCCGAAGCGAGAACCTGCTGCGCGGCGCGGTCGAGCTCATCGTCGGACGCAACGTTGTCGAAGCGCTGTGACACTTTGCCGTTCCCGGCGAGGACGTACACCCAGGGCTCATTGATGTCGCTCTTGCGGTCGAGGAAGACCCAATCGGCCGCGGCCCGGTTGATTTCTCGCTTGTTGAAGTCGCGCCACACCTCGAGGTGCACGAAGTTCATGCGGTCGCCGTATTGGCGCGCGAGCCGCAGCACGGTGTCGGTGATAGGACCGCAAAAGCGGCTCTGGCAATACACCGGCGTCGAAATGACCACCATCGTGGGTCGCCCTGTTCCGAGCGCTTCCGCAACGGTCTTCTGATGCAGCACCGCGTCGGGTATCGCGCCGTTGGCAGCGCGGGAGTCGACGGCAGTCGCGGGCTGATCACCTGCGACGAGGTTCTCGGTCTTTGGAGCGTCGTGACCAACGGCGATGACCCGTCGGCTTCGGATTGACTGCGAACGGTGCCTCGGCTCGCTCGACCTTCCCATCGATTGATACCTCGACCGTGACTCGCCAATAGCCCGCGTGGTCGAAGCGGGCTGTAGCGCCGTACACGCCGACGCCTTCGGACGCGCGCACGACCGGCGCCTGTGCCGGCAGAGGCGTCGGGAGACGCTGACCCGCGACTGGTATCCACAGAGCGTTCATAGCCGGACCCGGCTGTGGCTTGTCCGACTCGGGCGAAGTCCCGAGGTACGCGAACGACAACATCGCCGATCCGAAGCTCACCAAGCCAGCGTCGGTTTGTAACCCGACGACGACGCGCTGCTCGCGACCCACACTGACGTCGAAGCTAGCGAACTGCGCCTTGAGCGAGCCCCCACCCGGGGTAATCGCAGCCTTGGGCTTCGCCGAGTCGCCGCATCCCACCAGCACGAATCCCAGGATTGCGACGGCGACCGCGGAGCGTTTCCACATACGTTCCTCACGATACGCGGCTCGCCGCCCGAAACTTCGTTCGGGTGAGCCAGCCTCGTGCGGCCGCGTGACACTCACTGCGCCGCGGAACAATGGATGTTCGAACGGTACAGTGCGAGCTGTATTGTGGAATCGTGCGCGCCGCAAGAAAGCTCGATGCACTTCAGCGAGTCGGCCGAGCGCTCAGCGATCCCACCCGAGCGCAGATCCTCCTCCAGCTCGCGCGCGCCGCGTCATATCCGGCTGAGCTCGCAGACCGGCTCGATACGACTCGCGCCAACGTGTCGAACCATCTCACCTGTCTGCGCGGTTGTGGCCTCGTCCGAGCTGTCCCGGAGGGCCGCAAGGTTCGGTACGAGCTCGCCGACGACCGCTTCGCGCACCTCCTTGAACGACTTTCCGACGTCGCAGTGGCCGAATACTGCGACGACTGCGACGGCCGACGCAGAACCGCATGAGCATCGCTGCCGACCGATTGATCCATCGCGGCCGCCGGCTTGCCTGGCTGACAATCGGCTGGAACACCGTCGAAGGGTTGGTCGCGATCGCGTCAGGCGCCGTCGCGGCCTCGATCGCCCTGATCGGGTTCGGCGTCGACTCTTTCGTGGAAGTGTTCGCCGGCACCGTCATCCTCTGGCGCCTCGCACAAGAACGCCACGGCCGAAACGCTTCCGAAGCCGCCGAACGCCGCGCGGTCAAACTGATCGCAGCCACGTTCTTTCTGCTCGCCATTGGCATCACGATCGAGTCGCTCCGCAAACTCATTGGCAGCGAGCGTCCCGACGTAAGCATCGTCGGCATCGCGCTGACCGTCATATCGCTCCTCGTCATGCCATTGCTCGCTCGCGCCAAACGCCGCGTCGGCCGGGCGATGGGCAGTCGAGCCGTCGAAGCCGACGCGACCGAAACAACGCTGTGCGTATGGCTCTCCGCCATCGTGCTTGCCGGGCTTCTCCTCAACGCACTCTTCGGTCTGTGGTGGGCCGACCCGCTCGCGGCACTCGGCATCGTCTACGTCGCCGGTCGCGAAGGCATCGAGCACTGGAACAACGAAACCGTCGACGACTGTTGTTGACGAACAAGACGAGCCGGGTCCACGCGAGTGCGTCGAGCGAACCCTTTCACCCGATCTCAGCATTGATCGCGGCGATGATGACCTGCGGGTGTCGGACCGCTAGATGGTGATCGCCCGGCGTGACGTTGATCGACGCGTCGACGCCGGACTGTTGAAGCAGGGAGGTCAGCACTTGTACGTCTTGCACAGGTACCTCGCGATCCTTCGTGCCGTGGAGCAGCGCGACGGGCGCGCGCGCCGCGACGAGATCTGGATCGGGCCGGTGCTCGACGAGGACGTGGTGCAGCGTCCGGCTGTACGACGGCCACGTGTGTCGCGCACCATCGCGAACAATCACAGGGGGTAGGTCGCGGATGACGAACGGTCCCAGGGCGATGGCGAGCGGCCGAATTGCACACATCGTTTCGCAGAGCACCTGAGCCCAAATGCTGCCGTCGACCGTCAAGCGGGCGAACAGTCCCAGGCGACCGACGGCCGCGACTGCCTCAGCCTCGGTGCGGTACGCGGGCAACCCAACAAGGATGAGACGGCGGACGAGCTCGCGGTGGCGTGCTGCAAGCGCGGCCGCGAGGATGGCTCCGCAGGAGTGACCGACGACGACGCTGTCGGGTGGTACCAGCGGCGCGATTGCAGCGATATGGCAGTCGACGTCGTAGGACGCGTCGGGCGGCTTCGGTGATCGACCGAAGCCGAGCAGATCGGGTGCGATGCCTCGAAATCCGGTGCTGTTGGTTCGCACTGCGTCCCAGTACCGCGCTGATGCGCCGAGACCGTGCAAGAAGATAACCGGCGGCCCAGTACCCCAATGAAGGCAATGCAGCGGGGCGGCCGGTTCAGCTCCCGGTTTGCTCACGCAGGCGGATAGGGAGTGGGCGTCGAACGATCAATCAGCTTCAGGTACGTGCGATCGATTGCGGCGCGGATGTCGCGCGGTGACTTTCCTTCGTTGAGCATTCGCATCACGTCACGCGTGACGCCCAGGCAGATCCCTCAGGTGGGGGCCATGTTGTCGAAGACGACGCTGCCGTCGGAATTCACCTGTTTGATGTAGCAGTCTCGGTTGTTGCGGTGCCCGGCGTCCTGCCCGCAGCCGCAAAAGCAAGGCATGTAGCGCATGACTTGCCCATTGACGACCTGAAATTCGTAGAGGCCCTTGACCTCTACGCCGGCCTCGGTGACGAACGCGGGCCAGACGACCTTGGAGAGGTCGCCGTTCGGTTCGTCGGCAGCTTCGTATCGCGCAAAGCGAGCTGAGAGGTCCTCTGGTCCCGATCCGGACCGGGTGCCGCGCTTCGAGCTCGAACCGCACGCCGCAACGGCCACGAGACCCGCAGCACCGAAGCTCACCGTAAGGAATCGTCGTCGGGTCAACACGCCACTCAGGCTACGTGCGTTGCTGATCCGCCCGGCCGCGGGACCTGTGGCGGACCGGTGTCGTCGCTTCATGTGCTCATCCTTAGGTTCGAGGCGCGCTCTCGTACGCGATCGACGATGTACTCGGCGTCTTCTTTCACCCAGAAGATCAGTGCGGAGCCGCGCGAGTACTGATTTTGCATCCCGAGGAAGTAGAGGCCGGCAAGGTCGGTGACGCCTCGGCGGTGCATGGGTGTGCCTTCGTTGTCGAGCACCGCGGGCCGAATCCATGAGTAGTCGGAGCGGAAGCCCGTTGCCCACACGACAGTCTCGACCCCCAGCTCGCGGCCGTCTTCGAACCTCATGGAACAGCCGTGGGCGTCGACGGCGCGACCGACGAGCTCGATGCCGCGCGTGCGCGCCAGTTCGCGCAGGCCTGGCCCGACCAGCACGTCACGCCGCTGGGTGCGACCCCGCCAGCTGTCGAGGGGTGCATCGAGGAGACCGAAGTGGTCGCCCCACCAGTGCAGGCTCTTGCCCAAAAAACGGCGAGGCATGTGCCGGATCCTCTTGCCGCGGGAGAGCCACACGTGATGTCGATGGGACAAGTCCTCGGCGATACCTGCGCCGGAGTTCGCCGCTCCTACGACAAGCACGTGGTCGCTGTGTATCTGCGCGGGGTTGTGGTAGTCGGCGCTATGGAGTTGGACGACGTCGTCGCTCAGCTGTTTGGCGATCGACGGCACGCAGGGCTGCTGATTGGCGCCGGTTGCGACGATCACCTGTGGGGCCTCGAACACGCCCGAGGTGGTGTCGAGCCGGTATCCACCGTTCGAGCGTTCGAGCAAAGTGACGCGGCTGTCGTGCCGGAGCGGCAGCGCCCACGTACGCGCGTATGCCTGGAGATAGTCGGCGACTTCGTCCTTGCCTGGGAAGTGCTCGGGATCGCCGGGGAATGGCGAACCGGGCAGGCTGCTGTAACGCGCGACTGTGAACAGCTGAAGCGAGTCCCAACGCCTACGCCACGACTCCCCCACGCGGGCGGCGGCGTCGAGAATCACGAACGAAAGCCCCGAGCGTGACAGGAAATAGCCGGCGGCGAGTCCGGCCTGGCCACCACCGACCACGACGACGTCAACTCGGTCGTCGCTCACGATCGCCTATGGCTCCTGATAGCGATCATTCCGATTGCTGACCTCACGACCGCTTCGTATCTTCGCCAGTACTTCGTCGAGTGTCCCTTCACGAACGGCGCCGATGAGCGACGCCCGGATGGTGCCGCCCTCGTCGATGACGAACGTTTCGGGCACCCCGCGCACGCCGAACCCGAGTCCGGCTTTGAAATCCGGGTCGAGCGCTTGCGGATACGTGAGGCCGAACTCATCCCGGAATTTGCGGGCTGCGGACTCGTTGTCGTTGTAGACGACGCCGACAAGACCGACACGCCTCGGCGACCAGCGTTCGTAGAACGACTGCAGGACGGGTGCCTCTGCTCGGCATGGCACACACCACGAGGCCCAAAAGTTGACGACGTAAATGTCGCCGGCGTAGTCGCTGCTGCGAACGTTCTGTCGGCGCGCGAGTGAGCGCAGGTCGAACGACGGCGCCCTTGTACCGATGAGCGGCGAGGCGTCGACTTTCGGCTCTCGCAACTGCACCGCCGCGAACACCCCCACGATGAGAACGACCATCAGACCGACCGCGGCCGCGATCCAACGGACGCGCCGGCGGCCAGGGACCGTGGCATCCTGAGGCGTCGGAGTCGAGTCGTCGCCGCGGTCGTCAGCCATCAGATTGGTGGCCAACCGAATCGGGCGAACTCCCGCTGCAGCGGAAGGAAGAACGACCGCCAGAGTCCGCTCACGAACAGCACACCGACAAGTGCGAGCGCCACGCCCCCAACCCGTTCGATCGAACGACTATGCCGGCGCAGCCACTCGAGCGACCCACGCGCGTGCTGGAACCCGATCGCGAGGCCGATGAACGGCAACCCGAGGCCGAGCGAGTAACACACGAGCAGGAACGCGCCCCACGCCGCGGTCTGCGTCGCAGAAGAGGCAGTGAGCACAGTCGCGAGCACCGGTCCGATGCACGGTGTCCAGCCGAACCCGAACGCCATACCGAGCGGGAAGGCACCCTTCGTGCCCGACGGCAAGCGAGCGAGATCGAGGCGCCGCTCCCGTGCGAGGACCGGAATGCGCAGCACACCGGCCATCGCGAGACCGGCAATGATGATCAACACGCCCGCGGCCTTCAAGATCAACGGGACCTGACGCGAAAACGTCGCCCCCACGAACGCGAACGACACACCCAGCACCGTGAAGACAAGCGTGAACCCCGCGACGAACAACGCCGTGGCACGCGTCGTGAGGCGCCGTGCGTGTGCCCGCTCGAGATCCGAGACCGGCAGCGCCGAGACATAGGACAGATACGCGGGTACGAGCGGGACACAGCACGGGGAGCTGAACGACACCACACCGGCGGCAAACGCCGCGAGCGGCAATGAGATGACCTGTACGTCCACGGTCACCTACGCCGAAGCGCCGCCATCACGGCTTGGCTGAGAGCTCCTGGTCCCAGTGGGGCGTTTCCGTCGTGGGAGCGCCTTCGCGTCGCTCGTTCCGCCGTCGGAAACCGATCATCGCCAGCAACATCGGAACGCCGCACATGAGTCCGCAAAACAGCAAAGGTGCAAGCGCTGCGCCCCAGAGCCATTCCATCATCGACCTCCATGCTGTACTACTGGATTGTAGTAGACACTACGCCAAAATAGTAGCGATGGCAAGTCGCTATCGGTGCGCACTGACGAAGCGGCGATAGAGCGCGACGCCGGCGACAAGCCACCCGGCGCCACACAGCAATCCGCCAATCGCTTGGAGCGGCGCGGGAAGCGCCATGTCGCCCGACGACACGACCCCGGAGTTGCCGAGCGCGACGATCGATGCGATGCCAAGCCCCATCAGCACGACACCGAACGCAGTGATCGCCAATGTCGGGCGCGGAATCGCCGTTGGCGCGGGCTCGTGCCCTTCCTCCAGCTGGCTGATACGGACGTCGAGCAACTCGGACCCGCCGATCGCGGCGGCGGCGCTAATGCTCTCGGTCGACGGCCCGCCGACAACCTTCAACAACGCGCCCGCGAGCGCCGCCTGTCCGCACGACGACATTGCACTGCGGTCGGCGGCGAGTTCGCGGTCGGTCAGATATCGCCGGAACAAATGACTGAGCGCCGGCAAGAAGAAGAACGCCCGCGGCACGGCCCGGGCGAGAAACACCTTGAGCGGATCGAAGTTTCGCACGTGGTAGCGCTCATGGGTGAGGACAGCCTGCAACTCGGTGTCATCGACGCGGTCCACGAGTGCCCGGCTGACCACGACCTTCGGAGTCGTGAAGCCATATGTGAACGAGTACGACTCGTCCGCGTCCATGACAAGGACGCGGACGCCGGCCTTCTGAGCGAGACTCGTGACACGATCGTCTGGCTCGACCCGCCGCGCCGACACCAGATGCGCGAGCTCGCGCGTCGCCCGCGCTTGTCGATACAGCGCTCGCACGCCGAGGACCGTGCCGACCGCGGTGATCGCGAGAAACACCAGAGCGGGCCAGGCCAAAGGATCGTCCAAATACGCCGACGGTCCGCTGACCACAAGGCGATACACCGCGACCGTGAGCAGCCCACAACCGAAGACCCCGAGCAGAAGGTAGGGGGCGAGCGCAATGCCGAGGAGGAGGAAGAAGCTGCGGTTCGCGCGGTCGAGCTTCATCGGGTGTCGTTCAGCAACTTTCGGAGCCGACGTAACATTTTGGGGTCGGCGCGGGCCTCGTCGACGAACTGGGCCATGGCCGCCTCGCCGAAGTCACGCACCACTTCACGGACTGCGATGGCGGCTGCGTCAGGGACGGCGGCCTCATACCGATAACCGCGCCCGTCCAGCTCGCGCCGCAGAATCTCCTTCTCGGCGAGCCTCGCCATGACCGTCATGACCGTCGTGTACGCCAGCGGCGCTCGCCGCCCCTTGTTGAGGTGACCCAACACCTCGCGTACTGACACCGGCCCGTCCTTGGCCCACAACACGTGCATGACTTCGGCTTCGAGCGGGCCGAGCACCTTCTCGACAGACACGTCTTCCGGCACGGTCCCATCCTACTACACGAGCGTCGTAAGACAACCCCACACGCCAGGAGTTCACGACCCAAGCAGCTGCTGACATGCTCGCTCGCACGCTCGGCACGCGTCCGCACAAATACGGCAATGCTCGTGCATGGTGGCGTGGCGCTCGCACTCCTCGGCACACGTCCGGCACAAGGTGCGGCAAGCCTCGAGCGCGGCGGCCGAGACACTCGCGTCATACGCCGTCTGACGTGACAGCACGCGCCCGACGGCTTGGCAGAGGTCCGCGCAGTTGAGGCACAGCGTGAGGCAGCCGCGCAGATCAGCGGGTTCGTCTTCGCCCAGACACGCGTCCGCGCATGCGACACACGTCTGTGCACAGTCGAAGCACGCACGAATGCACGCTGCGAGTTCGCCCGGCTCATAGCCGGTACGGACGGGCGCCACTCGGATCATCTCAGCGGCGAATGTCATGGCGTTCCTCGCTTCTGTTCGGGGGGTGGCATCGCGGCATGGCACTACCCACTCTCGTACCCGGTGAGACGATGCGAGCGCTCACGCGGCCGGCGCATGCAGTCACTCGCAAAACCCGAGCTTGCACTACTACCGTGAGATAGTAGATACTGCTCCCACATTGGGTAGAACTCGGTGAACGGGGCCTACGTCGAGTTCTTCGCGTCACATGAGGAGGTGCCCGATGCCTGTTCGCGTTGACGAGTCGACGACGTTCGCTCGGGATCGGTTCGATGAGCTCGCGGGTTCTTATGACTGGCAGATGCGTATCTTCGAGATGCTGCTGTTCGGTGATGGGCGGCGATGGGCGGCGTCGCAGGCCGAAGGCGACACGCTGGAGATCGCGGTTGGGACGGGACGCAACCTCGCCTTCTACCCCACCGGCGTGAACCTCACCGGTGTTGAACTCTCTGACAACATGCTCGATCGGGCGCGCGTGCGGGCGCAACGGCTGGGACGGGACGTCGAGCTTCGTCAAGGCGACGCGCAATCTCTCGACTTCGCCGACGAGTCCTTTGACACCGTGATCGACACATGTGGACTGTGCACGATCCCTGATGACGCCGCGGCGATTCGGGAGGCGCGGCGAGTGCTCCGACCCGGCGGCAAACTCCTACTCCTCGAACACGTCCGCAGTCCGCTGGCGTGGGTGCGAACTGGTGAACGTCTCGTGGAACCGCTCATGGCACGCGACGCCGACCATCTGCTGCGAGATCCCCTCGATCACCTTGAACAAGCGGGCTTTGTCGTCGATTACGTCGCACGCCTCAAGCTCGGCATCGTCGAACGTGTCCGCGCCCACCGGCCCAACTGACGCCCGAGGTTCGCATGAGCATCGAGGACCTCTCCCAGCGCACCGGCGAGCCCGCCGAGGAACTTCAACGATGGCAGGCACTCGGCCTCATCGGCGACGACTACGACGACATCCGAGACGCCGAACGCATACGCATGATCCAGTTCGCGCGCCGGCGCGGAATTTTGCCCGAGACAATCGCGACACGGACCGGTGACCAGGGCGACGTGCTCGCCACGTTCGTCGACCTGCTGACTGACATCGCCGGTAAGCGCGAGAGCCACACGTGGAACGACGCACTGGCGGCAACGGATATCGACGAGCCGTTCGCGCGGCGCATGTGGACCGCCGCGGGACGGGGCGATCAGCGCGAGATCTTCGACGACGACATGGCGGCGTTGACATGGATGCAGCGAGCCCGCAGCGCGGGCTTTCCCGACGATGCCATCATTCAACTCGTCCGGGTCTATACCGACGCACTCGGTCGGATCGCCGACGCCGAGAACCGACTCTTCCACTACTACGTCCACGAACAATTCCGCCGAGACGGCATCACCGGCCGGGCACTACTCGACGCAACGAGCTCAGTGAGTCAATCACTCGTCGGATTAGTCGAGCCGGCCCTCCTCTACTTCCACCGCAAGGAATGGGAACGGGCACTCCGGGAAGACATGATCCTGCACCTCATGGAGGAAGCGACCGGCGAACCGCCTCTCGTTCCCGGCCGGCTCACGGTCACCACGATGTTCATAGACCTTGCCAGCTTCACGACCCTCACCGCGGCGATGGGCGACGAGGCAGGCGCACAAGTACTCGACGAGTTCTCCGATGTCGTCCGCCAGCACGCCATGCAGTCAGACGGCAAAATCGTCAAACAGATCGGTGATGCGTTCATGCTCGTCTTCGACGACGCGAGCAACGCAATAACTTGTGGCCTGGCGGTGCGTGACGCAGAGGCAGCCGAGCCCGACCGCCCCGCGGTGCGTCTCGGCGCACACACCGGCGACGTGCTCTACCGCGAAGGCGACTACGTCGGTATCAACGTGAACATCGCGGCGCGCGTCGCCGCGCTGGCACACCGCGACCAGTTCATCGTGACGGATCCCGTCCGAGCCGCGGCCGGAGAGACGGCGGCCGTGCAATACGTCGCCCAGGGCCCGCAGCGGTTGAAGGGCATCGACGAGGACCTCCACGTGTACAACGTCACGCGAACGCCGGCGGACGACACACGTGTCGGTGCGGGATGAGGATGGCGTCTGCGACGGGCAGGCGCGGACTGCAAGTGGTGCTGAGTGCGATCGGTGTTGTGGCGACCGTCGCGGGCTCATCGGCAGTCGTGCAGGGCAGCGCGAACGTCTTGCGAGGCGGCGAGGTCTCAGCGAACGTTGACAGCGAGTTTCGTTTCTATGCGTCGTGGTACGCGGTATTCGGGCTTCTGCTCCTCAGGGCCGCGCGGCGCCCCGAATCAGAGACTGTGATCGTGCGGGCTTGCGGGAGTGGCTTCCTCCTCGCGGGCTCGAGTCGTCTGCTGTCGATGAAGGCGTCGGGAGCCCCACATCCCTTGTTCAAGGTCCTCACGGCGATCGAGTTCCTGATTCCGGCTGTGATCATCCCTTGGCAGAGCAGGGTCGCGCGCGAGCGCGCTTAGGCCGAGGCGGCGGGACTCCACCGCGCGACCAGGCCGTCGTCGCCACCGAACCGTTCGAGATGACTACCGACGAGTTGTTGGACGCGGCCCAGCCCCTCCGCGTCCGGCGCCTCGGCCCGCAGCAGCAGATACTGCGGTTCCGCACGCATGTCGCAGGTTCCCCAGCCGAAATCGGCGCAACCGTGCTCGTCGCCGTCGTACTCGACGCGTGCGAGGCTCGGCCTCCGCTCTGCCTTGTGAGCGAAGTGGCCACAAAGCTGTGCGAGGTACCGGCGCGCGTCGTCGGTATCGACGACGGCTTCGGAACTCAACATGAACTTGCCCGCGACTGATGCTGTTGACGCCGGCCGTACCGGGTCATGCCCCGCGGCTTGTACACCGACAGCGTCGTGGCAACGATCAACACCAGCAACGCGGCCACGGCGTCGGCCATAAGTTGGATCTGTAGCCCGTGCTCGGAATTCGACAATGTCGTGTGTGCGGCGATGCTCGCGAGGTGACTCGTCGGCTGCATGTGGAGCAGCAACACGAGCGTGGCAAGGACCGTCATCAGCAGTTTTACGAGAACCCAATAGTGCTGGAATAAACCCCAAGTCGTTCCCAAGGACTGCACGAGTCCGGTCACGAACGAAGCGACGCTCAGCGGGACGATGACGAACCAGCCGGTCACCTCCATCGCGACGTAGACGGCACGCACTCGCTGAGCATCCTGGCTCGTCAGTCCGACAATGGCGAGCGCGAGAAAGCCCGCGACTGCACCGAGCCAGCCGACCGAAGCAGTGACGTGCGCGGTGAGCGCGAACTTACGCAGGCGCGGTGTCATCGTCATGGCAGCTGCGCGTCAATGGCCACCAACGCCACCGCCCGTCAGATGCAGGATGACGAACAGCACTACGAGCAGAGCGGCGATGATCCCGAACACGCGCACCCAGCGTGGTGCGCGCACGTCATCGTCAGGTTCGGGCCTCACGGGACATCAGCCATATGCGTGTGCTCCCTCTGACGGCGGCGCTTGCTCCCTCTCACGGCGGCGCCGCGCTGCTCGCCAGCTTACGAGACATTATGTCGCTGTCAAGTCAGAATGTCTCGGCGGCGACGGTGCGTATACTTAGCTCGTGCCGAAGGTCTGGACCGACACGATCGAGGCGCATCGACGCGAGGTGCGCGACGCGATCCTGGACACGACCGCGGCTCTGGTCGGCGAGCAGGGCCTTTCGTCGGTGACGATGTCGCAAATCGCCGAGGAGACCGGGATTGGACGCGCGACGCTGTACAAGTACTTCCCGGGCGTCGAACCGATCCTGATTGCGTGGCACGAGCGTCAGGTTTCTGTGCACCTCGCATATCTCGCCGAGATCGCCGACCAAGCCGGCGACCCGGTTGCGCGCCTCGAAGCGGTGATCGACGCGTATGCGCTCATTTCCTACGAGCACCACGGCAGCGAACTTGCAGCACTTGTGCATCGCGGTGAGCACGGCGCCCGCGCGCAGCAACAGCTCACTGACTTCGTCCGAGACCTTCTGACCGACGCGGCAAAGACCGGCGACATTCGCGATGATGTCGCGCCTCATGAGCTCGCGACCTACTGCCTTCACGCGCTCACCGCGGCGAGCAGCATGCCGTCCAAGGCCGCCGTCCGCCGGCTCGTCACCGTGATTGTGGCTGGCTTGGCGTACCGCTAACCGTCTCGGAGTGGAAACGCCGGTTCACGCCCCTCGAGTGGCGCGGCCGAGAATGTGGGGGGCCGCGAGCTTGGCCACCCAGCACGGCTGGAAGAGGAATCGTTCGCATTCCTCTATGTGAAAGCCAGCGGCGCGAATGGCGTCGCCGGTGTGTCGGGTGAGATGGCAGCCGCCTCCGCAGCGCGCCCAGATCGGATCGGCGCGTCTTTGGAAGCGTGCCCACCGAGGATCGTCGGCTGCGACGTGCTCGTAGAAGCGGAGCTCGCCACCGGGACGAATCACTCGGTGCAACTCGCGGAGCGCGACGGACTGGTCGGGCACCGAGCACAGCACTAACGACGCGACGCCGGCATCGACCGAGGCGTCCGGCAACGGCAACGCGTCGGCGGTGCCGTCGACAACCCGTACCGCCACCGCGGCACGCTGGGCCGCTTCGCCAGCTCGTGCCCGCAGATACGGCTCGGGTTCGACCGCGATGACTTCTTCCACCGTCACGGGATAGTGCGCGAAGTTCAACCCATTCCCGGCGCCCACCTCGACCACCCGGCCCTGCAAGCCGGCGAGCACGCGGTCGCGGTGTTCGGCCGCGCCAGCCTCCTCGCCCGCCGCCGCGACGCGTTGGTAAATGCGCGCGAAGACCGGGTGCCGGAGCGTCGTCTTCGTGGTCGCCATCTGCTCGGTCTATCCGTGCCTAACTTGCTGCCGGCCGAAGGTCATGGCGCTCGAGCAACATCGGGAGGCTGCTCCAGTCCATCCGAATGCCGAAGCGTTCCTCCATCGCGCCAACGCGCTCGAGCGCGTCCGGTTCGCCGGCGATCGTGGCGGCGACGTCTTCGTAAAAGCGCTCCAAGCCGCCGGGTATCACTACGTCGAGCGCCCGCGCCGGGTGCGCGCTCGCGTTCCAGAAGGTGTGTTGCACCCCGCGAGGCTGAATGACTGCGGTGCCGGCCGGCGCTTCGAGGATCTCGTCGCCGACCTGGAACGTCAAGCAGCCCTCCAGCACGTAGGAGACAGCATCCTCCCGTTCGTGAATGTGCAACGGACCCGACAGCGTGCCGGGCGCGAGCTCGGCTTCGAACAGCGACATCGACGCTCCGAAGACGCTCGGGGCCACCGTGCGAAAGGCGAGGTCGCCGAATTCGTAGGTGTCCGCCGTCCCAGGTCGGATCAGGCGGCCGGTGCTCGTGCCATTCATTGCGATCCCCCTTTCACGGGCGTCTCATTCGCGAATGAATCTTAGATTCGTTTGCGAATGTAGTATACGATGACGAATATGAATGTCAACGGAGCTTTCTCATGGCAACCGAACGGCTGACGCCCGAGCGTCGTCGTGAACTGACCCGCAACGCGCTGCTCGACGCCGCCGAAACGGTGTTTGCGCAGCGCGGCTTCGAGGCGGCCGCGCTCGATGACATCGGCGAAGCGGCCGGCTTCACTAAGGGCGCCATCTACTCGAACTTCGGGAACCGACAACAGCTTTTCCTGGCAGTCATGGAGCGCCACAATCAACGGCTGTTCGACGCCTACGCCCGCCTCCTGGACGATGCGAAGGAGCATCGTCCCGGCGCCACCGCGATCGCGAAGGTGTGGGCCGAGTACGAACTCGCCAACCGCGGGATGCTCACGCTCGCGCTGGAGTTCCGCCTCCGCGCCCTGCGCGACAAGGAGGTCGCGAAGGCGTTCGCCGAGTTCGAATCCCGGACCGAGCAACTGATCACCCGCTTCGTCGCAGACCGACTCGCTGACGCGCACGCCAGCATCGACATACCGGTCGAGGACTTCGCCGCCATTGTCTACGCCGCGAACCAGGGGCTGTGGCAACACGCCGCAACGTGCGGCACGAAGCATCCCCGTCTCTTCGAGACGTTCCTCGAGTTGCTCATCCAGGGTGCGAACCGAGACCCAGACACCGTGAAAGAAAAATAGGTGACGCGATGGGGTAACAATCGCTGGAGGCCGCGCTGAGGAGGTCGCCGTGCCGTCGATGTCGCGGGTTGAGCAGGCGTTCTGTCGCAGCGGGCTCTGGCGACGATTCACCCAGCGCGCCATGCTCCCGTGGGCGCTGCAGCAGCGGGAACTGCGCGGGTCCGTACTCGAGATTGGCGGCGGCAACGGCGCGATGGGAGAGGCGCTGCTACGTCACGCGCCGGACATCACCCTCACCGTCACGGACTATGACGCGGGCATGGTCGAGGCTGCTCGCAGCCGCCTCGCGCCGTTCGGTGATCGCGTGCACGTCGAGCAGGTCGACGCAACACAGCTGCCGACGATCGCTTCGACGCGGTCCTGTCGTTCATCATGTTGCACCACGTCATCAACTGGGAAGCCGCAATCGGCGAAGCCGTACGCGTGGTCCGCCCGGGCGGCATCGTCCTCGGCTACGACCTGTTGGACAGCACGACGACACGGCTGACCCATTGGCTCGACCGCTCCGAAGCACGTCCGATGCGCAACACCGAGCTGCACACTCGCGTGGCCGCACTGCCGGTAGACGCAGAGATCCGGGAGGCGGGACACGGTTTCGTGGTCCGGTTCGCGTTGACGAAGCAGGACACACCAGCAACGCGCGCTCAGGCTCACTCCACTTCCGAACCAGCGCGCACGTAAGCGGCGTGACTACGAGGGCGGAGTGCCGTGCCAGACGTAGGTGATGTTGATACCCATCACGTCTTGGAGCGGTGCGGCGTTCTCGTAACGAGACGTGAGCGTGTATTGCTGACCAGCTGTCACAGTGTGGTGGAGACGACACGGCGTGATCTTGTCGATGTGTCTTGGGTTCTCGTGATACGAGACGACCGACGTGCACGCCACCCGACCGGTCGAGGTTTTCTTCAGTGTTTGGTCGATGCCGCCGTCGTGCATGTGCGCGCCCGTGGAGATCGCGACCCCGTTCTGCGGGGCGGTCCAGGTGCGGGACTTGGTGAAGACACTGTTCGGCCCGCCGTTGCCGGGCACGTCGAACACCGAGCCGGCGTTGCAGCCCGTGACGTCTTGGAAGTAGGGCGTGACCGGCCGGGAGTTCTGCGCGGTCAACCCAGTGATGTAGCCGATCGTGTACTGGATGTAGACCGTGCGGGCGGTTTCAGTCTCGTTCATGATGTGCCACAACGCGTTCCAGCGATCGCCCGCACCGACGAGATAGGCGTAATCGCTCCAGAGATCGATCGGGGTCCGCTCGGCGCCCGAACCACCGAACCGCTCGTTGCGACCCGGGCACAAGATGTCATCGTGGGCCGAGCTCATCAAGAGCACATGATGCAAATGCACGTCATGCTTCCCGATCGGGGCGCCGTTCTGATCAACCAAATCGAACTTCATCGACTTAATGCCGAGCGTGCCCGCCGGCCGAGGGATGTTCCCTTGCGTCGCGTTGCTCTCGAAGCCAGGAGTGTCCATCGCCGCGAGATTGAACGGTCCGAGACGAAATACCGCGCTGACCGTCTGCGACGTATCAACCGTGCCCAGACCCTTCAACTGGGCACACGCGGTACCCACGAGCGACAGCAACGCGACAAGAGCAACGGTCAGCATGCGAGCGCGCGGGCGTCGATCCACGATGTTCCCCCTGGTCAAAATGCTGTTGGCACCGTACGCATATCGACCACGACGCACAACGACGCTGCATCAGCATTGGATGAGAGTTGTGTGATGCGAAGACGGTACGCGCGCCACAGCGCGCGAGGAACCTCACGTATCGTCAACTACGACATTTCGTAGTTGCGACGCTAGCCTCGTCACCGGCGACCAATCCCGTACAGGAAGGAGCTCGTGTGATCCGCTCGCGTCTGGTCCTCTGCGCGCTCGCCATCTGCGTGATGCTCGGCGCGGCGGCCTGCGGGTCGAAATCAGGTCCGAAGGCGGACCGAACCGTGAGCATCACAATGCGAGCCACTGCGTTCGAGCCCGCGTCGCTGTCAGTTCGATCAGGCGAGACGATCGAGTTTCGGTTCACGAACGACGACGGGGCAACGCACGAGGCATACATCGGAGATCCCGCCGCTCAAGACGCGCATGAGATGGAAATGGCGGACGGGGGCGGCGGAGGTCACGATGGCCATGGCGCGGAGAGTTCGGTGACGGTGGACGCCGGGAAGACCAAGCGCCTCCGCTACACCTTCGGGGCGCCGGGCGCGCTGATCATCGGATGCCACGAAGAGGGCCACTACGCATCGGGCATGAAGATGTCGGTCACGATCACATGACGAGAGACCATCCATCGTCGGTCGATGCATGACCGGTTACCCTCGATCACCGAGCGTGCATAAGCGTCGATACTTCCGCCCCGCCCAATGCGGCGTCGTCCTCGGCGTGATCAGCGCTCTCACCTTCGGACTTCCCCAGACACCGACGGGCGCCGCCGATGCCCTTGCCGAAGCGCAGGCCGAGATCACGGCTGCCCAAAACGCCGCCGACGAGGCCGCGACAAAGTTCGATACCGCGCAGACGCGGTTGGGCGAGCTCGAACACGACGCAGATCGCACACGCACGGCGATTGCAGCCCTACGCGAAGAACAGCAACATCTCACGTGGATTGTTCGCCAGCGCGCAGTGCTCCTCTACAAGAGCTCGCCGACACCGTTCGGTGAACTGCTCGACGTCAACGACGGTGATGTGCTGGAAGCCGCGCGTCGTGCGGAGCTGTTCGACCACGCGAACGCCGAGAGCAACCTGGCGATCAGGCGGCTCGGAGCCGCTACTGACGATCTGCATCGCGCGGAGGCGACACTCGACAAAGAGCTCGGACAGCAGCGCAAGACAATCGCAGACCTCGAGAAGCAGCAGATCGAGCTGCAGGCGGCCCTCGCTAGGGCGACACAAGCCCAGGCAGAGCTGCGCGCGCGGCTTGAGCGCGAGCGGCGAGCCAACGAATACGCGGCATTGCTCCGGCAGGCGCAGGTGGCGACCCGTGCTCGTGCCGCGCAACAAGTCCAAACGGCCCAACCGGCGCCGACCCCGCCGCCCGACGCTTCGTCACCGGCGCCACCCACGAGCGATGGTGGTGGCGGCCCGGGCCAGATGATCGGGAGCGGCAGCTGGGTCTGTCCCGTCCAGGGTGCTGTGTCGTTCACCGACTCGTGGGGGGCGCCGCGCTCCGGCGGACGGACGCATAAGGGCACCGACATGTTCGCCGCGCAAGGCACGCCGGTAGTCGCGGTCGTTGCAGGTTCGGTGTTCTTCCAGGGTGATCCTCTCGGCGGGAATGCTGCGTATGTCACTGGCGCCGATGGGACGACCTACTACTACGCGCACCTCAACGATTACGTCGGCGGAGGGCGCAGCGTGGCTGCCGGCGAACTGATCGCGCACAACGGTTCGAGTGGCAACGCCGATGGTGGTTCGCCCCACGTGCACTTCGAGATCCGCCTCGGCGGCCCCAACGGCGTGAAGATCGACCCGTATCCGACTGTGCGAGCGCACTGCTGACGGGCAACGTCTCTCATTTCGCCTGTGCCGGCCGATAGGTCGTCAAGGAGAGTGGGCGGCCATGCTCGAGGGGATCGCTGCCGTTCAGGCGCGGATCGCAGATATCCAATCGCATTTCGCGCGTCCCGCTGCGCCGGTCGGCGCGCCCGCGTCTTCGGCGGGTGCCGCGGGAGCGCCTTCGTCCACCCCGACCTTCGCGTCGGTACTCAAGGACGCAACCGCAGTTGGTGGCGCAAGTGGTCTGACGCCGGCCGAGCGGAAGCGGCCGGGCGAATACGGGACGATGCGGGTGCCCGATGAGCTGCGCCGCTATGGGAATGGTCGCATACCCCCCGACGCTCTCGCGCCGATCGGCGTCGGCGAGCACCGACTCGCGCGTGACGCGGCGACCGCATTCGCGCGCATGCGCACCGACGCGGCCGCCGCCGGCGTGAACGTCGGCGTCGCCGATTCGTATCGCTCCTTCGACGCGCAGGTGGACCTCGCCCGTCGCAAGGGGCTGTACAGCAACGGTGGACTGGCGGCCGCGCCCGGGACGAGCAATCACGGCTGGGGCTTGGCCGTCGACGTCGACGTCGATGCCCGCGGACAGGCATGGCTAGGCGACAACGCCTGGAGGTACGGCTTCGCGGAAGACACACCGCGAGAGCCATGGCACTGGGGTTATCGCCCGGGGTCGTAACGCTCCGGGTCCGCGACGAAGCGTTGCAGGCACGTCTGGGAGCAGAAGGCGACATCCCTCCCCCGCCATGACAAGCGCGCGGTCTCCGTATCCGGCGCGAGCTCCATGCCGCATACCGGGTCCACGTCCCGGTCGCTCCGTTCGAGCTCAGGCGCAACCGCGAACAGCTCGACCTCTTCGGCGATTCCTTTCAGCTTGCGAGCGCCGAGCGAGGTCAGCTGCACGTCCGTCTGGTCCGAGTGTCCTGGTGCAATACCGGCCGTGACGAAGAATTGTCCCCGGCCCGCTTCGCCCACGACACGAGCCGCGAGGTTCACATCCGCGCCGACGTAGTCACCTTCCCGGTAGAGAGCGAACCCGGCATGCCCACCGAGCCGCACACCAGGGAAGTGCCCTTTGTGCGCGGTCTGCGCACGTACATCCAGACCCGCTCGCAGCAGCGCGCGGGTGTCGGGGAACAACAACATGAACTCGTCGCCGATCTGTTTGACGACGCGGCCCTCATGGCGACGACAAGCGTCACGCACGAGCGCAGAGAAACGATCGACGACCTCGGCCGCGGCCGCATCCCCCATCGCCTCGGTCAGCGGTGTAAACGACGCGAGGTCGACGAAGAGAATGGCAACCGGGACACGGCCGATTTCGTCCGCAGGTGATCCCATTTCCTCGCGGAGATGAAGCAGCAAGTCCTCGCGCAACGCCGCCTCGAACGCCTTCCGGTGAAAGTACAGAAGCGCGGGTTCAAGCACCGGCAGCAGAGGTCCGGCGGCAGCCTGGGTTGCCGCGACGAGGTCTGCACCGGCGACACCGTCAGCCCGAAGTCGCTCGTGAACATGCATGTGAAACAGTCGGTTCTCCGCTTCGGCGACTCGCCGCAGCGCATCCACATACACACGCATCAGTTGCGAGAGCGCATCCTCAGGGAACCCCACCTCAAGCGCGACCCGCGCCATCCGCAACATCGCGATGTCGTCGTCATAAAACAACTCGTCGTCCGTGAACGCGACGATGGCTGCGATGCGCTCGATGGACATCGATCTCGACGAGTTCTGTCTCACACGAAAGCAAACCGAGCTCTTGCCAGAGCCGGACGACCTCCGCCGACTCCCCGATCAGCGTCGCAAGGTCGTCGACGGTCAATGGCTACCGGACGCCCATTGTCCGGACCGGCCCGCACACGCCGAGCCCATCAGTGACACAGACCGAGAAGATCCGCCGCCCACGGCTCGACCAGCAACAGCGACGTTCCAAGACCCGCGATCGCGACGAGCACCGCGCTCACGGCACCAATCTCCAAGCATCGGGACGTTGGCCGCACGTCGCTGAGCAGCGATTCGACCCGTTGCACGACACCGGTGTCCGCAATCCCAAGCGCGGCCTCTACGCCGCCTGTCTGCGCCAGCGCCGCGCGGGCGATCGCCCGTGCTACGACCGCACGGCTGCCGACCTCACGCACGGCCTCCTCGTCGGCCCAGCGTTCGGTCGCATATCGAACCCGCCGGTACAGCGGCATGAGCCATGGAACCGCAGCGCCCGCGAGCTGCGTGAGCCGCACGAACCGGTGGTGGTGGCAGCGCAGGTGCGCACGTTCATGCGCCAACAACGCGCGCCGTTCCTCTGGTGCAAGCGATCGCAACATCCCAGTCGAGACCACAACTTGACCGTGATGACCGAGCTGGCCGGGAAGCGCGAAGGCGGTCGGAACGTCGGACCGCACAATCGCGAGGTCGGTCTGGCCCGTCGGCGCCCGAAGGCGACGCTGACGCACGAAGACGCGCATTGCCGAGAACGCGATCGCTACGAGGGCGACGATCGCCCCCACTCCGAATGGCGACATCGTGCCCCGATGCGCGATCAGCAGCTTGCTGCACCAAGACAACCGTTCGGCCACACCGTGCAGTTGCACGATGTTCGCGCTCGCAACCAGCAGCAGCGTCCACAGCGTAGAGAGCGCCGACACAACCGCCAGCATGGTGATGGCGCGGGCTGCGGTCGAGGGCCGAATGTGGCGCGAGATCAGAAAGGCAACTGCGGCGCTCCCACACGCCACACCAACAGCAACAAAGACCGCGCCCCGCATGTCAACGCCTCCGCCGGTCATCGGCGTCGAGCGCAGCCTTGAGCGCCCGGGCCTCCCGCGCCGAAAGGGAACGGGCAAAGCCACTCAGCGCAGCTTTGCGATCCGACGCCTCCGCCAATATCGCTTGCATGCGCTGCGCAGTGAGCTCCGCCTCGGTGACTGCCGGGGCATACGCGTACGCCCGCCCTCGGCGCTCGCGGGTTACAAGCTCCTTCTGCCACAGCCTCGTGAGAATCGTCATGATCGTCGTGTATGCAAGATCGGAATCCAACGCGTCCAGAACCTCGGCGGGCGTCGCGGCCTCGTCCATCGTCCAGAGCGCGCTCAGAACTTCATGTTCCAGTTCGCCTGTCAGGCGCCGGTCGTTCACTGGTACTCCTCCCGCCGATCTCGGCGGCACCGCGAGATGTTGGCGCCGATTGTGCCCGATCGGCGAGGCCACGGTCGCTCCCGATACAGGCCCATCATCAATCATCCCTAACTGGAGCCGTTTCCGGACGGATCGTCGTTGCGACGCGGTCGGGCACCGCTTGTGACAGCCGCAGCAACCCCGGCGACCAACAGTGCTCCCACGACAATTCCCAGCCCGAGCACCGCCTTACGAAACACGACCGAAGCGAGGAGAGGAACGCTCACGACGACAACAACCACCTCGATCGCTCGCTGACGGGCCACGAGGCGGCTCACCTTCGCCACTCCACAATCGCTGTCCCCGGAAGTCCGCCGATGACGAGACGGACCGGGCCAGTAGGAGGTCCGCCCGGGTCGAAGCGCAATGAGCCGGCGCGATGACTCCCACCCGGCGCGTCACCCTTCCAGTGCACGTGCCCCCACGTGCGACCGCCGACAGTGAGTATGGAGGACTCGGCGAGGTCAGCGTCGAGCGTTCCCGAACGGGCATCGAGCGAGACGTCGAAACGCGCAACGACGCTATTGAGTGTGCGTGGTGTCACTGTTACCTCAACACTGCCTGCCGTGACCTTGCGAGAGGGAAGGCCGGTGACGCCAGCCGCGCGACTGGTGCCCTGACACGACGCGACAAGCGTTGCGGCCACGGCGACAGCTGCAAGCACGATGAAGCGAGCGCACGCTAGTTCCGGATCACTGCTGGTCACTGGCAGCCCCTCGGCCTCACGCGCACTTGAATACTACGCTACGTCGTAGTACCGCCCGGCCAAGCGCGGCCGCCACTCAGGCGCGTAAGGCGCGTTCCCGACACTCTGCGCGCGCACTGCCCCGACGACTGGAGAAACGCGTGACCTACGACTTACTGTCGTAGCCTTCGCGTCGGTACAGCTCCCGCGTACCAACTCGAGAACGGCGCGAACCAGCGCTCCGCAAGGACCCACGACCGGCTCCAGCCCAGAGAGAGTCCCCATGAAGCACCGATTCGCTCGCCTGGCGGCTGCCGGGATGGGTATCGCGCTCATCGTCAGCCTGCTCAGTGTCGCGACCGCCGGCGCCTCGCCGGTCGACGACAAAAGGGCGCAGGCCACGAAGCTGCAACGAGACATCGAAGCGAACGGCGAGAAGATCTCGATGTTCGCGGAGCACTATGACGAAGCGAAGCTTCGACTCGACGACGCGACGACGAACATCGCACACGTCGAGGACCGGGTTGCAAGCGCGCAGGCGGAGACTGAGCGCATCCGCGGCATCGTCGGCAAGCGTGTCATTGCCATGTATGTCGACGCCGGGGCAGAAACGCCACTCAGCTTGATCGACATGTCGAGCCTGAACGAGGCCGGAACTCGCGCCAGGTACGCGTCCTCCACCGCCGACCGAGACCTGCTGCTGCTCCAGCGGCTCGCGGGAGCCCGTGAAGACCTGCGCTCGACACAGACTCAGCTCGAGAAAGCACGCAAACGCGCGCAGGACGAAATCGACGCGATCGACGCTCGGCAAAACGACGTCGAGGCGGCGAATGCCAAACAGGCGCAGCTTCTCGCGCAAGTCAACGGCGAGATCGCAACGCTGATCCAACAAGACCAAGCGCGCAAGGCCGCCGCTGAAAAAGCCCAGAGCGACGCCCGGCTCGCCCAGCTCCGCGCGGCCGCGCCTCGACCGGCGCCCGACACTTCGAGCGCGACTACCGGGCCGAGCCCTGCGCCCGCGGTCGGACTTGTCGGGCCTGCCGTTCCGAACACGCCTGCGCCGTCGGGCGGCGCAGCTGCAGCGGTCGCCTATGCGAACGCACAGCTCGGCAAGCCCTACCGCTACGCCGGCGTGGGACCCGATTCCTACGACTGTTCCGGACTGACCATGATGGCGTGGGCGCAATCCGGCGTCTCCATGCCTCACGGCTCGATCGCCCAAGGCAACATGTTCCCTCGCGTCCCCGACAACGCGATGCAGCCCGGCGATCTCGTCATCTACTACCCCGACCACCACCACGTCGGCATGTACGTCGGCGGCGGCATGACCGTCTCCGCGACCCACACCGGCGACTTCGTAAAGCTGCAACCCGTTTTCCGCGAGGGATTCCAGTACGCGGTGCGCCCGGGATGACAACTCGGGAGTAAGGGCGGAGATCCTCGCGGCAACACAAGTCGTGCGGATGCGCCGGGTCCTGCCCGCACCCGGCGCATCCGCCGGCCTTCTTCGGCGGTGCGGTACGCGTTCGACGAGTGCCTGTGCACTTCGCAGGGAACGATCCCGTCGCGCACTATCTGTCCTCGCCCGTGACGATGATCATCGACGTGCAGCCGTGATCTGACCACGGATCTGCAATTTCTGGCGTTCATGACTTACACATGCTGTGTGAGCACGGACGGGCCGCTGGATTTCGAAACGTGGTACCGCGAGGTACACCCGCGGTTGATCACACTGTTGGCGGCGACTGTCGGCGAGGTAGATCTCGCTCGCGATGCGGCCGACGAGGCGCTGGCACGCGCCTTCGAGCGCTGGGACCGAGTCTCGCAGATGGCATCCCCCAGCGGTTGGACGTATCAAGTGGCGCTCAACGTTGTACGACGTCGTGCCCGGCGGCGGGCATTGGAGCGACGTCTCATCGGAAGACCGCGACACGAGGACATACTCGGGCCCTCGGGCGAACTTTGGCTGCTTTCGCGGAGCTGCCCCTGCGTCAGCGGACTGCAGTGCTCTTGCGACACGTCGGTCAGCTGACAGAGCACGAGATCGCCGAGGTGATGCACGTGGCTCGAGGGACCGTGTCCTCCACACTTCGAACCGCATACCGACGGTTAGCGGTCGCCGTCAACGACGACGGAGTGTCCTTGAAGGAGGCCGCCAATGAGTGACCTCAACGAACGCGTCGCCCGCGCCCTCGAGTCGCCCGTGGCTTCTCCCCCAGAGCTCGACGCCATCGAGCGCCGTGCAAGGCGCCACCGCCATCGGCGGCGGACGGGGCGTATCGCGAGCGGCGTCGCGCTCACGACCGCCGCGCTCCTCGGCGCATTCGCGCTGACACGAGGCGACGACGGCCCGCCCCGCGTCTCGGTCGGTCCAACCGTCACAAACGGTCGGACTACCCCGGCGACGACCGACGATGCACGTTACGGCGCTGCGAACCTTGTCCATGACCTTGCGGACGCTGGAATGAAGGTATCCACGACCGGGACCGCATCAGGCAATCCACTCAGCACCGACGCACAGTTGCTGTGCGTGAACGGTACCGAAGTACGCGTGTACGAGTATTCGAACCGCGCGTCTCGACTCGCCGTCTCAAAGACGATCAGCCCCGACGGCTCACGCGTCGGAAACGGCCACGGCTCGTTCACGATCGCGGAATGGATCGGGCCGCCGCACTTCTACGCACGCGGCCGGATCATCGTGCTCGTGCTACAGAACGATCCTCCCCTGCTGGACGCACTCACCCGCATCCTTGGCCCGACGGTGAGCCCGGACGCAGGGAACGGCATCACGAGCTTCAAGACTCACTGCAGCAACTGATTCTGTGTTTCGAACTGTGGGCCAGCCGCCTCGTCACCGGTTACTTCACCGTGAATGTCACGTGCATTCCCTCGGCGAAGTGGATGTGCCCCACGCCCGAACCACTCATCATGCCGGAGCTCCCGTTCATCATCGAGGAGCCGCTCGAACCCATCATGGTGTCGACGATGTTGCAGAACGCGACGTAGGTCCCGGCCGAGAGGTCGAAGGCCTTGCTCTGGTGCGAGCGTCCCGCAACGTCCTCGATCTCGCCGGCTTTGTCGTCCTCCGAGATCTTGTCTTCGTCGACCGAACCGTCCGATTTCCTTGGAAGAGCGTCCGCGCTCGCGCCTCGCACAAGCACGAGCTCGTGCACCTCTCCACCGACGTTGTTCGCAGTAATCGTGACGCGGCCCGAGTGCAGAGCGTTCGTAGGTGGGATGATCGTGAACTCGCTGAGCACGAACGTGTTCTTGGATGACGCCGAGGTCGGCGAGCTGCTCTTTCCGCTGCCACACGCCGCGAAGACAAGCGCCGCGACGACCGTCCCGGTGATCGCCACAACCGCGGTCCGCCTTTCATGGGTCCTCCCGTTTTCGGCGCGAACTTGCAACCATTTGCCGTCGTAGTTAGGACGCCGGAATCGCGTCGGGTCGATGGGCGGCGGCACAGCCGCGTCATCGCGAGGTGTGCTGCCGATGCGGCTAACGGCGAGACGCTTCAGTGTCGCCGAATTCGCGATCACCGACAGGCTCGAAAGCGCCATGGCCGCCGCGGCAATGATCGGGTTCAACAGCCCCAACGCAGCGACGGGAATCGCGGCGCTGTTATAGCCGAAGGCCCAAACAGGTTTTGGTGAATCTTGCGCATCGTCGCCCGGCTGAGCCGGATTCCCGTGACGACATCTCGCAGGTCATCCTTTACGAGCACGATCCCGCCGGTCTCCTTCGCGACGTCGGAACCGGAGCCGATCGCGATCCCGATGTCGGCAGTCGCAAGGGCGGGCGCGTCGTTGACGCCGTCGCCCACCATCGCGACGACCGCGCCGACGTCCCGGAGACGCTGCACCTCCATGGCTTTGTCCTCGGGGAGCACATTCGCGATCACGCGCGCGACGCCAAGCTCCGTGCCAATCGCGGCCGCCGTTCGCTCGTTGTCACCGGTCAGGATCACCACCTCGACCCCTTGTGCGCGCAGGTCATCGATCGCCTCTGCGGCGTTTTCCTTCAGCGTGTCGGCGACGGCGATCGCGCCGGCAAGCGCGCCATCGGTAGCGACGATGACGACCGTCTTGCCTTGCGCTTCGAACGCCGCTATCTGCGTTTCAGCGTCCGCGTCGATTGCCACGCGTGAGGCTCCCATGAGACGTCGGTTGCCGACGAGCAGATCGTGCCCGTCGGCGCGCGCACGGACGCCCTGACCGACGATCGCTTCGAAGCTGTCGGCCGGCGGGAGCGCGGCACCGGACATCTGCACCCGCCGGACGATGGCCTGCTGAGCGGGTGCTCGCTGCCGGACTCGGCCGCGGCCGCGAGTCCCAAGTTCTTCGCCACGTCGCGCGACTCGGCGAGCGTACGAATTGTGCGCTCGAGTGAGCGAGCTTGACCAACGCTTACGCGCCTCGCCCACACGCATGAGATCCCGCAGGAGATCAGAACCGCGGCACCGACGAGGGAGATCACGACGGGTTCGCAGCCATCGCGATCAGTGCGACCGTCGCAATGACGAACGTCACAAGGCTCGCGGCCATCAGGATGCGCGGGCCGGCTGCCTCGAGCCGGGACCGAGGCGTGTGCTCCATCATCGGCGCCACCTCCCTCCGACCGGCAGACCGGTTCCGGACCCGATCCCCACTCTGCCCCGCTACTACGGCCCGTCGTAGAGTCATAGTGGCCGAGCCGGAGGTCCTGCGCGAGAACGGGCCCCGCGGGGAAGACGACGGAAGTCCCGGCCGCGCAGAGGCTTCCGCCTGCGTCCCGCGCCGATCTCGGCAACGACAATATGTCGTAGATGCTGATTCGCGAGACAACGGAGACAAATATGAACTACACCGTGCAAGCAACGAACCGCCGGTGGCCCGTCAACATCACGCCCGCGGAGCGGATCGGCCGGGTCGTCCTGGGCATCGCGGCCATCGCGACTGCCATCGTGCTGCTCGTCGGCGCCGGCTCGATCCTCGCGGTCGTGCTCGAGTTGCTGCTCGCGGCCGCCGGGGCCGACCTGGCGATCACCGGCGCGCTCGGGCACTGCCCGCTGTACAACAAGCTCGGCTACGTGCCGCCGTCTCTGAGGAGCCGAACATGACCTACGACCAGGACGAACGGCCGCCGACACACGACTCCAGCGGTCACCGCAAAGGCGGCCACGGGTGGATGATGATCGCTTGCTGTATCCCGATGCTGGTGATCGCAGTCGCGCTCGTGGCGACGGGTGTTGTCGGCTCGGGCTTCCTGGTCGCGGCGATCGCCTGCACGGTGATGATGGCCGTGATGATGCGTGGCATGTCGGGCGGCGACGGCCATCATTGAGCCTGCTCGGTTCAGACCAGGCTGCACGTCGTACTCGTCGCCGCCCGGGCTGTGCGATGCACGGCCCACGCGAGCAGCGCGATGGAGCCGAGGCCGATAACGGGCTGGAGGGGCGCGAACACCCCGGTCGCGCCGGCAACGCCGATGAGCGCGACGACCACCTTGTTGCACACGGGGCAGCCGACCGCGAGGAACGTCCCAAGCCCGCCCGCGACGAATGCTCGTTGCGGCCCACGGGCAGCGAGATGATGAAGGCCAATGACGAGGCCGGCGAGGATCGACGCGACGGCCAGGAAGGCGTAGTCCTGCGGTCGCGTCGGCGTCATCCGCCGGAACCAGCCGTTCGGCACGAGCCGGGTCGGCACCGCGATCACAGCCGCGAACAAGATCGCACTGCCGACCACACGAATCCAGTCGGCGAGGCCGAACCGACGCAGCGCGTCGCGCAACGCGGCCTGTGGTCGCGCAGCGTCCATGACCGGCAGCGTAGCCGATCTCCTACATCGTGTCGTACTTTGCCTCGTGCAAGTGGACCGCGGTCGTGCACAATGTGTGGGTGCACGTCGCCGAGGAATCCCGCGACCGTTATGCCGTCGTGAGCCGGCTCGTCGCGCTCGGTCTCGTAGGCGCGGTCGCGCTCGCGCTGCTCGGGCTGCCTCCGACTTCCCTGCACGGCCCGCTCCACCGGTTCGGCATCATGGACCCGCTCTGCGGAATGACCCGCGCGGTCCGCCTTCTCGCGCGGGGCAATGTGGCGGCGACATGGCGTTACAACCCCGCGGCCTTCGCGCTCGCCATTTTCGCTGCGCTCATTATGCTCCGATGGGTGTTCGGCCGGTTCACTGGGCGCTGGTACGCGGTGACGCTTGCTTCGCCGCGCGTGCTCCGGCTCGCGCTCGCGCTGCCAGTTGCCGCGTTGTGGGCCAACCAGCAGGCCCACGCTGCACTGCTCAAGTAACGGCGTCGACACCTCGGACTGACGGGTCGCGGGACTCGTCGGCGGCGCGGAGCGCGCGCCGGGCACTGAACTGCACTGCCAGTCCGGCCAAACATTTTCGCAGGACGACGTGCTCGAAGGGCAACACCGACATCGTGCGTCGGAACTCGTTCATCGTCACGATACGCAGGTACGGCTGGCCTTCGAGGCGATGCAGCAGCCGTGCCGGCACGGTCGACAACAGGTCGTAGCCGACGAGTCGACCGCCCGGGCGCAGCACACGAGCGCTCTCGGCGAGCACGGCCTCCCACGCAACGGTGTGGTGCAACATGATGAAGCTCACCATGGTGTCGAAGATCTCGGGCTCGCGGGAGCGCGGACGCATCGGCTTGGCGGACGACGGCACGGCCTCCGAAGCTCGCGAGACGGTCACGCGCCGCGTCGATCATCTTGGGGTCGAAATCCGTGACCGTCATCCGCATGTCGGGTGCCGTCAGCGGCTCGGCGGCCATCGCCCCGCTCCCGGGCGCCGATCTCGAGCACGTGCCGCTCGGGCGTCAGTCCTTGCAGCGCCCACGGCATGACGATGCGCCGGGTGAGCATCCGCCACGGGGCGCTGCGGCAGAAGGCGGATTCGATGCTCGACATCGTCGGCATGGTCAGCTCCCGAGCTCGGGGGCATGCGCGTATCGCGCCGGCTCGAGCGCGAAGGATGCCGCGCACGCCAGGCTGCAGAACCAGTACTCGGTCTCATCGTGGCGCAACTGTCCGGCCGCATGAGAGCGCGATACCTGCATCCGGCAGACGGGATCGATCGCAATCCCATCGGAGGCCGCGTACAACTCGATCTCGAAGAGCTCCACGGGTGCGGAGAGGTTGTGCAGGTCGAAGCAGCCGAGGTCGATGACGTCGAGCCCGGCCGAACGCGCCGCGGCCGCGACCAGCGCGGTCGCCAGCGTGCGACCACCGGCTGCTTTGCTCGCGACGCGCGCCGCCAGGTTCACCGAGTTTCCGACGAAGTCCCCTGCGCGCTCCAGCGCGACTCCATGATGGAGACCGGCACGCGGAATCGGGAAGCTGGGCTCACGCATACACGCCTCGATCAGCCGCTTCATCCCGGCGACCGCGTCGTGAGGCCCGGCAAAGCAGATCATCGCGGCATCACCGATCATCTTTACGAGCCGGTCTCCGGCGCCCAGCGCGCCGAGCGTCATGTCCTCGAAACGGTCGAGCAAAAGGGCCGCGTCCTTGTCGCCATGGACTTCGGTCAACGCGCTGAATCCCGCGAGGTCCACGAACGCGAACGTCGCTTCCACCTCGGCCGGATCGCCGTTCACCGCGCCGCACTCCTCTCGGTCATGCCCGCACGAGCCGTTCGATCGCACGGGTTGCTTCTTCGATCATCGCGTCGGCGCGTTCGGAGCTCTCCGCGGCCGCGTCACGCACACAATGGCGCACGTGCTCGTCGAGCAGGCCGACGGCCACGCTCTGCAACGCCTTGGTGACCGCACTGATCTGGGTGAGGATGTCGATGCAGTAGGTGTCCTCGTCGATGAGCCGCTGCAAGCCGCGCACCTGCCCTTCGATGCGCCGGAGCCGCTTCAGGTATTCGTCCTTGTTCATGGCGTAACCGCGCACACGTCCTCCTGTGGTGTCGTCTCGTTGCTTGGCGACGGGGCGGTGACGAGCGCGCTGCTCGCGTCCGAACGGAACCGGCGCAGGCGCAGGCTGTTCGAGACGACGAAGACGCTCGAAAACGCCATGGCTGCGCCCGCAATCAGCGGATTGAGCAGGCCGACAACGGCGAGCGGCAGGGCCGCCACGTTGTAAGCGAAGGCCCAGAACAAGTTGCCCTTGATCGTCGCGAGCGTGCGGCGCGAAAGGCGGATGGCATCAGCAACCGCGCGCAGGTCGCCGCGCACGAGGGTCAGATCGCTCGCCTCGATGGCAACGTCGGTCCCCGTGCCCATCGCGATCCCGAGATCAGATTGCGCCAAGGCGGCTGCGTCGTTGACACCGTCGCCGACCATCGCGACGACTTTGCCTTCACGTTGCAGGTTCCGGACGACTGCGACCTTGTCGGCGGGCAGTACGTCGGCGATGACCTCGTCGACGCCGAGCTCGGCCCCGACCGCGCGTGCCGTACGCTCGTTGTCGCCGGTCAGGAGTACGGGCGTCAGCCCGAGCCGACGCAACTGTCCGATCGCTTCCGGGCTCGTCGGCTTGATCGTGTCGGCGACAATCAAGACGGCGCGGACGCGCTCGTCCCATCCCGCCATGACGGGCGTGCGGCCGAGTGCCTCGGCGCGATCCTGCGCATCGCGCAGCTCGGCCGGGAGCTCGAAGCCGCGCTCGCTCAGCAGCCGCTCACGTCCAACCAACACGGACCGGCCGTCCACCACGCCCTCGACACCGAGACCCTCGCGATTCGTGAACGCATCGGCCTGCGCCAGCTGCCCGGTGCGCTCGCGTGCGCCATCGGCGATCGCGCGCGCGATCGGATGCTCGGATGCGTCCTCGAGCGCACCGGCAAGACGCAACACCGTATCGATGTCCTCTCCGTCGCCGACAACGACATCGACCAGCGCCATGTGCCCGGTTGTGACCGTGCCCGTCTTGTCGAGGACGACGGTGTCGACCGCGCGGGTCGATTCGAGGATCTCCGGGCCCTTGATCAGAATGCCCAGCTGCGCGCCCCGACCCGTGCCGACCAACAGCGCGGTCGGCGTCGCGAGACCGAGCGCGCACGGGCACGCGATGATCAGCACCGCGACCGCGGCGGTGAACGCCGCCGTCGCACCCTCGCCGAGCGCCAGCCACGCCAGCAGGGTCACGGCCGCGAGCGCGATCACAATCGGGACGAACACGGCGGAGACCCGATCGGCCAGGCGCTGCACGGGTGCCTTCCCCGACTGGGCCTCGGTCACCAGACGTGCGATCTGCGCGAGCGCGGTGTCGTCGCCGATACGCGTTGCCCGCACGATGAGACGGCCACTGACGTTGACCGTCGCCCCGGTGACTGCGTCGCCGGAACCAACTTCGAGCGGCACAGACTCTCCGGTGAGCAGCGATGCGTCGATCGCGGAGGTGCCGTTGTCTACGACACCGTCGGTCGCGATCTTCTCCCCTGGTCGGACGACGAACAGCCCCCCGACGCGCAGCTCGCCGATCGGCACTCGCGACTCGACACCATCACGCAGCACTGCGACGTCTTTCGCGCCGAGTTCGAGCAACTGGCGCAGCGCCGCTCCCGAGCGACGCTTCGCCCGGGCCTCGAAGTAACGGCCGGCGAGGATGAACACGGTCACCGCCGCGGCGACCTCGAGATAGATCTCGTCGCGGCCCGCGCCACGAGCGACACCGAACGTCAAATGCATCTTCATCCCAGGCATGCCGGCATCGCCGAAGAACAGCGCGTACAACGACCAGCCGAACGCGGCCAGCGTCCCCAAGGAGATCAGCGTGTCCATCGTCGCCGCACGGTGACGCAGGTTTGCCCACGCGGCGCGGTGGAACGGCGCGCCGCCCCACACGACCACGGGCGCGGCGAGCGTCAAGCTCAACCACTGCCAGTTACGGAATTGGAAGGCGGGCACCATCGCCAGCAGCAGCACGGGCGCGGCGAGGACCGCCGACACGACGACCCGGATCTGCAACGCGCGCGCCGCTTCTTCGTCGGCGTCTCGCGCTGCCAGTCGTTCATCGGGCCGCTGCACGACCGTGGGTTGCTGGAGCTGCGCGCGGTATCCGGCCGCCGCGACCTCCGCGATGAGATCTTCGGCGTTCACGTCTGTCGGCAGCACGACATGAGCGCGCTCGGTTGCGTAGTTCACGCTGGCGCGCACACCGTCGATCTTGTTGAGGCGCTTCTCGATGCGTGCCGCGCACGACGCGCAGGTCATGCCGACAATGTCCAGGTCCAGCACGTCCGTCGCCGATCCCTTGCTGCTCGTCATCGAGGCTGCTCCCGCGCGTGATGCACCAGCTCGTAGCCGGCCTCCTCGACCGCGGCCGCCATCTCGGACTCGCCCAACTCGCGATCCGCCGTCACCGTCACCGCTCCCGAGCCCAGGTCGACGTCGACAGCCCGCACGCCGGGCACCTTCGAGACCTCCGCGGTCACCGCCCGCACGCAGTGCTCGCAGCTCATGCCCGCGACCGTGAAGACCTGGGTGCCCATCGGTTCAATATACCCCTACGGGGTAGGAGTGTCAAGGCGAATCGGGAGGCGCGTGCGTGGCACTGAACCGACCCGCCCCGAGGAAGCCCGTCACTACGGCATGCTGAGGGCCGATGACCATCTCCGTCGGTGACGTCGCACCTCCGATCGACCTACCCGCACACGACGGCAGCCGCTGGCGGCTGGCCGATCATGAAGGACGGCCAGTCGTGCTGATCTTCCACCGCCACCTCGCCTGACTGCCCTGCCAAGAACACGCGATCGCCGTGCGCGACCGCCTCGACGAGTTCGGTGATGCGGAAGTGGTCGTCATCGCGTTCAGCGCGCCCGAGTACGTCGCCGAGTATCAGCGCGACCGGCTCGCGCCGCTCACCCTGCTCGTCGACGAGGAGCGAACCGCCTACCGCGCCTACGGACTCGGTAGAGGGGCGGTGTGGAAGGTCTGGGGACCGAAGATGTGGCGGGCGTACGCGCGGCTCTTGCGCAAGGGCCGGCGATTCCAGAGGCCGGCCGAGGACACCCTCCAACTCGGAGGCGACTTCGTCCTCGGCCGCGACGGCCGCGTCATGTATGCGTTTGCATCTTCGGATCCCGATGACCGTCCCGCGGTCGAGGATCTCATTGACGCCGCGCATCAAGCCTGAGGTACCGCCGCCGAAGCTTGGACGCCGTGCACAACGATACCGTGTGGTAGACGCCAGCGCGCGCCTCGGTGGGCGGCACGGACGCGAACCGGAAGGTGAGCAATGCATCACGGCCACAGCGACAAGGTGAGCACTACCACGGCGGTGCTCGAGATGAGTTTTGGTGTGCAGTGGGCGACGGAGACGGCCGTCGTCGAAGCGGTACCGGTTGGTGCTGTCGTCCTCGGCTTCGAGGATCAGGTCGAGCCGTTCGATGTTGCCGTGTTCGAGTCTCGGCGACGCGTCTTACGGCATGACGTTCGTCACGGCGCCCTCTAGTCCGCCGCGACGAGCTCGTTAGCCGCTCCGTACGCCGCACTTACCCGCCTGCAGCTTGCGTGCGAGGCGGCTTGTCAGGAGCTGCGGCTTCGCCTGGTACGCGCGGAGCCGTATGCCAGTGCGACACCTCCGAGGATGAGTGACGCCAGGCCGAGGAGCGGCCCGAGACCGCTACTACCGGTGAAGGGCAACGAGGTCGGGCCACTCGGTCCACCGGGAGCGCGACCGGCGGTAAGTGGTGTGTCGTCACTACCCCTCGTATCGGAGGGCGGCAGGGTCGTCGGCGGTGACAGTGTCGATCCTTGCGAAACCACGCTCGTCGAGGTCGGTATCGTCGTTGTCGATGCCAACTGGTCGACCGTGGTCGGAGTTGCGGCCGTTGTGGGCGTCGCAGCCGTAGTGGTGGGTCCCTCGATGGTTGTGGTCGGCCCTGAGACGAGTGCACTCGTGCTTGTGCTCGAGACTGGAGCGGCAGTGGTGGTGGTGGACCCGTTCGAGTCGACACATGTGTCGACGAGTGCGATCGACATCGAGTCGGATCGCTCGTATCCGTCAGTCCACGTCGCGTTCACGGTCAGCGTGATGCTGCCGGTGACTTTGCCGGGCACGATCGTGGCCGCCGAGGTCGTGCCGACCGGTCCAACAGTCGGGCTATATCCGGTGACCGCGTACGAAGCGGAGCCCTTTGTCGCAGTGGCGGACGTGATCGCCATCGGCAAGTCAAAGTCGTTGCCAATCGACCACGTGATCACGTGGTCGCCGTTGCTGCACACGGTCCGGCCAGACAGCAGAGCCATGTGGGCGGATGCCGGCAGCACGGCGGCGACGAACAGGATCGCGGCGCCGGCGGACAGAGCAGCGCCGGCAATCGTCAGGCGGCGCCGCAGGAACTTCTTGCGTCGTCCGACTACGCGGTGAGTCATCATCTCTCCCCAGGTCGGTCCGCCCCGTTGCATCATCGGAGGTCGGAGCGATCAATGGAGGTCAATTCGCCGGGAGTCGGACACGCGGTCAAACGCGCGACTACGCGGCGTAGTAATTGGGGGCCGCTAGCAGCTGACAGTGAGTCTCTATCGCGGCCCGCGTCGGACTCAGATGGCGTTCCGTGGCCGCCGGCTGTCTCCGTCGAGGCCACTGATGCGTCGCGTCACACTTCGATCAACCCAGAGGAAGGTCCGCGTCGTCGCGTTCGGCCGCGGCGCTCCAGCCTCTGCGGATCACCGGGGTCTTGCTGCGGCTCCGCCGAATCTTGTCGCGCCGGGCACGGCGGTTGAGATACCTCGCCAACGTGCGCGCCGTGAACGTCGTACCGGCGACAAAGCGAGTGACCGGCCCAAAGCTCGCCGCAGAAGCCGCGCCCACGAAATGCAGACCCGGAACCGACGATTCGAATGCGCGCGACAAGGCGGGAGCGGTGCCCGATGTGCGAACGGCGAGCCGCAGTTTCTTGTCGAGAAACTCCAGCTGGTTCAGATCGATGCGGTATCCGGTTGCCGCGATGACGTGGTGTGTCGAGATCGTTTCCGTGTGATTCGCGGTCCGGAGCTGGAGCTCGACTTCACCGTCCCGAACACTCGCGCTCGCGACCGACCGACCGAGCAGGATCTCTACGTCCTCGAGCCGACTGCGTAGCCACCACGCGCCCATCGGACCGAACGAGCTCCTGACAAGTTGGAGCCGCTTTCGCTCGGGCAGCAGGTGGAACAGCATCCCGCCGTGGTCGTACAGCCAACAGCGCCATCCGGCGCAGAGACGCGTGTCTGGACGCAGGAGTCGTTCGAGGAGCGGACGGTCACTCGGGATGGGATCACCTGTCCACATCAATTCCTGGCACCGCGCGACGACCCGAACGCTCGCGCCACCTTCCCGTAGCAGCGCGGCGGTCTCGAGCGCCGACTGACCGGCGCCGACCACGACGACATCCCTCCGCGCGAAGTCGCCGGGTTGAACCACCTGTGTCGAGTGTGTCACGAGCTCGACCGGAAGGCTTGCGAGTTCAGGGGGGACGTACGCGAAGTGTGTGAGCCCAACCGCGAGCACGACTCGGCGGGCACGAACACGCTCGCCGGTGTCGAGGTCAAGGCTGTATCCGTCGTACGCGCGTGCAAGATGTCGGACCTGGACATCCTCGACTGGAATGGCAAGCGCATCCAAGAACCACTGGGTGTACTCGAGGTACGCGTCACGCGGAATCGGGTCGTGCAGACTCTCGGGCGTCCGGCCGGAGCGCGCCCAATATCGCGTGAGTGTGAACTGGCCGGTCGGCTCGCTGAGGTCGGAGCCGAATCCGGGCGAGCGCAACCGCATTCCGTTCGGCATTCGATGTCGCCAAGTGTGCATTGGCGAGCCGAAGATCCGATACTCGACGCCGCGTACCGTGAGGTGCGCCGCGAGCGAAAGACCGTATGGGCCTGCCCCCACGATCGCTACGTCGACCTGCGTCGGATTCAGCTTGGCCTCGCTCATTGTGACGCTCGCGTGGCCACGTCTCCCGATCATGCGGCTCTGGTCGTGTGGGGTTCGGCAAATCGGAAGCTGCCGGCCTCGCCTGCGCTATACCCCACCGAACGGTGCAATACTACATATTGTCGTAGACAGTCCCAACGTGCAGAGGGCCATTCGGGTCCAAGCCGAGCAAGTGAAAGAGGTGGTCGCCAGATCTCGATGTCCCGGAACGGTGGCGGACCTAGCTTCGCTGACGCTCGACCAGCCATGCGTCTCGGCGGCGACGACCGTCCCGCGTGCACTTGGAAACGGATGTGAGGCCCGATGGTGCAACCGCGTGGCGCTGGGTACGACTGCGTGTAGTTGAGAATCCGTGGCGTGGAAGCGAGGAATGCCCGATGTCGTTCGCCGACCAGATGATCCGAACTGCACCATCCGGAACCGGATACCCGACGGAGGAACTCGCGGAGTGCATTCGTGCGTGCATGGACTGTGCGCAGGCGTGTGTCGCGTGCGCGGACGCGTGCCTCGGTGAAGATGACCCGGCCGAACTGCGACGGTGCATCACACTGAACCTCAACTGCGGCGACGTTTGCTACACCGCTGCGCGTGTCTTATCGCGTCAGACGGCGTATGACTCAGGTATTTCCCGCAGCATCGTGGAGACCTGCCTCATGACGTGTCAAAGGTGCGCTCAGGAATGCGAGCGGCACACGACCGTGCATGAGCACTGCCGCATTTGCGCCGATGCCTGCCGGGCCTGCGAGCAAGCATGCAACCAGTTGCTCGCCTCGTGAGTGGTCGGTACTGAGACTGGCCGTGCGGCCAGCACGTCGTAGTTGCACGGCGCCGATCGGCAGAGCGGACAAACACGGCGGTACGAGTGCTACCCCGCGATACGGCAAATCGTCGGCCTCACTGACGTATTACGACAGGTTGTAGTTGTTTGGCTCATCTTCGAGACGGTTCACCCGATTGGACGTCGATGGAGCTGGGGCGTGGATACGGAGCTGTGACACGTACGGACCCGCTTCGACGTGAACCTCCAGACGGTCCGATTCTCGCGCTCCGCACCGTCGAGAAGGCGACCTGATGTCGAACTTCTCGTCGCTCCGACTCGCCTTGACTGCGCTCGAGGCGCAGCGACGCGGCCTCGAGCTCGCCGCACAGAACGCGGCCAACGTGAATACCGAGGGCTATTCGCGCCAGCGGGTCGATCTCGAGAGCATCGGTGCACCAGCGGTGCCCGCATTGTGGTCGCGCTACACCGGTGACGGTGGCGGGGTGCGGGTCGCCGACGTCACGCGCTTTCGTGACCAGTTCCTCGAGATCCGCGCCGCGCTCGAGCACGGCGCAAACGCGAGCCTGGACGCGAAGCGCGCCTCGATGGAGCGCATCCAGCAGCTCTTCGACGAGCCCTCGGACAGCGGCATCCAGCAGCAGCTGTCCGATCTCTGGGCGGGATTCGACGACGTCGCAAACCACCCCTCCGATACCGCATCGCGCACGCAGCTTCTGGAACGGGCCGCCACGCTTGCGGCCAGCTTCAATACCGCCGGCGACCAACTTTCGCAGATGCGCACCGACACGATTGGGGAACTCGGCGCGACCAATGCCGAGATCAACGCCACTTCCGCCCAGGTTGCACGGCTCAACAAGGCGATCAAAGCGAACACGATCGCGGACCTGCCCGTCAACGACTTGAAGGACCAGCGCGACCTCGCGGCGAACAAGCTCGCCGAGCTGAGCGGTGCCACGCTCCACACCACCGAGTTCGGTCAGGTGAACGTCGTGCTCAATGGCACCGCGCTCGCTCAAGAAGATCACTCTGCAGACATCTTGCTCGACACATCGGGCTCAACCGTGGTGTTCCGGTTCACGCGCGACAACTCTCTCGCCGACGTCAGGAGTGGCAAGGCCGGCGGCCAGCTCGAAGCCGTCAATGTGACTATCCCGAGCTACATCACCAGCCTGGACGCAGTCGCGACGTCGCTGCGCGATCAGGTGAACACGTTGCACGGTGCGATCGCCGGATCACTCGCCGCCAGCGCGACCGACCAGAGCGCCACCGGCAACTTGCAGTTCGACCTGTCGCTAGATGGCGGCGCCTTCGCGACCACGACGATCGCCGGCGCCGACTGGTCCGGCGCCGGCGCGGCCGCCACGCTCCAGACCGCCCTGCAGGCCTCGGTCGACGCGGCGATCGGTGTGGGCAATGCAACGGTCAACGTGACCGGCGGAGCCGGGAACCCGCTCGCCGTGACGGTCGCGCCGACCGGCACCCACACGCTCCACGCGCGCACGACCGGAGTCAACGCCGGGTTCTCGAGGCTGTTCGGCGAGACGGCGGTTGGCACCGACGGCGTCGGCGGCCGCATGCTCTTCACGGGTGCCAACGCACGGACGCTCACACTCTCGAACGACGTTGCAGGAAACCCCGACGCGGTCGCGGCTGGCGTGGCCGCGGGTGGGCCTGTTGACGGAAGCCGGGCGCTGACGATCGCCGAGACCGCGCAATCGCGGTCGGGCACCGATGCGACCTACCGCCAACTCATCGCGCGACTCGGCGCGGACACGCGCACCGCACAGCGCCGCAGCAGCATTCAAGACAACGCCACCACCAGCCTCGATAGTGCACGCAGTGCGGGGTCCGCGGTGAACCTCGACGAAGAAATGACGAGCATGGTCGAGTACCAACACGCCTACGAGGCAGCCGCCCGACTAATGGCTGCGATCGACTCGATGCTCGACACACTCATCAACAAGACGTAGTACGCGCACACCGACCGCGCCCGGCACGAACCTGATCCCGTGTCCCCCCGCCACCGCGGGGCGATCGCGCGGCACGCTCACGTTGGTGGAGGAATGCGCGTGACGTTTGAGGTCAAGTGAGGAACACGAGGACCGATACGTGCACGGTCAGTGTTCGCCGAGGCGGGAGACGATGGGAGCCGCGCTCATGAGCGCGTCCTGGAATACGGAGAAGTACGAGAAACCCCAGCGCTCCCTGGCGGCCGCGATGTCTTCGCAGATGGATTGCACCGTGCCGACCCAGAGATACGGGGTCGCGAGGATGTCGTCGACGCTCAACTCCGGCACAACCTTTTGCAGATCCTCGGCCGCACCACGCGGATCGTCGGTGATGATCACGCGCAGCACTAGGGCCTGGAGCTCAACGACTCGTCCGACTGAGGCCGCGCGTACGAGCGCGACTCGCCGATCTAGCGCCTCGGGCGACAAACCGGTGGCGTCTTGCGTGCTGCCGTCGGATTTCGTGGGGCCGAGACCTGACAGCGACACGATGTCGGCACACTTGGCTGCCATCTGCAAAATCCGTCGTCCGCTGCCGCCGACGACAATTGGCGGTCGGTGCTGCTGCGTCGGCAAAGGCCAGGCGCGATGCGCGGTCAGTTGGTAGTGAGTGCCCGAGAAAGTGACGTCCTTGCCTTGAAGCAAACCGTCGAGGACACGGATCGCTTCAACGAGTCGAGCGACCCGTGTCGCGCCGTCGTCAAAGCAGATACCTGCCGACTGGTACTCGGGCAAGCTCATCGGCGAGCCGGCGCCGAGACCGAGCTCGACACGTCCGCGAGAGAGCGAGTCAAGAGCCAGCGTCTCGCGCGCCACGAGCGCGGGATGGCGCAAATCATTGTTGAGCACGAGAGTCCCGATACGCAGGGTGGAAGTCGCTTCGGCGGCAACGCCAAGGGCTGCGAACGGCGCGAGGCATCCGTCAAGGAGGTGGTCGGGAACGGTGAGCACCGAGAATCCGAGATCCTCAGCTTGCCTCGCTAGGCGGACCCACTCGTCATGCCCCGAGGGTGCAAGTACGTGCAGCCCGAATCGAAACTGCTTCACGCCTACGCACGGTCGCACGCTTCGTTCCCAATGTCGATAAGGGAAAGCCCGTAAGGGTGGTCATTGATCTCAACCGGCAGCATGCCGGGTCTGGCTCACGACTTCGTAGACATATACGGAAACAGTGCGGGCCCAGTCTTCGCGGGGCCTCCAGGATCGAACGACGTCGATCAGTGAGAATTCTGAGACGTTAGTCAAGAACTCTGCTTCAGTAGGGTTGGCATATAGAAACCGAACGCACCGAGGTGAACGCTCGACCGAGCGAAGCACGCGATCGACAAGGACTCGAAACTCTTCTCCTCGAAACGAGCTGTAGAAGAAAAACACGGTGGCGGCGGGCGGCAGCTCCCACGTCAGTGCATCAGCGTTCACGAACTCGACCAGGGTTCGAAGCGGCGGGCGCCATTCCCGAAGGTTTCGCGTCGCCAGCGCGTGAAGGTGTGCGTCGCGTTCAACGCCGATCGCCGCACGGCAGCGGAAGACAGACGCGTTCAGCAGAACGAAACGGCCCGAACCGGATCCAAGGTCCACAAGGACATCGTCTTGCCGGAGCGGATGCCGGCGGAACAAGCGCGTGGTCTGCAACCAGCCCCAGGGTTTGTACTCCGGGCGGACCGGGATACCTGCCGTCTTCCGGATGTTCGGTGTGGTCTTTGCGCGAAGGGCTCGATCGATCGCCTTCGACACTTTCAGGTTGGCGAACGCGTACGCGGGCTTGACGATTGCGCGTGTCACGGCCGCGCGCGGTCCGATCTCGTCCTTGTCGGCCACCTGCCGCGATCCTTCGACGTGTTCATGCACGGCCAAGCGTCGACGAAGCTCGACCGGAACTACTACACGGCATAGTGGATCATCGCGATGAGAACAGCCTGTGTAACGAGCGCTTACCGCAATCGTGCTTGGCGTCTAACTGAACGCTCACGCGCGAGCCAACGCCCGCTACTCTGCGCCCGGTGAACGAGCGCGTTGTCCGGCATCGGGCCGTGACCAAATAGCAGTGTGGCTCTAGGTCCGTCTTACGGAGGCGCGTGACAATCGACGCGCCGAGGCGCATAGAAGAGAACGAGCCGACCCATCGGGACTTCCTACGATCGCGCCGTCGCCACATGCGCCGAATCGCCGCGGTGATTCTCGTCCTCACCATCGGCCTTACCCTCGCAGGCCTGACGGCCCTCATGTCGCGCGGTACTTCTCCCGCGACGCGACGGTTCCAGCCCGCCGTAGGCGCGTCGAGTCCTCCACCGTCCCATTCGGCTCGAGTGCTGCGCACACCGACGGGAGTCATTGTGCCCGTCATCGCCGGCGGCCTTGGCGCATGGCGAGTGCGAACCCCATGTGGCGCCCAGGCCATGCTGCCCGCCGGAAAACCATTGGAGGGGGCGACGGTCGTCCTCGACCCCGGTCACGGCGGAGCGGACCCGGGAACGGTCGGCGTCAACGGCATCAAAGAAGCGCACGTGAATCTCGCCGTCGCTGAAGCGGCGCGGTTCGCGCTCGAGGCGGAGGGGATCTCGGTTGTGCTCACACGGACAGCCGATTATCTCGTGACGGAGCGGTCGGTCGCGGCCATCGTGACCGCCTTGTCGCCGGCGGCGTTTGTTTCCATTCAACACAATGGCGGACCCGCTGACGCGAGCGACGAACCCGGAACGTCGGTCTTCTACCAGGCGCGCTCCGAGCCAAGCCGCCGACTTGCAGGTCTACTCTACGAGCAAGTCACGAGGGTGTTCGCCTCCATCGGCCGCGTCGGTTGGCACGGCGGCGGCATCGCGGGCGCACAGTACCTGCTCGACCAAACCGGCCAGGACTACTACGCCGTTCTTCGGGAAACACCAGTCGCGCCCAGCGCGTTGTTGGAGGGCCTGTTCCTTTCGGCCTCGCAGGCAGAGGCCGACCTCATGGCACGGTCCGAGGTGCAGCGCGCAGAAGGCAGAGCTGTCGCCCGTGCAGTGCAGCGATTCCTGCACACCGACAGTCCGGGCTCGGGCTTTGTCAAAGCATTTCCGCCACCCGCCCACCACGCCGCGCATCGCGGCAATACAAGCGCGTGCGTCGACCCGCCGCTGCGATAGCGGGCGTGAAACTCGATGGTGCCGACGCACGGCGCTGTCCAGCAGGTTCTTGCAGAGATAGGTGACAACCTTGTCCCACACGCAGAATCAGCGGGCAGCCCGGCGGGTCATCTCCCGAATACGATTGCGCCAGTGATGGCGAGCGCGCCGGCCATCGGCCAACCGATGAGAATATCGGAGAGAGCGGGCGCCATAGGCGTGATCGTGCCCGCATGTTCGAAGAAGTGTGCGATCGCCATAACGACCGCCACCGCGTAGAGCGAGTAGGCGATCGTGTGGCGGCGTCGACGCTTGCTCTCGTCGCGCCGCGCTGCCGCGATCGCTTGCTGGCGCTGGGTTTCGCGCACGGCGGGTTCTCGCGCCGCTCGGCGGCGGTCGACCTCGCGGCGTTCCCGACGAAGTTGCCGAGCACGATTCGAGCTCACGCCGCGCTCCTCTCTGCGAACGTCGACCAGCGAGATCGATTCTGAGCCGCTGATCTACGACACCGCGTCGTAGGTTAGCTCGTCGGGCCATCGCAGAGCGGGGAGATAGGGCTGCGGCGTACCGACGCTCATCGCGGGCAGCAGCGAGTGGTACTTCTGCAGTAGCGCGCCGAGCGTCGTGATCGCCTCGTCGAGCTCGGCGAAGGTGACGGTGACCGACTTCTTCGGACCGTCATGCGCGACGTTCTCGTCCGCCCATCGGCTCACCGCCTTGGCGGTTTGCTCGAGCAACTCGATGTCGTCGGCACCCACACCGTCTCGGCGACCCACACCGGCGACTTCGTGAAGCTCCAACCCGTCTTCCGCGAGGGATTCCAGTTCGCCGTGCGGCCGGGATAGTGGCGCGGATGCTCATGGTCACGGTCGGCCAGCTTGTGGCGCGCTCCAAGCCCTCACACGCCCGAACGTGCGATTGCACCCACTGGCAGTGGGACCCGACGCGCGGGCGCACCGCAGGCTGAACTTGTGCGAATGCACCACCGTGTCCGCGGAGCCATCGCTCTGCCGTCGGCCTTGGCGTCCGGCTGGATCGTTCGCCACCGCCTCAGCCCGGCGGTCCGCAACTGGCACCCCGGAGCGGGAGAACGCGTCAACGTCGGGGGCTTGCGTGTCCGCAAGGCCGGAGACAGTGGTCGCGTCTTCGTACTTCTGCACGGGCTTGTCGCGAGCGGCGATTACTTCGGGAGCACGTTCGACCAACTGGCGGACGACGGACAGCTTATAGCTCCCGACCTCGCGGGATTCGGTGAGTCGATCAACGCGCCCGTCACCGACTACGGGCTCGCGGGCCAACTCGAAGCATTGGACGCGGCGGTGAACGCGGCGTCGCAGGCGCCTCACGATGTCGTGGTCGCCGGGCACTCGATGGGCGCGCTGGTCGCGTTGTGGTGGGCAGCACGACATGCGGAGCGTGTGCGGCGCGTTGTGGCGTGGAATCCTCCATTGCAACGGTCCGGCGTCGAAATGCGGCTCGCGATTGCTCGCATGAGCCTGTTCGATCGGTTGTTCGCGCTCGACACCAATGCCGCGCAAATCGCATGCGCGTGGATGTGCCGTCATCGTCAGCTGGCGGGCTGGTTGGCCGCAAGCGCCAACCCATGGCTCCCGGTGCCCATCGCGCGCGCGGGAACCCAACACACCTGGGCTTCCTACGTCGGCGCGCTTGAGGGCGTCCTCCTGCGCGACGACGTTGAGACGCCATTGGGCACGCTGGCACAGGCGGGCGTGGAGGTGGTGCTGTGCGTTGGCTCCGAGGATCACATCACAGACGCGGCGTACGCAGAGGAACTCGCGTCCAAGCACCCCGGTTGCGAACTCCGAGTCGCCGGCGGCAATCATCATCTCCCCCTCGTTGCACCTGCTTGGTGCGTCGAGACACTCCGAGACTGACGACCACCCGTGGGGCGCAGAAGAGTCGAAGGTCCGCGCCAAGTGGCCGGATGGACCTGACAACGACCCGGTGTCTTCGCAATGATGGGGTACCGACATCGTCGCGACCGCACATCCGATGGGACGGGCAGGAGTTTTGGTGTTGCTGGGAAACCTGCCGCAACGAGTTCAAACGCCACGCCGGGACTCTCGTCCGACCACAGCGATCGCCCGCCGGTGGGCATCCGGCGCCGAAAACGACAGGCTGTAGCCGTGCCGACCTTCCTCATCCGTCCACTGACGGTCGTCGCGTTGGCCGTTCTGCTCGTTGGCGCAACCGCGACAGCTGCCGGCGCGCACGGCGGCGAGGAGAGCACGCCCGCGAGTGAGCTGGTGCGGATCGCGATCGCGATCCTCGAAGTGCACCCCGCCCCCGACGCGGCCGTCGACGACAAGATTCACGATGCCCAAGACGCCAAGGATCAGTCGGAGGTACGCATCGATCTGGTGCGCCAGGCCGGGGAGGCGCTGGACCGCGGCGACGTGGCGGGAACCAAGCGTCTCCTCGAGCAATCGGTCGGCGGGTGCCCCGACAACGACGTGCTCTACGTGGCCGATCAATCGCCACGCCCGCCGTGCGTCGCGCCGACGCACGCGCTCGCGCTCGCGCTCACCCGCCGGTCCGTTGGCGGTACCAGCGTGGGGGTGCTGCTGATCGTCGCCGCGCCCGCCGTGCGTCGCGCCGACGCACGCGCTCGCGCTCGCGCTCACCCGCCGGTCCGTTGGCGGTACCAGCGTGGTGGTGCTGCTGATCGTCGCCGCGCTGTTCGCGATCGCCGGGCTGGCGATCGTCAGGCATCCGTTCGTGCGCGCCCGTCACACGGGAGAGGAGCGATGACCGACACGACGAACCGCCCGCAGACGACACAACCGCGGCGACCGAGCCGGTGGCGACGCAGCGTCGACGCGTTCGACGAGCGGCTCGGCATCAAAGGTCTCGAATATCCGGTCCCGGAACATGCGAACAAGCTCGCGTACTCGCTTGGCGGTCTGTCGCTGATCACGTTCGTCATCATGGTCGCGACCGGCATCTTCCTCACCCAGTACTACAACCCGGATCCGACGCGCGCGCACGCCAGCGTCGCAAACATTGTCGCCGGCGTGACCCTCGGCCGTTTCGTACGCGGCATCCATTACTGGGGCGCGATGGCGATGATCGTGCTCGTCGGCCTGCACCTGATTCGGGTGTTCGTCTCGGGCTCGTTCAAGCGACCGCGTGAGGGCAACTGGACGATAGGCGTCGCCCTCGCAGCCATTACCGCCGGGCTTTTCTTCACTGGAACCGTCGTGAAGTGGGACCAAGAAGCGCTCGAGGCGCTCGAACACAACACCGAGGTCGGCAAGTTGCTCGGCCGGTTCGGTTTCTGGTTCTCACCGAAGTTCGGGGGGACGCCGCTTCTTACCCGACTGTTCATAGTGCACATCGCGGTCCTGCCTGCGCTGTTCACGCTCGTCGTCGCCGTCCACCTGATGCTCGTGAAGTTCCATGGCATGGCACCATCGCCGTTCCGGCGCGCGCCGACGCCCGAGCCAACTGAACCGTTCACGCGCCACCTCGCACGCCTCGCCGGCTACGGGCTCATGCTCCTCGCCGTGCTGTTCGTCCTGGCGACGCTATTCCCGCCGGGGCTCGGCCACGCGCCGGTAGCCGGGATCGAGGTCACGAAGCCCGCCTGGCCGATGCTGTGGGTCTACCCCATCGAGGACTGGATCGGCGTCAAGGGGATCCTGTGGGCGACCGTCGCGATCTTCTCGCTGCTGCTCCTCGTACCGCTGCTCGATCGCGGACCCCAACGGTCGCCACGCCGCCGACTGCCGATGATGATCGGTGCGAGTCTCGTCGTGGTCACAATGGTTTCCCTCATCATTTACGGCGCGTCCGAAACCGTCGCTTCCCACATCGGCATGTGAGATGCAGTGCACCCGTCCGTACGTCCTGTTCTGGTGGGCCGTCGTCGTCGACGTCGTAGCCCTCGGCGTCGCCTGGTCGGCATGGAAGACCCCGCACTCCTCGCCAACTGTTGTGGTCGTCGCGCTCGTCGCGACTGCGGCATCCGCGGCCGCGAGCGTCGTCGCCGGTCGCATCCTCGTCGTTCTCTCGCGGCGCGTTCCGAAACGTTGACGGGTTGGAGGAGCAACTCGACGATGCGAAGAAGCGGCTGCAGGTGAAGCAACTGCCAACACCTCGCGCGTGACCACGCCACTCGGCATGCGCATCGGGTCGCGGTGGCGGGGCATCACGCGGCACGCGCGACTGATTCGCGATGGCGACAGCTCGGCGACGAGGCGCCGCGACATCAATGGGTCGGCGTCGTGATGCTTGTACGGGTGGGCGTCTCGTCGGGTAGCCGCAGGGAGGTGCTCGTGTCGCCGAGTGCTTCCTTGATCCTGCTGATCGTCTCGGGCTCGAGATTGGCGTAGACGAGCTCAGCGCCGGTGAAGCGCGCCGCCTCTTCGATCAGGGCTGCACGGTCGAGGTCGGTCACGAGTAACACGACCGTCGCGGTTCCGGGCTGAACGGAATCGCGAAACCAAGCCACCCAGTCGTCGGATACGCCGAGGTCCACGACGTGAGCCGTGACCGCTCCGGCACCAGCTCCGAGTGTCGCCCCTGCGAGCCAACCGACCGGGCCGCCGAGCAACAAACCGAACAGGCCTGCCCACACCGCACCCGACAACGCCGATCGCCCGGGTTGGGGATCGATGGTCTCGTGTACGACGGTCTTGCCGTCGCCGTCTTTGATCACCGTGACCGCGTCCTTCAACACCAGATGCCGATGAGCGCCGAGGCCCATCGCGGCGGTGAGGAACTCTTGGGCGCGGAACGTGTCGTCGAAGGAGATCCCGACGAGGGTTTGGGGAGCGTGGTCGGCGTTATGAAACATGCGGCGGAGCCTCGGTTCTCGAATGGGTGCGGCGCGATCAAAGCTGCCCGCGTGAAGAAATGGACAAGTCCGTTGCCGTGGAACACGGCCCGGATTGGCGGCGTCGAATCCGGTCGTCAGCGGTGACTGTGATCGTCATTGGTGTCGCGACTGGCGCCGTGCATTCCGCGCATCATCGTGGCCATCATGACTGTGCATGCAACGGCAACGAACAAGAAACCCGGGTTCGCAACACCGGTTGCGACCAGCACGCCGGCGATCGCGAGCATCGGAATGCAGCACGCGATCATCATGAAGCCGTGCCCACCGCGCTTTGACTCGTGCCGCGCCGGATCGGTGCGCGTCTGCGGTTCGTCGTTCACGACGGTCTCCTCAACGCCTTGGGCTCGTACCCGAGCTTTTGGTAAAGGGGGCAATGACCCATCGCGCCGGTGACAGCGAGATCGACCCCGGCAGCGGCCAGCAAGATCTCGAGTACAACTGCGAGTCCCGACGCGGCGCTCGCCAGCAGCACCACGGCCGCGACGATGGCCGCGACGATGGCTGCGACGCCCGCGACGATCCGGCCGACTCGTTCGACGGGCGTGATGTTGATCGAGAACCGGTGCCGTGCCGGACCGGTCGGTGTGGTCTGAGCGTGCTCGGTGACGTTCATGTTCTGGTTCCTCCTCGGTCGGTCGTCGACGACACCTCGTCATCGTCGCCACGCAGGGCGAGGGGTCGGGTGGCGCTCGGTTTCAGTGGACGCCGACCTTGGCGGAGCGCAGCGCCTCCAGCCGCGTGCGGTATTCCTGCTCGTCGACTTCGCCGGCTGCGAACCGCTGGGCGAGGACGTCCTCAGGAAGCAACGGCGGGTTGCCCATCGACGACCGTTCCGTTCCGCCGAAGCGCGGCACGATCAGCCAGATCAACAGTCCCCAGAACACGACCATCGTCGTCGCCATCACGAACCACGCCGACCAACCTCCATACGACCAATGCATCGTGCGTACCTCCTCCTCGTCCGTTCTTGTGCTCCCATACAGCCATATCGGTGAGAGAAGCGCATCCGGTTCGGCCCCGGATTCGGACTGCGGAGGACTACCGGCTGCAGAGCCCACGCCTGCGCGCGCGCTGGCGCCCGCCGCATCGTTCGGGGCGCGCAGCGGTGTCCGTTCGGCTCAGTAGTCGACCGCTGCCATTGCGCAACCAGCACGGATGCCCGGTAGGGACCCGGCCTGGGATGCTCCTGCGATGGCACGGATCCAGGAGGTCGAATTGAATGTCAGGACGCCTGCGCTTGCAACGCGGCCCGCGTCGGTCGGGGTCGGCCCGAGCGTTGTGTTGGAGGCGACCGGGATCACGAAGTCCTACCGGCGTGGATTGTGGCCCCGCCGCCGCGAACTCGCGGTCCTGCGCGGCGCTGACCTCGTGCTCGCCGCCGGCGAGGTAGTCGGCCTCGTCGGCGAGAACGGTTCGGGCAAGAGCACCCTCATGAAGATCCTCGTTGGCGCGCTGAATGCCGACGAGGGCGAGGTGCGGGTCTCGGGCCGAGTCGGGTACTGCCCCCAGGAGCCGATCTTGTACGAGCGGCTTACCTGCGACGAACACCTCGAGCTCTTCGGCGTCGCGTACGGGATGGACACAACCGCCGTCGCCGGCGCGGCTAAGGGGCTCTACGCGACGCTCGGGTTCGGCAACTGGCGGGCCTCCCGGGTCGAGGAGCTCTCAGGCGGCACCCGAGCCAAGCTCAACCTGGCCTTGGCATTACTCGCCGACCCTGAACTGCTTCTCCTCGACGAGCCGTACGCCGGATTCGATTGGGACACTTACCAGCGGTTCTGGGATCTCACCGCTGAGCGGCGGGCGGCCGGACGCGGCGTGCTCGTCATCAGCCATTTCATCAACGACGAAGAGCGCTTCGATCGCCTCGTTGAACTCCGCGACGGGCGAACTGTCTCCCGATGACGGCACTCCTGGCCCGTCGCGCGCTGCTCGACTATGCACGCAGGCCCCTGAACCTCGTGTTGCTCTTCGCCGTCCCGATCGTGCTGGTGATGGTCTGGGGCGGCACCTTGGCCGACTTCTCCAAGCTGCTCGGCGGCGCCGCCGACCGGGGCCAGATTGAAGCGGCGACCGCGGGATGGGCCGCCGCCGCACTCGCGGGCTTGGCCGGCTTCTTCCAAGTGACCGGCTCCCGTGCGGCCGACCGCCGTCTCGCCGCCGCCGGGCAACGGACCGCGCCTGTTGTCGCCGGCCGCCTCCTCGCGTCGTGCGGGCTGGCCGCGTTAGCGTCGGCCGCGGGCCTGCTCGCGCTTGGCGCGCGCGCCGGCATCATGAACCCGCCCCGGGCGATCGCCGCGACTCTCCTGGTTGCGCTCATCTACCTCTCGCTGGGCGTGCTCGTCGGCACGGTCGTGGGCTCCGACATGAACGGTGCCCTGCTCATCACCCTTGCCTGGATGCTCGACGTGTTCTTCGGGCCCACCCTTGGGGCCGGCTCCAACGCGTTGACCCGGCTATTCCCGCTGCACTTTCCGACTCTGATCCTTACCGGGCAAGCCAGCGGCCACGCCGGACCCCTCGGCGATCTCGGCTGGTCGCTCGCCTGGGCGGTCGGCCTTTCGGCCCTCGCAGTCGCCCGCCTCAGCGCGACGACGCGTCCGACACCGACGAACCCGCACGCTGTCACCGCGACAATCCGCCCAACCCCGGCGCCTCTTCGACGCGTCGACGTGGCAACCCGCCCAACTCGGCCAACACCCCGCCCGGTTCCTGTCGTGCGGTGGCCCGCGACGGGCCCGGCCGTCGCACGTCCCGCGACGACTGCTGCCCGACTGGTCGCTGCGCTGCGAGCCGGTATGCGCGAATACCGCCGCAACCGGGTTCTCTGGGCGCTGCTGATAGTCGTCCCGGCCGTGTTTATCGGCCTCGCCATCGCGGTGACGCCCGACAAGCTCGGTCCCGTCGCCCTCGTCGATGGCGCCCGCCACTACACCGCGATGCTCTCCGAGCAGCGGATGCGCGCGGCCACGATGGTGCCGGTCACTTCGGCGTTCCTCGCCGGCCTCACCGGACTGTTCGTCGTGACCGGGTCCGCGGGCGGCGACAAGCGTCTCGTGCTGGCCGGCTTCCGACCGTGGGAGGTTTTGGCGGGTCGTCTGGGTGTCATCGGCGCGGCGACCGTGCTGGCCACCGGGATTGCGGTCGGCGTGTCCGGCGCTTGGTTTCCGCCCCGCCAGTGGGCTGTGTTCGCGGCCGCAAACCTGCTGATCGCGCTCACTTACGCCCTGATCGGTGTACTGGTGGGACCGTTCACCGGCCGCCTCGGCGGCCTCTACCTCATCCTGCTGCTCGCCTTCATCGACGTCGGCTTGGGCCAGAGCATCATGTTCGGTGCCGGCGCACCCACCTGGGGGGCCTTCCTCCCCGCACGCGGCGCGTCACGGGTCATGATCGACGGCGCGTTCACCACCCGCTTCGACGAGGTCAGCTCCTTGCTCCTCGGCCTCGTCTGGCTGGCGGCGCTTACCGCCGCGACCACCGTTGTGTTCGCGCGGCGGACGCGGTCGAGAGCGTCGTGAACCCCACCCGCACACACGTACACGCGTACACGCGTGTTGGATCCCGGCCTCCGCGCCCCTCCGATTCGTCGATGGCCGGGGCCGCGTTGACGGACTCGAGGGGGGGTGCTCACGTCGCGCGGGACGATTCCACTGCCGAGCTTCCCTGTTGGGCGGAGTCTTCCTTGTGGGGGGCGGACTCTCGCCACCGCCCGACGCCTTCGTTGATCGCGAAGCCTGCGACCAGTAGGGCGGCCGCGGCATCGGTCCACCACCAGCCGAGCCAGGCGTTGAGTACCAGCGCGATGAGGAGGCCCGTACTGAGATACCCATCAAGGAAGGTCATGGCGGCCTCCGCCTGCAGGGGCTCGCTGCGCAGTTCGACGGCGGTTGCGCGCTTGAGGCGGGCGAGGCCGAACATCGCCAGAGCCGTGACGGCCAAATAGGCGACACCGAGAGGTGAACTTTCAGGCCGATCGCCCCGTACGAGGCCGCGGACGCTGATGACGGCGAGGAATGCGGCGAGGAGCCAGAAGGCCGCGGCGATCAGCCGGAGCGAGCGGTGCACTCGCCGATCGCCGGGGTCCTGTCGGTCGTCGCGAAGGTTCCGGATCACAACCGTCGACGCGAAGATCTCGACGACGGAGTCAAGACCGAACGCGATCAGGGCCAGCGAGCCGGCCCGGACCCCGAGCGAGAGAGTCACGACTACCTCCATCGCGTTCCAGCCGTTGGTCGCCCACTCGAGGCGAACGCCGCGTCGGCGCAACTGCTCGGGCGTCCGGCGCTTCGTCACCTAACTATTGGGACACAACGGCTCTCGGAACGGCAAGCAGCCGTGAGGTGACTGCCGTGCACGCTCGCACGCGACGGCGATGCTCAGTTGGGTGTTGAGCTCGTCGCCGACAGCGTCGGCGGCGACCCACCCCCCGGCTCCGCCGCGGAACGCCGCGGCCCGGTACGCGCGGTCCGGTTCGTGGCCGATGACGACAACCCGGGCGGCGGGGAAGCCGCCGAACTCGGCCTGGCAGCAGCGCGGGAATTCCGCGGCACCGACGATGACGACATCGGGGTGATGGCGATCGATCGCGCCTGCAAGTTCGGCGAGGGTCGTGCTCGTCGCGGACCAGCAATGCGTGTCGCGTTCGAGGAAAGCGGCGAGCATCTGGCGCATAGGCGGGTAGGCGACGGCGACGAGGACCCGGTGCCGATGACCCTGACACGCCAGACCGTCATCGGCGGGCACGGGTCACCTCGAGCGCGGCAGCTGAGCGCTGTCCATGCATGCCCGAATGATGGACCTCCCGACCGGGAGTTCCATCGGGGCCGATTACGGAGCCGAGCTGCGGGCGCTCACGGAGTCTCCCTATCGTCGAGGAGGCCAGCGTCGCGGGCGACGCGGACCAGTTCAGCTCGGGTGCGCGCGCCGAGCTTCTGTTGGATGTGCGCGCGGTGCGTTTCCACGGTTCGGACCGAGACGTAAAGCCGTTCGCCGATCTCAGTGTTGGTGAGACCCAGGGCAATGCATCGCAGCACGTCGACCTCGCGGTCGGAGAGTTCTCCCCCCGGGCCCGCGAGGCGGGCCGTCATCGCGTCAGGTGCGAGGAGCGCAGCGCCGAGCGTCGGGTGGACGTACTGGCGTCCGGCGACGACTTCGCGGACCGCGTGGACGAGCTCGATGTCAGCTGCGTCCTTGAGGAGATAGCCCGCGGCGCCGGCTTCGAACGCCCGCCGGAGGTAGGCAATATCGTCGTGGACCGTGAGGACCAGCACCCTGGTTGCTGGGCTGATCTTGCCGACCTCGGCGGTGGCGCTGAGCCCGCTGCCGTCAGGCAAGCCGAGATCCATGACAAAGACATCCGGGTGACATTGCGCGGCGAGGGCGACCGCCTCCGCCACGGAGCCGGCTTCGCCGATCACCTCGAGGTCGGGTTCGGCGTCGAGGATGTGGCGCAGGCCGCTGCGGACCACGGCGTGATCGTCGCAGAGCGCGATGCGGACCAGCTCAGCCAATCGATATCTCCAAGCGGATGGTGGTGCCGTGGCCGGGCCGCGAATCGACGGTCAGGATGCCGCCGGCAAGCTCGCTGCGTTCGGTCATGCCTTCGACACCGAGGTGACGCCCGCTGCGAGGCGCGTCTGGTTCGTATCCGACACCGTCATCCTCCACGAGTGCGCGCAAGCGACCGTCGGCCCACGTGACCGTCACGCTGGCCGTCGTGGCCCGGGCGTGACGGACCACGTTGGTGAGCGCTTCTTGCACCACCCGGTAGACCACCGTCTCGAACTCCCCCGCGAGGCGGACCTCCCCGTCGAGTCCGTGGACCGCCACCTCGACCGTGAGCCCAGAGCGCTCGGCGACGTCGTCGCCAAGACGCTGCAATGCGGGCGCGAGACCGATGTCGTCGAGAACGGTGGGGCGGAGATCGAACGCAAGGCGCCGCGCGCGCATCAACGCGTCGGTCACCAACTCCCTCACGTCGGCCACGCGACGACGACCGTCGACGACGTCGACATCGTCACCGGCAAGAGATCCCTCAACGAGGCGCAGGCCCAACAGGACCGAGGTGAGGGCTTGACCAACGTCATCGTGCAGGTCTCGGGACACCCGGGCCCGTTCGGCTTCCTGCGCGGCGAGGACCTCGCCGAGCATCACCCGGCGGGTTCGGGCCCGCTCATCCGCCGCCACGGCCTCCGCGACTGCGGCCACCCGAGCCCGCTCGGATTCCACCAGCTGGGCACTCTCGATCGCGCCGGCCGCGAAAGCGGCCAACGCGACGACCAGCGCTTCATCTTCGTCGCTGAACAGGGCGTCGCCATATTTCTCAGTCAGGTAGAGATTGCCGTACCGGCGGCCGCCGCGCGCGACCGGCACTCCCAGAAAGGTCCGCATTGTCGGATGGCCGGGTGGGAACCCGCACGAGTCCGGGTGGCTCGAGATCTCGGCGAGGCGCATCGGCCGGCTTGCGACGCTCACCTCTCCCAGCAGGCCATGACCCTCCGGAAGGTGGCCTATGCGGGCAACCACATCCTCGTCGATTCCGTGATGCACAAAGTTGGTGATCCGCCCGTCGTTGTACACCCCGAGCGCGGCGTAGCGGGCGTCGCCGATCACGGCGGCGCCGTCGACGATGCGTTGCAGCACTGCGGGCAGGTCGTGCTCGGCGGCCAGCTCGAGCGCGATATCGAAGAGTAAGAGGGCACGCTTGGGCCATCCCGAGAGACGCGCAGGTAGTGCCGAATCAGGTGCCATCGACGACACAACGTAGTAGGACCGCGGCCGGTGGCCGTGGTTGGGCCGTATCTCAGATCCGTAACAAGCCCGGATGCCGAGCGACCCATCGACGAGAGATGATGGCGACTGCTAGGCACGACGCAGAACGTGCGCGGGTGTCCTCGCGGAACGGTCACCGTGTGACGCGCGGGCGACCTTCGCGGGTCACTTCGCGAAGGAGAAGACCGGATGCCTGATCTCGCCCACCACCATGACACCGACGTGCCCGACACCCGGACTGTCGTCTTGGAGACCGCCGGTCTGCAGTGGGCCACCGAGAAGAACGTGGTGGAGACGACGCTCGCCCGCTTACCCGGTGTGCATTCCGTCGACGCCAACCCGGTCAACCAGACCGCCACCGTGACCTACGACCCCGCGGCAAGCAGCGTCGCCGCGCTGCGGGGGTGGGTCGAGGACTGCGGCTACCACTGCGCCGGTCAGTCCGTACCGAACCACGTCTGCCTGCCGATGGCCGAGCCCCTTGGACCCGACGCCCAAACGCACGACGGGCACGGACACGCGGCGCTCAGCGAGAACAACGCGCCCGCCGGCTCGTCACCACACGAGGCCATGGGGCACGGGGGCAAAGACGGCGGGATGTCGATGGCCGCAATGGTCGCTGACATGCGGCACCGGTTCATCGTCGCCGCACTGTTCTCGGTGCCGATTGTGTTGTGGTCGCCGATCGGGCGCGATGTGCTCGGTTTTTCCGTCGCGGCGCCGTTCGGGATGCGCAGCGACGTGTTCCAGTTGCTGTTGAGCCTGCCGGTGGTCTTTTGGGCGTCTTGGATCTTCTTCGATGGGGCCTGGCGCGCGCTGAGGGCTCGCACGCTCGACATGATGGTGCTGGTCGCAGTCGCCGTCGGTGCGGGTTGGCTCTACTCCCTGGTCGTGACGCTCACCGGCGGCGGCGATGTGTTCTACGAGGCGGCCACGGTCCTCGCGTCGTTCGTGCTGCTGGGCCATTGGTTTGAGATGCGCGCCCGGGGCGGCGCGAGCGAAGCGATCCGTGCGCTCCTGGATCTCGCGCCCCCGATGGCGGTCGTCGTGCGCGACGGCGAACCGGTCGAGATCCCCACCGCCGACGTCCAAGTCGGAGACCTGCTCTTGGTTCGCCCTGGAGCGAAGGTCGCCGTCGACGGCGTGGTCGAAGACGGCGAGAGCGAGCTCGACGAGTCGATGGTCACTGGCGAGAGTCTGCCGGTCCACAAACAACCCGGCGACGAGGTGATCGGCGCCACGCTCAACACGACGGGGACGCTGCGGGTTCGGACCACCAAGGTCGGCGCCGATACCGCCCTCGCCCAAATCGTCAAGCTCGTCCAGGAAGCTCAGAACTCCAAAGCCCCCGGCCAGCGCCTCGCGGACCGGGCCGCGTTCTGGCTTGTGTTTGTTGCCCTCATCGGCGGCGCCGTCACGTTCTTTGTCTGGAACGTGCTGGCCGGCCGTTCCGTGTCCGAGGCCATGTTGTTCGCGATCACGGTCGTGGTCATCACTTGCCCCGACGCGCTCGGACTCGCGACCCCCACGGCGATCATGGTCGGCACCGGGCTCGGCGCCCGCCGCGGCGTGTTGTTCAAGAACGCGATGGCGCTCGAGACCGCCGCCCGCCTCGACACCGTCGTCATGGACAAGACCGGCACGCTCACCAAGGGCGAGCCCGAAGTCACCGATGTCGTGACAGACGGGATCGACGAGAACGACCTCCTCGCGCTGGCTGCCGCGGTTGAGCGCGAATCCGAACACCCGCTGGCCGGTGCGGTGGTCGCGGCAGCCGACGCGCGCGGCGCGGAGGTGTTCGTCGCCGAGGCGTTCGACAGTGTGCCCGGCTACGGCGCGCTCGCCACCGTCCATGGCCGCCGGGTCGTGGTCGGCAACCGCCGGCTCATGGAACGCGAAAACGTCGACCTCGGCTCGCTGGCCGCGCGGCGCCAACAGCTCGCCGAGACCGGCCGCACGGCTGTGGTCGTCGCCGTCGACGGTCGAGCCGTCGGCCTCATCGCGATGGCCGACGCGCCCCGCGAGACGTCCGTCGCCGCGATCGCGGAGCTGCGTTCGATGGGTGTCGAGGTCGTCATGCTCACGGGCGACAACGAGGCGACCGCCCGACGCATCGCCAACATCCTCGGCGTCAACACGGTCATCGCCGAGGTGCTCCCCGGCGACAAGGCCGCGAAGGTCGCCGAGCTCCAGGCCGCGGGCCGCAAGGTCGCCATGGTCGGCGACGGCGTGAACGACGCCCCCGCCCTCGCCCAGGCCGACGTGGGAATCGCAATCGGCGCCGGCACCGACGTCGCGATCGAGACCGCCGATGTCGTGCTCATGCGCTCGGACCCGCTCGACGTCGCCGTCGCGCTGCGGGTGGGGCGGGGCACACTGCGAAAGATGCACCAGAACCTCGGGTGGGCGATCGGCTACAACGTCATTGCGCTGCCGATCGCGGCCGGGGTGTTCGTTCCGGCATTCGGGCTCGTGCTGCGCCCCGAGATCGCCGCGTTGTCGATGTCGGGGTCGAGCATCATCGTCGCCGTCAACGCCGTCATGCTCAAGCGGCTTCGCCTCCCCCACCCCGACACCCCCCGCGCAGCACCGCCCGTGAGTTCGGAGCCGCCCGCGCTCGCGCGTGTCCGATGACCGGCGGAAACAGTTCGGCGCGAGGAAGCGTGGGCAAGCGACTTGTGGTGTTCGTGGTGGCGGTCGCATCGCTCGCTGCGTGCGGCGGGAGCACATCCGGCACAAGCAAGGCGGCGGCAGCGAACTCGTTCCGTCTCAGTGAGTTCGCGATCAACCCGCCAGCCAACCAACTCCGTACCGGTCGGATCGACCTCACCGCCGACAACGTCGGCAGCGAGACCCACGAGGTCGTGATCGTGGCGGCGAACAACCCCAGCGAGCTGCCCTTGAAGCCCGACGGCTCCGTCGACGAGGACAAGATCCCGGCAGCCGCCAAGGTCGGGGAAATCGCCGACGTGCCGGCGCGGTCGAAACGCACCAAAGCCATCGAGTTGAAGTCGGGAACGTACGTCGCGTTCTGCAACCTCGTCGACACGATGAACTCCGGGATGACAGGCGGCACGGCGGGCGCAGTGATGCACGGCGACACGGGAGCACCTTCCGGAGTGGGTCACGTGCACTTTGCGCTCGGCATGTCGACGACCTTCCACGTCGGCTAGGTCCTGCCGCGTCGCTCGTCGTCGCTCGGTCGCAATGAGCGCGTGACAAGACCGTCGCCGAAGCTGACGTTCCCGATCATGTGCGCGACAAGAGGGCGTGGCGCTACGAATTCATCTCGGCCTCCTGAGTCGATGTGCGTGTGCGACTACAGATCGTCGTCGTAGAGTCACCAACTCGCTGCCGCAGGAAGTCCCACAGTCATGCGGCCTTGTGCCCACGCCGAACAAAAGGCCGCCGCGGGATCTGCACTTTCGGCCGTTCGTGACTTACACATGCTGTGTGAGCATGGACGGACCGCTGAATTTCGAGACGTGGTACCGAGAGGTACACCCGCGGTTGATCACACTGTTGGCGGCGACTGCCGGCGAGGTCGATCTCGCCCGCGAGGCCGCCGACGAGGCTCTCGCGCGCCTTCGAACGCTGGGACCGAGTTTCACGAATGGCGTCGCCCAGCGGCTGGACCTATCGCGTGGCGCTGAACGTCGTGCGGCGGCGGGCCCGGCGGCGGGCGTTGGAACGCCGTCTCTTCGGGCGGCCACGACGCGAGGACGTACCGGGACCGGCGGGCGAGCTCTGGCTGTTGGTGGCCGAGCTGCCGCTCCGTCAACGGACTGCCGTGCTGTTACGACACGTCGGTCAGAACACCGAGCAGGAGATCGCCGAGGTGATGGGCGTAGCTCGAGGGACCGTGTCCTCGGCCCTTCGCACCGCGTACCAACGCTTGGCGATCGCCGTCACCGACGACGACGCGTCATTGAAGGAGTCCGCCAATGAATGACCTCAATGAACGCGTGGCGCGTGCCGTCGAGTCGCCCGTCGCGCCGCCCCCCGAGCGAGACGCAATCGAACGCCTTGCACGGCGCTACGGCCGCCGCCGGCGGACGCGGCGGATTGTCCGCGGCTTCGCGCTGACAACTGTCGCGCTCCTCGGCGTGTTGGCGCTGATGCCGAACAACGATCGCCCGCCTCGCGTCGCGGTCGACCCAACGGTCCCGAACACCGGCACCGCCCCGGTGACGACCGACGAGGCCCGGTACGGCGTTTCGAACCTAGTCGCCGATCTCGTGCGCGCAGGTATGAAGGTAACGGCCACAGGCACCGCATCAGGCAGTCCGCTTCGCACCGAAGCACGGTTGCTGTGCGTGAACGGCACTGAAGTACGCGTGTACGAGTACGCCGACCGCGCGTCTCGCCTCGCGGTGTCAGGGACAATCAGTCGCGACGGTTCCAGCATCGGAAACGGTCACGGTTCGCTCACGATCGCGGAATGGATCGGGCCACCCCACTTCTACGCCCGTGGCCGGATCATCGTGCTCGTGCTTCAGAACAACCCTCCCCTGCTGCACGCCCTCACCCGCATCCTTGGCCCGACGGTCAGCCCCGACGCTGGGAACGGCATCGAGAGCTTCAAGACTCACTGCGCAAATTGATTCCGCCTATGACGGCGCGTCGGTGGTTGTCGCCCTTCGTGCGGGGCCGGTCGTCCGCTCTTGTCGAATCGAACGTTATGAGTATGCGGCGGGCGTCGCAACCTCGCGAGCTCGTCATGTCGCTCGTACCGCAGATGAGCGCCGCGCTCCCGGACTGCCCTTCGTCGGTGAGCGCGGGAGAAGCACTGCGTTCCACTTCGGGAACTCGACCACGACGAGTTGCTTCCGCCACCTCGATGCCTGCAGCTCCGTCCAGGTAAGCGGCGCGCCGCCGGGGACCGTCCACGGATCGCGGTAGCCCGCCGTCCAAAACTCGTTGACACTGTTCGCTGCCGCTGCCATTCGACACCGTCGGTTCGACTGTTGGTGTTGAGCGACGTTGATGACGATGTCATCGCAGCACGAGCATTCGACAAGCCGCTCGTCCAGATCATCGGGCGCAAGTCCGGTGAATCCATCGGGCGTTGTCGCGCGAGCAACCACCGCGTCAGGATGTGCGCTGTCAAGGAGATGCGGTTTGACGACGTACCACCACACCCGCGCAGTCACGCAATCGATGGGCGACCTGAGCACGGCGCCGTACTGGACCGCGAGCGGAAGGTGTGGACGGCGGGCATCACGCGCCCGGTACGCCTCCATCTTCTCGAAGTCGACCAGTTGCGCTCCGCCGGACGCTTCGAGCAACCGTGCGTAGCGCGCTTCCAGCAGCATCGTCTTCTCGACGCCGCGAAACCATGCGCGTCCCCGGCAGCCACCTTCGCGTACGTGGCGCTCCATCACCTCGGGCGGCGCCCAGCTCTCGCACCCGCGCGTACATCGGGCAGTGAGATAGATCCGTCGTGTCACCACGCGTTCTTCCAGGCGCGAACATGCTCAATTCGGAGCGCGATCCATTCGACGCTTAGACGAAATTCGCTGTCGCCATTCGTCCTCGACAGCAGCGAGTTCGTTCGCGCGCCACACGTCAACCGCGTGTCGCGCCATCGAAACGGCCTCCAACGCCGAGGCGGCGGGAACGAGGACGACGCGCCTCTCGTCAGCGTGCGCAACACATGCGTACAACGCGTGGCAACGAGCACTTCCCTGCGCGAGCTCCAGCACGTGACCGAGATGCAGGTCAAGCGGGGCGACTGGCCGGCTCGATGCTGCCTCCAGCGGCCACGCGACACGAGCCCATCCGCCAGGGACCGTTTCGTCGATCCAGAGGTGAGCCACCGCGCACCCGCGCATGCCCCAAGGTGGATCGAGCAGCGTTCGATCGGGCCCGATCCGGACGACCGCCGGCTCGAGCACCGGACGCGGCTCGGTCGGCGGATCGGCCATGATGGGCACCTGCGCGGGGCCGGCAGGGCGACGGCGACGAAGTCGTCGCACGCCGCGATCGTATGCGGTCGGAACGACAAGATCACGCGACGCACGCGACGGCGGCGGCGAAGGCGGCTTCGGCTCGTTGGCGCCGGCGGCGCAGGCTCTGCGGCGCGCAGCCCCGCTGGACGGCGAGATCCGCAGGTGGCACGTCGGCGATCCGAGTGAGCACGATGAGCCGCGCGTCTTCGATTCGAAGCCGGCCCGTGCGAACCGCCTCCTCCACTAGGGTGAGCAACTCGTCCATCGCGGACATCTCATGCTGGTCGGCGCCGGCCGGCCAGACGTCCGCCGCGAGAACCTCTTGCACACGCTTCCGGCACAGCGAGCGGCTCACCGTCTGCCGGGTATCGAGCAGCACGTTTGCGATGACGCTGCGCGGCCGACGGTCGATCGGATACGTGCGAATGCGCTCGTACGCTACGGCAACGACGACGCTTGCGACCTCTTCCCCCGAGTACGTCGCCGAGCGGAAATCAGCAGCGATCCGGATGAGTCCGTACAGGACGACCTGCAGCAGTGCCCGCGCCGCAAGAGCATCGGAAGGCGCCCGCGCCGCCAAGCATGCGACGACGTCAGCGGTGAGCTCGCGACAATCCGACCGCTGGACGAAAAGGACCGCCTCCTCGAGATTTGTGAAGCCATGCAAAGCCGCGTCGTCTCGCGCCCATGAGCCCATCGCCTCCGACGCGGCAGCGGAGGCGCCGAGCTCACGCCACTCCGCCTCCAACTGAGTGAACAACACCATCGTCACGTCGCCTCCGATCAGCACGATCCGGACAGCGAGCGTGCGGCGCGGCCCTCGACCATCGTCTGAACACATGTCTGCGCTCTGGCCTGAACAGGCCGCTGAACAGCGGAAACGCGACTGGTGTACAGACATCTGGGTAGGTCTGTGCGCAAAAGTCGCGCGGTTACCTTGCTGTGGCGGGCAAAGGCTTGTGCCGACGTGGGGAGCACATGACTTCAACCTCGGACAGCGGCGCCTTCACGCCCGCGGCGCGTGAAGGCGAGGAGACGCCTGTTGTGCTCTCGGAATCGACGATTCCTGGCGCGGCGGCATCTCTGACCTGGACGGTGACGACGCAACAGGTTGTCGCACTCATCGGACGCAAATGGGTCATCCCAGTGCTTCGGGAGCTCGCATCGGGCACGAAGCGCCACTTTCAGATGCAGTACGCAATCAAGGGCGTGACGGCGAAAGTCCTCACGGACACGCTGCGTTTCCTCGAACGCGACGGCGTCGTCGAGCGGGTACTGCACGACGAGGGACGCGGATCCAAGAGCGTCGCCTATCGACTCACCGACATGGGCCGGTCCCTCGCCGAGCCGCTCACGGCGCTGTACCGCTGGGGTCGAGAGCACCTCGAAGAGGTCCACCAAGTCCAGGCGGACACTGACGCGAGGTGGACGAGCGCGGAGGATCATCCAAGTACCCGCGCACCGGCCGAGGAGCCTAAAAACCCGTTGAAGTAGCGCTCACTGGGCGTCTTCGCTATGGCCATGCCGTCGTGTGACGTCGACCGCAGCATGATCTCTCGGGCGCAAGCAGCGCGGCTGACGCGTTCAGACCTGCACGGAGATCTGAAAGGACATGTCGCGCGCGACGGCATCACGGCGCTTATCTGGGGCATGACTTGGAACAGCCGTACGTTCCCCATGACGACCCGAATCGCCGTCGGCGGCGTCACGTTGTTGTTCGCACTCCCGGCATGTTCCGGCTCGAGCAACAAGCCCGAACCAGCGACGACCTCCTCTTTCGCTAAGGGCTCGAGCACCACGGTCTCGACGATCCCCGACCCGCGAAAGCAGGTCATCGCGGCTGTCCGCGCGTTCTGGGATGTCTACCTTGAGGTTGGCGCGCGTCGCGGCACCTTCAACGCCTCTGATACCCGTGCTCGGCTTGCCGAACGCGCGAGCGGCAAAGAGCTCTCAAAGTTGTTCGACGTCTTCCAGGGCAACGCGGCGGCCGGCTACGTCGTCAAGGGAACGATCGACGTTTCACCAACCGTGGTTTCCGTCGGCAGAACAACCGCGCAGGTTCGCGACTGCTACGACGACAAGACAGGCTTGTATCGAATTGGCGATGGCACACGCGTCGACAAGGACGACGCGCGCAGGCACAAAGTGCTGATGACCCTTGTCCTGGACGGCAACGTCTGGAAGGTGTCCACGATCACCGACGAGGGCCTTGGATGCAGCGTGTGATCGCCGGCATCGCGATCTGCGTGGTCGCCGTGGTGAGTTGGGCATACGCGGCGAGAGCCGATACCACCGCCTCCGCGTATACCGACGGCAGGGGAATCAATGAGCGGGCGAGCGTCCGTCGACGCGCAGTGGGGCACGTGCAACGCGGCATTCAACAATGCACATACGTTCCGCTTGCAAACCCGAACGGCGGCGTTGCCTACATGCCTCTCTCGATTGGCGGTGGGGTGCTCGCCTACACGCTCACGCCTTCTGCGGCTCAACGCGACGGAACCTGGTACGCCAAGTGGTGCGGGATCGCCAACTTCGCGGGTGTGTTCTTCGTAAGGCGTGTGAGCCCGCGAGCGCTCGCAGAAGAGGCACAGCGCTATCTGGCCCTTCCGCTACCGACGCCTCGGATGAGCCCCGCCGGCGATCAGATCGTCAACCTTCCGACCTGGCTCTGGCTCGCTGGAAACTGGCAATCGCGGTCGTCAACTGTCTCGGTGCCTGGCGTGAGCGTCACGGTGCGCGCCGTGCCCGAGGCAGTTGTGTGGACCATGGGTGACGGCGGACGCATCACGTGCGACGGACCCGGGACCCCGTATCGCACCGGACTTGCGGACACGGCGCAATCGCCCACGTGCGGCTACACGTACCGCCATTCGTCCGCCACACAGGCCGGTCTGCGTTACCAAGCTGCCGTCACTGTTCGCTGGCACGCCGCGTGGGCCGCTTCTGGGACGGTCGGCGGAGGGACCCTCGGCACGATCGAACGCACGACCACGTTGGGGATTCGAGTCGGCGAATTGCAAGCCATCAACACCAGCGCAGGGTGAGGGAAGCCACGCCATGACGACCACGATTGGCCCGCACAAACCAGCTCCCGCATCCCCTAACGGAGTACGCACGACCCCTTCGCCAGTAGGAGCTGCACGGCGCAATCGCACTCGTATCGCGCTTGGCCTCGTCGTGATCGTTGTGTGCGTGCTCGCAACCGGAAGCCTTTTCTCGAGCGCGAACAAGCGCGTGCCGGTTCTCGCAATACGGCGCGCAGTCCCGGCGGGCCACACTATTGCCGCCGACGACCTCGCTGTCGTCCGAGTATCCGCCGGGCCCGGCATACGCACCGTCACCGCGTCCAATCGCGAGCGTCTGGTCGGCCGCGTCGCGTCGCGCATGTTGGTGACCGGTTCGTTGCTCGCGCCGGAGGATGTCAGCGACGCCGCGCGAGTGCCGGACGGCATGGCGGTCGTCGGAGCAGCACTGAAAATCGGCCAGTACCCCGTGTCGCTCGCCCCGGGCGACAACGTCGAACTGATTGAGACCGCATCGCTCACGACCAACGGCGACGCCGCCGCGCCGACGGGTCGCGGGCACGCGACGGTCATCGACATCGCACAACGCAAGGACAGTCCCGACGCGCTCGCAGTCTCGCTGCTCGTTCCCTCGGCTACGGCGCCCGACGTCGCGAGTGCAGGCGTCGCGGGCCGCCTCAGCGTCGTCGTGGTCGCACGATGACCATGATCGCGGTTGCTGGAGGCAAGGGCTCGGCCGGCGCCACAACGCTCGCCGTCGCACTCGCGGCACACGCCTCCGAACACGGCAACGCGCTGCTCGTAGAAGCCGACCCAGCTGGCGGTGACATGGCCGCACGATGCGGCGTCTCGCTCGACCCCGGCCTCCTGAGCCTTGCCGCATCCGGACGTCGTGGCCTCGATCGCTCGATCATCGAACGACATGCGCAGCTGCTGCCGTTCGGCGTTCTGGCACTCATCGGACCGACATCCGATGAACAAGCAACGACGACGCTCACGGCCATCGGCGCCGCGCTCGGCCGCGCGCTTGAATCCGCGTTGTCGCCCGTGTTCATCGACGTCGGGCGCTGGCACGCGCGCTCCCCCGCCACCGAGCTCGTTCGTTCGTCGTCGATCGCACTCCTCGTGTTCCGTCCGACTATCGAAGGCGTCGAGCACGCCCGATCGCAGCTCGCCTCCTTGTCGCGCGAGGCAGCACGCGTCGCGGCGGTGAGCATTGGCGAACGCCCCTACCCCCCGACAGAGGTACGAGCCGCGCTCGAAGTCGAAGAGCTGTACGTCATCGCGCACGACCCCCGCGCCGCGAGAGTGGTCAGCACGGGCACCCGACCGGATCGCTGGTTACGTCGATCACCGCTCCTGCGCAGTTCCCGCGCCCTCGCGGAGCGCCTGCTCGATGCGGATGAGGAAGTCGCGGTCGCACGATGACGGCGATCGACTTCGACGCAGGGCTTGTCCAGCGAATCCGCGGTGCCGTTGCGACGGAACTCACGTTGCGCGCCCGGGCCGCCGACCTCGACGGAGCGCGACGGCTGCAGCACGACGACGAGGTCGCGCTCGCGCGCGAGCTGGTCAACATTCAGCTCGAGCAGCTCGCCCGGGAAGCCCTCGCGCAAGGCTCACCCACCTTCGACGCCGCCACCGAGGAGGCACTGGCGTCCGCCGTTTTCGATCATTTGTTTCAGTTCGGCCACCTCCAGCCGCTGCTCGACGACCAACGGATCCAGAACATCGTTGCGAACGGCTGCGATCAGGTCTTCCTCGAGTATGCCGACGGGACCAAGGTCTCGGGACCCCGCGTTGCTGAGAGCGACGTCGATCTCATTGAGCGGCTACGCGACATCGGTCGCCGGTATGGCCTGTCCGAGCGTGAGTTCAATCCAAGCCATCCGGCCCTGAATCTCCAGCTACCCGACGGCAGCAGGTTGTTTGCGGTCGCGTGGGTTTGCGATCGGCCTGCCGTCGCGATCCGCCGGCACAGATTCATGAAGGTGACGCTCGACGACCTCGTACGGCTCGGCGCGATCGACATTGGGTTGCAGGAGTTCCTGGCGGCCGCGGTCCGTGCTCGCAAGCAGATCATCCTCGCGGGCGCGACCGGAGCGGGGAAGACGACGATGCTGCGCGCGCTCGCAGCCGAGATCCCCGCACACGAACGCATCGTGACCATCGAGACGGAGCTTGAGCTTGGTCTCGATCGTTTCCCAGAACTGCATCCCGACGTCGTCGCGCTCGAAGCACGAGAGGCGAACGTTGAGGGCGCGGGTGAGGTGACGGCGGCCGAGCTCGTGCGGATGAGCCTTCGTATGAATCCCGATCGCGTGATCGTCGGCGAAGTGCGCGGCGAAGAGGTCATCCCGATGTTGAACGCCATGAGCCAGGGCAACGACGGCTCGATGTGCACGCTGCATGCGGATTCGTCCGGAACCGTTTTCAACAAGCTCGCGCTGTACGCGATGCAGGCGCCCGAACGGCTGTGGCTCGAAGCTACGAACCAGCTGGCCGCCGCCGCGATCGACCTCGTGGTGTTCATCGCGAAGACGCGAGACGGCCGGTTCGTCGCGTCGGTGCGCCACGTTGTCGACGCTGAAGGACGCCAAGTCGTCACGAACGAATTGTTCACGCCGGGTCCGGACGGCCGCGCGGTGCCGGGCATTCCAATTCCGCACGAGCTTGCGAAGGACTTGGCATTGGAGGGCTACGACAGAAGTCGACACGAACGGCCGGAAGGTTGGTGGCGATGAACCCGCTTGCCCCGCTTCTCGGTATAGGTCTCGCGCTCGGCGTGCTGCTCGTCGTCTCGGGACTCGAACGACGAATCGACTTAGGGCGCTCGCCTCGACCGACATGGACGCGCGACAGTCGCACAAGACTCGTGCGCGCTACTGCGCTCAGCGTTCCGGTGCTGGTGGCGACTCGATGGCCCGTTGCTGCGGTCATGTGCGGACTGTTGGGCTGGTGCTCGCCCGAGCTCCTCGGCGGACGCGCCGCTCGCGAAGCCGAGGTCGCCCGGACCGAAGCCATCGCGACGTGGACGGAAATGCTGCGCGACACGATCGCAGCTGCGCATGGTCTCGAGGCGGCGATTACCGCCACCTCCGCTGTTGCGCCCGAGCCAATCCGCCTCGAAGTTCTTGCACTTGCGACAGCGATCGAGCGCGAACCGCTGCCCGTTGCGCTGCAGCGCTTGGCCGACGATCTGTCACACCCGATCGCGGATCTGGTTGTCGCGTCGCTCAGTGTCGCGGCAACCGAGTCCGTGCGCGAGTTGACCGATCTGCTGAGCACGCTCGCGGCATCGGCGCGGGATGAGGCGGCAATGCAGTTGCGTGTCGAAGCGGCTCGAGCTCGCATGCGCACGGCTGTCCGCATCATTACCGCGTGCACAGTGGTCACCGCAGCGGGTCTTGTCATACTCAACCCGTCGTACGTCACGGTGTATTCGAGCGCGCTCGGGCAAGCGACGCTTGCGCTCATCTCAGTGTGCTGGGGCCTGGCCCTGTTGTGGCTCGCGCGCATGAGCAGATTTCAGGCACCCGAACGCTTCCTGATCGCGCAGGACTCAAGAGTGGGAAGCAACCGATGAACCTGGTGCTCCTGCTCGGCGCGGGCATGGGAGGCGGCGCGTTGCTCGTCATCTCCGGAATCGCGCCGGCGCGGCCAGCGCTCGCCGAGGCGCTCGCTCGTCTGCAACGACCGCGTGCCCGCCATATCGATGCGCGTGAGGACAACCTGCTGGTGCGACTCGTCGGCCGACCGCTCGCACGATCGCGGACTGGCCAGTACCTCAGTCGGCGGATCGAGCGCGATCTCCGGGTGGTAGGTCAACGTCCCGAAGATCTGATCGCCAAACAGGCCCTGTGTGCGCTCGCAGGTCTGTTGTGGGCGCCCGCGACCGCTGCGTTGATGCAGGCCGGTGGTGTATCGATCTCGTTCCTGCTCCCGGTTTGGATGTCGGTCGTGCTCGCTTTCGCGGGCTGCCTCATCCCGCTGATGTCGCTGAGGAGTGCGAGTGCAGAGCGGCGGCGCGGGTTCCGTCACGCGCTCGGGTGCTTCCTCGATCTCACGGCAGTGCGGCTCGCGGGCGGCGCCGGGATCGAGACTGCGCTCGGGCTCAGCGCCGCGAGCGGCCAGGGCTGGGCGTTTCGCGAATTGCGTCAGGCACTCACGGAGGCGCGACTCATGGGCCAACCACCCTGGGCTGGCCTCGAACGGCTCGGTACCGACCTCGGTATCAGCGAACTCAATGAGCTTGCGGCGAGCGTTGCGCTCGCGGGTGATGAAGGCGCGCGTGTCCGGCATTCGATCGGCGCCAAGGCGCGCACTATCCGGACACGCGGGCTCGCCGACGCCGAAGGCGCGGCGCAAGCCGCGAGCGAGCGCATGTCACTACCCATCGTTCTGCTCATGCTCGGTTTTGTCATCTTCCTTGGCTACCCCGCGGTGAATCAGGTCCTCACGGGTCTGTGAACCACGAATCGAAAGGCCCGCAGCCATGAACGAGCTCAGATTCATCTCGACTCTCATGCAGGTGTTGCGAGCGCGCTGGGACGCCACGCGGCATGACGAACGCGGCGACGTGACTGAGAAGGTCATCATCGTCGCAATCTTCGCCGCTCTCGCGATCGCCGCTGGGGCGATCATCGTCTCCAAAGTTACCGAGAAGGCGAACTCGATTCCGACCAACTCGCCGTGAACATGAGATCGCGGCGCGGCGAGCGCGGTGACGCGGCCGTGGAGGCGGTGCTGGTCACGCCTGTCCTGCTGTTCTTGATCATGGTCCTGATCCAGTTCGGGTTGTGGTATCACGCGTCGCATGTGGCCGAAGCTGCCGCGCAAGAAGGCGCGAGCGCGGCACGCGTCGATGCCGGCACCGCCGATGACGGGCGCCTGCGTGCGCAGCAGTTCATGGCGAGCGCTGCTCCGGCCCTTGTCGACGGAGTCTCGGTCACGGCGACACGAGACGGCGACGTCGCCCGAGTCGATGTAAACGGAAGTGTCGGATCCCTCGTGCCCGGCTTGACGTTCCATGTGCACGGCGAAGCGGAAAGCCCAGTGGAGCGCTTCCGGGGCGAGACGCCATGACGCGCGCGCAGACGGCGAGGGAGCGAGGATCGGCGACGACCGAGCTCGTCCTGATGACGCCGGTCCTCATCATCGTTTTGTTCTTCGTTGTCGCACTGGGTCGAATCGCCTCGAGCCGCGCCGAAGTCGATGCGGCCGCGCGTGATGCGGCAAGAGCCGCCGCGAATGCACGATCCGCCGCTGCCGCGGTTCCGGAGAGCGATGAAGCGGCACGCGCCGCCTTTCGCCAAAGCGGTCTTACCTGCGAATCGATAGCTGTACTCCTCGACACCGCGGAGTTCCACGCCGGCGGAAATGTCACGGCAACGGTCTCGTGCACCGTACCGCTGCGCGACCTCGTCGGGCTGGGACTGCCGGCGGCGCGCACCATGACTGGACGCTTCACCGCGCCCATTGACCTGTATCGAGGGTTGTCGTGAGGCGTGACGAGCGTGGCACCGTCACGGCGTTTGTGGTCGGGTTCATGCTCGCTCTCTTGCTCGTCGCTGGGCTCGTGTTCGATGGCGGCAATGTACTGACCGCACGACGCCGAGCCGCCAACGTCGCGGAGTCGGCTGCGCGCGCCGGAGCACAAGCATTGGACGTTGGCGCCCAACGAAGCTCAGGGAGCACGCGACTCGCTGCAGGTGCCGCGGTAGCCGATGCGGAGAAGTACCTCACCACCGCGGGTTATCAAGGTTCCGCGTCGATCCAAGGCAACGACGTGCTCGTCGAGGTAACGATCACGCAACGAACGTTCTTGCTCGGGCTCGCCGGCCTTACGAATTTCACTGTCCACGGACGTGGTCAAGCCCGAGCCGTACGTGGGATCCAGCGAGAGGACGACTGATGGAGTCCTCGTCTGCGCTTCGGCGGACCGCGACCGGACTTGTTTCGCTCGCCGCGCTCATCGCGCTCGCGGGTGCCGTGCCAATCCTGCTATGGAACCTCGTCGGCTGGCCCGTACCGACCGAGGTTCCGTCGCTCCACAAGGTCGCGGACGCCTTCTCGCGGAGCGAAATCCCCGACTCCACCTTGCTCAAAGTCATCGCGGTTGTCGGTTGGGTCGCGTGGTTGCAGGTCGCGGCGTCGATACTGGTGGAAACCGGAGCATGGGCACGGGGCCACGCGGCGCCGCGGCTGCGATTCGCCGGCGCTGCACAGCCCGCGGTGTGCAAGCTCGTCGCGTCGGCCGCGCTCCTCATCAGCAGCACGCATCTCTCGAACGGACTAGTGCCGTCACTCGTCGCGCGACCCTTGGCGGAGTCTGTCGCCGCACAACCCGCTCCAGCGCCGAGTCCCGTGGCATTGATGACGCGCGCGGATCGGCCCGCACGAGAAACGACCAACACCGTTCCGATCGTCGTCACAACGAAGGTCTATACGGTCGCCCGCTATGACACCCTCTGGGGACTCGCCCGAACGCATCTCGGCGATCCGTTCAGGTGGCGCGAGATCTTCGAGCTCAACCGAGGCGTGCGGCAAGACGACGGTCGCGCACTCGAAGAGCCGATGTTGATCGATCCCGGATGGGTGCTCAAGTTCCCCGCGGATGCCACCGGACTCGTGAACGGAACCGCGGCCCGGCCATCGACACCACCTTCCGCCGCATCAGCAATCGCTCGCAAACCCTCGACACATGCCGCGCGCGCCGCCCCCGCGGCGTGCGCGCCGGCGACGACGCGTCATGCAACATCGCCCTCGACCATCGGTTCCCCACCAACCACCGTGTCCAAAGCGCCATCGAACGCGTCTTCGCCCGGGACAAGCACACGTCCGCCGGAGGACCGCTCGACAAGGGGCCTTGATCCCGCTCTCTTGATCGGCGGGTCTCTTGGCGCCGCATCTCTCGTGGCGCTCCTCCATCGGCTTCGACACGTGCAGCGTCGAAGGCGTCGCCCCGGTCGTCGGCTCCCGGCACCGCGGCCCGAGATTGAGCAAGTCGAACGGCAACTCCGCGTTGGCGGCGATCTCGACGAGGCCATGTTCCTTGACGCCGCGCTCCGAGCCTTCGCGGCGGGAGCGGCTGGCACGCGAGGTGCGCCGCCGGAAGTGCTCGCCGTGCGCGTTGATGGCGGACAAGTTGAGCTCCTTCTCGAGAAAGCACCGGACCGGCCGCCGCAGGGCTTCGTGGCCACCGACGACACCCGCGGCTGGATTTCCGATCCTCGGGTGACTGCCAAGGAGCTGCGCGCACTTGGGGGTGGCACCGCCGCGCCATTGCCTGCGCTCGTCGCGATCGGCGACATCGACGGTGGCCGCCTGTTGATCGACCTTGAGACCGCCGGCACGCTGACGGTCGACGGAGATCCGCAGCACGTTGAGGCGTTCATTCGTCGAATCGGCGCTGAGCTCGCGACGAGTATTTGGACCGATCACGTCGACGTGCTCGCTGTCGGCGCAACGGAGCTCGACATTGTCGGCACGCAGCGCACGCGCCAGTTCAACAACTTCGACGAGGCGCTCGACGAGCTCGCAGCCGGAGCGAAGGCTGTCCGCGACGCGCTGGAGTCGGCACACTCCGCACGAACGCTCGCGGCGCGTTTGTCTGAGCATCCCGACGACGGCTGGATACCGACGATCCTTGTCTGTGCGGACCGCCTCAGCGATGACGCTCTCGGACGTCTTCGCGAAGTAGTCGGCGAGGGAGGCCGTGGTGTGGGCGCTGTGGTGCACTCCGGCGTACACACCGAGTGGCATGCCGAGCTGGGCGAGACAGAACTTGTTCTCGCACCGCTCGGCTTCAGTATCACGCCGGCATTGCTTGACGTGGCGACGGCCCGTGCGCTCGACGAGCTCCTGAGCGACGCGGCCGTGGAAACGCCCGACGAGGTGCTCGACGAGCAAACGGAGCATGAGGCGATCACGTCGCAGCTCATCGCCGAGCCGTACCGCGATGGGCCCTTCGAGGTCGAGGTGCGCGTGCTCGGGCCCGTAGAGATCGACGGACACTCGGCCCCGCTCGAACGGCGCCGCTGTGTTGAGCTCGCCGCGTATCTTGCGCTGCACCCGAACGGCGTCAGCGACGAACGATTGAAGACCGTGCTCTGGGCCGATTCGGCCCCGACGACCGCAACCTTCAACACGACAGTCTCGACGACACGTAGCCGGCTCGGCCGCGGGAGGGACGGCGCCTTGCACTTGCCCCACTTCGTTTCCAGTGGTGGCTTGTACCGCCTCGGTGCGCGCGTCACCACCGACCTCGCGCGCTTCGAGGCCCGCGTCCTGCATGCGCGCCGGTGCGCTCCCGGCACAGCAATCGAAACACTTCGTTCGGCGCTCGATCTCGTGCGCGGCAAGCCATTCGAGGGCGAACGAGGTTACGAGTGGGCGTTCAGTGAAGGTTTGATCGCGAACATTGAGATGGCGATTGCCGACGCCGCGCACGAGCTCGCGCAGCTCTACCTCGACACCGGCGACCCGAAAGAGGCCACTTGGGCAGCGATGCAAGGCCTGATCGCCGCACCCGGCGACGAAATCCTGTACCGCGACCGCATGCTCGCCTGCGACCGCGCGGGCAATCCGGCGGGCGTTGAGACGGTCATGGATGAACTCTGTTCAGTTGTAGAGGCGCTGGAACCCTACGACCAATTGCATCCCGAAACGCTCGCCCTCTACGAGCGGATCAGTCACCGCAAACGAAGCCGTGTCACCGGCTGAGATCTCTGTTGGCACACGCGATCGCCGGCTGGCCCTCATCGCGGCGTCCCCCGTGACGATGTTTCTTGCTGCTATGGGCGTCGGTTCGACGCGCACAGTCGGGCGACGGTCGGATAGGGATCTACGGCAGGACCACCACCCGGGTGAACCTCGAAGTGCAGGTGCGACGGGCCTCCGCGTGCGTTGCCGGTGTCGCCGACATACCCGACGACCTGACCCACCGTCACGCGCTGGTTGACCGTCACGACGTTGGCGCTGTTGTGCGCGTGGTAGTAGCTCGTCCCGGAGTCGCCGCGCAGCCAGATGTCTATGCCACCGAGACCAACAGGCGTCGCGTCGGCTTGGAAGATGACGCCGCTTTCGAGGGCCACGACTGGCGTTCCGTACTCGGCAAACATGTCGTCGCCTTGGTGCCCTCGGCCGCCTGAGCGGGGGTCACCGAAGTCGTCCCGAAAATGCACGGGACCCGCAACCGGGCAGATCATGCCCGCGACGACCGCGCCAGCAGTCACGGAGCCCATGCCGTATTCGGTCGCCTTCGCAAGCACCCAGCGCACGTACTCATCGCTGTGGTCGTAAGACAGGATGGCTCGCTCGAGACTGCCAACCGCCGGTCGACCACCGCACAGGTACGCCGCGGCCGAGTAGATCTCGTCCCACGCGTTCTGCGGCGACGGCGCCGCGGCTGATAGTCGGTTCGGTGCAAGCCTCCCCCACCGCTCCCACGTCGACGGGATGAACTGCATCGGCCCCATCGCGTGCGCCCACCCGTCAGTGAACGACACGTCCGCGATCCGTGCGTTGCCGTTCTGGCCGTCCAGCGGTGGTCCGAGGATTGGCGGCTCAACGTTGCCGGTCGCCGGGTTGACGCGTCCGTTGCCGTGGCGCGACTCGTGGTAACCGATCGCGGCGAGGATTTGCCACGGCAGACCTTCGCACGTGGCCGCGGCCGCGACGTACACCGGCAGTAGGTCAGCTGGGATCTCTTTGAACGCGAGCGACGACGGCTCGGATCCTGCGTCGGGCCCTCCAACCACCATCGCGACACCAAGAACGAGCGCGATGACGACGGCGGCAAGTGCGGCAAGCAGCTTCACCCGATTCCCCTTCCTTTTCCAAGGAGGAATGGCGCGAGGCGTCGCGAAAACGCGCTGAAGAAATCTCGAAGACGGATGTCGCGCGCGGCGTCGCCGTCGCGCTTATCCGTAGTGAGGCTCGACCGGCCTCGCCCCCGCAACCGCCGAGCCCGGCCGGGTGTCCTCATCCGGCCGGGAGGAGGTGCAATCGATGTCCTGGCTCCCGTGGGGAGCAATCGCGCAGGTCCATTCGACGCCGTCGTCGAACGGCCTTCCGGGCGCGCGTCTGCTTCAGCAAATGATCGATTGGCTTGCCCAGGTCGCGCTCTGGGGTTCCCTTGGAAGCATCCTTCTGGGCGCCGCGATCTACGGGCTCTCGCAGCAGTCGGGCAACTACGCGGGCGGCTATCGAGGCAAGCAGCTCGCCTTGGCCGGAGCCATGGGCGCGTGCCTGGCCGGGGTCGCGCCGACGGCAATCAACTTGCTCTTCAGGGCGGCCGGCGGATGACGGACAAGAGAAACCGTAGAGCGCTCATGTTCGTCATCGTCTTCGGTGCGTTCCTCGGCGGAATGGCGGTGCGTGGCCTCGCGCACGACACGTCGACCTCGAATGCCGTACGCAGAAGCAACGGAAACTCGGGCTCAGGTGCAGTCGCGTCGCGTCGTCCCGGGCCCTCGGCATATCGCGACGGCATCCCAACCGGCTTCGAACGGACGAAGGACGGTGCGCGCGCGGCGGCCGTCGCGTACGTCCTGACCGGTCGAACGCTCATCAATCTCGCGCCAACACTCGTCGATAACGCAGTTCGGTCTATGTCGGCAAAGGCCAGTGCGGACGGGCAGGTCGCCAGCGCGACGCAGCAACTCATGCAGCTACGCAAGGTCCTCGCCGCCGGTACCGGCCCGACGCGCTACCTCCAGGCAGTGCTTGCGACGCGGACCGACGCCGTTACCCAGGAGCGGGCACGCGTGTCGGTGTGGAACGTCGGTGTTCTCTCGCGGGACGGTGTCGCTGCGCCCCAGGCAGGTTGGACGACGTCAGTGTTCGAGCTCGTCTGGGAGCACGACGACTGGAAAATCTGGAGCGAGGCCATCACGCCGGGCCCTGCACCTGCTCTCAACGCTGGTGTCGCGCCCGCGACGAGCCAGCAGCTCGAGTCGGCCCTGAACGAGTTCACACCCTGGGAGCTTCGCTCGTGATGCGCGAACTCGTTGCCGTCGACATTCCCAACCCCGTTGATGTTGTCACGAACGTCATCGGCAAGACGGCGGGTTGGGCATGGGAAAAGGTCGCACAAGGCGTCGCGAGCTGGGTACTCGGTGGCGTCGGGTTCTTCGTAAACGGCACCGTCAAGTTCCTTCTTACGTCGACGCCGCCGAACGTCGAAGCCGCGTGGTTCGCAGGTCCCGATTCGCCGTATGCGACCGTGCGCAACATCGCGGGCGTCCTCTTGCTGGCGTTCGTGTTTCTCGGCCTGATCCAGGGACTCCTTGCCGGCGATCCCGGAGCCATGATGAGGCGTGTCGCGGCCGATCTCCCCGTTGCGGTGCTCGGGATGATCGGTACGACAGTCATTGTCGGAAAGTTGCTCGAACTCACCGACGCGCTGTCGGCGGCTGTACTCGCCCACTCGGGTGGGCAATCGGTGCACTTTCTGTCGGGGTTCGGTGTCACTGTCACGGGCGCAACACAGGGCTTCGCGGCGGTGATCGTCGGACTGGTCGCAGTGATCGCGGGAATGTTCGTGTGGGTTGAGCTCATGATCCGTTCGGTGCTCGTCTACATCCTCGTTGCACTCTCACCCATCTCGTTCGCGGCGATGGTGTGGCCATCGGCGCGTGGCGTCCTCCGCCGAACCGTAGAGCTACTCCTCGCGGTCATCTTGTCGAAGCTCGTCGTGTGCATCACGATCTCAGTCGGCGTCGCGGCACTCGCCGGCGCCGGAACCGAGGGAGCAGGTCACGCAGACAGCGGTGACGCCGGGGCGGTGAGCATGGGCACCTTGTTCGTCGGCACTGCGATTTTGGTCATCGCAGCGTTCGCACCATTCCTTGTGCTCAAGCTCATTCCGTGGACCGAAGCTGCGCTCGTGGCGTACGGGGTGTCGCGCTCGCCAGTGCGTGCCGCGAACTCAACCGTCGGGACGGTCAACTCCGCGAGCTCGATGGCGCGTCTCGCGGGTGGAGGCAACACGATGGCGGCGTTGCCGTCTGGCGGAAGCGGCAACGGCTGGGTCGTCGGCGCGCCTTTACAGAGAACCGGAGATGGCGGCGCGTCGGCCGCCGCGGCGGGAGGGCCTGCGGGCATAGCAGTGGCCGGCGGCGTGATCATCGCTTCTGCTGGGGCCAAGGGCGCCGCCCGATCGGTGGAGGCGTCGAGCGACGTCGCCGCGACGGGTGGAGCATCATCCGAGCAGCATTCGCACCACGGACAGACGCCCGACGCACCTCCTCGACGGTCGTCAGCGCCAAGGCCGGGCCTCGACGCACCGCCACCCGAGGAGGAAGAGGGGTGAGCGGGCACCAGCCGCGCCATTACCGTTTCGGACCTCGGGATCGAACGGGTTGGCTGCTCGGGCTCGCAGGCACACAGTGCATTGCAATCGGATTCGGTGTGCTTCTCTCCGGTGTCTTCTTGAACGCACATTTGCCTGCTCCCGCAGTGCTGATTCCGTTGCTGATTAGCGCGGTCTTTGCGTTTGGTCGATGGAACGGACAGCCGGTGCACGACCTCGCACCCGTCGCGCTCACATGGACCGCGGCTCGCGTCGTCGGCGACGCCTCGTGGTTCGGCGACGTTCCCCGTCACCGCATGAGAAAGAGAGTCAGCGACGCGGCAGTTGCGCTTCCCGCGCCGCTCGCTGGCCTCGAAATCACCGAGGCGCGAGATGCAGGATGGACACGTCGAGGCCGTGCGGCCGCCGCCGCGATCGTGCGCGACACGCGCGAAGGAACACTGTCAGCGACACTGCGCGTGCGCGGCCGCGAGTTCGCGTTGTGTGAGCGAGACGCGCAGGAGCGACAACTGCAGATGTGGGGAGACGCCCTCGCCGGTTTCTGCACGGAGCGCGGACCGATCTCACGGCTGCGGTGGACCGAATGGGCTGCTCCCGCCGGCCTCGACGAACAGCGCGCTTACCTGGAAGAGCACCATGCCCATGACGATTCATCTACAGCGGTCGTCGCATACCGCGACCTGCTCGCACAAGCGGGCCCGATGGCGACCGAACATGAGGTCCTCGTCACGGTGACCGTCGATCATCGTCGGCTTCGGCTGCAGCATCGACGCACGGCCGTTGATCGCGACCTCGCGGCAGAGAAGGCCCTGCTTGACGAGCTGCAGATGCTGGCGTTGCGTCTGGAATCGGCAGGCCTGATGGTCGATCCTCCACTCTCGCCTGGGGAACTCGCAGAGGTGTTGCGCCTCCGCCTCGATCCTTTCGGCATCACCGGGCATCGCGCGAGCAAGCGGAGTCTCGCGGAGATGGCTGGTTTCGTGAGCGTGTCGAACGCGGGACCGCTCGCGGTTCGCGCAGAGTGGGATCACGTGCGGGTCGATCGAGCACTGCACGCGGCCTACGTGGTCGCAGAATGGCCGCGCCTCGAGGTCCCGCCGAACTGGATGGAGCCGTTGCTGCTGCATGCCGGCGGCGTTCGGACCGTTGCCGTGCACTACGAACCGGTCACCCCGTCGCGATCACAGCGCCAAGTGGACCGCGAGACGGTGAAGCTCTCGTCCGACGAGGAGCAGCGGACCCGGACGGGCTTTCGGATCGGTGCCCGCCACCGCCGAGCGCAATCGGAAGTGCTCGAGCGAGAAGCGGAGCTCGTTGCCGGCTACGGCGAATTCGAGTTCGTCGGATTTGTGGTGGTCAGCGCCGCAGACATCGACTCGTTGGATCGTTCCTGCGCCGATTACGAGCAGGCCGCGGCGCAGGCGGGCCTGGAGCTGCGTCGCCTCGACGGGCGCCATGACCTCGCGCTTGCGTGCACATTGCCGATCGGTCGGGGCGTCACGCCGCGACGGTTCACATGACGGCTTCGCTCGCCTCGCGCCGAACGCTGCACGCACATCGCCACCGTGCGACCACCGCGCATCTCTCCTCGGCGTATCCGTTCCTCGCCGAGGCAGGCCTCGGACCGCGGGGCGTATACCTCGGCACCAACGTGTTGACGGGCGGCGGTGGCTTCGCGTACGACCCGTTCGAGGCGTACGCCGCCGGCACCCTGACGAATCCGAACATGTTGCTGGCGGGTGAGGTCGGGGTTGGCAAGAGCGCGACGGCAAAGGTCTTCATTTACCGGTCGGTCGGCGTGTTCGGCCGTTGGGTCGCCATCGCGGATCCCAAAGGCGAGTACCTGCCGCTTGCCGAAACCCTCGGGCTCGACGTCATCAAGCTGCATCCAGGCGGGACCGCGCGCATCAACCCAATGGATCCCGGCCCCGCGGCCGCCGTCGACGGACCCGACGAGCTCGCACGACGTCAAACCACGATGGTCAGCGCGCTCCTCGGTTCCGTATTGCATCGCGAACTCGCACCCGTTGAGGACGCGGTGCTCGGCTGGGCAATCAGCTATCTCGCTCGCACCAGCCGTAGCGACGTCATGCTCGCCGACGTCGCTGCCGTGATGGCGCGCCCGACCGACGACATGGCACAGCTCGCGCGCACCGATGCGATTGATCTCGCGCGCAGTGTCGATGCGGCGATCTATGGGCTCGGCAAGCTCCTCGACCGGTCTCTGCGCGGCATGTTCGACGGGCCGACTACGGTGCATATCGATTGGTCCGGGCCGGGCATCGTGCTCGACCTCTCGGCTGTGCACAACGATCCCGAGGCACTCACGCTCGTCATGATCGCGACAACTGCATGGCTGCAGGCGGTCCTGGCACGCCCAGACGGACCGCCGCGCCTGCAGGTGCTGGATGAGGCATGGAGCCTTCTCGCTTCAGAACGAACCACGCGGTATCTCCAGGCCTGCTGGAAGCTGTCACGCGCGTACGGCGTTGCGAACCTCGCGATCGTGCATCGGTTGTCGGACTTACGGTCACAGTCCGACGACGGCACGAGCGCCTCGAAGATGTCGATGGGACTCCTCGCGGACACGCAAACGCGTGTGCTCTTCCGCCAGTCGAGCGATCAGGTGCGCGAGGCCGCCGACTTGCTCGGCCTGACCGCACCCGAAGCGACACTTCTCCCCCGACTCGCGAAGGGCCGAGCGCTGTGGAAGGTGGGTGACCGGACCGCCGTGGTTGCGCATGTCATCGGCCAATCGGAACGCTGGTTCTGCGACACCGACGCACGTATGGCGGCGCAGTGATTCGGGCCGACCACGGGAATGCGTCGACCAGCGCGCCGTCACGTTCGACCGAGGCACTGCCGACACAACTGGCGCTGTGCGCGTTGCTCCTTGCGAGCGCCATCGGCGCCGTTTGCTGGTGCGGCGCGCAGCTCGCAGCGATCCTCTCTGGACACGGCCCGATGCCGACCGGCGTCGGGAGTAGTGGCAGCGCCCTACGCACGCTCCCGAGCCACCTCTCGGATCCCGCGGCCGCCTGGCCGGTAAACGTGCAGGGCGCGCTGCCAGGACCGATCACCTATTGGACCTGCACCTTCATCGCCGCCGCGATCGTGGTGGGCGGCTTGACTCCGCTGGTTTTGTGGTGGTGGCGACGCTCGACGAGGTGTGATGTCACCGCGTTGGGAATCGAGCGACACGCGGGTTTCGCGCGGGCCGTTGACCTTCACGAGTTGTTGGTGAAGGCACCCGAGCCGGGCCGGCTCACACTTGGATATACCGGACATCGGCTTCTCGCTGCAGAGCGCAACGCCAGCCTCGCCGTGATCGGGCCGACCGGCTGCGGCAAGACGGCCGGATTCGCGATCCCCGCGCTGCTCGAGTGGCGCGGTCCGATCATCGCCACGTCGGTGAAGGCCGACCTCATCGACGCCAGCATCGAACATCGGACCAATCGCGGCAGCGTCTGGATCTACGACCCGACCGAAGCCTCCCGCCACCGCTCCCATTGTTGGTCCCCTCTGCACGGGTGCCGAACATGGCCCGGCGCGATACGAACGGCCGCATGGCTGTGCGAGGCTGCCCAGCCGCGCATCGACACTGTCAACGATGGCGACTACTGGTACACACAAGCGCGAAGAGCACTCGCGCCGTACTTGTACGCGGCTGCATTGTCGGATCGCACGATGCGCGACGTCGTGCGTTGGATCGATGCGCAGGAACAGGCCGAGGTCGGCGACGCCCTGTCGCGCCACGGCGGGGTCGATGGCGCGCTCGTCCGCCTGGCCGCGAGTGCGCGCGGCGAAGCGCGACGCAAGGAACTATCTGACCGCGTCTACGAGGAGGAACTCGCTTCACTGCGTGGTGAATTCGCCGGCAAAGGCGACGGGCAAGACCGCTGGGTCATGCAGCCCGTCGGCGCCTGGCCAATGGACAAGAGCAACAAACTTACTGAACGCGTCGAACGAGCACTCGACCAACGGATCACCGCCGAATTCGCACCAGCCGCCATCGCCGAGTCTCGCTCGGCCGGCGAGCTCGACGCTCTCATCACGGCCCGGTCGCTCTGGAACAAGGAACCACGGCTGCGCGGCTCCGTGTTTGCGACCGTCGAGAACGTACTCTCCACATTCGCCGACCCGGGCGTCGCTCGCAGCACGCAGCGCTGCGATATCGACCTCGATCGCTGGCTCACGGGCGACAACACGATCTACGTCGTTGCTCCCTCGCACGAACAAGCGCGACTGCGGCCGGTGTTGACGGTCCTCGTTCAGCAGGCGTTCCGCCGTGCATACGAACTCGCGAACGCGAATGGAGGCGCTCTCGTACATCCGTGTCTCGCGCTCCTCGATGAGGCGGGCAACATCGCACCTCTCCGAGACCTTCCTGCGTACGCGTCGACGGCGCGCAGCCACGGCATCACGCTCGTATCGATCTGGCAGGACGTCGCGCAGCTGAAAGCCTTGTACGGCGATCGCGCGCAGACGGTCCTCAACAATCACCGGGCCAAGCTGTTTGGCACAGGTATCGCCGACGACGGCACCCTCGAATACGTCAGCCGTCTGATCGGTGACGAACGGCGCACAGATCTGAATATCTCCGACGACGTGCGCGGCGGCCGGCGCACGATCAACGAGCACGTCTCGTATCGCCGCACGGCGCCCGTCGACGTGCTCCGACGTATTCGCACCAACGAGGCCGTCCTCTTGTATGGCAGCGCACTCCCCGCGCAGGTACGGCTGCGCCCGTGGTTCGCGAAATAGCGTCTCTTGCTGTCGCGTTCCGCACCACGCACGCGCCATTCAGAGGTATGCAAGACAGTTGCTCGCCGGATGGGGTCGACCGAACGAAGGGCGGGACCCACGCGAGCGAGCTGGTAGCGGCGTGCGAGATGGTCTGGGCCGCGATCCAGCGGCATCATCCTGACGTTCCGGACGTTGTGATCGTGCTCGGCACAGGCGTCGAGCGAGGACGACTCGTGAAGCTCGGCCATTGGTGGGGCGGCCGTTGGGTCGCTGATGGTCAGGTGCGAGGCGAGGTGCTGCTCGCTGGTGAAGCGCTGCATCTTCCGCCCGAAGCGGTGTTCGAGGTGTTATTGCATGAAGCCGCGCACGGATTGAACGCGGCCAGGGGCGTAAAGGACTCATCGCGCGGCGGCCGCTATCACAACGGTCGATTCAGGGCCACAGCCGAAGACCTCGGTCTGATTGTGGGTCTCGCACCACCGTGCGGATGGGCGCGCACGTCGATCGGTCCGGTCGCGCGCGAGCGGCATGCGTTGGAGATCGCACGGCTGGGAGACGCGATGCGTATCGCCCGCCGCGTCGCAGCCGGAGTGCAAGACGACACGATCGACGACGGCTCGGGCACGCGCTCTGGTGAAAACGGGCGCGCTCGAACCGATTCGCAACAGGCGGCGACTTGTCAATGTGGCCGCCGGATGCGCATGGCGCCTTCCGTTCTGGCGAAGGGTCCGGTGCTGTGCGGGCTATGCGGGCAGGAGTTCTCGACATCTCGAACGGTTGCGCCTCAGCGCGGCGCCGGCACCACACGAGATGCGTCACTGGGACAGTTTGCGGGTAGCTCCGAACTGAACGACCTCCAGCGCGAAGGGCTTGCCGCACTGGTTGCGCTCGGGACGCAAGGTGATGGAGCACTGCTGTTGGCGCAGACCGGCGCCTGGTACTCGGCCAAGAGCGCGAGCAGGCAGCGACCGCTCGTTGGCGCGACGTACGAACAGGTGGAAGCCGCGAACCAGGCGGCCCGAGCAATGCTGAAGCTTGATGGGACGCTACGCGGACCATCAGTGATCGCGGCCGGACGCGAACTCTCGGTCGGTGAGTTCGTGACGGTCGGAGACTCGATCAGCAGGCTCATTGACGCCGACGACGCCGAGCTCCCTCCGTTCGCGGTGTTCGGTAGCGTCGAAGCCATCGACCTCGACCGACGCGAACTGGCCATTGACTTCGCGACAGCCGGACGGCACATGATCGCGATCGACTCGGCCGCCGCGGCCACAATCGAATACGCCTACGCCGAACGCGCCGCCACAGCGGACGAACCAACGACCGGCATCTCTACCCTGGCGCGACTACATAGTGCAGAGCTGCTCGAGCGCGAGATCGCGCCGTGACGAGCTCATACGAGGCGATCCGGCGTGCGGCCGCGCAGCAATACGCGACGCGCGGCTGGCCGGTCTTCCCGTGCCACTCAGTCGGTGCCTCCGGATGTTCATGCCATCAACGCGACTGCTCGTCGCCGGGCAAGCACCCGCGAATCGCTGGCGGTTTGCGAGCGGCAAGTACGGATCAACGTGACGTCGCACGTTGGTGGAATCGATGGCCCTCGGCGAACGTCGCGGTCCGTACAGGCACCGAAAGCGGCTTGATTGTCATCGACATCGACCCGCAACACGGCGGCGCGAAGAACATGCGCACCCTGATCGCTGCGCACGAGCCACTCCCGCGGGGACCCGTAGTACGGACAGGTTCGGGAGGGTGGCACCTTCTCTTCGCGCATCCAGGAGAGGCCATTCGCAATTCCGCCGGAACGCGCCTCGGCGCCGGTATAGATGTGCGGGGCGACGGCGGATACGTCATCGCGCCGCCGAGCCATCATGCCAGCGGTCGCGAGTATCGCTGGAATGTTCCACCGGACGAGCTTCCTCGGCTCCCTCCGTGGCTACTCGCCCTCTTGCGAACGCCCGAGCGCGACCGCTCATGCCCGGTGCGCGGGCCGATCCGTCTCGATGAAGCACTGTCGAACTGGGCACGAGTTGCGCTCGACAGTGAGGCGCGTCGCGTGCGTATGGCGCTGCCGGGAACTCGCAATGACACGTTGAATCGCGCCGCGTTCAGCCTCGGCCAGATCGTCGGCGCCGGCGTCCTCGAAGCGTCGCTGGTCGAGCACGTCCTCTCCGGCGGCGCGCTCGACTCGGGGTTGAGCGAGCGCGAAGCACTGCTAACAATTCGTTCGGGACTTCGAGCTGGCCTCGAACATCCTCGCGGACCGCGTCCGAGAACTGAGGCGCGACTGCCAGCGTCCGCCGCGCAGCACGCCGCAGCCGACGTAGGCGTCGATATCGCTGACATGCTGTGACTCGACGCTCGCTCGGGTTTCGATTGCGCGCTTTGAACGCCGTGCGTAGCGTCTGCAGGTGGCCGCGGATCCCGCGAAATCCTCCGCGGTGGCGTTTCGGCTGAGCCCGCGCAAATTCTTACGGGCCCGGTCTTCCCGTAGCGAGTAACGGCTCAGGGGAGGCGCTGACGGATACCGCGACCGCAACCGGCCGCTGATCGCGCCGCCGCCCAGCTACCTGTTGGTGATGATCACAGGTTGCCTGTCCATCGCCACGCAAACACCGTCCTTGACGATGTAGCACTCGGCGTAGTGGCTGCCTCGGTACTTCGTGTGCTCCCACTTGTTGCGTTCGCCCTTCCGGACCTCGCCGCGCAGCCCGTTGTCAGCCGCTGCCTCGGCGCCCGTGTTTCTGACCTTCCAATACACCTCGAACGGCTCCGCAACATCGCAGTCGCTGAGGCTGAAGTCGATCTTGCGGCCCTTGTCCACCCGGTCGCCACGAGTAGGTAGGTCATAGGCGCGCTGGACACCAGCACCTCGGACCCGGCCAGTCAATCGGACCTTGCCCGAGATGCGAATCGGAATCTGAAGCGTCGTTTCGAGGAACTGTTCGGTGGGGCTCGCTGTAGCGGTGAGTGCCTTGGTGACCGGCGGCTCCGAGAAATCCGGCCCGAAGATCTCTTGCCATGCCCCAAGGCTGCTCGAAGGGTCGGCGTCGTAGGCGGTGCGAGCCTTCGCCGAGTAGTGAGCGATCCAGTCGCGGAAGTTGGCGTAGCCGTCTTGGTCCCACCGATCGCGGAAGTCCTGACCGGTTCCCACCGGATCCATGATCGCCGGCATCGTCATGTTCATCTGGAGGTACGCGTCGAGGTCCTCGAGCACGTGGACGAAGACGGTCGGGATGTCGCTGTAGTACTTGTCGTCGACGAGAGTCTTGGTCTCGTCCACGACACCACCGACCAAGATTGTGAGGATCACCGACTTGATGGTGAAGGTGCCCTTGAAATCCCGGAGGTACTTGATGAGCCGCATCGCTGCCGGCAGACGATTGCCGGTGGCCCGGTACTTCTCCTCGAGCCAGGCAGTCATTAGCTCCGGATAGCTGAGTTGCCAGACGCCTTCGCCCTTGGACCCTTCTTTGTTGTTCGTGATGGACTTGCGCGACTCGATGTACGGCACGACGTCGACGTGGAATGGATCCGCGTAGTCGACGTAGATACATCGCGTCCGCATGTGCGCCATGCCGCCATAGGTACTGCTGTCGTTGAACGCACGACGTAGCTCAAGGGTGTACTGCGCGGGGGTCCAAACGGGATGTTCGGTCAGAGCGAGGAGAACGTCGGCATCGTACTCGCGAGTACCGACCGGCTTGATGATTGTGCGATGCGCGAACGAGCCCTGCGGGATGACGTCGACGAAGTACTGGCCGAAGACGTCGTGACCTCGAAGGAACGTCGTGATAGCCGCGACGCGGTCGTTCAGCATGTCGATGCGAGTGTCGTTTAGGTTGACCGTGCTGTCCAGGAAGGACGCGAAGTGCTTGGTCATCCTCATACCGACACGTCCATCGCGAACTCGTACCGCTCTGACGCGGCGGACAAGTCGTAAATCGCCAACGTAGGGTGCGCGCCGCGGATGAGGGCCCGCCCTATGGCGATCGCGGCGGTTACGGGCACGGCCGGAAAAACCGAGACGCTGTCGACACCGGCGTGGTCACGCTCTAGTGCTGCGAGCAGATCGCGCCAGCAGCGAGTGAAATTGTCGAGCGCGGCCTGCGAGCAGATCGTTTCGACACCCTCGGACATATTCGTCAAGGTGAGCTCGTAGACCGTCCAGCTCGCGTCAACATCGGGCGGCAACCGGGCCGCGTCGACCGTTCCCGAAAGGCTCACGAGGACGGCGACCTTGGCGGAATCGCCGGACTGACGGCGTTCGAAGGCGAACTCGGCTACTTCGACGTCGGGTGTCCACCCGAAGCCCCCGCTGGCGCTTCGTCGCGTTGGGTACAGGTCCACTTGAATGCCCTCGCCGAGCGCCGCGCCAAGACGGATCAGCGCAGGGATGCGCGCGAGCGCCACAACTGACACATGCGTGACGTCTCCGGCTGCTACGGCTTGGCGTAGACGGTTGCCCGCATCGCCGATGTGCGCATCAACGTTCTGCCAGTAGAGCGTCGAGCCCTCTGCTTCGCCAGGGAGAGCACGCAGATCAACCTCGAACTCGTTCCCGGCGCCAAGCATGATGTAGTCGGGGAACCTGTCGCGTTCGAGCAGAGCGGATGCCACCGTGCGGCGTGACATCTCGACCGGCACGTCGCCGACCTTGCCGACGACGCGGATGACCGTGCTGCGTTGTTGGTCCCGCAGCCCGGTGAGTCGGCGCATCGCATCCTCGTGGGCGCGCTTCAACCGCCGAAGGGTTGCGACGTCGTACACCTCCCACATGCTGCGATCGTCGATAACGTGATGCTGGTCGTAACAGAGCAACATCAGGTTTCCGGCTGAATTCCGGTCTCGCTCGGAGAGTGCATCATCACCACGCGGCGATCCGTCGGCTGTCGACTTGCCGACGATGTGCGCGAGTTGGCCGATCAGTACCTGCTGGTCAGTGATCTCGTCATAGAGCAGGTTCTTGTTGCAGAAGGCACAGCGTCCGCCAGATGCGATCCAGACACGACGGGCAACCGGTTCCGAGATGCTTTCGCTCGTACCACCGGGCCCGCGGGCGGTCAGCCAAGAACCGGGTTGGCGGCTATCGGCGTTGACCATCGCGTCTTCCTGCCGTGCTTGTGCTGATTGCGCCTCCAACACCCAGGTTTGGGCAAGCTGTCGCGGCCGCGAGACCAAGCGATTACATGAGTGTAGTTCCCTCCACGGACAGTGGAAGGTGGCCGACCGAGGGTTGGTGACGTCCCGGACCAACTCGAACGGGCGTCGTCATTCACCACGAGGCAGACCGATCGGAACACCCGCGAAGACTGGCCGCACCGGCGAACCGGCCTTCCCCGAGCGAACTCATATTGAAATTGATACAACCGATAGCCTGTGCAGATGGCGCGTGGACCGGGACATCCCTCCAAGCCCACCGAATTTGATCCGTCGACGCTGAAGGCCGCGCGGCGCGCGCTCTTGGAAGTAGCCCACGAGGTGCGGTTGCCCGAGACCCGCTATTCGTCGCCGACTCGTCGTGAGCCCCGTCGGACGACTGCGCAGCCGCGCCACCTGGATCTGGCGGTGTTGGCTATCGAGTTGGGGCAGGCAATGGAGCGAATCGCGGGTGAGCATGTCGCCCAGGCGAGGGAGCTCGATGGCGCTACTTGGGAAGACGTCGGCGCTGCGTTTGGGACGTCGATGCAGTCCGCGCACGCTCGCTTCCGTGGGTCGTCATAGCCCGACGTCGATGCCGATTTCGTGGTGGCGAGTCGCCATCGTGATTGCCGCGACCGCGCGGTTGTACTCGCGTGACGCCTCACGGTCGGTTGGCCGGCCGCCGAGGAGCTGATCAATGCCACCCGCACCCGTCGACACAGCCTCGGGATAACGCGCGCGGTAAGTGGCGATCGCTTCGACTGCGGCCCGCCAACCCACGCGTTCGCGTTGAAGAGCGGGCTCGGGACCGAGAACGACCAAGACGTCGTAATCAGAAGCGTTGATGGCGGCCACGCGGACCTGTGTCTCACGGAGTCGTTCGGCGCGCCGCACGAGGTGGTGTTCGGCGACGAGGTCGGCGTGGGCTTTGAACCACTCGTTCCGTCGTGCCTGCTGATGTTCGGCCTTCGCGAGCCGCGCCAACATGCGCTCACATGCGCGGTCGATTGCAATCAGCGCGCCGCGGGCGCGTTTCCCCTCGGAGCCATCCTCGGCATGATCGTCGACGGCGTCGTTCGTCTCGACACCTACCGCTTGCGCGTTGCGGAATACGTCCTTCCAAGCGCGGCGACGCGCGAGGATCGTTTCTATTGTCTGATGGGCGCCGTCAATAGTTCCGCTCGCATCGGCGGGTGCCCGGCGTAGCAGCTGGTCGAGCTCTCTGCGCCGTGCGGTGAGTTGCGCGAGCGTGGCGCCTGCGATGGTCTGGGCAACGGCGCCGAGATTGTCTGATGCGTCGGCGACCATGTGCGTACTGCGGCGCCGGGCAAGCGCCTGTGCGATCTCGGAGATGCCAATGGACCGTCCGTCGATAGGCGCGTGGGCGAGTTCGTCGCTGTCTTCAGGCTGCGTACCATCGACGATGTAAATGCGGGCACTGTCCCGTCCGCGGGTGAGCGCGACGTAGCCCTCCTCGAACGACGAGAGGTCGGTCGGGAGGTAGCGAGCGACTTGATGGGTGGCACCTTGGACGCCATAGCTCGTGCGCGCGTAGCCATGCTCGAGACGTCCCGCAGCGAGATATCCGCTTGGGACGCGGATCTCACCCTCGCGTTCGAACGCGACGACCACTTCGTTGCAGCGCGGGTCGGTGTCGATGATGGTGCCAACGCTTCCGTTCTTGACGAACTCCCGTTTTCCGACGGCATGCAGGCGACGGTCGTTCCGACGCGCGACGACTTCGTCGCCGACCATGAACTCACGGCCACGGACTACCAGCGGTTCGCCCGAGAGCTCACCGTGCGCCTTGAGGACCGTGCGGGCTCGGTCGTTGAGCGCGCGACGAATGGAGTTCGGGCCCGCTATCATCGGGTCGACTCGGCCGTGCAAGCGGACGGCGTACCAGTCGGCGACGATCGCGTCGAACGACTCTCCCGCTGTGCGCGATCGGACGACCTTCCCTGCTTCGTCGTAGCGGGCGAGCGCGTCGCCGATGTGTCCGTCACGGTATTCGGCGATAGCGAGCCGATCGGAGTGGTCTTGTTGGCGGTTGTTGTCGACCAAGCGAACAAGACTGTCGCCGCGTTCGGCGCACAGACGTCGGAAAACGCCGCCGACATCCACCGAACCGTGCTGGTCTGGATCCCCGATGAGCTTGACCGCGCCGTGGGCCGTGTGCATGTGCGCGGCGAGGCGAGCGAAGTCGCGGGTGCCGAGCATCGAGGCCTCGTCGACTACCACCACGGTCCCGCGCTGTAGCCCAGGTGCGCGGGTGTCATCCAGATCCCATAAAAGGCGTGCAACCGTGGACGCCGGCCCGCCGGTCGAACGGGCGAATCCCGCGGCGCGCTCGAGTTCGGTTGCCGCGGCCGCGGACACCGCGCATCCGAGGATCGGCACGCCAGCGTCGACGTGGGCGGCAACGACCGCTTCGAGCGCGTAGGTCTTACCAGCACCCGGCCGCCCGGCGACTGGCTGCACGAACTCGCCTGTGCGGCAGACGGCGTGCACCATCTCGCGCTGTTCGTCCGAAAGCTCGCGACGTTGCGCGATCACGCCTGTAACCAACTGAACGTCGAGCCTGGTCATGGCGAGTTCGTGCGGATCCGCCCAGGCGAGGAGCTGGTCCTCGAGGTTCACGAGCTCGGGGACCGTGAAGAGCTTTTGGGTCGCTGAGCGCTGAACAGACGAGCGTACAGACCACGGCTCCGACGTTGAGGGCTCAGCGTCTGTCTGCACCGGCTCGGCGCGGTCGACCAACAGGACTTGGTCGCTCGTCAAGAACCGATCGGCCAACGCCTCAACTTGCGCGGCGCTTGCGGCCGCCCCTACCGCCGACGCGAGCGCTTCGATGACGTCTGTGCGGCGGAACGTTGCCGCGCGCTCGGTAAGTCCGTGCGATCCGGCGAGCAGCTCGAAGCAGCGCTGCACCAAGGCCGGCTGCAGTGGTTCGGCAACCGCACGCCCGAAACATGCTGCAACATCGGCCATACCGAAGCCCGCCGCCGCGGCTTCCGAGCGCCACCGCTGCTCGAGCGTCTCTGCCTCGACGCCGTAGTCCTTGGCCTGACGAGTGTCCAACGTCGCGACCTGCGCCGCGCGCGCCGACCGGCTCGGCGATTCAGCCAGTGCCACTTCGATCTCGCTTCGCCGCTTCGAGAACACGGCGATGACCTCATGGGGCACGCCAACCACTTCGGCGTGGCCGTTGACAACCGGTGTAAAGCGCAGACCAAGACGCTCGGAAAGGAGATGGCGTAGGTGGGCCTGGTATAGGTGGCCCGCCGCACGGGCGTGCTCGTACAGACCGATACCGGCGATTGCCCGCCACCGCGCCGCGGGGCCATCTGCACATGTCATGTTCGCGGTGACGATGTGCGTGTGTAGCAGCGGATCGCCAGCCCGGCTGGTGCGATGATCGAACGCGGCCGCCACGATCCCGGCGGACACGACCAGACGACGATCGCCGGTCCCCTGCCGCGCGAACACTGCGTTGGTCTCGTAGTAGCGAACGACCTCGTCGACCGCCTCGGCGTGCGCTCGTCGGATCTCGGTCCGATGCTGGTCGTCGGCAAGCGCACACAACACGCTCACGCTCTTCGGCGGCCGCAGCGTGAGGTCATAGCCCGGCCGTGCCTTGACACGCCGGCGCGAGGATGCGAACCGCTCCAGCTCCGTGCGACTGACTGTCCATGCGTATCTCCCCGCCCGAACGTTGCCCTCTGCCTTAACACCAAGGAGATACGCAGACGGCTCCAAGACCACTTCGGCCTCGCCAGCATCGACGAAGCGGGCGCGGTATCGGTTGCCTTCGGTCAGCAGGCGACGGACGTATCGGCCCGAGACGCCGAGGTGTGCCGCCGCGCGAAGCGAATCGACGAACTCCGGCAGCTCTTTGTGGTCTGGCGTGTGAGCACGCCGCATTGAAGCGCGCGTCGCTGAACCTCGCGCGCTGACGAGGTACTCGCCCGTATATGGATGTTGGCCGTGGAGGACGCGCCGGAACTCGTCGGGATCGACTTGCCCCGACAACCCCAGCTCGGCCGCCAGCGATCCGACCCAACGGCCCGGATGTTCTCCGCGCCCGCTGTAGTAATCCTCCGCCGACGAAGCGACCTCCCCTATGTAGTACTCGGTCGCCCCTGAACTCAGCCTCCCGATACTCAGCACGCTTCCTCCGAAGACAACACGCCTCAAGGAGGAATGGCGCGCCCCACGCCGATTTCGCGACACGCGAAAGTGCGGGCGAACCGCTGCATCGCGTTCCCCGAAGATCGTGTAGATCACGTCGCTCGGTGCGAAGTGTGTGCGCAGGGCCGCTGAGCAGCCACGATTACGCCGGTTGTTCCCTCAGGTCCGTCGAGCTAGCACGTGGTGTAGGGATGAAAGTAGGGATGGCGATAGCCACTGGCCGCCGGCCGTTGAAGAGTTGCGACGATAAGGGTCCAGGAAACTGCAGGGCTGGGCCCACGGTCGTGCCTAATCGCGCGCGCCAAAACGTGGTGCTCGAAACTCGGGATGACGCTGCGGAAGCTCGGCCGGCCGTGCGTGGCGATCCTGCTAGAGAACAAGATCGGGATGAAGAAGCCGTCCGACATCGAAGGCCTCGAATACATCCCGTTCAGAAACTGGGTGACCGAGGCGGACGTCGCGCTGGGCAAGATGATGAGCACCCGCGGCTACAACATCCATATCAAGAACCTGTGATCCGCGCCGGGGCGCTCTGTTCGGCGAGCGAGACGCGCGCTCGACCGTTCGCCCCGGGCGCATAGAACACGATCCACACCTTGTTCTTCTCGGTCTTCATCGCTCTCATCGCCGCGCCATCGTCTTCCGTTAGGTCGACCAGCATGAATCGTGCGCGCTCGCCGGGCTCTAAGCGCTTCGGCAGCCCGGGACTCATCATCTGCGAGAGGGAGCCCGGCTCAAGCGGCAAGGGGAAGAGAAGCTTCGTCGTTCGCGTTCGCTTCGCCCTGTCGATCGTGCGGCGGACGCGCCGTCGGTGCTCGAACAACCGTCGAACCGGAGGTCGCCGGCCGAGGATGACCTGCACCGCATCGATGAACGCGGGCTGGCGGCCCTGGTTCACCACGTCCGCAATGAGCCACTCGTCGGGAGACGTGGTACTGGCGCCGACCGAGATGAGTTTGTAGACGCCGCCGTGGACGCGAAGCCTCGGCCGATTCGTCGAGTACACCCAGATGTTCCAGGCGAGCGCGATGAAGCCAGCGCTCGCACCTGCGATCGCGATGGCTCTCGCCACCCAGTCGACGGCATCGGCCTGTTGCGCTTGGGCGAGCACGCCCGTCACTTCGATGATTGGCGCCATTGGAGCCACAGCTCCTGAAGGTCGGAAAGGGGCAGCGCCACCCGATCCCACTCGTCGGGCATGACCTTCTCGTCTTCACCGACGCGGTGAAACTTGATCGGCGGTTGCAGAGCGAGCATGCCGAGCGAGCGGTCCGCGTCGAGGTCGATGCCGGCGACGCGACCGACGTAGACGTCGCCCTTGTGTGTGCGAGCCAACGCGTGCAGCTTTGAGTCTTTTCCTCGAGAGCGGGGTGTACTCGCAAACCCGCGCGTCACCGACCACAGCACAGGGTGTGGATCGTGAGCGCCAGGGTGACGCCTCTTGCGGGACGCACCGACGAGCAAGAACAGGCCGAAGGCCGCGGCGCCGGCGAGCAACAGCTCGACGATGAGCGTGCGCGCGATGAGCTCGTACCTCGCCTGGACGTAGTCGTTGCCGGAAGCGATCCAGCTGCCGGCGTCGACCACGAGGTCGGGCCAGACGTAGCGGACCGCGCCTAGCAACGCGACCGCGACCGTGGTGCAGACGACGCTGATCAGCGCCACCGTCGAGATTTCGCGGAAGGTCGTCGTGTCGGGCGATGGCCTTTTGCGTTGCGAGAGCAGCTCGTAGAGCAGCCCGGGCGCGATGAAGAAGAAGAACGCGGCGACGCTGCCGAGCGTGTCGGGAACCACGTCGTCTCCTGCGCTTCTATTCGCTCACGCCCTCACCGCTGCCACTGCCGTCTGAATCGCTCGCCGGTGCCGAAGCCTGCGGCGGGAGCGCCGCCGCGGGGATATCGACCGGACCTTCCGGCGCGACATTCACCGGCTGCTGGTCGAACGCGACCGAGCCGCGATGACTCCACTCAGATGTCTCCTTGACCCGTGTGTGGATTGTCGGCTCTTGCGACGTGTTGACGCCGCCGTCGCTCGGCGCCGCGTCGTTCGGCTGCTGCGGTTCGTCGGGCATTGTTTCTCCTTAGTGGGGACTGAAACGATGATATGGGCGGAAAGCGCCCATCCCTAGCCTTCGCGGGATGGCGGGCCCGGCCCGAGTGTGAACCGCCTGGTCAACCCCGCAAACCGGCACGGCCGGTGTACAGTTCCCGTAGTCGTCGCCCGTGCGCCTGACGCCGGGCGACGCTTCGCGTCTTCCCTAATGAGCCGCCGAGCCCTGAGCCGGCGGCTCTCTCGCGCCCGCTCGCCGCCGGCTGCTCCAGCCGCGGGCAAAAGATGCCCACGCAGTGACCAACGGCGCGCCCGCTCACCCATCACGGTTCTGGCGCGCCCAATTCGCGCACGGAGCCAGAGATGGGAGTGCTTGTAGGACGGGCAACCGGCCCGGCCTGACAGCGGTCCCCGACCTCGGTGCGACCACCACAGCTCCGGAGGAGCGCCGTGAACAATGAAACGCCCACGTGGCCGAGCAGCCGATGGAACGCGCTCGCACGCATCGTCGAGTTGTGGATCGGGCTGCTGCGCGATCCCGCCGTGCCGACCGCACACCTGTGGCTCACCGCAGGCTTCGTCGTCGCGGCCGTCTTCGCGATGACTGTGCCGCCCGCACTCGGGTGGCTGATCTACGTGCTCGTGTCGTAGCCGAACCGTGACACGACACAACTCCCAGTGCTCTCCCGCGGCGACGCACGTCGTTCGCGGTCATCGGGTTCGCGCGCGCCCCTTTTCAGGTCGAGGACGCGGCCTGCACAGCGGGCGCGGACTCGACCATCGACTCGCCGCGCGTTCGTCGCGCGCTTCAGACGAGCGACTTGGGCGTGACGAACGTGTCGCCGGGCAGGTGATGCGCGATGACGGGTTGCCACATCCACATGCCCGTGCTCACGCCCACCAGCAGCAACTCGGAAGTGTTCGCCGCGAGGTCGTACCGGACGATCTGCACGTGAGCTTCTTCGCCCTGGAAGTACACCCGGACCTTGTGGGTCACCGGGTACGCCGACGGTACGACGACGTCTTCGTAGACGTGGATCGAGCCGTTGATGATCGGTGGCTTGTCGGCAACCTGCCGGGCGAACTCTTTGCCGTGCTCAACGAGTTCCTCCTCGGTCGGGTCTTCGGCGTGCATCGGGCCCTCCGGGCCCCTGCGCTCCGCGCCGCTCCTTGCTCAATCGACACCTACGCGCCGGGGTTGAACCCCGAGGCCCCATGCCTCCGCCTTCTCGACGGCGTGACGAGAAGCGCGATGTTGACGATAAGCCGCGGAGATCGCCGCACACCTGCCGGTTCCGCTGTTAAGCGGAACCGGCAAGTCTGTGCAGTTCTTCGAGGCGGGTTGTCGGGTGGATGGGTGGAGGCGCGGCAAGAGGGTTGCGGGATTCGCGGAACGGTTTGACGCGGTCAGATTCGCAGCAGGGGTTGCGTTGTCACGCGGTTGATCGGAATCAGGGACGACGGTGGCGACGTAGCGGCGGAGGGCAGAGAGTTCATGCAGCGCTCGCGCGCGAGCGACGAGCAAACCTGCGTCGATCGTGCGGGCCACGTTCGATGTGACCGCGATCTCCGCAACAACGGGCACACCGCACACGTCCTCGACGTCTCGCCGAGTCAGGCTTCGGCCGCGCTCAGCCAACAATACGACGCCGTCAGGTCGCAGCTCCGTAATGACAATGCTTCGCAGGCCGAGGTAACAGGGGCCTCGCAACACCGCGAGCAGCAAGCCCTCGGGTGCATCGCCGAGCTGGTCGAGGCGGTCAGCGTCGATCACGGCGACGTCACCGGTGCCATCTCTCGCTCGGACGACCGCGAGCTGCTCTGTGACGTCGATCCGTCCGCTCTCGCCCTGTGCGGCGGCGACACCCAACAGGGCTCCTGCAGCGCCAGTGTCGATGGCGACGAGCTCGGTCGCGCCGTAGCGAGACGCGAATAGCGCAGTCACCGCGGCGACCGTGCTCGTACCGCTGCCACCGCGCGTGCCGACGATCGTGATCACTCGTTCAGCCATCGCGCTCGACCTCCTCTTCGTCGCGTGCAGACCTCAACACCGGTCTGTACAGAGTGAGCAAGGGGTGCCGGTGAAGGGCGAACGTGGTGCACGCCCCGCACCGGCAGCCGGCCCGGCGGGCTTCCCCGACCATGCCGTGCCGACACGTCATCGCTGCACCACGACACTCGTCCGATCAGCGGCGTGAGCAGCTGCGAGGTGGTCTGGCAGCCGCGCGATCTGCCGCGCGGTCAACGGCGGGAACGCAGGTGGCACTGCGTACGCGTCGTCGACACGCGCGAGGCCGAAGTCGGCTAAGCGCGAGAGCGTTCGGAGGATGGGTGCGTTACGCCCGACGCCAGCACCGAGCCCGAGGGTGCTCGCGAGCGCGGACAACGAAATGTCGAAGCCGTTCGGCTCGTGCTCGAGCCACCAAGCCAGTCGCCGTGCCAGAAGCACACACGACGGACCGAGTACGGCAAGCCAATACGTCTCGACGTAGGGGCTGCGTGCGTCGAAGCCGCCCCGCGCGAGCTGCCGATCGCGCAGCACTATGACGGGAAGCGGATCGTGTTCGACGAGCCAGTCCTTGATGTCGAGGATGCTGTGCGGGGCGAGGGGCATGCAATGTCTCCGATCTAGCTCAGATATAACCTGAGTTTCAATGTGGATCAAGTTCAATCTGAGATTCCGAATGTTGATTGACACATCAGCGTCAATCCATCGAGAAGGGACTCAACCGCCAGCTCGGTCCGCTCCCTCGGGGAACGGCGAGTCTGTATCCCAGCTCAACGCGGTTGCTCGAGAGCTCTGGCGGACGCCAAGCAGTCTCTTGCACAAAAGTTCGCGTCACGCGGCGTCGCGAGACCTCAACGAGCCTCAACACGACGACTGTCGCCTCAACGGGATCAACGTCGTGTCGCGTTGCACCTCAACGGGCGCGCCTTTCCCGAGCATGGGACCATCTGTCGATCACGATCCGTTTGCCGCGCCTTCATCCGCATCCACGCAGTGCGAGCCAAACGATGAAGCGATCGCTGTCGAGCTGCCCGATCATCTGCCCCTGCTCACGGTCGGTCTGGCGCGCGCCCTCGGTCGCATGATCGCCAACGATGCGGCCGCGGCTGAGTCGCCTGAGATCCGTGACTTCGACACTCCACGCGCAATAGCCTCGCCAACGACATGAAACGGTTCGCTTTCTACGGTCGAGTCAGCACCGAGGACCAGCAGGACCCAACGTCCTCTCGCAACTGGCAGTTGGCACGTTCTCGGCAGGTCATCGAACAAACCAGCGGCGAGATCGTCGAGGAGTTCTTCGACATCGGTCAGTCGCGGTCGTTGCCGTGGAAGCGCCGACCCGAGGCAGCGCGACTGCTCGACTCGTTCAAAGACGTGGCACGAGGGTTTCACTCGGTCGTGATCGGCGAGCCGCAACGGGCGTTCTATGGGAACCAGTTCGGACTTACATTCCCCGTCTTCGTGCACTATGGCATCGAGCTGTGGGTTCCCGAGGTCGGCGGCGCCGTCGACCCGGGCTCTGACGCGCATGACCTCGTCATGAGTCTGTACGGCGGCATGAGCAAGGGCGAACGCAACCGGATCAAGACTCGAGTGCGGACGTCGATGGCAGCACAGGCGGGTGTTGAGGGACGATTTCTCGGCGGACGTCCGCCTTACGGCTACTCACTGGCTGACGCCGGCGCCCATCCGAACCCGAGCAAGGCGGCGATCGGGCAGCGGCTGCATGTGCTCGTGCCCGATCCGGTCGCGTCGCCCGTCGTGAAGCGAATCTTCGACGAGTTCCTTCAAGGGCGCGGTCTGCACGTCATCGCAGAGGCACTCACCAAGGAGGGCATCCCATCGCCTTCTGCTCACGACCGGAAGCGCAACCGTCACCGCGCCGGTAGCGGCGGCGCTTGGTCCAAGGTGGCGATCCGAGTGATCCTCCAGAACCCGCGCTACACGGGATATCAGGTCTGGAACAAACAGCGCCGCGACGAGGTGCTCATCAATGTGGAGGACGTCGCTCTCGGCCACGAGACGAAGATGCGCTGGAACGATCGCGACAAGTGGGTGTGGTCGGAGCGCCCCACCCACGAGGCACTGGTGAGCTTCGAGCAGTTTGAGGGCGCGCAGCTGGTGTTCCAAGGCGCCCAACGCGCGCACGTGCGTCGCGAAAAGACGAAGCGCGGCCCATACGTCCTCAGCGGGTTGGTTCGGTGCGGCATATGCAATCGCCGCATGCAGGGCTCGTGGAATCACGATCAGCCGTACTACCGCTGCAAGTTCCCCGCCGAGTACGCCGTCACCGAGCAGCAGCACGCCAAGACCGTGTACGTGAAGGAAGCTGCGATCCTCCCCGCCCTCGACGAGTGGCTCGCGGGCTTGTTCGCCGACGACGAGATCGATGCGACGTGTGCGGCGGTTGAAGCGGCCATCGAGCCGGACGCTGCGGAAGATGCGCTCGAGACCGCGGCTCGTCGCAAGCTGAAGGAGTGCGACGCGAAGCTCGCGAAGTACCGCCAGGCACTCGAAGCCGGCACCGACCCGTCGATCGTGTCCGGATGGATTGAAGAAGTGAACCTCGAGCGCAAGGCGGCCGAGCTCAATCTGCGCCGGAATCGCGGCGCCGGCCGAATGACCCGTGAGGAGATTCGGTCGATCGTCGAGCAGCTCAAGGGCATCGTCGCGATCCTCAACGAAGCCGATCCTGAAGATCGCCGAGTCGTCTACCAGGAGCTGAACGTCTCGATCACGTATCACACCGACGGTCGACTGCACGTGAAGGCAGGACCGAGCGCGTGTACTAACGATCGTGTCGGAGGGGGGACTTGAACCCCCACGCCCTTGCGGGCACTAGGCCCTCAACCTAGCGCGTCTGCCTATTCCGCCACTCCGACGTGGTGGCCCTGACTTCGGTGGGCCGAGTGAGCATCCTAGCGATCACGCCTCCGCGGGCGTCACGCTCAAACCGACGGGGACGTCCTCCGGGAAGTGACACGCGACGGGATGCCCGGCGCCGCGATCGACGAGCGCGGGCTCCTCCTGCGCGCACTTCTCTTGTGCCTTCCAACAACGCGTGCGGAACCGGCAACCCGACGGCGGGTCCACCGGGCTCGGCACGTCACCGTGCAACATGATGCGAACGCGCCCGCGTTCGAGCGCAGGCTCGGGAACAGGGACCGCCGACAGCAAGGCCTGCGTGTACGGGTGCTGCGCGTGTGCGTACACCTGCTCGGCGGGACCGTGCTCCATGATCTTGCCGAGGTACATGACCGCGATCTCGTCCGAGATGTGCCGCACCACCGACAGGTCGTGCGCGATGAACAGGAACGAGAGCCCCAACCGGTCCTGGAGGTCCTCGAGCAGGTTCACCACGCCCGCTTGGATCGACACGTCGAGGGCCGACACCGGCTCGTCGAGCACGAGCATCGTGGGCTCGAGCGCAATCGCGCGCGCGATCCCGACCCGCTGGCGCTGACCACCCGAGAACTCGTGCGGGTAGCGGTTCCCGTGCTCGGGATTCAACCCGACGAGTGCCAGCAGGTCACGAACCTTCGCGTCGCGGTCGCCCGGCACCCGGTGGATCTTCAGCGGTTCACCGACGATCGCCGCGACCGTCATTCGCGGATCGAGGGACGCGTACGGGTCCTGGAACACGATCTGCATCCGCTTGCGGTACCGGCGCATCTCCCGATTCGGAAGACCGAGGATGTCGACACCTTCGAATTGCACGGTGCCGGACGTCGGCTCGAGCAATCGCAGGACGCATCGCCCGACGGTCGACTTTCCCGAGCCCGACTCCCCCACCAATCCAAGCGTGCGGCCCTGGTCGAGCTGGAACGACACGCCCGATACCGCCTGCACCACCACGCGCCCGCGGCCTCCGCGTACCGGGAAGTTCTTCACCAGATCCTGCACCGCGAGAACCGGTGCGCCCGCCGCGCCGTTCACGTCACCGTCCCCCGCTCGGTCACCACGAGCTCGGCAAAATGGCATGCCGAGCATTGCCCGGGTGCCCCGATCTCGCGCAGCGGCGGTTGGTCGGTCTTGCAGATGTCCTGTGCGAGGGGACACCGAGGGTGGAACGCGCACCCACCGGGTGGGAACAACATCGAAGGCGGCGAGCCCGTGATCGGAACGAGCCGCGCGGCCCGCGCATTCAGCGCCGGCAACGAGGACAAGAGTCCGCGCGTATACGGATGGCGGGCACGTGCGAACACGTCCTCGACGTTGCCGACCTCCGCGGTACGGCCCGCGTACATCACCTGCACCCGGTCCGCGATGCGCGCGATGACGCCCAGGTCGTGGGTGATGAACACCACCGCGGTCCGCGTGCGTTCCTGGATCGTCTTCAGCAGTTCGAGGATCTGTGCCTGAATCGTGACGTCGAGGGCCGTCGTGGGCTCGTCCGCGATGATGATGTCCGGGTCGTTGGCGATCATCATCGCGATCATCGCTCGTTGCCGCATGCCGCCCGAGAACTCGTGCGGGTACTGGTTGACACGTACCTCGGGCTGCGGGATGCCGACCGAGTCGAGCAAGTCCGCGGCGCGCGTCATGGCCTCTTTTTCGGGCAGCTCATGATGGGCCCGTAGCGCCTCGGTGATCTGCTTGCCGACACGGTGCACGGGGTTCAACGCGGTCAGCGGATCCTGGAAGATCATCGCGATCTTGGCGCCACGCACCGCCCGGAGCTCGCGGGGCTTGCGACCGAGGAGCTGCTCGCCGCGGAACTTCGCCGACCCGGTCACGGTCGCGGTACGAGGCAACAGCCCGAGCACCGCCAGCATCGTGACCGACTTGCCGGAGCCGGACTCCCCCACGATGCCGAGCACCTCGCCCGCGCTGAGGTCGAGATCGATCCCCCGCACGGCGTACACCGGTCCGTCCTCGGTCTTGAACGTCACGTTCAGGTCGCGTATCTCGAGCACCGTCTCGTCCGGCGCGGGCGGCGGCTCGTCGCGGAGCTGGCCCGGGAGCATTTCGACCTCGCTGATGTCCATCAGACCGAGAGCTGCTTGGGGTCGAGCGCGTCTCGCAGACCGTCTCCGATGAAGTTCACACACAGCACGGTGATGACGACCGCCGAGGCCGGGAAGATCAGAAGGTGAGGCGCGTACGCGAGCGCCTCCTGCGCATCGCCGAGCAGATTGCCCCACGTCGGGGTGAAGATCTTGTCGACGCCGTAGCCGAGAAAGGAAAGCGCGGTCTCGGTGAGGATCGCCGCCGCGACGGACAACGTCGTGTTGACGATGATCTGCCCGGTGCAGTTGGGCACGAGGTGGCGGAACATGATGCGCAGGTCCGATGCGCCGGCGGCGCGCGCCGCCTCCACGAACTCCTTTTCCTTCAGTGACAGCACCCAGCCGCGGATGATGCGAGCGACCGGCATCCAGAAGAACACCGCCATGACCGTGATGACCGAGCGAATGCTGTGCGACCGACCGAACAGCGTTGCGGCCCATGACTGGCTGGCCGGGAGCTCGCTCATGATGATGGCGCCGACGAGGAACGGGATCGCGAGGAAGAGGTCCGTCGTGCGCATCAACACGTTGTCGACCCACTTGCCGTAGTAGCCGGCGACGACACCGACAACCGTTCCGACGACCGACGAGACCACCGCGACGGTCAAGCCGACCGCGAGCGAGATGCGGCCGCCGTAGAGCACGTTGGCCCACATGTCGCGCCCGATCGTGTTGGTGCCGAACCAGTGCCCGCTGCGCGGCGAGAGGTTCTTGAGGATCGGGCCCTTCGGGTACGACGCGCGGAACTGGAACGTGGGGTCGTACTTCGCGAACAAATTCGCGAACACGCAGAGGACCGTGAGGATGAGCAGGAGCACGACGCTCGCCATCGCGAGCTTGTGACGGCGAAAACGTCGCCACGCCAAGCGCGTCGGCGTCAGCGGCTTCACCGCGAGTCCGAGCGCGGTCGTCGAGGTGGCGTCGTTCGGCAGGTCGGAGGATCCGGCGCCGCCCCCCGTACTCAGCGCTTGCTGTAGCTCAGTCAACGCGTATCCTCGGGTCGAGCCAGGCGTAGGAGATGTCGGCCAACACGTTGAAAACGACAACGAAGACGATGACCATCATCGACCACGCCATGAGCTGCGGGTAGTCGGCATTGTGCAACGCGTCGAGGAAGAACTTTCCCATGCCCGGGTAGCCGAAGATCTGCTCGGTGATGACGAGGCCTCCGGCAACGGCACCGAGGTCGATCGCCGAGAAGGTGACCAGCGGGATGAGCGCGTTGCGAAACGCGTGCCGGAAGATCACCCGCCGTTCGGAAATGCCTTTTGCGCGCGCGGTCCGGAGGAAGTCGGCGTTCAGGTTGTCGAGCATGCTCGTGCGCATGTAGCGGCTGTACACCGCGATTTCCTGCACTGACAACGTCAGCGCCGGAAGTATGAGGAAGCGCACGCGTTCGATGAGATGGAACCCGGTGGTGCCTGGCTTGGTGATCCCCGTGATCGGCAACAAGGGTGCAGTCGCGCCGGTGTGTTTGATGTAGAAGGTCCCGACGGCAAAGATTGCGAGCAGGCCGAAGATCTGCGGCGGCACCGACAGACCGAGGAACGACGCGCCGGTCGTGGTGTGGTCGAACCAGGAGTATTGCTTCACGGCCGAGATCACGCCAACGACCACGCCCAAGGTGATGTAGAAGGCGGCCGCGAACGCCCCGAGCACAAGCGAATTCACGAGGGCGGTCCGCAACGTCGGCCACACCGCGCCCTGGGAAGTGAACGACGTGCCGAGGTCGCCGCGCACGAAGTTCGTCAGATAGTGCAAGTACTGCGCGAACCACGATTGATCGAGCCCGAGGTCGTGGCGAAACTGTGTCAACGCTTCCGGGCTCACGTGGTTGTGCACCGCGCCCTGCACGGGATCTCGCACGGCTCGAATGGCAAGGAACACGATGAGCGTGCCGAGGACGAGCACCGGGATTGCCGACAGCACCCGGCGCACGACGAAGCGCAGCATGTCCGATTGTCTCAGTCCAGCTGTGGCCGGGGCAATGCCCCGGCCACAACCACAACGCTACTGGTAGGCATCGCCGTACGGATCAGGCCTTCTCCCACGCGTACATGTTGAAGAACGCGCTCTCCGGGTTGTTGATGAACTGGTCGACAGGACCCTTCACACGGTCCGGCCGTGTCACCACCATCGCCGGGAACGCGTACAAGGGAATGTTGAGGTAGTCGTCCGCGAGGATCTTGTCGAGCTGGTGAATCAGCGGTTCCCGCTTCGCGTTGTCAAGCTCCTCGTCGGACTGCTTCATGAGCTTGTCGGCGGCCGGGTTGCAGTACCACCAGTCGTTCTGGCCCTGGAGCTTGTTGGCTGCGCTCGGGATGCTGTCGCAGGAGAGGATCGTCGTCACTGTGGGGTCCGGGCTCGCGACTTGGATGAACATCGAGAAGTCGTAGTCGCCTGCCGGCAAGCGCTTCTGGAAGACGGTGTCGTCTTCGGAGTTGTCGGTGACGATCTTGAAACCCTGCTTCGCGAGCAGCGGGATGAACTCGGCCTGCGTGTCCTCACGGCGCTTGTTGCCGGTGTTCGCCATCCAGTGCAACACGAGCTGCTGGCCGTTCTTGGCCCAGATGCCGCTGCTGTCCTTGGCATATCCCGACGCCTGCATGAACGAGTCCACCTTCGTGGGATCAGGCTTGAGGCCTGCGAAGGCGGTGTTCTCGCACCACTTACCGACCTGCGGGATCCACCCCGCGCAGTTCAAGAGCTGCACGTCGGGACTGAACGGCTTCACGATGTCGGCGAGGAAAAGCTCCCGATCGAACGCGTAGGAGAACGCGGCCCGGAGGTTCTTGTCCGCGAACGGCTTGCCGGGCTTCTCGTTGAACCAGATGTTCTCGTACTGCGGCACCACCCCAAGCTTGGTATTCAGAGTGGTGTCACTCTTGAACTGGTCGATGTTGTCGCTTGCCGGCTGGGGGTACACCGCCGACACCGTGCCGGTCTTGATGCCCTGCACCTCTTTGTTGGTGTCGTCGAGCGGGATGAACGTGATCTGCCCCAGTTTCGGAACGCGGTCCTTGGCCCAGTACTTGTCGTTGGCGACCAGCACCTCTTGGGTCTTCGTGAACGACTTCAGGATCCACGGACCACCGGAGAAGTCGATCGACGTCTGCATCAGCGTGCCGGTGTCGGGGCCGTTCGGGAACTTCGCCTTCTCGAGGACCACGCCCGAGAATCCGCCCAACACGTCGGCCCAGTCGGTGTAGGTCTTCTTGAAGACGAGGACCGCGGTCTTCGGGTCCGGCGTCTGCACTTCCTTCACGTCGGTGTAGCCCGCAGTCGTCACGCTGCCCTTGCTCTTGAGCACCGCCTGCCAGCTGAACTTCACATCCTCGGACGTGATCGGTGTGCCGTCGGGCTGCCACGTGGCGTCCGGGTTCAGGTGATACGTCACCGAGAACGTCCCGTCGGCGTTCTTCTTCAGGCCGTCGTTGTCGACGGAGGGGAGCTCGGTGATGAGCGGCGACGCCGCGAAGTTGTTGTTCTCGTCGATCTCCGCAAGACGCGGCAGCACGTGAATCGGGAAGAGCCACTGCAGCCACGAGGAGTTCGCGCACTGCGTGATCGGGTTGAGGCAGTCCGGCCACTGCTCGGCCCCGAAGATCAGCGAGCCGCGGTCTGCAGCGCCGCCCGTGCCCGCACTCTTCTTGCTGCTCGAGCCGCACGCAGCGAGGGCAAGCGCCAACGCAAGCGCCGTGACGACAACCCGCATGAGGGCCTTGGGCCTGTAACTCACGAGACCTCCCCGTCTCTATGTGACGGTGCTTCAGGGGTGCTGATGGCCGGACCCAGTTGTTCCACAGGTCCGGAATCCGACGAAGATACGTCGCCTTCCAGCATTTGTCTCGTCATGCACCGGCCCGGGCTTAGTGATTTGTGCCAGGGACAGAGGATTTCGCCACAACTTGTGCAGAATTCCCGGCAAACGCGGCGGACAGTGATGCCCGAGACGACCCTGGAGGGTCAGTCGAGGCGAATCGCGAGGAGGACGGTCGTGAACGTGAACACAAGCGCCACGACGACCGTAAGCCGGTCCAGGTTCTTCTCGACGACGGTCGAGCCGGCCAGGCTGCTCCCGGCCACGCCACCGAACATGTCGGAGAGGCCGCCGCCGCGCCCGGCGTGCAGGAGGATGAAGAGGATCAGCGTCATGGACGCGGCCAGGTGAAACCCGATCAGGATCGCGTTCAGGAACATCCCGCCAGAATACCTGAGGCCTACAGCTGGCCGTAGCGGACGAGGCGGGCGAACTCGTCGGGGTCGAGCGAAGCGCCGCCGACCAGGCCGCCGTCGATCTCGGGCATCGCCATCAGCTCCGCGATGTTGCCGGGCTTGACGCTGCCGCCGTAGAGGATGCGCAGCCCGGCGGACACGGTGTCGCCCAGCGACGTCCGGACCTGGTCGCGGATCACCGAGATGGTGGCGTTGGCATCGTCGGGCGTGGCGTTGCGTCCCGTCCCGATCGCCCAGATCGGCTCGTACGCGATGACGCCACGCAGGGCGTCCTCGCTCGACAGCCCGTTGAACGCAGACTCGATCTGCCGCCGCACCTTCTCGTCGGTGGTGCCCTGTTCCCGCTCGTCGAGCGTCTCGCCGACGCACACGATCGGCGCCATGCCGGCGCCGAACACGGCCCGCAACTTCTTGGCGACCACCTCGTCGGTCTCGCCGAAGAGCTCTCGCCGCTCGGAGTGCCCGACGATCACGTACTTCACGTGCAGCTTGGCGAGCATCATCGGACTGACTTCGCCGGTGTAGGCGCCCTGCGTCTCCCAATGACAGTTCTGCGCGCCCAACCCGATGGGAAGACGGTCGCCTTCGATCGTGGTCTGCACAGACCGCAATGCGGTGAACGCAGGACACACGACGACTTCTACGCGGTCGAAATCCTTGTCATCGAGGCGGAAGCCGAGCTTCTGCACGACTTGAATCGCTTCGAGGTGCGTGTGATGCATCTTCCAGTTGCCCGCCATCAACGGCTTGCGATCGCTCATCGTCTGGTTCCCTTATTTCGATGACGGACCTGAGGCTCCGCCGCGTTCTCACGCAAGGCCTGGAGCCCGGGAAGATCTCCCAACTCGATCAGCTCGAGCGACGCACCACCGCCCGTCGACACGTGATCGATGCGGTCGGCAAGGTGCATGTGCCGCACCGCCGACGCACTGTCGCCGCCGCCGACCACCGTGAATCCGCGACAGTCGGCGACCGCTTCGGCAACCGTGCGCGTCCCGGCCGCGAACGGTTCGAGCTCGAACACACCCATCGGGCCGTTCCACAGCACAGTCGCCGCGCCTGCAATCACATCCGCGTAGTGGCCTGCGGTCTCGGGCCCGATGTCGAGGCCCTTCCAGCCGTCCGGGATGGCTGTAGCCCGCACGTGCCGGGCTTTCGCGTCGGCAGTCATCTCCTGTGCGATCACGACATCGGTGGGCACCGCGATGCGGCCCGAGGCGAGCAGCTCGCGGCAGTGCTCGATGTGGTCGTGCTCGACGAGCGAATCGCCGACCGAAGCGCCCTGCGCGACGAGAAATGTGAACGCCATCGCGCCGCCGATGAGCAAGGTGTCGCAACGGTCCAGCAACGCGTCGATCACGCCGAGCTTGTCGCTCACCTTCACCCCGCCGAGCACCGCGACGAACGGGCGCTTGGGCGCGTCGAGCAGGCCGCCGAGCACCTCGACCTCGCGGGCGAGCAACCGGCCCGCAGCCGACGCCATCACGAAGGGCGGCCCGACGATCGACGCGTGGGCGCGATGGGCGGCACCGAACGCGTCATCGACGTACACATCGCCGAGCTCGCTGAGATTCGCCCCGAACGCTGGGTCGTTCGCCTCTTCGCCGGGATCGAACCGCAGATTCTCGATCATCATGACGTCGCAGTCGCCCAAGCTGTCCGCCCTGCGTATCGATTCGAATCCGGCGACCTGCGGCGACAGCTCCACAGTGGTGCCCAGCAACTCGCCGAGACGGCGTGCGACGGGCGCGAGGGAGAACCTGGGGTCCGGCGTGCCCTTGGGCCGGCCGAGATGCGAACAGCAGACCACCGCGACGTCGTGCTCACGCAACCAGCGGATCGTCGGCAACGCGGCGACGATACGCAGCTCGTCGTCGATCTCGCCGTCACGCAACGGCACGTTGAAGTCCGCGCGCAACAACACGCGCGATCCACGATGCAGCGGGAGATCCTCCAGCTGCGGCACCGGGAGGACCACGAGGTTATTTGGTGCCGACGAACTCGACCACGTCGACCAGGCGGTTCGAGTAGCCCCACTCGTTGTCGTACCAACCGAGCACCTTCACCATCTTTCCGTTCGCCATCGTGTCCAGTGAGGAGAAGATGCACGACGCCGGATTGGCGACGATGTCAGCCGACACGAGCGGTTCGTCGCTGTACTCGAGCACACCCCGGAAGCTCGGGTTGTTGGCCGCAGCGCGAAACGCGTCGTTGACCGCATCATGGTCGGCTTCGTCGCGCAACACTGCGACGAGATCGGTGATCGACCCGGTGGGAGTCGGCACGCGCATCGCGAGCCCGTCGAGCTTGCCCTTGAGGGCGGGGAGCACGAGACCGATCGCCTTGGCCGCGCCGGTCGAGGCCGGGATGATCGACAGCGCCGCCGCACGCATCCGGCGCAGGTCGGGCTTGCCGGAGCGGCTGGCGGTCGCCTGGTCCTGGAGTTGCTGATCGCTGGTGTACGCGTGAACCGTCGTGATGAATCCCTGCTCGATCCCGAAGGTGTCGTTCAGCACCTTGGCGAGCGGCGCGAGACAGTTGGTCGTGCAGGACGCGTTCGAGATCACCGTGTGCTTGGCCGGGTCGAACGCGTCGTCGTTGACGCCCATGCAGATCGTCACGTCGGCGTCGCTCGCCGGTGCGGAGATGATGACGCGCTTCGCACCGCCCTGGAGATGGGCCCCGGCTTTCTCCCGCGAGGTGAACAGCCCGGTCGATTCGATGACCACGTCGACGCCGTTGTCAGCCCACGGGATCTCGGCCGGCTCGCGTACGTCGAGCTTCTTCACCTCGCGGCCGTCGACCGAGAAACCGCCGTTGCCTTCCTTGACCTCGTTCGGAATCGTGCCGCCGACCGAGTCGTGCTTCAGCAGGAAGGCCATCGTGTGCGCGTCCCCGAACGGGTCGTTCACCGCCACGAGCTCGACGTTCGCCTGCTCCCCGCGAGCGAGGATCGCCCGGTAGAACGACCGACCGATCCGTCCGAACCCGTTGATGCCGACACGTACGGCCATGAGATCTCCTTCGTCTGGAGAGTTCGACTACAGCAGAGCCGAAAGCGCTTTCGCCAGTTGCGGCGGATCGTGGCCCCATCCGGACGGGCGCGAGATCGGGACCGGGAGGGGCCGGGCGCCCAACGCGACCACTTCGGCCTCGTCGACCGCGAGACCCTGCTCGGGGTCGTACATGAACACGTCAACCCGGCCGCCGTGTGCGCGAACCGCTGCCAGATGCTCGGTGCCGTCGTGCCCGTTGGTCTCGTCCTCGGTGTCGAGGTTCGCAACCTGGACCACCGTGCCAGTCGCGCGCGCGACGGCGTCGCGCAGTTCCGGGACGCAGAGCACCGCCACGATGCTGGTGTAGAGCGACCCCGGCGCAATGACGATCTGGTCGGCCGCCGCGATCGCGGTGAGCGCGTCCGGCGATGCGGATGCATCGGCCGGGTCGAGGCGGACGTCTCGTATCCGATGCGTCTGCCCGGCGCCGGCGATGGCGACCTGGCCGACCACGCGTGCGCCACCGACCTCGGCCGTCATCGAGACCGTCCCGAGTGTCGCGGGCACAACTCGCCCGACGGCACCGAGCATGCTCCCTGCTTCGTCGAGGGCGGCGGTCAAGTCGCCGAGCGTCGCGGCGAGACCGACGAGCATCAGATTGCCGAGCGCATGGCCGGCGAGCTCGCCCCACCCGAACCGGTGCTCGAACGCGGCCGGCCAGGGGCCTTCTCCACTTGCCAACGCGACCAGGCAGCGGCGCAGGTCGCCGGGTGCCGGCACGTCAAAGTCTCTGCGGAGTCGTCCCGAGCTGCCGCCGTCGTCAGCGACGCTCACCACCGCGGTGATCTCGCCCGCGTACTCACGAACGGCGCGCAGCGCGACCGCCAGACCGTGTCCTCCGCCCAACGCCACGACTCTCGGCCTCATGCGATGTTGCTAATCCCGTTCGATGTCTCGATGGTGCACGGAGGTTCGACAACCGAGGGCGCGCAATCGGAGTGCGACCTGCTCGGCGATGACGACACTGCGGTGACGACCGCCCGTACACCCGATGGCGATCGAAAGGTATGCCTTGCCCTCGTTCTCGTAACCCGGGAGTGTCAACTCGAGCAGGCGGCCGAGCTCGGCGAGGAAGTCACCGGTTGCCGGTTGTGCCATCACGTACTCGACGACCGGGCCGTCGAGGCCCGTGTACGGCCGCAGCTCGTCGACCCAATGGGGATTCGGCAGAAAACGGCAGTCGAACACCAGGTCGACGTCGAGCGGCAGCCCGTGCTTGTAGCCGAACGACACGACGTTCACCTGCAGCCCGCCGGTGGTCTCGTGATCGGCGAAGAGCTCGTGGAGACGGTCGCGTAGCTGGTGGACATTCAGGTTGGAGGTGTCGACGATGACGTCGGCATCCCCCCTCAGTGTCTCGACGAGCGCGCGTTCGCGTGCAATGCCGTCGACCACGCGTTCGGTGTCAGACAGCGGATGGCGGCGCCGGCTCCCTTCGTAGCGGCGTACGAGCACGTCGTCCGCCGCATCGAGAAAGAGCACTCGCATCCGCGCGCCCTGACGGTGAAGCTCGTCCTTCGCAGTGGCGAGATCGTCGAGAAAGTCACCGGAGCGCACGTCGACCACCAGCGCGTAGCGCGCCGGGTTCTCGTGGCCGCGCGCCAGCTCCGCCACCTTGCCGATGAGCATCGGCGGCAGGTTGTCGATCACGAAGAACCCGAGGTCTTCGAAAACGTTCGCCGCTTCCGAGCGCCCGGCGCCCGACATCCCCGTGATGATCGTGACGTCGAGCGGCGAGTGCTTGGCCGGGCTCATGGTGAAATGCTCGCGCGCTCGGTGCCGTGCAGGCGCGAATGAACCGCCGCGCCGACTGCGTCCGGAAGCCACGGCAACGCCAGGAGCTGCTGCTCGTCGAGCTCGCGGAGCTTCTTCACAGATCCGAACTCTTTCAGGAGCCGCGTCTTGCGCGCCGGGCCGAGACCCGGCACGTCGTCGAGCACCGACGTGGTCATCTTCTTCCCGCGGAGCTGCCGGTGGTAGGTGATCGCGAACCGGTGCGCCTCGTCGCGCACCTGCTGCAGCAGGTACAGCGCTTCCGAGTCGCGAGGAATGCGCACCGGATCGTTGCGGCCGGGCAGATACACCTCCTCGAAACGCTTGGCGAGACTTGCGACGCAGATGTCTTCGAGCCCGAGCTCCTCGAGCACGCGCACGGCGACGTTGAGCTGTCCCTTGCCGCCGTCGATCAGCAACAGGTTCGGCGGGTACGCGAAGCGCTTGCCCGAGCGCGCTCCCTCGTCGCGCTCACGCAGGTAGTTCCGGAAGCGACGGGTCAGCACGTCCTCCATGGCCGCGAAGTCGTCCTGGCCATCGAGACCGCGCACCTTGAACCGCCGGTAGTCGGCGCGCTTCGGCAGGCCGTCCTCCATCACGACCATCGAGCCGACGATCTCCGTGCCCTGGAGGTTCGAGATGTCGAAGCACTCGATCCGCAACGGCGCCTCCGGCAACGTGAGCGCGTCCTGGAGTGCGAGGAGCGCACGCGCCCGCGCGTTGTGGTCCGACGCGCGGCGCAGCTTGTGGCGCGCGAAGCTCTCGCGCGCGTTGAGATGTGCCGTCTGCAACAGCTCGCGCTTTCCCCCGCGCTGCGGGACACGCACACGCACCTTCGACCCCCGGTTGAGTCCCAGGAACTGCTCGTAGAGGTCGCAGTCCTCGGGCTCGACCGGGACGAGGATCTCGCGCGGTACGTCCGCCCTGCTCGCATCCGCGTAGAGCTGTTCGAGGATGCGAGCGATCAGCGCAGGCGTCTCGACGTCCTCGACCTTGTCGACGATCAACCCTTTCCGTCCGACGACCCGTCCCCGGCGCACATAGAAGACCTGGACGCTCGCTTCGAGGGCGTCTTCGTCGATACCGATCAGATCGAAGTCCTCCTCGCGCGACGCAACCATCTGCTGGCGCTCGATCGCTTTGCGCACGCTGGTGAGCTGGTCACGCAGCCGCGCCGCCCGCTCGAACTCGAGGTGATCGGCAGCGTCTCTCATCCGCTGCTCGATCCGCTTGATGATCTCGTCGTGCTCGCCGTCAAGGAAGTCGAGCAGCTCCTGGACGAGCCCGTCGTACTCCTCGTGGTCGATCGCTCCGACACAGGGCGCCGCGCACTTCTCGATGTGTGCGTACAGGCACGGTCGGCCGAGTCGGTGGTGGCGATCGAACTTCGCCTTCGTGCACGTGCGGATCGGGAACGTGCGCAACAGCAGGTCGAGCGTCTCCCGGATCGCGTACGCGTGCGCGTAGGGCCCGAAATAGCGCACGCCCTTCCGCTTCTTCCCGCGCAACACCATCGCCCGGGGCCACTCCTCGTCGAGCGTCACCGCGAGGAACGGATAGCTCTTGTCGTCCTTCAGCCGGATGTTGAACCGCGGCTTGTACCGCTGGATCAGGTTGAACTCCAAGAAGAACGCTTCGACCTCGTTCTTGGCGACGATCCACTCGACCGAGGCGGCGGCCTCCACCATCTGGCGCGTCCGCTCGAGCAGGAGGTCGGGGTCGACGAAGTAATTCGAGAGGCGGCTGCGTAGGCTCTTCGCCTTCCCGACGTAGATCACCCGCCCTTGGGCGTCGAGGAACTGATACGAGCCGGGCGCGTCGGGGATGCTGCCGGTCTCGGGGCGGGTGACCACACCCCATTCTCGCGGCTCACGCCCCCACGACCTGCCCCCGTGCCGCAGATTTGGGCGGGTTTGGCCGCGCATGGGGGCCGGTGGTGCGGTGCAACTCCGCGACGGCCACGACCAACATGCCGACCAGCGCACCATTGCGCGCGAGTAGCAGCACCTCGGTCCGCAGAGACCCCACATCGTTGATGTCGAAAGAGAGCCACGCCAGCAGGGTCAGCACCGACACGGCCCCGGCCCAACGTTCGAGGCGATGCGCCCCGGCCGCCGCGGCGATCGCGACGAACGGCACGACCCAGACCACGTACTGCGGGGAGAACAGCGTGCCGCACACGAGCGAGACCGCGATGGCCGCGGTCTCCGCAATGCCGTCCGGCGCGCCCCGGCGGTACACCTGCATCCAGACCCAGATCACGCCGGCGATGAGCACGAGGGTGCAAGCCATCGTGGCGAGCGCCGGCGGCGCGCCGAGCCGCCACGCCCCGTTTCCCTCCTCGAACCGCACGGGAGCGCGGGTGACGAGTCGCAGCAGCGTCCCCGGGACGCTCTCGAACTGCCACCCCCGTGCACCGCGCGCGGTGAGCACCTGCCCGGGACCGCCGGTGCCTCCCCAGACGATCCAGGCCCCGACTGCGACGCCTCCGGTCAGGAGCGCACCCACGAACGCCCGCCACTGCCCGCGGGCGGCGAGTGCCGGGATGAGCACCACCGGCCAGACCTTCACGAACGCCCCGGCCACGAGGGAGAGCGCGGCGGACTGCATGCGTCCGCGCTTCTCGAGTGCCGCGCCGAAGACCGCGAAGGCCGCCGGTGCCAGGTCGAAGCGGACGTACACGATCGACATCAGCGGGACGGAGAGCGCCAGGTAGGACCACGCCGCTCGTCTCCCCCAAACCTTGTGCAGCGTCCACACGATCGCGGCGTGACAACAGACGTTCAAGAGGACGATCCTGCGCGCGAAGGCGCTGAGCACGGCCGGCCCGACCACCTTGAAGATGACCAGCGCGAGCGGCGGATACGGCACGCCGAAATCGCGATACGGCGTCCCCCGGGTGATCGCCACGAGCCGGTAACGGGCGATGTCCGACGACAGCTGGAAGGCCGCGCCCGCGCTCGCCCCCGCGACCTGGCGCACGACCAAGATCGCGACCAACACGTGGCCAGCAATAAGCCCCACCCGAAATGCCCGCCCCATTTCTATGACCGAAATGTACCATCTGTGCAGGCTGTCTTCCACTCGACCTGAGTGTTATGGTGAAGCCACGCCGGGCCCGGTATCCGGCGAACGTACGAGCTCCGAGGCCGACAACCCCGCGGTGCTGGCGACCGGGCTGCCACCCGCCGGCCGATGAGGAGCTGAACCCCGAAATGGGGAGGCCCCCGACATGCTGCGACTGCAAGCTCCACTGCCGGACGACTACACCCGCGCCACCGAGGACGAGCTCGTCGAGCGGATCTCGGCGGCCAAGCACATCCTCGGCGACCGGCTGGTGATCCTCGGGCACCACTACCAGCGCGACGAAGTGATTCGCTGGGCCGACGCCGTCGGCGACTCGTTCAAGCTCGCCCGCTTCGCGGCGGACAACGATCGCGCGACCGACATCGTGTTCTGCGGCGTGCACTTCATGGCCGAATCGGCCGACGTGCTGACGGCCGATCACCAGCGCGTCATCCTCCCCGACCTCAACGCCGGATGCTCGATGGCCGACATGGCCGACCTCGAGCAGGTGGAGGACAGCTGGGACCAGATCGCGGACACGACGGCGATCGAACGGGTCGTGCCGATCACCTACATGAATTCGTCCGCGGCCCTGAAGTCGTTCGTCGGCCGCCACGGCGGTGCGGTCTGCACGTCGTCCAATGCGCGCGCGGTGCTCGAATGGGCGCTGGCCAAGGGTGACAAGGTCCTGTTCTTCCCCGACCAGCACCTCGGTCGCAACACCGGCTTCACCATGGGCTACGACGCCACCGACATGTGCGTCTGGAATCCCCGTGCCGACCTCGGGGGTCTCGAAGAACGCGAAGTGAAAGAGGCCACGCTGTTGCTCTGGAAAGGGCACTGCTCGGTGCACCAGCGGTTCCGTCCCGCGCACATCGACGCGGCTCGTCGCGAGCACCCGGACGTCGAAGTCATCGTGCATCCCGAGTGTGCGCACGAGGTTGTCGCACTCGCCGACCGCGTCGGGTCCACCGAACGGATCCAGGAATGGGTACGGGACGCGCCTCCCGGCGCGACGATCGCGATCGGCACGGAGGTGCACATGGTGCAGCGCCTCGCGAAGGAACAACCCGACAAGACGATCTTCACGCTCGACCCGCTGATCTGCCCGTGCTCGACGATGTTCCGCATCGACGCACCGCATCTTGCATGGGTGCTCGAGCATCTCGTCGCCGGTGAGATCGTGAACCAGATCGTGGTGGATCCCGACACCGCGGAAGGCGCACGCATCGCGCTGGAGCGGATGCTCGAGATCACCTGACGCGTTCCCGATTCCGGGCCGCTCAGCCTCGGATTGCGGGTTCCAGCTCGCGATCCTCGGCGCCCGCAGCAACACGCGGTTGCCCGAGACGGCGACGCAGCGGCCGTTCGACGACGCGGAACGACAGCTCTGCGAGGGCGAGCGTCACAATTCCCGCGATCGCGCACTCGATCGGCAGATTCCAATGCAGCGTGTAGCGATCGTTCACCCAGTTCGTCAGCAAGATGACGGGGTAGTGCCAGAGGTACACGCTGTAGGACCGCTGGCCGAGATACACGAGCGGCCGGCTGGCGAGCGCCCGGCTGAACGGGCCGTCGACGAGCGCCGCGAGCACCACCACGACCATGCACACGCCGATCAATGCAAATACACCGCGGTAGTAGAAGAGATGTCCGTTGTGGTCGAACCCCACGAGGAACGGAAGGATGGGAACGACCGCCCACACGCCGAACCGTTGCACGTAGCGGCCGAACGTCGTCGCCACGAACGCGGGGCCGACGGCGAAGGTGAGCGCGGCCGCGCATCCCAGGAGCAGGAACGCCATGCCCTGCCCGTCAGTGCCGAGATACAACAGCAACTCGTTCGGCGATCCGAGCGACCGCACCGCGAGCTGCACGAAGATCACCGCGGCCGCGAGCGCCGCGAGATGGCCGACTCGCCGCGGCGGCATGCGCCGGAGCGCGACGATCATCACCAGCGGCCAGAGCAGGTAGAACTGCTCCTCGAGCGCCAGTGACCAGAGATGCGCGAACGGTCCCAGCGCGCCGAAGCCTCGGCTGGCCGCGACCCAGTTCGCGACGTAGCTCACCGACGCGAGCGTGCCGATGCGTACCGAGGCGGCGCTGCCGAAGATCGGTGCGACGCGCGACAGCGTCACGACGACGGCGAGGAGCGCGAGGTAGCCGGGCAGCAGGCGCGCGATCCGGCGCCGGTAGAAGTTCGGGCGGCTGATCCCGCCGGTGCGTGTGTGCTCCTCGAGCAACAGGCGCGTGATGAGGAATCCGCTCAGGACGAAGAACAAGTTGACGCCGAGGAACCCGCCCCCGAGACCGAAATGACCGCCGGCACCCCAGTGATACGGGACGACCGCGGCGATCGCGAGCGCGCGCAGGCCGTCGAGCGCCGGCCGATGCCCGAGCCGGCCACCGATCGTGTCCTCCGCCACCCGCCCCGCCCTCCTGGCCCGTATTGTCCAGAACATGGTATTACGCGAGCAGAAGGGGTCTGGACAGGCGTTCCCGCGCTAATCCACCCGCCGCGCGACCAGGAACAGCAGGCGAGGGATCGTCGCGGCATCCCGGTACTCGGGCGCCCGCGCGAGGAACCGCTCGGGGGGCATCGGCTCCTCCATCCGCTCGACCAGCAAACGCTGTGCCGCCATCGCGTTGATGTACTGCGACAGCGGGCGGTGCACGAACGGCAGGATCACTCCCGGGGCGAGCTCCTCCATGGTGACGTCTTCGACGAGGTACGGGCCGATGCGCCAGTACTGCTCCTCGAGCACGTGGTCGATCACCCAGCCGCTGTTCGGCGCCTGCAGCAACGGGTGGTTCAAGAAGAACAGGAACCGGCCGCCGGGCTGCAGCACGCGCGCGATCTCGCGGATCGCGGGCGCGTGGTCGGCGATGTGCTCGAACACGAGACAGACGACGACCGCGTCGAAGCTCGCATCGGGAAACGGCAGCGCGTCGGCGTTCGCCCGTGCGTACCACGCACCACCCGCCCGCGCGCGTGCGACAGCGAGCTGGGCGACGGTCGGATCCACCCCGACGACCAACGTCGCGCCGTCGCGCACGGCGAGCCGCGCGAGCTGGCCTTCGCCGGTACCGATGTCGAGCACGCGCCGCGCACCGGCGAGCGACTCGCTCGCGAGCGGCATGATCTGATCCTCGTACTCCGCGTCGGCGCCGTCGGTGAAGCCGTCCTGCCACCAACCGGCGTGCCGTTCCCAGAGGTCGCGGTCGTCCACTGGTGGCGTCAGCGCGTGATGCCGAGCAACGGGGCGAGGAAACGCCCGGTGTGGCTCTCGGGCACCTTCGCCACCTGTTCGGGCGCGCCCTCGGCGACAACCGTTCCGCCCCCCGAACCACCCTCGGGCCCGAGGTCGATGATCCAGTCGGCCGACTTGATGACGTCGAGGTTGTGCTCGATCACCAGCATCGTGTTTCCCGCGTCGACGAGCCGTTGCAGGACGTAGAGCAGCCGCCGGACGTCCTCGAAATGCAAGCCCGTCGTCGGCTCGTCCAGGATGTAGATCGTGTGGCCCGTCGCGCGCTTGCCGAGCTCGGTCGACAACTTCACACGTTGCGCCTCACCGCCCGACAACGTCGGCGCGGGCTGCCCGAGCCTCACGTAACCGAGCCCCACGTCCACCAGTGTCTGCAACTGGCGCGCGATCGGCGGTTGGTTCTCGAAGAACGCGAGCGCTTCCTCGGCCGGCATGTCGAGCACGTCGGCGATGCTCTTGTTCTTCCAGGTGATGTCGAGCGTGTCGCGGTTGTAGCGCGCGCCCTTGCAGACCTCGCACGGCACGTACACGTCGGGGAGAAAATGCATCTCGATCTTGATCGTGCCGTCGCCCTGGCACGCCTCGCAGCGGCCGCCCTTCACGTTGAAGGAGAACCGACCCGGTTGGTAGCCGCGGATCTTCGCTTCCTGGGTCGACGCAAAGAGGTTGCGGATCTTGTCGAACACACCCGTGTAGGTGGCCGGGTTCGAGCGCGGTGTCCGGCCGATCGGCGACTGGTCGATGTTGATGACCTTGTCGAGGAGCTCGGCGCCCTCGATCTTCTTGTGCCGGCCCGGCACCTCGCGCGAGCGGTAGATCTTCTGCATCAACGCCGGGTGCAGGATGTCGCCGACGAGCGTGCTCTTGCCGCTCCCGCTCACGCCGGTGACCGCGACGAAGCAACCGAGCGGGATCTCGACGTCGATGTTTCTCAGGTTGTGCTCGCGCGCGCCCCGGATCGCGATCCACGAGTCGCCCGGCTCGCGCCGGAGCTTGGGCACCTCGATCTTGCGCTTCCCCGACAGGTACTGACCGGTGATCGAGGCCTTCGCCTTCATCAAGTCCTTGACGGGACCGGACACGAGGATCTCGCCGCCGTGCTCGCCGGCGCCGGGCCCGATGTCGACGACATGGTCGGCGACGCGGATCGTCTCCTCGTCGTGCTCGACGACGATCACGGTGTTCCCGAGGTTTCGCAGCCGCATCAGCGTCTCGATGAGCCGGCGGTTGTCGCGTTGGTGCAACCCGATCGACGGCTCGTCGAGCACGTACAGCACCCCGACCAGGCCGCTGCCGATCTGCGATGCGAGCCGGATGCGCTGCGCCTCACCACCCGCGAGCGTGCCCGACGTTCGGTTCAAGGTCAGATAGTCGAGCCCGACGTCGAGCATGAATTGCAACCGCTCGAGCACTTCTTTGAACACGCGCTCGGCGATCATGCGATCGCGTGCCGACAGCTCGACCGTGCGGAAGAACTCGGCCGCGTCCGCGATCGACAGCTCGCCGACCTCGTAGATGTTCTTCCCGCCGATGGTCACTGCCAGGGAGGCGGGCCGCAACCGCGCTCCGCCGCACGCCTGGCACGGCACGAGGCGCATGTAGCCCTCGATGGTCTCGCGCACCCGGTCGGACTCCGACTCGGTGTGCCGGCGCTCGACCCACGGGATCACGCCCTCGTAGCGCGTCGAGTACGACCGCTGACGACCGTACCGGTTCTTGTAGCGAACGGTGACCTGCTTGTTGCCCGCGCCGTACAGCACGACCTTCTTGGCCGCAGCTTTCAGCTTCTTCCACGGCGTCGACGTCTTGAAGCCGTACTCGTCACCGACGGCGGTGAGCACCCGCTTGAAGTACTCGCCGCGAAAACCGGCCCAGGGCTGAATCGCGCCGTCGTCGATCGAGAGATCCTCGTCGGCGATCACCAGCTCGGGATCGACCTGGAAGCGCGTGCCGAGCCCGTCGCACTCCTCGCACGCGCCGTACGGTGAATTGAACGAGAAGTTGCGCGGCGCCAGCTCCTCGAACGACAACCCGCAATGCGCGCACGCCAGGTGTTCGGAGAACGTGAGTGTCTCCGCGGCCTCGTCGCCGTCCTTGGGGACGATCTCGACTTCGGCGACACCCTCGGCAAGCTTCAGCGCGGTCTCGAGCGAGTCCGTGAGGCGCCGTTCGATGCCCGCGCGCCGAACGAGCCGGTCGACCACGACTTCGATCGTGTGCTGCTCGTAGCGCTCGAGCTTCAGCTTCGTGGGAAGGTCGAGGAGCTCGCCGTCGACCCTGGCGCGCGTGTACCCCTGGCCCGCGAGCTCGTCCACGAGTCGTTGGTACTCACCCTTGCGGCCGCGCACGACCGGCGCGAGCACCTGGAACCGGGTGCCGTCCGCGAGCTGCAACACGCGGTCGACGATCTGCTGCGGTGTCTGGCGGGTGATCAACCGGCCGCAGTTCGGGCAGTGCGGCACACCGATACGCGCGTACAAGAGCCGCAAGTAGTCGTAGATCTCGGTGATCGTGCCGACGGTCGAGCGCGGGTTGCGTGACGCCGACTTCTGATCGATCGAGATCGCAGGAGACAGGCCCTCGATGAAGTCGACGTCGGGCTTGTCCATCTGCCCGAGGAACTGGCGCGCGTACGCCGACAGCGACTCGACGTACCGGCGTTGCCCTTCGGCGTAGATGGTGTCGAACGCGAGCGACGACTTCCCGGAGCCGGACAGACCCGTGAAGACGATCAACTGGTCGCGCGGCAACTCGAGGTCGACGTTCCTGAGGTTGTGCTCGCGTGCTCCGCGGACGACGATCGTGTCGTGCATCAGCGGTCAGGCTACCCGCTGGTGGCAAGTCGGTCGAACACCTGTTCGTCAGCCGACGGGCACCGGCTCCGGGGCGCGCGCCCGTTCGGGGGTGGCCGCGCGGACGAGGAGTCGCACGCTCCACGCGACGGTGCCGAGATAGCAGATGACGCCGACCGGTCCCAGTGCCATCGACCACAGGTTCGTGGCGAATTGTCGATGGGCGGCGTACCGCAGGTAGGCGAGCGGCGTGTGTCCGACCTGCACCAGGATGAACGTGGACGCCGCCGCGATCATGAACAAGGCGCCCACGAGGGTCGCGTAGATCGCGAGCTGCCGCCACCGCGACCACACCGCGGCGAGTGGCACCACGAGGAACGGAAGCGCCGGGATCGCGTACCGGGGGCCGGGCTCTTCGAGCAGCGGGGTACCGGACCAGCCCGCGCACAGCACGACGTACGCCGCCATGATGGCCAACCCGATGGCGGCCTGACGGCGGAGGGCGCCCGAGGTGGTGCGGGCGAGCCAGATGGCCGCGCCGATCGCGACGAGCACGATCGGGCTGACGTACAACAGCCCGCGTGTCCCTGCGAAGACCGCGTTGATGTTGCGCCATCCGGGGAGTGTGTAGCCGCCACTCGTCGTGCCGTTGAGTTGACCCGCGTAATACGCGAACGGCGTGTGCCACCAGGCGCCGAACGCCCGAGCCTGGTACCAGCCGATGGCCAGCGCGGGGAGCAACGCCCCCGCCATCATCCAGAGACTGCGACGTCGTTCGCGGAGCGCGACCGCGCCGAACACCACCGCCGCCGCGATCACCGCGTGGTACTCCACGGCGACCGCGAGGCCGGCGAGCGCGCCGGCGGCGGCCAGCCGGCGTGGGCTCGGCGCGGGGTGCTCCGTCACCACGAGCGCGGCGAAGGCGAAGAGCGCCGCGAGCACGTGGCCGTACAGATTGACCGCGTGCGGGAGCATCAGCGTGCCGAAGCCGATTGCCAGTGCGGCCGGCAACGCGTGCTCGGGAGCGAAACGGCGCGCGAAGCGATACATCAACACGACGAGCACGATGAAGGGCACGAGCGAGGACCACAGCGTGCTCCACCACATGCCGAGATCGTCCGTGTCGCGGAGGTCCTCTGCCGGCTCGGCGCCGAGCGCCCGTCCGGCGAGGTACACGGGCACATCGAGCAGCGGCTGGCCGACGGACTTGTCGGAACGGAGCCGCCCGCCGTAGATCGCGCGGTCGAGACCGAGCCGGTAGCCCTGGAGATCGATGGTGTGATGGTCGGCGAGCGCGCCGGTGAGCGCGTACCGGGAAGCGGGCTGGGCGTGGAACTGCGGGACCAGCGGGCCGAAGGTCACCAGCGTGAAGCACGCGATCGCAGCGCCGACCGACATGCGCCGCCGCGCCGGTGCCCGCGTGAGCAGCTCAGAGAGCCCGCCCGCCATAAGGTCGCCCAGTTTATCCCAAATTGGCGGTTACGATGACGCACATGGAGGGCAGTCGACTGCGCCGGGTCGTCGTACTCGCGCTCTTGGGGACCGCGGTGACGGCCGGCGTCGTCCTCCGCTTGAACCTCGACGTCGACCACGACGTCGCGGGGCTGATGACCCCGGGAGCGCAATCCCCCGCGGCGCCGGTGATCCGGCACGACTTCCCGAGCTACGTGCTCCACGACGGGGTCGGCCACGACGGCCAGGCGTTCTACGTGATCGCGCGCGAGCCGATGCACCTCCGGGACGCGGCCCGCTGGACCGACCGGCCGCGCTACCGGCTCCAGCGGATCCTCCTGCCGGTGCTCGCATGGAGCACGCACCCCCAAGGCGGTGGCCCCGGGCTCGTGCTGTCGTTGTGGACGTGGGCCGCGCTCGGGGTGGCGCTCACCGGGCTCGGTGCCGCATTGCTCGCGCACTCGCTCGGCGCGTCGCGGCGCGCGGTCGAGGGGCTTGCACTGCTCGTCCCGTTCCTTCCGGCTGCGTTCGCGACGCTCGACCTCAGCGTTGCCGACGAGCTCGCGCTCGGGCTGGTGCTCGTCGCGCTCGCGCTCGACCGCATGGGCCACGAACGCGGCGCGCTCGCGACCGCGGTGCTCGCTGTCCTCGCGAAAGAGGCCATGCTCCTCGTGCTCGTCGGTTGGGCACTCACGCGGGGACGTCGCGCACTGCTGCGACTCGTCGGCGTGCCGGCGCTCGTCGCGGGGGGTTGGTGGCTGGTGCTCCGCGTCTGGCTCTCGAGCTCGCGGGACCAGAGTGAGGAATTCTCGGTGGTTCGGGGTCTGATCCGCGCCGTGCACATCTGGTTCGACGGAGACGGTCGCATCGCGGGCGTGGTCGTCGGCGCGAGCGTGGTGGTTGCCGTGTTCGTGTTGCTTCGACGGGGCGTGCGATCACCGCTCGGCGGTGCGATCGCGATCCAGCTCGCGCTGGTGCCGTTCCTGAGCGCGGTCGTGCTCGCCGGCGACTGGAACGGCCCCCGGGCGATGGCGCCGCTGCTGTTGCTCTCGATCATCGCGATGACCGTCCCGGCCGAGCAGCCGGCTCAGGGAGACGCCGCGCCCGCGGAGCCCGGGCCCGAAACCCGGGTCAGCTCACTTCCCGCAGTTCGCGCTTGAGGTCGTGAATCTCGTCGCGTAGCCGCGCCGCCTCCTCGAACCGGAGATCGCGTGCCGCGTCCTGCATCTCGTCGGTAAGACCTTGGATGAGCCGGGCGAGCTCGTCACGCGGCAGGTCGAGCCGGTCGATGACCGACGCGCGGCCGCGGCCCCGCCCTCTCCCCCGCCCGCGCGACGCCGCCGGCTCGTCGCCGTCGTTGCGCGCGCGCAGCATCTCCAAGATGTCGGTGACCTTCTTGCGCACGGTCTGCGGGTCGATGCCGTGCTCGAGGTTGTACGCGAGCTGCTTCTGGCGCCGTCGCATCGTCTCGCTGATCGCGAACCGCATCGAGTCGGTCATCTGATCGGCGTACATGATCACCTGACCGTCGACGTTGCGCGCGGCGCGCCCGATCGTCTGGATCAGCGACGTCGAGCTGCGCAGGAACCCTTCCTTGTCGGCGTCGAGAATCGCGACCAACGACACCTCTGGAAGGTCGAGACCTTCGCGCAGGAGGTTGATTCCGACGAGCACATCGAACTCGCCGAGTCGCAACGACCGGAGGATCTCGATGCGTTCTAGCGTGTCGACTTCGGAGTGCAAGTACCGGACGCGGATGCCGAGCTCCAACAGGTAGTCAGTGAGGTCCTCTGCCATCTTCTTCGTGAGCGTGGTGACCAGCACGCGTGCGTCGTTCTCGACGCGACCGTTGATCTCGGCGACCAGGTCGTCGATCTGGCCCTTCGTCGGTTTCACGATGATCTCGGGATCGATGAGACCGGTGGGGCGTACGACCTGCTCCACGACCTGCGACGACATCTCGCGTTCGTACTTGCTCGGCGTCGCGGACATGAAGACGACCTGGTTCACACGCTCGGTGAACTCCTCGAACCGCAACGGCCGGTTGTCCATCGCCGACGGCAGGCGGAAGCCGTGCGCGACGAGCGTCTCCTTGCGTGACCGGTCGCCTTCGAACTGGCCGTGCAACTGCGGGATCGCGACATGCGACTCGTCGACGACGCAGAGCCAGTCGTCGGGGAAGTAGTCGAGCAGCGTGTAGGGCGGTTGGTGACGGACGCGCGCGTCGAGGTGCATCGAGTAGTTCTCGACGCCGGCGCAGCTGCCGACCTCTCTCAGCATCTCGAGGTCGTAGTTGGTCCGCATGCGAAGACGCTGCGCTTCGAGCAGCTTGCCTTCACCCTCGAGCTCCGCGAGTCGCTCCTTCAGCTCGGCTTCGATGCCGGCGATCGCCTGGACGAGCCGGACCTCGTCGGTGACGTAGTGCGAAGCCGGGAACAGCGCGAGGCTGCTGAGCTCCTCCACGACTTCACCCGTGAGGGGATCGACGCTCGAGATGCGCTCGACCTCGTCACCGAACAGCTGGATGCGAACCGCGCGTTCCTCGTACGCGGGAAGTACTTCGATCGTGTCGCCGCGCACCCGGAACTTGTTGCGTGCGAAGGCCATGTCGTTGCGCTCGTACTGGAGCTCGACGAGCCGGCGCAGGATGGCGCGCTGGTCGCGGGTGTCGCCGACGTTCAACATCAGCAACTGCTTGCTGTACATCTCGGGTGAGCCGAGCCCGTAGATCGCCGAGACCGACGCCACGATGATGACGTCCCGCCGGGTCAGGAGCGCGCTTGTTGCAGAGTGCCGGAGCCGGTCGATCTCGTCGTTGATCGACGAGTCCTTTTCGATGTAGGTGTCGCTCGACGGCAGGTACGCCTCGGGCTGGTAGTAGTCGTAGTAGCTGACGAAGTACTCGACACGGTTCTTGGGAAACAGCTCGCGGAACTCGGCCGCGAGTTGCGCGGCCAGCGACTTGTTCGGCGCAAGCACGAGCGTCGGGCGTTGCGCCTGCGCAATCACGTTGGCGATCGAGAAGCTCTTGCCCGAGCCCGTGATCCCGAGCAGCGTTTGGAACCGGTCCCCGCGCCGCACGCCCTCGACGAGCGCGGCGATTGCTTCCGGCTGGTCACCGGCGGGCGCGAGATCGGTCACCAACTCGAAGTCCGGCACGGATCGAGCGTACCGAAGGCCTCAGTCGGCTCCGTTCTCTTCGCCGCGCTCCCGGTTCATCTTCTGCAGGTCTGTCCAGACGGTCTCGATCTGTTTCTCGAGCGCGTCGAGGTCGCCGGCGTTGTCGATCCACCATGTCGCGACCTTTCGGCGTTCCTCGTCCGATGCCTGCAGCGCCATGCGGCGCTCGGCGTCCTCGCGCGCGACCCCGCGGTCGACCAAACGGGCAAGTCGGACGTCGATCGGGGCGTCCACGACGATGACGCCTGCATAGTCGCCGGCCCGGTTCGCCTCGACGAGCAACGGCACGTCGTGCACGACGATCGCGTCCTTCGGTGCTTCGGAGACCCGCCGGATGAACTCGGCGCCGATCGCCGGATGGGTGATCCCCTCCAACTCCTTGCGTGTCTCGTCGCTCACGAACGCCTTGGCCGCGAGCGCCGGCCGGTCGAGGGACCCGTCGGGCCGGAGGATGTCGGCGCCGAACCGCTCGACGAGCCGGGCCAGCGCCGGCATTCCCGGCTCCACGACCTCTCGGGCGATCACATCGGCGTCGATGACGATCGCTCCCCGCCTGCCGAGCGAGGCCGCGACCGTCGATTTCCCCGATCCGATGCCGCCGGTGAGGCCGATCATCAGCACGGCTGCGTCCGCCCGGGGCGGCTCCGCCGCGTACTTTCCTCGTCCGGAGCGCCTCGCACGCCGATGAAGTGTACGAGCGCGCGACCAGGCGCAACGTCTGCCGGCCTCCTGGACTCTTTCGGACGAAACGTACGGAAGGTGTGTTTCGTTCAAAGCGCCGGGGTTCGGTGGCCGGGCGCTGCGTCTCGAGGAGCCCCGACGAACTCGATCCTGTCCCAGACGAACCCACCCAACGGCTTCGGCCGGCTGGCAACGGTGCTCGCTTCGACGGGCCAGGTCAGCTCGCGCTTGGAGACCAGACTCGTCGTGCTCGCCGTCGCAAGCCGAGGGGCCACGGTCGCGGCCGGCGTGCTCTTCGGATTGATGAAGCCGCCGCCCGGCGGCCACTTCGCGTTCGCCTGTGTGTCGCTGATCGCGTACGCGACGTTCGAAAGTGTGCAGCAGCTCCGAGCATCCTCGCTGCAGCGCGTCCGCATCCTCACGCTGTTCGAGCTGGTGATCGCGATCGCCGCCATCGTCACCACCGGCGCGTTCAAGAGCCCGTTCATCCTCACGCCGATCACCGGCCTGCTCCTGGCCGGGTACGTATGGGGCAAGCGCGCGACGGTGGGCACCGCGGTCGCCGGCGCGATCGCGGCCGCCTCCGCGATCGCGATCCAGTCCGCGGACGCCGCCGACCAGAGGGCTGCCAGTCAGATCGCGGTGATCTTCCTCCTGTGCGGGGCGCTGGGCGCGTTCACCCGCAACCTCGTCGTCGAGATCGAGACGCAGCGCGCCCATGCCATCGACCAGGCGACGCAGATGGCGACCGCGAACGATCTGCTCGTGTCGCTGCACACGTTGGCGCAGACGCTGCCGGCCTCGTTCGACCTCGGCGAGGTCGTCGAGTCGATCCGCCAACGTGTGCGCGCGCTGTTCCCGTACACCGCGCTCGTCGTTCTCGTGCCCGACGACGCGGGCTCCGGATGGCGCGTCGAGCTCGCGGAAGGCGTGCGCATGCCGGGCCGCCTCGGTGAGGCGGACTTTCCGGAGCCGGTCCGCCGGGCGATGGAGTCGACCGGCCCGGTTGTCGTCATCGACCGGCTCGCCGACCCGGACCAGAACGGGTTCGCGTCGCTGTGCCGGAGCGGGCTCTACACGGCGCTCCGCGCGCGGGGTGCACTCGTCGGCGCGGTCGCGATCGAGCACGAGCCCGCCGGCTCGTACGGCCCGGGCGAGCAGGACCTGCTCGACTCGCTCTCGAGCGTGCTCGCGCTGTCGCTCGACAACGCCCGATGGTTCGGGCGGCTGCACACCCTCGGCGCCGAGGCCGAGCGAAGCCGGATCGCCCGTGAGCTGCACGACCGCATCGCCCAGTCGCTCGCGTACGTCACCTTCGAGCTGGAGCGGCTCCAGGACGTCCCGGGCGAGAAACGCAAGGAGATCGACAACCTGCACGACGTCGTGCGAGACATCATGCAGGAGCTGCGCGAGACGATCTACCAGTTGCGCGCGAACGTCAGCGAAGACAACGAGCTGACCGCGGTCGCGGCCGAGTTCCTGGCGCGGTTCCAGGAGCGGACTGGGATCTCGACGAGCTGGATGCCCGACACGTCCCAGCGCCTCCCCTATCGGGTCGAACAGGAGCTCTGGCGGATCGTGCAAGAAGCCCTCGCGAACGTGGCCCGGCACTCCGGCGCGACCCAGGTCGTCGTGCGGTGGGACGTGGACGAGCACGGCGGTGCCCGGCTCGAGGTGTCCGACAACGGCACGGGCTTCGACCCCGCTCGAGTGGCCGGCGATCACTACGGCATCGTTGGGATGCGAGAGCGCGCCGAGGCCGTTGGTGCCCGGCTCCAGATCGTGAGCCGCGCCGGCCGGGGCACGAGTGTGGTGGTCGACATCGAGGGCGCGACGGCGCCCCGCCGGCACGCGCGGCGGTCGGCGTGAATCCGGTAACGGCGAGTCGGCCGCGACCCGAGAGATCGAACCGAGCGATCGAACCCGAGAGACATGAAGCGCGAATGATGCGGAGGCGAACATGACCACTGCCGAACACGGACGCGGCGGCACGACGACGGCCGGCAGAGCACCGCGGGTGCTCCTCGTCGACGATCACCAGCTCTTGCGCCAGGCCGTGCGCCAGGCGCTCGAGCACGCCGGCATGGAGGTGGTCGCCGAAGCGGGGGACGGGTCCGAAGCGGTGCGGCTCGCGAGCGAGATGACCCCCGACGTCGTCGTGATGGACGTCTCGATGCCGGTCCTCGACGGCGTCGAGGCGACACGGCGCATCCATGCCGTACATCCCGAGCTCCCGATCGTGGTCCTCACGATGCACGGCGAGGAGGCGCAACGGCGCGAGGCCGTCGAGGCCGGCGCCACGGGCTTTCTCACCAAGGACGTCTCGATGCAGGACGTCGTCCGGACCGTGCATCAAGCCGCCGGTGGCGACGTGGCCCTCAGCCCCGAGCTCGCCTCGACGATCCTCACCGAGCTCCGGGCGCCGGACACCCGCACGTCGCCCCTGACCCGGCGCGAGGAAGAGGTCCTCCAGCTCATCGCCGACGGCCTGAGCACCCCCGAGGTGGCCGCCCAGCTGTTCATCAGCGGCAAGACCGTGAAGAACCACCTCGCCTCGATCTACGACAAGCTCGACGCCCGCGATCGGACCCAGGCCGTGCTGGCCGCCGTGCGCATTGGCATCATTCGCCTCCACTAGCCCCAGGAGCCACAGGCCGGGGATAAATGGGGCCCTTTGGCCTATTTCCGGAATATGGGTAAGAGTGCCATTCTGGGCAAGTTCGTTCGGCACGGAAGACCGAATCGAGTGTACAAACGACCGCAGGGGGTCACCCAGAATGTCGCAACTGAATGTGTTCAAGGCTTGGGTCATCGCAAAGCTCGGTATCACCGACGAGCGTGGCGCCAACCTCGTTGAGTACGTGTTCCTGCTCGTGTTCATCGCCCTCGTTGTCGTGATCGCCGTGACGGCGCTCGGCGGCAAGGTGAGCGAGAAGTTCAGCACCGCTTCCTCGAAGCTCGGCTGATCGACTTTCCGAACTGAGGAAGCCGCCGTCAAGGATGACGGCGGCTTCTTCGCGTTCTCACCGTAATTGCGTGGCAAGTTCTGGTCGCGCCGGGCTCAGGGAATCGCGGTGGCGGCGTTGATGCCGGCCCAGAAGTCCTCCATGAGCGGCGGGGGCTCCGGTGACGTGGCGGCCCGTTGGGTGAACAGGATCCCGGTGACGCCACTTTCAGGGTGGGAGCGCCACGTGGTGCCGGTGCCCCCGTCCCAACCGATGCCCCACGGCAGGGGTTGATCCGACGAGCCGGTGGCGGGGACCGCCAGGCCGAGCCCCCACCCGCCGTGCTCGCCGAGGAACAACGCGGCTGCAGTCCGTTGTGACGACGTGAGCCGGTCCGTCGTCATGAGGGCGACCGTCGCGGGCGACAGGATGCGCGCGCCGGGCCCGGTGCCTCCCGCCAGCAGCATTGAGACGAACGACCAGTAGTCGTCGATGGTGGAGACGAGCCATCCGCTCGCATCCGGAAACGTCGGTGGTGTGCTCCACCAGCTGTGGGCGGGATCGTCCAGGACCGACAGCTCACCGGTCTCGGGATCGGGCCGGTATGCAGTCGTCAGGCGGCTCAGTTGCTCGCTCGGGACGGTGAACCCGGTGTCGTTCATCCCGAGCGGCTCGAAGATGCGCTCCCGCAGCACAGACTCGAGATCCCGGCCGCACGCCCGCGCCAGCAGCACCCCGAGCACCTGGGCCGACGAGTTGTAGAGCCACTGCTCGCCCGGCTGGGCCATGAGCGGCAGCGACCCGAGCGCACCGATCCAACTGTCGACATCGTGGGCCACGGGCGGCCACGGCGGACCACCGATGCTCTGGAGAGCCAACTCGTCTTCGGCCCGCTGTATCGCGTACGTGCCGGGCGGCGCCATCACGGATCCGAAGCCGAACCGGGAGCTGAGGAGATCCTCGAGCGTGATCGGTCGGTTGGCGGGGACGGTGTCGTCGAGCGCCGCGTCGATGGCCCGGAGGACACGGCGGCCGGACAGTTCCGGCACGAGGTCGTCGATCGGGTCCTCGAGGCGAAGGAGGCCTTCCTCGACGAGCGACATCGTGGCGGCGGCCGTGATCGGCTTGGTGAGCGAGGCGATGCGGAAGATGGCGTCGCGCGCGAGCGGGGTCTCATCGGGGAAGGACGGCGGGTCGACGGTGTCGATGTGCACGTCGTCGCCACGGGCGACGAGGCTGACGAGCCCTGGAAGGCTGCCGGCTGCGACATGGGCAGCCATCGAGTCGTGCAGGGCCGCCACTCGTTCCATGGGGATGTAGACCTCGAGCCGGGCGCGAAGTCATCGATGAAACCACTTCGGTGCGTTCGACGCCCGCCGGGTCGTGCCCAAGCGCGTGAACGATCGGGCTAGCTGTTCGTGCTGCCCGCGAGGACCGTGCGGCGGGCATAGACCACGGCCACATCATCGCTGTAGACCCGGGTCCAGTCCTGCCGGTCGGCGAGACCCTGGACGAGCACGCTCTTGCGCGGCGACATCACGACTTCCACGTTGTACCGGTCGAGCATCTGGGCCCAGCCCGGCTGGAGGTTCGCGATCGTGGTGTAGTCGCGGTTCACGGCGATCGGGTACATGTCGTACCGGTCGTCGAAGAACACCTTCTGCGCGGGCCACGCAGTCGCGATCACGTAGCCGCCCCACGCATCGGTCGTGAACAAGCGACGACCTTCGAGCTGCTGGTGCTGTACCGCCTTGTACGCGTTCACCGGGAAGGCGCGCAGGCTCCAATCTCGTTCACCGGTCGCGTGCAGGATCCCGAGGGCGAGCGCGCAGGCCGCGGCGATGACCATCAGCCGGTGTATCGAGCGCCGGTCGTCGGGCCGGGGTGCGTCGTTGCGCACGAGACGCGCCAGCACCGGGAGGATCGCGATCGCCGCGAGCCCGACGTTGCGGATCGCGTAGAGGCCGAGCACGACGAACACGACCGTGACCAGCACGTCACGCACGCCCGGCCGTTTGCGGGCGAGCACGACGAGCGTGCACACGACGAACGCGCCGAAGAGCATGCCGCCCGGCTCGCGGAAGTTCGGCGACTGCCATTCGGCGACGTCGTGGAGAACGTCGCCGCGCGCCATGAGCCGCAGCGGGAACAGCACGAGGTCGAGGCCGTACGGGTTCACCAGTGTGACCGCGGCGGCGATCAGTGAGGCGCGGAACAGCGTGCGCTCACGGCCCTGGCGCACGGAGTGACCTTCGCAGGCCCGACCGACGAGGTGCACCGCGAGATATCCGAAGCCGATCACGAATGTGCCGTGTGTGTTCGCCCACAGCCACATGAGCACGGGCAGCACGACCATCGCGTGCCGGCCGGCCCAACTGTCGGGAAGCTCGACGACGGTCACGAGCAGGACCATGCCGACGATCCCGAACATCAGCGGCCGCTCGGACCAGACGTTCAACAGTGTCGCAAACCCGAGCAGCGCGAGCGCGCCCGCGCGTACCCGGTCATTCGCGCACCGCAACGCGATGCGAAACAGCATCCCACCGACGACGAGACCGAGCGCGGCACCCAGCAGCCGGAGACCGAACGGGCCGGCCAGGCGGTTGATGATCCCGTAGAGCAGCTCCGCGAGCCACGACTGCGCCACCCACTTGGTGCCGGCGGCGGTATACGAGTACGGGTCGTGGCGCGGAATGCCGTGGTCGAGGATGTAGCGGCCCGTGCGCAGGTGCCACATGAACGAGTTGTCGTGCAGCGGCCGGATACCGACCGCCAGGCCGCCGACCGCGAACACCCACGTGAACACCGTGCTGAGTCGCGGCCCGTGGGAAGCGACTCGGTCAGAACGAGGCTCAGCTGGCGTCCCGGCGTGCTCCTCGAGAAGCGTCATCGATCAGAGCTTGTTGAACACTTGCATGAAGCCCGGCATCACGACGACGACCAACGTCGCCGGGAAGATGCAGAGCACCAGCGGGAACAACATGCGCACCGGTGCCTTCTGGGACTTCTCTTGCGCAAGGTAGCGGCGCCGAATCCGCATCTCGTCGGCCTGCGTGCGCAGGATGCGAGCGATCGACACACCGAACGAGTCCGCTTGGAGCATTGCGACGATGAACGTGCGGAGCTCCTCGACATTCGTGCGCTCGTCGAGCGCGCGCAACGCGTCGGCGCGGCTCGCGCCCATCCGCGTCTCTTGCAACATGCGCCGGAGCTCTTCGGAGAGTGGACCGGGGACCGTCGTCGCCGTGCGGTCGAGTGCCTGTTCGAAACCGAGGCCCGCCTCGACGGAGATCACGAGCAGGTCGAGGGTGTCGGGCATCCGGCGCTGAATCTCGACGCGCCGTTTGGTGATGTGCTGGCTGAGGATCACGTCGGGGCCGAACACCGACAGCCCCCATGTGAAGCCGATCGTCAGCACCATCAACAGCATGTGACCGGACAGCAACGCGTACGAGAGGATGATCCAGCCGATGCCCGACGCGACGCCGAGCACCTTCCACACGAGTACGCGGTCGACCTCGTATCCGGGAGGGTTGCCCGCGAGGACGATGTTCTTCTTGAGCTTTTCGATGTAGCCAACCGGCGTCAGATTGCGCGCCACTTCGAGGAGCTTGCGACCGATCGGCGCGACCACGCGGTCGCTGACCGACTCCAGCATCTCCTGCTCGCGCACGTCGACGATCTCGTAGTTCTCGATCGCACGCATCGATCGCCGGGCACCGGTGCGCGCCTCGAGCGCGGTCGACGCCGACCAGGCGCCGAGCACGACCGCGCCGACAGCGATGACGAGAATGATCGGGACCATGTCAGACCTCGATGTCGACAATCTTCCGGAGCCAGAACCACCCGACGACCGCAAGACCAGATGCGCCGATGACCGCCGCGATGCCGAGCGTGTCGTCGAAGAGCGTCTTCATGTACGCGGGAGCCACCAGAAACAGGAGGATGCCCGCGACCGGCGGCAGGAGACCGAGGATGATGCCGCTGAGCCGGCCTTCCGCGGTCAGCGCGCGGATCTCGGCCCGGATGCGCTCGCGCTTTTGCATCGTGTCGGCGACCGTGTCGAGCAAGGTGGCCAAGTTGCCGCCGACCTCGCGCTGGATCCTGATCGCCATGACGGTCCACGCCAGGTCGTTGCTGCCCATGCGCACGGCGGCGTCATCGAGCGCGTCCTCGGGCGTCCGGCCCAGACGAACCTCGGTGAACACGCGCTGCAACTCGCGTCGCATCGGTGGGCCGATCTCCTGGGCGACCGCTTCCAGGCCCTGCATGAACGAGAATCCGGCCCGCAACGAGCTCGCGAGGAGCGTGAGCGTGTCGGGCAGCTGCTTCTCGAATGACTGTTGACGGGCGCGCTGCTTGTGCGACACGTACACCGGCGGCGCAATGCCGACGAGCAAAGCGGCGATGAGGCCGTAGATCAGGCCGCTCACGACGGTGATGCCGAGGAACACCATCACGATCGCAGCCGCGGTGTAGAAGATCAGCTCGCCGGCCCGAACCGGGAGATCGGCGCGTTCCAATGCCTGCTCGATCTTCTGCAGCACACCCGCACTGGACGCGAGCCGGTTGGCGTACTCGACCGCCTGCTGCACCACCGCGGTCTCGGGCCCGGACTCCTTCGCCGCTTCGTCCGGGTCGATGCGGTCGTAGCCCGCAAGCCGGCGCTCGAGCGCGGCCTCGCGGCGACCGAGCAGCACGCCGGCCGAACCGACGAGTCCTGCGGTCGCCAGGCCGGCGAGAATGACGATCGCGAAGATCATCGCGTTCCCACCACCCGTCGAGCGAACGGCTCCAGCGTGAACAGCTCAGGCTCGAGCGTGATGCCGAAGTCGGTGAGCCTGTCCGAGAACCTGGGACGGATCCCGGTGCTCTTGAGGCGCCCGAGGAACTTGCCGTCCTGGTCGATGCCCATGCCGTAGTCGAAGAGATACAGATCCTGCATCACGATCGTGTCACCCTCCATCCCGAGCACCTCGCACACGTTGGTGACGCGGCGTGTGCCGTCACGCAACCGGGAGAGGTGGACGATGAGGTTGATCGCGCTCGCCATCTGCTCGCGGATCGCTCGCATCGGCAACTCGATGCCGCCCATCAACACCATTGTCTCGATGCGGGAGAGCGTGTCGCGCGGGCTGTTCGAGTGGATTGTGGTCAGCGATCCGTCGTGACCTGTGTTCATCGCCTGGAGCATGTCGAGCGCCTCGGCGCCACGCGCCTCACCGACGATGATGCGATCCGGCCGCATACGCAGCGAGTTGCGGAGCAGCTCACGGATGCGGATCTCGCCCGTGCCCTCGATGTTCGGCGGACGCGATTCGAGTGAGCAGACGTGCTCCTGCCAGAGCTTGAGCTCCTTGGCGTCTTCGATCGTGACGATCCGCTCATCGTTCGGAATGAACGACGACAGCACGTTGAGCAACGTCGTCTTTCCGGTGCCGGTACCACCCGAGACGATGACGTTGAGCCGGCCACGGACGCACGCGTCGACGAAGTGCGCGACCTGCGGCGTGATCGAACCGAACGAGATGATGTCGCCGATCGTGTACGGGTCCTTCGAGAACTTCCGGATCGTGAGGAACGGGCCGCCGATCGCGACCGGGTGTACCACCGCGTTCACGCGGGATCCGTCCGGCAACCGGGCGTCGACCATCGGCGAGCCTTCGTCGATCCGACGGCCGACCTGGGCGACGATCTTGTCGATGGTGCGGCGCAGGTGGCCTTCGTCGACGAACTCGACGTCGGTGTCTTCGATCTTTCCCCGGCGCTCGATGTACACCGACTTCGGTCCGTTGACCATGACTTCGGTGATGCCCGGGTCATGCAGGAAGCGGTCGATCGGGCCGTAGCCGATCGTGTCGTCGGTGACGTCCTGGATGAGCTGCGCCCGTTCCGCGGCCGACAGCGCGATGTTCTCTTCGCCCAGCGACTTGTTGACGTGCTCGTGCACGACGCGACGAAGCTCGTGCTCGGTGACCTTCTCGTCGGCGAGCATCGGACCGACCTGGTCGATCACGAACTCGTGCACGCGCTGGCGCAACTCCTCGAGCTGCGACGTGCGCGTGACGCTCGGACCCTTCTGCAGGTCCTGCCACCGTGAGTACTGCTGGGACATGTTCGCGACCTCCTCCTGACGACGCGAGGTTCCGGCTCAGCGCCAGCGCCGACGGCGGTTCTCGGCCTCGGTTGCGGGCTCGGGAACTGTTTCGACGGCCGCGGCCGCTGCCGTGAGAAAACTCTCGGCAACGTTGCGTAGCGCCAGGGCGGCCGGCGCGCGTGGCTTGTCCAGCACGACGGGTACACCGCGGTTGACGGACTGTGGAATAGAGATATCGGACGGGATACGGAACTCCGCCGGCACGCCCAAAGCACGTTCGACGTCGCTCACGTCGAGGTGCACGCGTGCGTTCGCACGGTTCAGCACCAGCCGGAGCTTCCCGCCCGCGATCGCGAGCAGGTCGAGCGTCTGGATCCCGACCTTCAAGTTCTTGATGCTCGGGATGTCCATGCTGGCGACGAGCAGGACGTGATCCGCTTCCTCGATCAACGCGAGGACGACGTCGTCGAAGTGCGGCGGCATGTCGATGACGATCCAGTCGAACATCCGCCGGAGCATCTGGACGATGCCCGTCATCTCCTCGGCCGTGATCTGGTCGCCCGCCGAGGGTTCGACCGGCGCACACAGCACTCGGAGCGAGGACGCCTCGTGCGTCGCGAGCAAGCCCTCCATGAGCTGCTCGTCTGCACCGTTGATCGCGCCTGCGGCGTCGGTCGTGGTGTGCATCGGCGGAATGCCGAGGAGCACCGCGACATCGCCGAACTGAAGGTCACAGTCGACGAGCGCGACCCGCCCGGGGCACTCCGTCGCCAGGACGATTGCGGTGTTGGTGGCGACCACACTCTTGCCGACGCCACCCTTCGTCGAGAACGCCACGATGACCTTGCCGAGTCTCTGCGTGTCGGCCGCGGCCTCGGCACGCGTGACCAACGCGGTCATGGTGTCGCCGACCCGTTCGATGGTCTGGCGGATCGCAGACTCGCCGGCGTCGATCGTCACCACGTCGCGTACGCCGGCGCGAAGCGCCTGCTGCAACAGCGGCAGCGTCAGCTCCTCGGTGAGCAATACGACGCCCACCTCCGGAAATGAACGCGTCAACCGCTGGACGGCTTCGAACCCCGCGTCATTGGCGAGGCTCGCCCCGAACAGCACCACCGTCGGCTCGCCCATCGCCAGATTGGCGGCGATCTCGTCCAACGAGTGGACCGGCGCCGTCGCGATCCCCGCGAGCTCGAGTGTCATACGCGTGCGGAGCCTTTCGTCCGGCTCCAGCGCATGCACTCGATAGCGCCGTGGCGCCGGACGGTTGCTCGGCGTGGGTTCTCCCATAACGCTCACCGGTCGTCTCGTCTCACTCGTCTCGTGGGCCTTGTCACTTGCCGCCGTTGGCAGCCTTGAGGGCAGCCAGCAACTTGTCGGTCGTGTTGAGCGGCTGGTCGAAGAGGTTCAACGTCCCCGCGATCTCCTGAACGGAGTCGACCTTGAAGTCGCCCGGCTTGAAGGTCGACGGGTTCAGCGTCAACCACAGCGTTCCCAGCTGCGAGGCGTGCGCGATCTGCTCCGCCTGCCGGGGGCCGACCTCGAGCGTGATCACGCCCCGGCTCTGCGGGTTCGACGACGTCGTGGTCGGCGTCGTGTTCGACGACGACTGCGCGCCTGCCGCCGTCTGGACGGTGCTCGTCGTTGCGCCGACCGCGAGCACCTTGATGCCCGGCAGCAAGAACGCGGTGGTCTTGGCCGGCCTGCTGGCGGCCGAGGTCGCGTCGGTGATGTCAACGGTCGCGATCACGTTGACCCGGTCGCCCGGGCTCAGGAATCCGCCGACCGCGTGCGTGTCATCGAGATTGACCGAGATCGCCTGCGCGTTGTTCTTGCCGACCTTGCCCTCGTCGGTGCTCAGCGTGCCGCCGAGGCCGCTCGCCACCGAACCGGAGGCGACGAAGTCCTGATCGACGATCATCTGGCCTTCGGCGATGTCGTGACCGGCGATGAGATCCGCGTACTGGCTCTTCAGCTGCGCGTCGGTCTTGTTCCCGTCGATCCCCGATGCCGGCACGTCGTTCCGCACACGCTGCTCACGCGCGATCAGGCCTGAGTCGAGCGCTGAGTCGAAGCTCGTGTTGGCCGCAACTCGCGACTTCGCCACGAGCGCGCTCGTGAACGTGAACGGCTTCTTCGCATCGTTCTTGGCGTTGTCGGTGTACTTCCACACGAGAACGCCCGCGAGCGCCGCCAACACTACGGCCGCAATCGCGGTCAAAACCCGCCAGTTCCGCACACTGTGCCCCTTTGCCCGCTATCCGTGTCGGGCGTCCGGCGCGCACCATCTTCCCGACCCGCAGATTCCTTCTGCGACAGACCTAATCGCCTGGTCTGTCTCCCTTCCTTAGGAGGACTTGCCAGGTGGCGTCAGTCTGCACCTTATTACCTATTCGTGACAAGAGTCGCAACGCGCCCGGTATGCCGAGATCTTTCGGCGAACCCACGGAACGTGTGAAAAGTCACACCGCGGCACGACAGACGTGTACACAGGCCTCATGAGCAACATGAGCAACAGCGGCCACCGGCGCGGAATGTGCCGATCGGCCTATGCGCGAAACGCTCATTCCTCGCTGGGCGTGTCACTCTCTTCAGGCACGACGTCGGGCACGGGGTCCGGCGTGTCGGCGTTCGCCGTGTCGACCGCGGCATCTGCTCCGGCATCGGCTGCCGGGACTTCCGCCGCCGGGCGCCCTGCCGCGGGAGCCTCGGCCGGCGGGGGCGGACCCTCACCGTCGGAGTAGTCGGGCCCGATGTAGTTGCCCTGTTCGTCGTAGGCGTGCTCGCCGTAGAACTCGCGGTACTCGGCGGCGACCTCACCACCCTCGGCGGCCTGCTTGATCGACAGCGAGATGCGCCGGCGCTCGAGGTCGACGTCGATGATCTTCACCCACAGCTCTTCGCCCGGCGTGACGACCTGCTCGGGCGCCTCGACGTGGTGCGCGGCCATCTCGGAGATGTGCACGAGGCCCTCGATGCCCTCGCCCACCTGTACGAACGCACCGAACGGCACGAGCTTGGTGACCCGGCCGTACACGAGCTCCCCGACCTGGTGGCTCGTCGCGAACTCCTGCCAGGGATCCTGCTGGGTCGCCTTCAACGACAGGGAGATGCGCTCGCGCGAAAGGTCGACGTCGAGCACCTGCACGGTGACCTCGTCGCCCACCTGCACCACCGACGAGGGGTGGTCGACGTGCTTCCAGGACAGCTCGGAGACGTGGACGAGGCCGTCCATGCCGCCGAGGTCGACGAAGGCGCCGAAGTTGACGACCGACGAGATCACGCCCTTGCGCACCTCGCCCGGCTTGAGGTTCGTGAGGAACTCGTCGCGCTGCTCGCGCTGCGTCTCCTCGAGGTAGGCACGCCGCGAGAGCACGACGTTGTTGCGATTCTTGTCGAGCTCGATGATCTTGCAATCGAGCACGCGCCCGACGAACGGGTGCAGATCGCGGACGCGACGCAGGTCGACGAGCGACGCCGGCAGGAAGCCCCGCAAACCGATGTCGATGATCAGGCCGCCCTTGACGACCTCGATGACCGGTCCGGAGACGACCTCGTCGTTCTCCTTTTTCTGCTCGATCGTGCCCCACGCGCGTTCGTACTGCGCGCGCTTCTTGGAAAGGATCAGGCGACCGTCTTTGTCCTCCTTCTGGAGGACGAGCGCTTCGAGCTCCTCGCCCAACGTCACGACCTCATGGGGGTCGACGTCGTTGCGAATCGACAGCTCCTTGCTCGGGATGACGCCCTCGGACTTGTAGCCGATGTCGAGCAAGACCTCGTCGGAGTCGATCTTCACGACCTGGCCGTGCACGAGATCGCCGTCGTCGAACGCGACGATGGTTGCGTCGATGGCGTCCTCGAGCGACATGCCGTCGAGGTCATCGACGACGATGCTCGTGTCGTCCTGCGCGTCTTCCGCCGCTTCTTCGGTGTCGCGACCCTCGTCGGGGGTCGTCGCGGCGGTCTCGGCGTCCGCGGCAGTCGTCTGCGCGGTCGCGTCCGGTTCCTGGTCGAGCACTTCGTAGCCTGCTTTGTTCGGGATCGATGGGCGCCAGGATGACCGACAGTCGCGGCGATCGTCGCGCGCGCACATCGCCGCTCCGGTAGAGCGGCGTGGCAAGGGTACAGGCCGGTCGGGTTCGGCGAAACCCAGCTACTGGGGAATGTGCGCCAGCAGGAGGTGCTCGGGTACGTCGATCGACGGGCGATCGCGCGCATAGCGGCCGGGACGTGCACCGAACACTGCATCGACCACGAATCCCGCACGTTCCGCGAGCAGCCGCAGCTCCCGCGGGGTGTAACACGTGGTCCACAGATCGAAGGGCCGCTCGGCGCGGTCGGCGTCCAGAACGACGCTTCGTTCATGGTTGACCGAAGTGTCGGCGTCGAAGGTCTCACCCGCTTCCAGATGGCGCACGACGAAGTACGCCGAGAACGCGCTCAGGGCGAGGTGACCGCCGGGGCGGAGCGCGCGAGCGAACTGCCCCACGACGGCAAGCTCGTCGTCACCGCCGCCGAGAAGGCCGAAGCCGCCCTGGCACAGGCAGATCACGACATCGAATTCGCCGTCGAACGGGAGGTTCCGCACGTCGAGCTCGCGGAACTCGACGGTGAGATCGCCGGTCGCGTCCCGGGCGAGCGCGAGGAACTCCGGGGAGGTGTCGACGCCGACGACGTCAAAGCCGCGTCGAGCCAGCTCGAGCGCGTGACGACCGGGACCACAACCCGCGTCGAGCACGCGCATCCCGGGTGTGAGTGCGAGCGCCTCGACGAGGAACTCGACCTCCTGCACCGTCCCGACCGCGAACGCGTTGCGGAGATATGCCGGTCCGATGAACGCGGCGATCTCGTTGAACCAGTATTCGTTCGGCGGCGGCCGCACCCCCGCAGGCTACGGCCGCCTCCGACGACGATCAGCCGAGCTGCGAAGAGGCAGAGCTGAACTTCTCGCTCACCTTGCCGCCCAGCGCCGTGACGGCGATGACGACGACGAGCGCGATGAACACGAGCAGGAACACGTACTCGACGAGGTTGGCGCCGTGCTCGCCCTTGATGCCGAGCCTGGCGACAAGCCAGGCCCTGAAGATCGATACGTCCATGTCGAAAGACCTCCGTTGCGCGCGTACCTGTCGGCACGCGTGGTGCCCTTATGTACCCAATTCTCCAGATCCGCGGATCTCTGCCCGGCCTGTCGGTGCTTTGTCGGCACCCGTCGGCACCTCAATGAGGCCTATTTGGCGGAGGCCCAGGTCTCGCCGAAGCCGATGTCGACGACCATCGGCACCCGGAGCTCGGTGACGTGCTCCATGACGTCGCGCACGACGACCTCGACCCGATCGCGCTCGTCGAGCGGCACCTCGAGCACCAGCTCGTCGTGCACGGTCAGGATCATGCGGCTGCGGAATGCACCGGCCGCGAGCGCACGGTCGAGGTCGACCATCGCGAGCTTGAAGATGTCGGCCGCGCTCCCCTGGACCGGCGCGTTCTGCGCCATGCGCTCGCCCATCTGGCGGATCCGGAAGTTGTCCGACGAGAGCTCCGGGAGCTGGCGCCGCCGGCCGAACAGTGTCGTGGTGTATCCGGTCGCGCGTGCTTCGCGCACCGTCTCGCGCATGTACGCGGCGATGTTCGGGAAGGCGACGAAGTAGGCGTCGAGGATCTCACGAGCCTGCTCGGTTGCGATGTCCAGCCGCTGGGCGAGCCCGTACGCCTCCATGCCGTACGCGAGCCCGTAGTTGACGACCTTCGCGAACCGGCGCTGGAAGTCGTCCACGTTCTTCTCGTCCGCGACACCGAAGACACGCGCCGCGGTCGTGGTGTGGATGTCGGCACCCCGCTCGAACGCCTCGATGAGTCCCGGGTCCTCGGCGAGGTGCGCCATGACGCGCAGCTCGATCTGCGAGTAGTCGGCGGTGAGGAGCCCGCAGCCGTCGTCGGCAATGAACGCCCGACGAAGCTCGCGCCCGGTTGACGTGCGGACGGGAACGTTCTGGAGGTTGGGCGACTCCGACGAGATCCGGCCGGTCGTGGTCGCAACCTGATTGAACGTCGCGTGGATGCGCCCATCGGCGCGTACGAGCGGTGGGAGCGCGTCGGCGTAGGTGCCGCGCAGCTTCTCGACCTCGCGGTAGCGGAGCAGCGCCTCGATGATGGGGTGCTCGTCGGCCATCTTCTGCAGCGAGTCGGCGTCGGTTGACGCGCCAGTCTTGGTCTTCTTCACCGGCGTGATGCCGAGCTTGTCGAAGAGGATCAGCCGCAGCTGCGGCGTGGAGTTCACGTTGAACGTCTCGCCTGCGAAGGCGTGGATCTCGCCCTCGAGGCGGCGGCACTCGTCGCCGAGCTCCTTACCGAGCTCCTCGAGGAAGCCCACGTCGATGCGGACGCCTGCCTCCTCCATCCGGGCGAGCACGGGGATCAGGGGTCGCTCGATGCGTTCGTAGAGGTCGACGAGGCCGCGCGCCGCGAGCGCTTCCGCCAGTGTGTTGGCCAGCCGGATCAGCACCGCGACCCGGCGACCGGTCTCGTGGGCGCCCCCTTCGCCATCGAAATCGAGCGTGCCTTCCTTCTGGTCGGGGGACGTGAGCTCGAGCGAGAGATAGCGAAGCGCAAGATCCTCGAGCTGGTACTTCCCTTCGCCGGGATCGAGCAGGTACGCCATCACCGCAGTGTCGAGATCGAGGGAGTGCAGCTCCTGGCGCAACCCGTGGATCAGCTCCTTGGCGCGGTGCACGACGAGCGGTGGATTCTCCGGCCCGGTCAGCGCGGTGAGCGCGTCGCGCACGATCGGGTCGGTGAGGAGGTCACCGGAGATGTAGACCGCGTCCTCACCGGTCGAGACGGCAAGGCCGCCGACGGTTGGGCCTTGCCACCGCGGCTCGATCGCGACCCGCTCACCGTTGCCGGCCGCGCGCAAAGCCTCCGCCGCGGCCTTGGCATCGCGAGCGATCGTGACGTCGACCTCGAGGACCTCGGCGTCAGGCGCCTCCGCCGCGGCGTCACCAACGGCGTCCAGCATCCGTGGCAGCAAGGTGCGGAACTCGAGCTGGTTGAACAACACCCGCATGCGCTCGCGGTCGAACGCGCCTTGGCGCAGATCTGTGGGCACGATGCCGTCGAGGTCGACGTCGCACGTGAGGCGCGACATCTCCCGGTTCTTGAAGACACGGTCTTTCCCGTCAGCGAGGTTCGTGCGTTGCTTGGGTGGCAGGTCGTCGAGGTGGTCGAAGATGCCCTCGAGGTTCCCGTACGTGGTGATGAGCTTGGCGGCGGTCTTCTCGCCAATACCGGGGACGCCCGGCAAGTTGTCGCTCGTGTCACCACGCAGTGACGCGTAGTCGAGGTACTGCGCGGGGGTGACGCCGAGGCAGCGCTCGGCGATACCCGCTTCGTCGTAGAGCGCATACTCGGAGACGCCCCGCTTGTTGTACAGCACCTTCACATGCGGGTCGTGGACGAGCTGATACGAGTCGCGGTCACCGGTGACGATCACCACGTCGATGCCTTCGTCGGCGGCCTGCGTGGTGAGGGTCGCGATCACGTCGTCGGCCTCGACGCCGGCGATCTCGAGCTGGGTGATCTCGAGCGCGTCGAGCACCTCGTGGATCAGCGGCAGCTGGCTGCGGAACAGGTCGGGAGTCTCCTTGCGGTTGGCCTTGTACTCCGGGTCCAGGTCGTAGCGGTACGTGCTCCCGCCCGGCGCGTCGAATGCGACCGCGATGTAGTCGGGCTTCTCGTCGGCGATCACCTTGGTGAGCATCGACGTGAAGCCGTATACGGCGTTCGTGACGGTGCCGTTCTTCGTGGCGAGGTCGGTAGGCAGCGCGAAGAACGCCCGGTATGCGAGCGAGTGGCCATCGAGCAGGAGGAGCTTCGGCATCGGCTGCATGGTATGACGAGCCCGCAAGATTCACGGTGCCGTTCGGGGGTGCGAGATGCTGCAGTGGAAGGTCGGGAACGTCACGATCACGAGCGTGGCCGAACTGGACGACGGGGCCGTTCCGGGACCTGTTTTGATCCCCGAGGCAACCGCCGACGCGATCCTCGGCATCGAGTGGCTGCGGCCGCATTTCGTCGACGCCGCCGGCAACCTGCTGTTGCGGATCCAGGCGCTGATCGTCGAGTCCCAAGAGCGGCAAATCGTCGTCGACACCTGCCTCGGCAACAACAAGCCCCGGGTCAACGAGTTCTTCAACCTCCTACAGACGCCGTTCTTGCACGACATGGCGGCCGCCGGCTTCCCCCCGGAGCAGATCGACGCCGTCATCTGCACACACCTGCACGTCGATCACGTGGGCTGGAACACCGTGCTCGTCGACGGGCAATGGGTGCCGACCTTTCCGAACGCGCGGTACTTCCTGTCGCGCGCCGATGTCGAGTACTGGTCGACGACACCGAACGAGGCCGGCGACGTGTTCGGCGATTCGGTACGCCCCGTCATCGATGCCGGCCTCGCCGACCTGGTGGATCCGCCGTACGAGGTGACGGACGAGATCACGTTGGAATCCACGCCGGGACACTCACCAGGTCATGTGAGCGTGCGGATCCGGTCCGGCGGCGAGGAGGCCGTGATCACCGGCGACCTCATGCACCATCCGTCGCAGTGCGCGCGGCCGTCGTGGGGATCGGCGTTCGACGAGGACGGCGCGCAGGCAGAGAGGACGCGTCGCGCCTTCCTCGATGCGCACGCGGGTCGAGACGTTCTTGTCATCGGCACCCATTTCGCCAAACCCGGCGCGGGCCACATCGTCACCGACGGGGACGCCTACCGTTTCACATGATTCTTTGTCGCACTCGCTGCGGGCGGGATATACCCGGCCCGCGGACGCTCGCCGCTCCAGCCAGTTCGCTTCGGCGTCGCCTCCGCTCACGGCCCGATGCGAACCTTGCTCGCACTCGCCCAATTTTTCGTCGCAGGCGCCTAGGGGTTCAGCGTGCCCGCGATGACGTCCTTGGCGACGTCGTGGATCTTGCGGCGGGTGTCCATGGCCGTCTTCTGAAGGAATCGCCACGAGCCGGCTTCGGTCATGCCGTGCTCGTCCATCAGGCGGCCCTTCGCCCGATCGATCGTCTTGCGCGCCTCGAGCCGCTCGGCGAGGTCGGCATTCTCGTTCTCGAGCGCGACGATCTGTTCGAAGCGACCGAGCGCCATCTCGATCGCCGGTAAGAGGTCGCTCTTCTGGAACGGCTTGACGAGGTACGCGAGCGCGCCCGCGTCGCGTGCCTGCTCGACCAGGTCGTGCTGCGAGAACGCGGTGAGGATCAGCACCGCCGCGAGACGTTCGCCGGCAATCGTGCGCGCCGCCGTGAGGCCGTCCATGCCCGGCATCTTGATGTCGAGGATCGCGAGGTCCGGGTTCAGCTCGCGTACGAGGTCGATCGCCTGGTCGCCGCGGCCGGTTTCACCGACGACGTCGTAACCCTCTTCCTCGAGGATCTCCTTGAGATCGAGTCGGATGATCGCCTCGTCTTCTGCGATCACGACGCGCACGGGTTTGGTCACCAGTTCCGAACCTTCTTTCGAGCTTGCTGAGTCGCCGCCACGCGCTGTCGTCTCGAGCCGTCAGGAGTGCAGGCGAGGGGTCGGGAGCTCGTTGGCCAAGCGGTCCAATAACGCGTCCTGTTCGCGTTCGAGCTCGACGATCGAACGGCGCAGCGCGTCGCGCTGCGCCGACTGGGCGACGGCATGACGACGCACCTCATGCGCCTCGGCCTCGGCGAGCGGCGTCTCCGACACGAGCGACCGCAATCGCGCGTCCTCGGCCTCGGCCGTGAGAAACGCGCACTGCTCCTCGGCGACCGCGAATTCGGCGCGCAGGCGCTTGAGCCGATCGCTCACATCGATGAGGCGGCGCTCGAGCAAGGACTTGGCCATACCTAGTGGGTCGACTCCACGCTCCGCTCCCCTCCGGTCGCTGCGCTGTCGTCTTCGTTTTGATCGGTCGACTCCACGCTCCGCTCCCCTCCGGTCGCTGCGCTGTCGTCTTCCAGAACGGCGAAGTCTACGGCGTCCGGGCCGGTGTGGCACCGTTATCAACGGTGATGCGCCATCCCATCTTCGCGGCCGAGCACGACGAGCTGCGTGCCGCGGTTCGCCGCTTCGTCGACACCGAGGTGCGGCCCCACATCGAGGAGTGGGAGCGAGCCGGCTCGTTTCCCGACGCGCTGTTCCGGCGATGCGGCGAGCTTGGATACCTCGGCCTCCACTACCCGACGCGCTGGGGCGGCAGCGGTGGCGATCTCGCGGCCGGCATCGTGTTCATCGAGGAGCTCGCCCGGTGCGGTGCCGGGGCGATCCCGATGGCGATCGGCGTGCAGACCGACATGGCCACGCCCGCGCTTGCCGAGTTCGGTACCGACGATCAGCGCGAGCGTTGGCTCCGGCCGGCGATCGACGGTACGAAGATCGGGGCGATCGCGATCACCGAACCGGACGCCGGTTCAGACGTCGCGGCGATACGCACGCGCGCGGTGCGCGACGGCGACATATGGCGGGTCAACGGCGTCAAGATGTTCATCACCAACGGCGCGCGAGCGCACTTCCTGACGCTCGTCGCCAAGACCGACACGGGCGCGGGCAGTCATGGTGTCTCGCTGTTCGTCGTCGACACGTCTTTGCCGGGTGTGCGCGTCTCGCGCCGGTTGGAGAAGCTCGGCATGCACTCGTCGGATACCGCAGAGATTGCGCTCGACGACGTGCCCGTACCCGCGGACGCGTTGATCGGCTTGGAACCCGGGCACGGATTCCCGCAGCTGATGTGGCAGCTCCAGTACGAACGGCTGTCGGGCGCGGCGGCATCGGTCGGTCACGCGGCCCAGACGTTGGACGACACGATCGCGTACGCGCGCGAACGTCACACGTTCGGTCGCCCGATCGCCCAGCATCAGGTGATCGCGCACAAGCTCGCCGATGCCGCCACCGAGCTCGCCGCGGCCCGCGCACTGTTGTACGACACGACGTGGGACGTCATGGCCGGCAACTACCCGGTCGTCGAGATCTCGATGTGCAAGAAATATTGTGCACAAGTGCAGAACCGCGTCGTCGACACGTGCGTGCAGATATGGGGCGGTGCCGGCTACCTCGAAGAGACCGGCATCCCGCGCGCATTCCGCGACGCGCGCCTGCAACGAATTGGCGGCGGCACCGACGAGATCATGAACGAGGTTATCGCCAAGCGGATGGGGCTTCTCGGGCCTATTTCCTAGGAAACATTGCGTTTCCAGGGCTTATGCTACATGTACAGCGCTCGTACGCAATAACATGCTCGGGTGCAGGATTTCGACCCGGTCGTCACCGAGTACACCTACGACCTCAAGGCCGGCAACCGGGCCGCCGGCACGATCCGCAACTACCTGGCGACCCTACGCCTGTGGTGTGACTGGGTCGACCGCCAGAAGGATGCCCCGGCGGTCATCGCTGACGTCCGCAAGGAGCACATCGCGCGGTGGGTCGCCAAACGGGCCGAGACCGAAGCACCGGAGACGGTCCTCACCCGTCATCGTCACCTGCGTGCGTTCTTCAAGTGGGCTGAGCGCGAGGAGATCATCGAAAAGAACCCGATGTCGACCCTGCGCGAGCCGTCTGCGCCGTCGCAGCCGCCGCCTGTCCTTACCGATGAACAGTTGCGTGCCATCTTCTCGACCACGCGCGCGGACAAGACGTTCGCCGGCATCCGCGACTACGCGATCCTCGCCGTGCTCGCCGATACGGGGATGCGCGTCGGCGAGCTCGTCGGCATGGAACTCGACGACATCGACTTCGACGAGGGCACGGTCGAAGTGACCGGCAAGGGCCGCCGCCGGCGGCGCGTCGCGTTCGGGCCGAAGGCCGGCAAGGCACTCCTCGCGTATCTGCGCGCTCGAGCCCGCCAGAAGGCCGCTGAAGGCATCGGCAACGTGTGGACGGGCACGCGTGGGCCTCTCCATGAGCCGGCAGTCTGGACGATCGTGAAACGGCGCGGTGAGGACGCCGGTGTCGACGGCGTGTTCCCGCACCTGTTCCGGCACACGATGGCCCACCGGTTCCGCGTGAAGGGCGGACAAGAAGGCGACCTCGCATCGCTCGGCGGTTGGCGCTCCCCCGCCATGCTCGCACGGTACGGCGCGAGCGCCGCAGCCTCACGCGCAATCGACGCGCACCGACGCGTCGATCACCTCGGAGACGTGCTGTGAACGATGTCCCGAAGTGGCACAGCTACTACGAGAAGGCGTATGACGCGACCGATCACATAGAGACACAGCTCTATGAGGAGTTTCCCGAGATTCGCGCCGCGGCCGAATCACCCGACCCTCCGGCGGTGCTGTTGCGGTGTCCGCGTGGGCACCGGATGATCACGGTGCAGCTCCATGCAGATCACAACTGGCGCCTTACGCTCGCGGCAGTCCATGCCGATCGTTTCGAGGCTGGACGGCGCGTCGCGTCAGCATCTGATCCCCTCCATGGTCAGGAACAACTCGACTTCGATGATGTGGGCCGAACAAAGGTCACGTTCACTTGCCCGCGCGCGCGTTGCACGTATCGAGGTGAACATCGTCAGGACCGACTACTCAAGCTCTACGCCATGGCGTTGCGTCTCGAGGTGACGGAGATTCGCCTGCCCTCCTGAGCGCTGTGCTACTTTGACCTCACGCCGCCAGACGGCTACGGCGTTCTCACCGTCTGTACTGCGCTCAGCGCGAGGTCTCAACGGACCTCCTCCTTAGGAGGACTGTGTCCGTTGACCCCTGCAGAACGAAGCCTTCGAGCCCGAATCGCCGTACATGATTCGTGGGCGCAGACGGCAGACCCGTCGTTAAGAACTGCACCCGCTCGCCGTGCGTTCCTCGACCGTTTCGACCGCGAAGTCGACCCCGACGGCGTTCTTCCGGCCGACGAGCGCGCACGACGCGCCAAGCACGCCCGCAAGGCGCACTTTGCGCGCCTAGCGCTCCTGAGTGCGAAGGCCCGAAAGAGGGCTTCGTGAGTCCCCCGGACGCGGAACGGGGCGCCGTCAGCGCCCCGACCGAACCCATCACCTCGACCGCATCCCACGGCCTCGATGACCTTACCGCGACCGTGCGACAGAAGTGTGTAGTGGCTGACCTCCGGTACGCGTTCCGATGCCGGCCCGAACCGTGGCGACGGTTCTACCCGCGCTCGCAGAGGGCCGCGTGATGGCGGTCTACAACGATGACAGGCCGATGTCGTACGACGAGGCATATCCGGATGGTGACGACGGCACGGTCGTCGGGTCCCTCACGAAAAGGCCAACGAAAGTTGGCATTCCTGAACCGGGTACGCGTGATCCGAGACTGCCGGCGGTCGTGCAGATCGCTCCGAAGCAACTAGCACATGCGATAGTTCCCGAGCCGGACGAGGGCGAATGCCGATCAGTGCGCCGCGTGTCCCTGCTCCGGGCGTCGACCGTGAAGATCGAGCAGGTCAGGTTCGCGTTCGAGGACCGGATCCCGCTCGGCGCGGTCACGCTCATCGCGGGACAGGGCGGCAAGGGTAAAACGACGCTCGGGCTGCAATGGCTGGCGCAGATCACCCGCGGGACGTTGCCGGGCGAGCTGTACGGCACCCCGACCGACGTCGTGGTCACGTCCGAGGAAGATCACCGGGGCGCGGTCCTGAATCCGCGGCTCATCGCTGCTGGTGCCGACCTCGAGCGTGTCCACTACATCGACGTCACCGAACTCGACACCGAGGAAGTGCTCCGACTTCCGACCGACCTCGGCGCACTTGCCGAGGAGATGCGCCGGTACCGAGCCCGCGTCCTGCTGTTGGACCCGCTGATCGCGTACCTGCCCGCCGCGATGATCGGCGACAAAGACCAACACGTCCGACAGGCACTCGCACCGTTGGCGAACATGGCCGAGGACGCCGACGCCGCCGTCATCGGGATCATGCACCTCAACAAGATGCAGGCCGCCGACCTGATGGTTCGCGTGAACGGCTCCGGCGGGTTCGTCAACGCAGCAAGGTCGGTGCTCGCGGTCGCGAACGACCCGCAGGACGAGACACACCGGATCGTGGCGCACGGGAAATCGAACTGGGGCGTGATCGCCCCAGCGCTCCGATTCCGGATCGAAAGCCGGCACGTCGCAGCCGACGACGGCTCGACCGTCACGACGTCGGGTGTCGTCGTGCTCGGCGAGGCAGACGGGATTTCCGCGAGTGATCTGTTGCGTGTCCCCGTCTCCGAGGAGGACTCGTCCGAGCGCGACGACGCGGCCGAGTTTCTCCGCGAGCTGTTGTCCGGTGGTCCGATGGACGCGGGCGAGATCAAGCGAATGGCGCGCGCGCAGGGCATCTCGGATCGGACGTTGGCCCGCGCACGCGACCGCGCGGGCGTGAAATTCCAACGTCAGGGGTTCGGTACGGCTACGCGCTCAGTGTGGGCACTCGCCGCACTCATGCCACCTTCGGGCCACTCATGCCACACCTCGAGCTATGGCACGACTGGCACGACTGGCACGACTGACGACCCGAATGCCGCGCAGAGTGAATCCGGAGACGAGCAGTCGTGACCGGCGCCGGTGACGCCGAGATCCTCGACATCATGACGACGTTCATAGAAAAGGTCGGCGCTCGCTCCGAACGGCTCGACGCCGAGCTCGCCGCCGGCCCTGCCAAAAACCTTCCACGCTCGGCAGGTTCGTCTTATGCGGCTCGCCCCACAAAACGGCCGCGCGCATCGAAGGCCGAAATGGAGAGGCGCGCCGACGGGCTCGTCCTGCTCGCCCACGAACACGGACCATGCTCGGTACGTCACCTGTTCTACCAGGCGACCGTCTCAAAGGTTCCGGGCATCACCAAGGACGACTCCGGCTACAACAAGACCCAACGCGAGGTACTGAAACTCCGACGCGTCGGCCGCATCCCCTACTCGCTGATCGTCGACAGCACCCGCTGGGCACGCCAGCCCCAAACATACGGTTCAATCGAGGAAGCACTCGACGACACCGCCCGGCTCTACCGGCGCGACCTCTGGCGATCATCACCGTGGCGGGTCGAGGTGTGGTGCGAATCCGATTCGATCGCGTCGACGATCGCCGAAGTGACCTACCGATGGGCCGTACCGCTCATGGTCACCCGCGGCTACTCGTCCGAGACCTTCGCGTACAACGCCGGCGAAGCATGGGCAGAGACACCCGACCGTCAACCCGTCGTCCTCTACATCGGCGACCATGACCCTCACGGGCTCAGCATCGAGGACAAGCTCCAAGAGTCGCTCGGCCACTTCACGGCCGACACCGTCGACTCGGTGATCTGGTCGCGGCTCGGTGTCACCTGGGAGCAAGTCGAAGAACTCGACCTCCCCGGCACACGACCGAAGAAGAACTACGGGTTCCCGCGCGCCGTCGAAGCCGAAGCGCTCCCACCGCGGCTGCTCGGGAATCTCGTCGACACCGCGATCTCCGAGTATGTCGACGACCACGAACTCGACGTTTTGCTCACGGCCGAGGCCGAGGAACGCGACTGGCTGCGACGTCTCGTCGACCGGGAACTCCGAGCATGACCGTCGACCGCACGCCAACGCTTGTCGTGCCAATCCCTGCACGCGAGAACCAACGAGCGAAGGCTGTCCGGCTCGTCGCCTCTGGGCGCGTCTTGTTCGGTTGTTGCATCGGGGCCGGCTGTTCGCGTCGGTACGGGGCGACACCGCGACATATGACGTCGTCTGGACCCGCGGCCAGTGGCGGTGCTCATGCCCGGCCGGCGCGGTCCGCTGCGCGCACGTCCGCGCCGTGCAACTAGTCGTCGACTTGTCACTCCCAGTCGACCCGAGGGAAAGCGACCCAACATGAACCTGAACTCACCGACCGCACCGGACCCGTGGCGGAACCCGGAATGCGAGTGTGCCGACGCAGCCGCGGCCCTTCATGCCGAACTCGCGGGAACCCAACTTGAGCTGTGCCCGGTCCATCAGCAACGTGAAATCCGCGACCGGGAACGCGACGCGGCGCGAAGCGCGCACGCCGAACGAGCCGCGCTCGCCGAACACGCGCGCCGGTCGCTCGACCGCACGCTCGACGGTACAGCCGAGAACGCGCAGCCGACGTGCCAGTGCAACGGCCTGAACCATCTCACCGCGGCGCTCACCGGCCACGAAGTGGCGCCCTGCCCGATCCACCGCCCGGCACTCACCGACTCGCCGCTCGGCAGCGACGCGCTCGTCGACGCCGTCGCCCGCGCGGTCGGCGCCCCAACATCCGATCACAACGACTCGCCGCCCGCGGCGGCCTGAACCGAAAGGACTACGACCGATGGCGTCACCACTGACCCTCGTCAAAATGCTGGACGCGTATGCCGGGGTCGGACTCACCGCCCCGAAAGTGGCGACCGACGCGGCCGAAAAATGGTCGGCCGTGAGCCTGTGGCTGCAGCGCGAGGAGCAACGACCCGACCTCAGCAACCTCTCCGCCGAACAACACTTCGCCCTCATCACAACCGAAGCAGTGCGCGTCGTAACCCGCCAGGAAGCATCCCGCATCGGCGGCACCCACTTGGACGCCATCGCCGCACCCGGAATACGGGCCTGCAAAGCCGACGCAGACCGCGTCGTGGCGAAGCTGCGCGGCCGGTTCGACACAGCCGCCGCCGTCGTCGTCGAGGCGCTCACCTATTACACGGCCGACGATTACGCCGAACCCGACAGGCTGGTGACCAAGGGACTCAACGCGGCCAAGCTCACGTATGCGGTTGCCGAGGCCTCGGCCGACCTCGAGCTCGTGCGGGCGCTCCTCGAACCGCTGGCCGGCACAGGCGACCCTCTGCACGACGCAGCACTGTTCGTCGACGTCACCGAAGGGGCTGTACCCGAGGCGCTCGGCAACGCCGCGGCCGTGTCCCGAGGGAACCGCCGCTGGCCGGCACTGTTCGCTGTGCCCGGCGTCGTGCCAGCACTCCACGACGACGAAGGAGCGCGAGCAGTCGTCGCCAAGTCCAAGGCAGCACGCGCCGCCCGCGACCAGACGACCGAAGCACAACAGGACGCAGCGACCGAGAAGGCAATGCAACGCGAACGCAAGTACATCGAGGCGAGATGACCAACAACGAAACCCGCGAAGGGTGGGGGGAGCCCTCCTACCCCGGCCCCCACGAACACCGAGAGGTACTGCGGCTCGGGCTCTGTACGAATCTGGGCTTTTTCGCGATTGTGCGGGAGAAATGATGACGTGTGTTGAGTGCGGTGTGGAGTTGCCTTCGCCGGCGCGTTCGGGACGCCCTCGCCGCTATTGCAATGAGACGTGCCGGCGCATGGCGGAGCACCGAATCGCGCGGTTGCGTCGGCTCGTCGAGACGATCGAGCGCGACCTACTCAGGGAGCGTGTGGCCCAAGCGAAGGCGTGGAATCTGGGTCCGCGTGACAAGGACGTCATAGACCTGCTCGAGACTGAGCGCGACGCGACGGAAGCACGGCTGCGCGAGGCTGTCGGAGCGACGGTCCAGGGTCGGCCTGTGAATACCTGAATGGCTCGCGCCGTGCTACACCGTCCTAGGAAGACCTCGCTGACGGTGCCGTGGCGAGAACACCCCAGAGCGAGCAATCTGGGCTGGCAGCCGCTGACGATCGACACCATCGCGATCGGCGGCGCCCGTGCAACGGCTCGAGCGCCTCGGCGCGACCTCCCGCCAAGTGCGCGGCCGCGGCCTTGTACACGGTGGTTCTGCTCGCCGTGGTGACGTGGCTCAGCGCCGTGCTCGTGATGGGATTGGTGAAGGTAGGTACCGACTCGTTCAATCGGGCCGAGCCGGCGATCCCGGTGCCGTTCAGCATTCCCCTGGCCGGTCGTGCTGCTCCTGGCGATCGCGATCCCCGCGCTCGGCGGCGGGGCTCGCGGCGCTCGTCGCTCGCCCGGCGTGGCTGGAAAACCGATCGGTCTGATTCGCTCTGGAGGCTCCGACGATCTGCTCGACGTCGGTGACTTTGGGATGCAACTCGTCGCTCGCGACCATGTCGGCGTTTGTCCACCACAGACAATTCGAAAGGCGCGTGTAATCCTTTGAAGCACGTTGTGCGAGTTACGTACTGATGAGGTATTGGGGGACGCTCGTGGCAGTGCGGCCCGGTGACTTCGACGTCTTCTTTCGGTCGCAGTACCGCTCGGTGACGGGCTTGGCGTACGTGCTCTGTGGCGACGTGGGTCGGGCGGAGGACCTCGCTCAGGAAGCGTTCGCTGCCGCTCATCGCTCCTGGCCGCGGATCAGCGGATACGACGATCCCGGAGCGTGGGTCCGACGCGTAGTCGCGAACAAGGCAACATCGCTTCGTCGCAAGCGATCCTCAGAAGCCCGCGCCTTCGTCAGACTCAACAGCCGCCGCGCCGACACCGAAACGGAGATGGGCATCGATGACGCCGCGCTGTGGAGTGCGGTTCGAGCGCTGCCCCGCCGCCAAGCCCAGGTCGTGGCTCTCACATTCCTCGACGGGCTTGACATATCCGAGGTTGCTCGCGTCTTGACGTGCGGAGAAGCGACCGTGAAGACACATCTCCATCGAGCCAAGCTGACTCTGGCCGCACGCCTCGGACTCGATCAACAACAGGAGGACCGATGAGCGCACTCGACGATCGACTCCGAAGCGCCGCCGACGCCGTACACCAACAAATGGAGCATCTGTCGGTACCGGAACCGGTGAATCAGCGTCAGAGCGCCGCACGACCCAGCCAAAAGACACCTCGAGTTGCTCTGCTCGACACCGCGGGAGCGAGACGGGCGGCCACTGGCCACCGAGCGCGACCGAGCCGCGCGCTCGTCGCTCTCGCGGCGGCTGTCGTCGTGGTACTGGGCGCGTCCGCCGTAGTGGGCGTGGCGAGACGCGGATCTCATCGCGGGAGTGCCTTGAATATCGCGTTGTTGGCCGCGACGACTCAGAGACAGTCCGTACGCATGCGGATCACGGCGACCCGGCCTATGACATTGGAACTGTTTCCTCATCCGACGAAACCGCCGACCTATCGGATTAGTGGGGAGACGGGCGTTTATGACTTCCAGCGCCACGTCGCACGCATCGAGATCCAGCATGGCTCGGGCAATAACACCGAACTCGTCGTCGGCACGCACGCTTATATCAGCCTCGACCCCGAAATCGCGGCGAACCTTCCGACCCGGCTGCGAAACAAGCGATGGTTTGAGATGAACAACTCAACCGACGCTTCCGCCCCCCTGCCCTTCGACCTGCTCGCACAGCTCCGCCAGGACCCCGGCACGACTTCGATCCAGGACCTCGGCACCACCCAGATCGGCGCCGAAAAAGTCCACCACTACAAAGCAACGGGACCGAAAACCCCGGGCGTTTCACCGATATTGATCGCCGACATCTACGTAGACAGCAACAACCGGCTCGTCCGACTGCGGTACGTCATGAATTTCGGGGCGGGTGCTGCCGGGGCGATCCAAATGGATTTCTCCGACTACGGGGTGCCCGTCAACGTCACCGCACCCCCCGCCGACGAGGTCGTCCCAGTGACCGACCTTCCTTTGGTAGAGAGCGCCATCGCAAATCACATCCACTAGGCGTCATCTCGTTGTGGTGCCCACTGCCTGACGGCATGCAAGAGGAGAGGGTGCGCGCCGAGCCAATGCGCTTCTTCGCTCCATCGACCTCGGCGAGCGGCGTGTTCTCCGGGTGGCTCGGGATGTATCTCGACACGACCGGCAAGCACAAGGTCGATTGGCGCGAAGTCGCGCCCCATCGTGACGGACGCGTATCGCACTGTCGCGCCGAAGGCACTCGTCGCCGAACTCGACCATCGTTCGCGCTAGTCCAGCGACGCCATATCTGCCGATGCGCTCGGAGGCTGGCACGGCCTGCGCCGAACGGCGGGGCGCGCGCGACGTCGGATGCCCGGCTCGCGCAGCCCCGCCGCGAAACCAGCACTACATACATCGCGTCCCGGCCGGGACACCCCGCCCGTCCGGCTGGTGACGTGGGCGTGAGCGGCGTCGGGCTGTCCGTTAGCGGAGGACACCCGGCGCGGCTCCGCCAAGGGTGCGATTGGCGGTGGCTTGCTCGCGGTACCGAGGCACAAGTGTTGACGGCCGTCAACACTCACGGCGCCTGGGAACAGATCATTCGCCGGGTCCGGGCGGCGCATAACGCGTGACCTTGTTCGGTAGACCAAGTGCTCGCCTGTGCGGAGCCGATGAGGCGGCCGGGCGACAGCCCTAATCGCCAGCGCAATGCGGGAAACCGGGCCTCGGCGCCCGCCAGCGTGGCGAAGTTCGGACTGGTTGTAGTGATTGCGTTGATAATCCACGGCCCGTGCCGATCGCTCGTTCAGGACCGAAATTTCGTTTGGGCCAGGGAGGTGCCCTATGAACCGTGTAAGCCAGCAGTTCCTTGTGGGTGACCCGGTGGAAGTCGTCACCAACTTCACCGGCGCTTGGGTCGGTGGCTTCGAAGTCGCCTCCACGACCACCGCCGGATGTCACGTCCGCCGCATGTCCGACGGCGAGGTACTTCCGGCGGTGTTCGACTACGACGACGTCCGACCGGCGCGTCCACGGCCAGACGTCGAAACCGCACCCGCCACGTCGGCCGCACTGACCCAAGAATCTCAGTCGGATTTCCAGGTCGTCTTGCGGCTGCCCGCCGTCTTGGACATCGCGACCGTCGAAGCACTCCGCGACTCCGTCATCGACGCCGTCGAC
>JBBRXX010000006.1:0-149771 GCA_038238245.1 Acidimicrobiia bacterium
AGGTCGGCGAGACGCTGTACGTCTGGCTCGACGGTCGGATGTTCCTGCACATAGGCGTTCAACGTGTCGGTGTCGCTGCGTTCGAGCGCGACCGCCATCGCGGCGCGGGCCTGCAACTGGTCGTCGGTCCGTACCGCCCGCGCCAGCAATGTCTGCAGGGCGTGCGGATCCTTCGCTGCGTCGGTCGCGGATGCCCGTTCGAAGGCATCGCGATACGACGCGTCGCGGGCGATCCTGTCGGAGGCGCTCGTCATGAGTTGGGGTGTTGGCGAGAACAGTTTGCGTTCGAGCATCTTGCGCTCGTCTGCTTCGCGTTCGGCGATGCCGTCTCGGATCGCGGCAGCCGCGGTCGAGGCGGCGTGGTACGCGGAGGCGATGCGCGCTTGCTTGCCCTCTGCGCTGAGCAATTTGTCGCCGCGGAGCTTGCGTACCGCGTCATCGCACTGCGCAACGATTCGCTGGATCTTGGACTCCGCCGATTCGGGTCCGGTCATCGTGCTTGGCTCCTCTGTGCGACCCACACCGCGACGTCTTCGATGGCGAACCACCAGCCGCCGGCCGAGCGGAATCCGTTCAGTTGCCCACGTTGGGCGGCGAGCCGCACCGTGCGTGAGTTGCAGCCGACTGCGTGGGCGACCTGCGCGGTGGTCATCCCTTCTGGTTTCAAGCATCCGGCCGTTTCCGCAGTCGGCGCAACCACACTTCCGCAATCGGAAGCGACCTGGTCGGCATGAATCAACGCGACGGTGTGCCAGTCGCTCAATACTTCGTCGAGCAGCCGATTGCGGCCGCGCACCTCGCGCCGTAGGTCGTTCAGCTTGAGCTCGCGCTCGAGCATCAACGCGATCGGGCCCGGCACGACAACAGCCGTGCCCTCAATCGCGAACCTGGTCATCAGCCCACTTCGCGTCGGGAACTTGGAAACCTGTTGGAACATGCGCGTCACTGCCCAGCGGTCTGCGGGTCCGGCCGGTCTGAGCTTCGACAAGCCCCCCTCGGGGTGAGGAGTGCGCGTGTGCGCCGGTCATGGCTCGTCGTCCGTATCGCGTTCCGCGAGTGCCTCGAGCTCTGCCGCCTCGGGCGACAACTGACGAAGGTGTTCGACGGCCGAGACGCCGGTCGCTTCGACGAGACGTTGGAGCAGTATTTGGGCGACGAGCAGTAGCCCGGAGGTGGTTGCTCGATCGAGCGGGCCTGTCGGCTCCATCTCGACGCCGGCGTCCTTCAAGGCCCGGGCCTGCGCGAGCAGCCCTGCGGCATTCCTGAGTCCCATCGCACGTTCGTCGTCACTCATCGGTCTCCTCGGTGTTTCGGTGCGGTCGTGACCAGCCGCAACGCTCGCAGGTGAGCGCAATTCTGCGCGGCACCGGCCGGGCAGTACGCGATCGCGTTCGCCGGGTCGATCATCGGGTGCCTCAATCGAGCAGACCGTCGCCGAACGGCGAGTCATCCGGTTCGCGTTTGCCGTCGTCGACGAGCCCGGTACGGCCGCGCGAATCGACCGTCAGCGCACACTCGCGTGCCCACTGCCGCAACGCGGTACCGGCCTGCGTCCACACCGTCATCCACGGCGAACGCACCACCCGGCCACGGTCTGCCGCGCTGCGCCCATCGACGACCATGCCGTCACCCATCAGATGACGCGACGCCTCGAGGTACAACGCCAACGTCACGCAATAGGCGACGAGACTCTGCCGATCCCCCTCCCGGAACCGCACCGGCGCGTTCTTGTACTCCTCCGCAAGCCGACGCCACTCCGCTAACGCGTCAGCAGACGCCTCAACGTCCCCCGGGACCATCGACCAGTCGAGCCCAAGCCCGCCCCGCTCAGCATCCCGAACCGCGCGCACGGCACGACCCGAAGACTGCATCAATTTCAACGAACTACGTCGCGCCGGCATCTAACCCCTCCCTTTTCCAAAACGACTCCGAACGGACGCGCCGTGCGTCGCACTGCCGAGCGGTCTGGGTGGGGTGGTGGTGTCCGATTTGAGCAGCCCCTAACCATCCAAATCTTTGGTGGGTGGGTGGTGAGGGATTGTGCGTTTGCTCAATCCGCGAGAAACGCATCCAGGACAGCGCCCGTCTTGCCGACCAACGAGTGTGGATCGGTAGCAACACCTGATCTGCAGGAGCAGAGCGACCCCCGGCGATATCCATGTCTCGCTGGGGGTCGTTCGCGTCCGATGCCGTTCGTCTCGGCGACAGACATACCGTCGTGCTGGGTCGAGCCGTCTGGGGTTCCTGTGACGTCTCACTGCCCCCGCCAGGCGCTTCGGGCGGCTCGGCCTGACGACCCCGACCCTCAGCGATACGTGGCGGCTGATGGAGTCCTGAGCCGGTCATCGGTCGATGTCCTGAGCGATGACGAGCCAGGCCGCCATCAGGTGCGAGCAGACGCCGCGCACTTGGCATGGGCAGCGCCACTCGTTGCCGTCGTAACGGACGGAGTAGAGCTTGCCGCTGGAACCGCGGACCTGGACCCAGGCGCGACGCCGCGCCGGATCGACGAGCCGTACGCGTAGCCGTCCTTCGAGGACGAGCCTGAGCGCCTTCGCACGTTGGTTCTCACGCGCGGGGATTGGCACGACGAGCGACGGCATGTGCACGACGTCGGTCATTCGTCGTCCCCTAGTGAAAGGGTGTCACAACTGTCCCCGTGTCCCATTCCCGCGTTCGGTTGGGACACTTGTGACTGTTGGGACAGTGGTTGGTAGAGCCCTCGGCCCGCCTTGCGGATGCGGTTGCTCTCCCACAGACGCAACATGTACCGGCGGGCGTCAGGCAGATCGAGCGCCTCGGTGACCTGTTTCGGCGCGACACCTTCGGGATGCGTGTTCACGTACGCGAGCACCTCGACCGAACGGTCACCGAGATGCGCGGTGGCCCGCACCTCTGTCGCACGGAGCGAGGCCGTTTCGAGATCACCTCCGGTGAGCGTCCAGAACATGCCGCCAGTGAGGGTGAGTGCGTACTCGCCCTCGGGCACGTCCCTCCCCGTCACCTTGATGGTGCCTTCGGTCGCTTGCCGGTGGCGGCACAGCACCATGATCGTGTCGGCCGCGCCCGCGAGGCCGTGCGTGCCACTCACGCTGTCGACGAAGTCGTCGGCGCCAGCCTTCCTGTCGTGATGGTTCACGAGGACAGCGCTACCCGGATGATCGTCGGCGAGACGCTTGAGCGCAGAGCCGACCCGGTAGTCCCGTTGGTATGCGGATTCGCCCATGGCCGCGGGCGGCATGACCTTCCCCAACGTGTCGAGGAACACGGACGGTTCGTCGTCGCCGTACATGTCGAGCCACTCGCCGACGGTCTCGATCACCTCGCCCGGCTTCGTGCGCGTCATGTAGTGGAAGCCGGCCGGGATCGGACCACCGTCGAGCAGCTTCCGGCATCGGTCTTGCACGCGTCGGTCGCTGTCCTCGAGCGCGAGCAGGAGCACCGGGTGCTCCTCGCCGATCGGGATATGGCCGAGTGCCCGGCCGCCCGCCGCGATCGCGAGCGCGAAGTCGAGCACCTCCCACGATTTCCCGATCTTCGGTGGCCCGACGTTCAACGTGAAGCCCTCGGGCACGAGGCCAGGGACCGCGTATTGCAGCGGCGGGAATGTTTGCTGGTCGAGCCAGTCGCCCGTCTTCAGTTCGCCGAGCAGGCCCGGCCGGTCGCCGTTCGCGCGCGCACGAGCGTGCGCGGGATCGAGCAGGAGTCGTTGAAGATCCTTCGCGGTGGTCACCTTGAGACCTCGCGCCGCGCGGCGAGCACACCGTCAGCGAAGGCGGCATCCGCGTCCGGCTTCGCCCACCGATACGGGGCGAGCGCACGAGCTACCGGGCAGTCGGGGTCCGGCATGTCGACGAGCGCGTCGATACGACGTGCTGCCTCCTCGACGGTCTGCTCGCCGCGCGCGACTGCCATCCCGGCATGCCGCGCGACGCGGGCGATGCGGTCGAGATGTTCTGCGACACGATCCTCGTACGCCGTCGCGTAGTCGTCGAGCAGCGAGTGCGCGAGCTCACGTTCATCGTCCGACAGCGGCGCACATTGCGGCCACCGCGGATTCCATTCTGTCGCCGGGCGGGACGGTCGACCGTGCGCCTGCGACCAGGATTGGACGTGGCCGGTCACCGCTCACTCGCCTTCTTCGTGGTGCGCTTGCGCGCCGGCTTCGAGGTACCGAAGGTGTTGCGGACGTTGCGGACGGCTGCGTTTATAGATTCGTTGAGTCGGTCGGACTCCGCGACGCCGTCGGTGTCGGGCGGTGCGTCAGCATGTTTGTTGATCCGGTCCGCGAGCTCGAGGTGCACGTCGGCCGCGACACGCAACGCCGCGGCGGAAATCTGGCCGTGGTCGTATGCATCGACGATCGCCCTCGAGTTACCGGAGATGACGAGACGCCATTTGTCGAGCAGTTGGCGGTCGGTCTTCGACAGGTCTGGGATGTCGCGGATGTATCCGACCCTCACACCGGTGCGCGTCTTTTCCTCGGGTGCCTGGTGCCGGTTCCCTTCTCGATTCGTCTTAGGACGCTCTACAGCGGCCGCTTGTTTGTCCGGTTCGCTACGGGTGCTCTCGTTGTGCGCTTCGTGCGCCGCCACGATCGTCGCGTGCACGCGCTCACGCGACACGAGGCTCTTTACTTCACTGCGGGGCGTCGACGACTTGACCACGCCCAGATCGATGAGCTCCTCCAGACGTGTGGCCGGCAGCCTCGACAGCTCGTAGAGCGCGTTCGTGTCCGCCGGCAAAAGCGAAGCATGTTTCGCATTTCCGGTGATCTCATGGCGGGCGATCGACATGAGCTGTTGCGCCCACCGCGGCGACCGGCCGAGATCGTCGCGGACCATCGACTGCCATTCGCCGTGACCGAGCTGTTCGCGCGCGGCAACGAGATCGGCGGCGAGGTCGAGGATCGCGGTCGTCGCGGTGTCGATACGACGGTGGAGACGTTCGGCCCACGCTTTACGATCCGCGAGCGGCGATACATGGGTCGCCATCACGACACTCCCACGAGATCGCGGTGGGTTGCCGCTTCGACAAACGTACGGACCTTCGTGGACATGTCGAGCACGAACGCGCCGAGCGCGACGTCGATTGTGCCGTCGAGCATCGCAGCTTCGACGTTCTGCTCAATCGCCACGAGCCGCAGGCCCGCCTCGTCGAGCAAGAGGGAAGCGTCCTCATCGAACCGAAGGCGACTAGTCTCCCCTTGACTACTTTGGCGAGTGGTTGAGGTGATGGTTCGGGAGGTCGGGGTGCGCGAGCCCCGACCTCTTCGCGTCGGGTCAGGCTGCATCGGAAGTGCCCTCCCGACGGCGGCGGCGGACCTTCGCGGACTGCAGCGCAAGCTTCGCCATATGGGCCCGCCGGGCCTGCTCGACACGCCGAGCGCGCGTCTCGGGGTCGAGAACGCCGTCAGGATCTACCTGGGCTGCAAATTTCGCTTCGAGCGCTCGGCGTGCGGGCTCGGTGTTCGTGAGACCCTGGGCGTGCTGCGAGTACGCGGCTGCACGCGCGCGCAGCACTCGCTCAGAGGGAGAGAGCTTCGAGGACGCGGCCATCTGCCACCTTTCGGTGTCGATGGTCCGGTCCCCACCGGAACCTGGCCTCGCGGCGCCGCCGCAGGAACGCCCAGTCAGCTCGCGCTTCAGGGTGGCCTAGGTGTCAACTACGTCGCGACGGTAGCACGACGCTCGCGCAGGCGGCGGCTACTTGCTGCGACGAACCTCGCGCGCCGTCGTTGTCTTCGCGATCTCCGCCCCGAAGGCTGGGTCGGGCATCCGGTAACTCAAGCGCGGGAAGGTGACATCGACGTGGACCTTGTGGCGATCGTCGCGTAACCACGCGAGCACCTGGTGTCGGTCCAACACTGCGTCCCCATCGTCGGGGCAACGCACAAGAAGGTCGGGATAGTCCTGCGGGAGCGTCGGCGCTACGGTGAGCAATCCGATCACTCCGTGCCGGTCGGATTCGTTCGTCGGCCCTGACTGTTCGACGATGACTCTGGGCCGATACTTGAGCGCCTCTCTCGGTGACAGTCGAATACCGTTGACGGTGATCGCGACCACATCGGGACGTTCGACGGCCCACGCCGACGTAAAGAGGCATCCGTGGGTAGTCACGCCGGCCTGCGCGAGCTGCGCGCCGCACGCCCGGCACCGAATAGTGAGTGCTGCCTTCAGATCTCGGGCAGCGATGTCGGCGAGCGCCTTCACCGTTAGGGCACGCACCTGCGAGTCATCGGCCTCGAGACGGATCACAGCCGATCTCCGAGACCAAGACGACGGAGCGACTCCTGTGCACGTTCGGCGGCGGCACTGCGCCCGTAACGGTGCGCCATCGCGGTCGACTTCCAGCCGGCGAGGTACATGAGGTCGCCTTCACTGCCGCCTTCGGCGCGGAACTCATGCGCCCAGGTGTGACGGAAGCGGTGCGGGTGTATTGGCTCGACGCCGGCCAGCTCGCTGCGACGGCGGAGGAGTTGCGCGACGCCGGAGTCGGTGAGTGCGCCTTTGCCGGAGAGCCACATCGCCGCGAGCTTCGCCTTCGGATGGTTCTTGCGCGCGCGCACATACCGTGAAAGAGCTTCGGCGGTGCTCGCGTCCATCGGCACGACGCGTATGCCGGTCTTGCCACGGAGCGTCAGATGATCGGCCCGGCGGTCGAAGTCGTCGACCTTCAGGTTGAGGAGCTCGCCGAGCCGCGCGCCGGTCGCGAAGAGGATGCGAATGATCGCGTTATCGCGTCGGTCGATGAAGTCGGTGCTCGCGCACGTCCCGAGCAGTTTGCGGACGTCGTCGAGTTCCACGACCGGGATCGGCGCGGTGGTGGGATCGCCGGGAGGGTCGGCGCGGTCGAACGGGTTCGGCGCTTGGTATTCCTTCGCCCACCACGAAAAGAACGGCCGGAGGTTCGTGTAGCGGATGCGACGCGTCGAGGCCTCGATCGGCTGCTCGGCCATTTCACCCGTGGTCGCGTCACGCTTCAGGACTACCCGGCCGTTGCGGATTGCCGGCGCGGTGAGCATGTGATCGGTCCAACGATTGATGACCGTGTGGTCGACGCGCGCGGGGTCGGCGTCGACGTCGTTGTCGAGCGCCCATTGCCAGAATTGCTCGAACGACTTGCGGTAGACCGTGACGGTGGCAGGGGAGCGCCCGCGGCGCGCGAGTGAGCGGCGGAAGTCGTGCCAGTGTTCTTCGAGCTCGTCAGGCAGCACCCAGGCGGTCTCCCGGCCGAAATCGTTTGCTTTACGAGCGTAGTGCTACCTGGTAGCGTCCGCAAGGAACAAGGAAAAGTCCTTGTTTGTAGGAGTTTTCGCAGGGCCCGTAGCTCAGTGGTCAGAGCAGGGGACTCATAATCCCTCGGTCGCTGGTTCGATCCCAGCCGGGCCCACCCAAGTCTTCGCAGATCACGATGCGTGCCGCGTCTTGTGCCCCTCGAGCGTGACGACGTTCGGTCCGCGCTCAGTCCCTTGAGGAGGTGTATGTGAAGCGACGTGTGGTGCGGTTCTTGCAGAAGTACGCGCTCAATCCACCGATCCGGTTGCTGTTCGCGATTGGACTCGCGCCGCCTGGCTATGCGTTGTTGGAAACGACCGGTCGCATCTCAGGCAAGACGCGTCGCAATCCCGTGGGAGACGGGTTGGAGGGCGACACGTTCTGGATCGTCGCGGAACACGGCCGACATGCTGGTTACGTTCGGAACTTGGAGGCGAACCCGCGTGTCAGGGTGAAAACGCGCCACGGTCTGCGGTACCGCTGGCGTACCGGGTTCGCCACGGTGTTGCCCGACGATGATCCCCGAGAGCGACAACGGACCCTGGCGCGGGGCCACCCGAACCGCCGCCTCAACGCATTCGTCGTGCGGACGCTGGGAGTCGACATGCTCACGGTTCGAATCGACCTCGATCCGACCTCTTCCAACTGACATTGAGCCGGCCAAGGACACATTCCTCCGTCGCTTCGCTTGGGAAAGCGGACATGCGGATGTGTGGCGAGCGTCGACGACGGAACAGTGTTCGCCGAAGGCGCCACGTCTTGCAGATTCAGCAGCGATCTGTAGGACCGAACGATCGAGTTCTGCTCGTGGACGACTGGATCGAACGAGGCAGCCAGGCGACCGCCGCTCGTGACCTCATCGAACGATGCGCCTGAGTCGTAGCCGGACGTCTGTCGTTCAGGTATTCACCGATCGGGGGCGTGACGGAACAGGCATCATGGGTGCGTGTGGTTGCAGCGTCCTCCGCCGGACGTGGAGTGGTCATCGTCGTTTCATGTCGGCGACTGGATCCGTGACCACCTGCATCCGTTCGGCCGTGACATCGGTTCGGTGATTCCCGATTGCTTCGACGCTCACATCGCGATCTTGCATGCCGACAGGCGCCACGAGCTTTCGCAGGAGGCGTTGCGGCGACTGTCGGACATCCTTGTGCAGCACACAACCACTCCTGAACACATCTGGTATTGCATTTGGGAAGGCTACGCGTGGCTCCACGGAGGCTCCGCCGTATCCGGCAATCCGGCGGGCCTGGTCCCCACAACTGTTCGCGACGACGGCCGGTTCCATCTTCCCTCCCGCGACTACTACCTCTATCGCGGTGACATCTCGACGGCTGCGGTATTCGTTCCGGAGCCTTGGGACCTTCGACCAAATCTGTGGTGGCCCGAGGATCGATCGTGGTGTGTCGCGACCGAGATCTACAGCATCTGCACGTATGTCGGTGGAACGGGCGACCTGAGCGCGCTCCTCGCGGACGCAATTCGCGGTGTCACTTCTGTCAGCCCCGACGAACCCTTCCAGGAAGGACGCGACTACACATGGCCGAGTCACAATCTGTAGCCAACTTTCACACCTGTGGTAAGCACGTGACAGTTGCCGACCAAGGACATGCCGTATGGCTATTGTCAGCGTCCGCTACATCGTGAACAACGTCGACGAGGCGATCGCCTTCTACTGCCGGCAACTCGGCTTCCACGAAGACATGCACCCGGCCCCCACGTTCGCCATGCTCTCCCGAGGCGACCTCCGCCTCGTGCTCAGCGCGCCCGGTGGCGGAGGAGGCGGGGGTCAGGCGATGCCGGATGGCACCAAGCCCGAACCCGGAGGCTGGAACCGCTTCTCGATCGAGGTCCCCGATCTCGAGGCTCTGGTCGAAGTCTTCGCAACGGTGGCGCGCACTTCCGCAATGACATCGTCACAGGTGTCGGAGGCAAGCAGATCCTCCTCGACGACCCGTCCGGAAATCCCGTCGAACTATTCGAGCCGACCCTGCCGGAAGCGTCGCTCGACCGGTCATCCTGAACCTCCGTGCAAGTGCGTCGTGATCTTCGCTGACTGAGATCGTGGTGCTGGGACTGGACGGTCGACGCCTGCAACCATGTCGACGACGCCTGTCCTCGCTTGCGCGTGGCGAGACCTCTCGGAGGTACGAATGCCCTACATCATCGAGGTCCCCTTGCCGGGCGTCGGCGTTCGGCACGAGTTCACCACGTCGAACGGGCAAAGGGTCGCGGTGGTGTCGCATCGAACTGGACGCCGCGAATCTCGGTATACCGGCGCGACGATCCCGATGCCTGTGTCAATGTGCTCGCGCTCGATGACGACGACGCGGCGGCACTGGCGAGCGTGTTGGGCGCGCCGCACATCGCCGCGACATTGACGGCGATGCAAAGCCTCGAAGGTCTGGGAATCGACTGGCTGACGGTCGCGGACACGTCGCCGGCCGCGGGCTCGACGATCGGCGCCGGGGAATACCGGACACGGACTGGTGCTTCGATCGTCGCGGTCATTCGCGGTGACGACACGTACCCTGCTCCCGGCCCGGAGTTCACTTTCGCCCCGCATGACGTGGTCGTCGCAGTCGGGACGACCCACGGACTTGCGCAACTGCGCGTCCTGCTACAGGCGTGAACCCCCTCGGAGCGACGGCGGGAGACGCGCCGATCGCGTTCATCGAACTTGGTGCGGTCGCGATCGTCTTGGCGGCTCTTGCGCGGCTCGCCGGACGGCTCGGCGTCCCGGCGATTCCGTTCTACCTCGTTGCGGGGCTCGCTGTCGGCGAAGGAGGGTTGGCTCCCCTCGACGTGAGCTCCGACTTCATCTCGCTGACCGCCCATATTGGCGTGTTGCTTCTGTTGCTGGCGCTCGGCCTCGAATACACCGGCGACGAGCTGCGGAACGGCCTGCGGACCGGCGCGCCGGCCGGCGTTGCGGACGCGCTCTTGAACTTCGCGCCCGGGTTGGCATGCGGCCTGCTCCTCGGTTGGGAGCTGATCCCTTCGCTGATGTTGGGCGGCGTGTGTTGGATCAGCTCGTCCGCAGTCGTCGCAAAGATCTTGGACGACTTCGGTTGGTTGGCCAACCGGGAGACGCCCGCCGTGCTCAACCTCCTGGTGTTCGAGGACCTCGCGATGGCGGTCTATCTCCCGGTCATCGGCGCGCTCGTGGTCGGACGTGCATTCGACGAGACGGCGGTATCGGTCGTCTTCGCGCTGTTCGCGGTCGCGCTCATCATGACACTGGCCCTCCGCTACGGCGATGCCATGAGCGGGTTGTTGAGCGGCGCGTCAGATGAGTCGTTGCTCCTCACCATCTTCGGCGTCACGCTTCTCGTGGGTGGTCTTGCTGAGCAGGTGCAGGTGTCCGCGGCGATCGGTGCCTTCCTCGTCGGCCTTGCGCTTTCCGGTCCGGTGCAGCGACGGGCCGGCGCGCTCATTGGACCGCTGCGCGATCTCTTCGCCGCACCTTCTTTCTGTTCTTCTCGTTTCAGCTGCGGCCGTCGACGCTCCTCGACGTCGCGCTGCCCGCGCTTGGCCTCGCGTTCGTCGCGACCGCTTCGAAATTTGCAAGTGGCTGGATCGCATGCCGACCTCTCGACATCGGCCGACGCGGGCGCTTGCGCGCGGGTGCATCACTCGTCGCCCGTGGCGAATTCTCGATCGTCATCGCGAGTCTGGGGCGACCACCGCAAACGCCGATGATCTCAGCGCCGTGGCCGCCACCTTCGACTTGATCACGGCGATAGCCGCGCCACTCATCGCCAAGCTCGTCGGCCGCGCGCCCGCGCGAAGTGAAAGGACGCGATGAGGCCCGTCCCGACGAGTCCGGGCGGTCGCGAGGTCAGCTCAGGATCATGAAGTAGAACGCGGACATCCCCAACGCGATCACGATGGAGTCGGTGAACCGCTCACGGCCGTGTTCGTACTCGGAGATGACGATCTTCAGCGCCAGCGCGCAAATGCCGGCAGCCAGGAATGCAATGAGGGCGATTCGCATCACTTCAGACAAGTGCAGGCATGCACGCGACGAACTCCTCCGTCCGACGTCAACGCACCGACGTCGCTGAGCGACGACCGTCCGTTTACCCAACGGAGCCAGGTGTGAGTCCTGGCAATAGGTGCCTACGGAGTCTCGATGACATAGGACTCGCAGTTCGTCGAGCGAAGTCCCCATTCGTTGTACGAGTTGACGTAGATGACGTCGGTACCCGGGCCGCAGTCGTACCCGTTGATGCCCGCACCACCGTGGATGGTGTCGTTTCCGTCGCCGCCGTAGAACGCGTCGTTTCCGTCGTCGCCGTAGATCTCGTCGCTGCCCGTGTCGCCGTGAAGGATGTCGTTCCCGGGGCCGCCGCTCAGCAGGTCGTGGCCACCCTCGCCGTAGATCTCGTCATTGCCGGCCTGGCCATTGACGTCGTCGAATGCCCGGCCGCCGTCGTAGAAGTCGTTGCCGCCGCCGAGACTCGTATACAGAGAAGTCGTGGGAGCGCTAAACGCGACGACGTTGTCCACGTAGGGCCCCAACGTGAAGTTGACGGTCGTCGCGACGCCGGCACTGGGCGGCGCACACCTCGCGGTGTCGTGGTACGAAAGGTGGTAGTCCGAGGCGAACGTGACGCACGCGCTATCAAGCGCGGCGATGCTGGATCCGGTGGGCGGAACCACGGTCGCGTCCTCGATCTCGCGGATGTCGACCGCGAAGGGATCGCCCGCGGGAGCCGTGAGCACGATCGAATGACGGACCTCCGGCGCTCCTTGGAAATACACGTCGCGGTACCCAGGCGGACGTTTGACCGTGGAGTCACCGGGAGCGGTCGAGAACGACAACACGCGTCCACATGTCACGGCGCTGCCGGCCGCCTGGTCCTGCCCGCAGGCGCGGAAGTAATAGCTCTGGAGGCGGTCGAGGCCGGTGATGGTCCTGTTCAGGCTCACGTCCGACGCGCTGCTGGCCGGCCCGGTGCGCGGCGTTTTCGTGCCGAGCCCGTTCTCGACCGACTTACGTGTCGTGCCGTACTCCCACCACCAGTACGCGGGGCCATTGTTGGTGTGTCCGTGCGCGTTGAGCTGTGCCTGGTGTGCCCTGACCTTCGTCGCCGGGTCGGTGTCTCCCACGCAGCCGGCGACTCCCAGCGCCGCTGCTGCCACCCCGGCCATCATCGCCACTCATCGCATGGATCGCCCCCGCTCTTGTTCGGTCGGAGTCCGCCGCCGCGCACCCGGAACGCGGCGACGCTAAGCCCGGAGCGGGGAGGGTGCAAGCGCCCATCCGCGCAACGGCTCGGTCAAGGGCTCGTGACGTTCGGACTGAGTACGAATCCGCAGGCGTTGCCGACGAGGTCGCTCGCATTGCCCAGGGCCGCGGTGCCTTCGAACACCTGGCCTGCACTGAGACTCTGGTAGTCACTTGGTGATTGCGCGGTTTTTACCTCTTTGCGACCCGCCGCGACTTTCACGATCACCGTTTGCAGCTCATTGGCGACGGGCGCCGGGACATGTGGTTTTGCGGCGCGCAACGTCAGCTCGAATGCGGCAAGGAGCTGCGCGTGCCGTGCCGCTTCGGTCCGCCACCCGTGCGGGTCGAGCTGGCCGGTGAGCACTCCCAAGTACGCGCGTCCCGCGGCGTCAGCCTTGTCGTGCACTTCACGGAGGTAGGGGCACGCGCTCGGAGCCACCGGAATGGGCTCGAGGTGCTTCGATCCGATGGAGATGTCGCCCAGCGAGTTGAGCGCGGCCACAATCGCGACACAGACGACCACGACCAGGAATACGAACGCTCCGACCGCGCCAAGAATGAAGAACCGGGCTCGAGAGGGCTTGCGGGCTTCGTCATTGTGAGGAGCTGTCGTAGGCGTCATTTCTCTCAGACGAACAACGAGCGCAGGGTGTTACCCGCTCGCCCCGCCGGAGAGACGCTCGGTCTGGCTGTCGTCTTCGTGCGCCGAACGGCCAAAATGGCTTCGACGCGTAAACCTTCCTTGGGGTCCGGCCGTGAGAAGCATGTGATGACCGAGGTGGTGAATGTTCCGGTGCCGGCAGGCATCGAGATTCGTGCGGTCGAATCAACGTTTCAGGGGGCCTACCCGGAGTTGCACCGGAGCGCGTATCGGGTTGCCTTCCGCCTCCTCGGGAACCGAGAAGAGGCGGCCGACGTCGCGCAGGAAGCGTGCGCCCGGGCATTCGCACGCTGGAGCCGCGTCGCTCGCTACGACGAACCCGTGGCGTGGGTCATTCGTGTCGCCGCCCACCTGGCGATCGATCACTGGCGGCGGCGGCGCACTGCGGCTCGCTATGCGGACTCGCGCACCGAACTGCAGGGTCGCTTCGACGACGAACGCATCGACCTTCACCGGGCGCTGGCGAAGCTCTCGCGCCGTCAGCGGCAGGTCGTGATCTTGCGCTTCGTCGCCGACCTCCCCGAGCGCGCGGTCGCGTCGGTCCTCGGCTGCTCGGTCGGTGCGGTCAAGTCCCACGGCGCACGCGGTCTGGCCGCGTTGCGAGCCACCCTCACGGAGGAGGACGACTGATGTTCGAAAACCTCGACGATCCGATCGCCCAGGTGCCCGCGCCGCTCGACGACGTTGTCAAACGCGGCCGACACATCCGCGCTCGCCGGCGCGCCATCCTCGTCGCCGCCCCGATGCTCGCGCTGGTGGCCGCCATCTCCGCGGCGGCCGCGTTGCAACGCCCGTCGGCAAAGAGGATCAGCGTGTCGGGAGCGCCGACCTCCACGACCGTGCGACAACGCGTCACCGCAGGGACCAGGCCGGCGACGACCGTGCCATCGACGACGTCGACGTCGACGACGTCAACCACGCCCACGACCGTTGCGGTGCCGGTCACTGCGCCGCACGATCCGCACGACTACTCGATGCTCAACGTGGATTACGGCGGCGACATGCTGAGCATTGACGCCGGCGTCACGGCGGTCGTTTCGTACACCGTGACCAATGCCGGCAGCTGGAGCGTCGAATGGACGACGCCCTCGTGCCCGCTCTCGCTCTGGACTTCCGGCGTCGACCGCGAGCTCTGGCAGCCATTCTCGACGGTCTGGCCGCAGCCGGTTGCCTCGCACGCCTCCCTGTGCGTGTCTGGCGGCGGCACGGTCGAGCGGCTTGCCGCCGGTGAGATACGTGTGGTCAACCAGGCGGTGGTCGCGGGGACGCTCGACGCCAAAGGCAACGTCTTGCCCACGCCCCCCGGATGGACGTCGTTCCAGGCGCCGTTCATGCCGCAGTGTGTCCAACCCTGCGATGACAAGGCGCCCAACTCCCGGAGCGTGATCGTGTATCCACTGGGGTGGCCGGCCACGTCGATCTACCGATTGGCCGTGCCCGACACCGAGCTGGACGCATCATCAGGTGGCACGGCGTTGGTCCGGGTCGCGTACACGAACCCGCTCGCCTTCACGGTCCGGTTGCCGATTTACGGACCGTGTTGGCGGGTGGAATCCGGCGCCGGTCACGTCGACTGCTCGGGCCCGATTCCGACGGTGACTGTCGCGCCCAACTCGACCACCGGACTCGTCGGCACGGTCTTTGCGCGAGCCGGCTTCGCGGCAGGGGGCAAGCCGCTGGCGGCGGGACGCTACGAGCTCACCATCGCCGATCGCCTGCCGAGCGTCGCTCCGTCGAAGGGCGTGGGCAAAACAGTTTTTCTCAACGTCAGCTAGATCTGCTTCCAGGGGGGAATCATGAAACTGCGGCGGCTGGTCGGGGTGTTCGCCTCGATCCTTCTCATGACCGTTGTTCTCGTACCAGGCGTCTCCGGTGCGGCGACGCGGACGACGTTTTCGGCCACTGGGTTCTGGCAACTCAACGATGCGCGTCACACGGCGGTAAGCCTCGAACCGACACGTGCGCGTGGTGAGGCGCCGGGCGTGTTCGTGCAGATCGAACAAGAGTTCTGCGACACGCGGACCGACCAGGAAGTGTTCCGCGGCTTCGCCGCACAGGGTCCGGCCCTGGCGCTCTTCGCGATCGATCGCAAGCTGCACCGCGCCTCGCTTGCTGCCGTGGTGACCGGTCACCTGGTGGACCAGCGTCTCCGCAGTTGCTCGAACCCGACGGGGCAACCGACGACTGTCGACCTCGGGAAGGTGAATGTCGTGCTGGCCGCGCAGTGGACTGGGGTCGGCCCGATTCAGCCGGTGCAACCCGGAATCGTTGCGCGGTCCGCCCGCGCATTCGGGATCCTGAGCGGACCGAGGACACTGAGGATCGGTTCCCTCGGAAGCGCGGAGTTCGCCGAGCTCCGCCGTACGACTCTCTGATCAATCTCGTCACACGTCATGACGGTGATCGGGATTGCCAATCTCGCAGTGAAGGTGGCCGATATGGATGCGGCTGTGGCGTTCTACGAGCGCGCGGGTGGGATCGTCCGCGACCGTATGTCGTGGAACGGCATCGAACGCGCTGACGTGCTCCTCGGGGCGGTCCAGGTCACATTGTTCGACCGTGCGATCTACGAGGACGCCGTTGCGCTTCCCGCGGAGTGCTTCCTGCATCCCGCGCTCTTCACTGACGATCTCGATCGCGAACTTGCCGGGCACACGATCGTGTGGGGACCGGAGGTCGTCTCCGGTCCCTTCGGCAGGCGCAGAATCGCGTTCGTCGACGCGCCGGGTGGCATGCGCCTCGAGTTCATGGAGCAACTCGAAGCACCGCTTGGCGAAAGGGAGGGCTGAACAGACACGGGGCGGGTGATTGTGTCTGCACAGCCCCCCCTGGAGTTCTTCCCATTGGGACCGCGAACGAAAAGAGTGGTCATTCCTGGGCACGCGTCACACCACGATCAGTGGGGAGCGGTTTCAGAGGCTCCGTGAGCGCCAGAGCATCGCGGCGAGCGCCACGGTCACGATCGAGACGACAAGACTCGTGATCCAGCCCGCTACGTCAGCAGCAACAAGGATTGCGCCAAGCGCGGTGCCGATTCCGACGACGCCCGCGGTCGCAACGAGACGCGCAAACACCGACTCGAACGTCCGGCGTTCGGGCTGCTCGGGCAGAAATCCGCCGGCGACCGGCGTGCTGTCTGTCGCGTCGCGCGCGCCGGCATCCACGCTTCCGACCTACCCAGCTCGAGATCGGATGATGCGCCGCGCGATCAGCGGCCCGTCTGCCCGTCGATGAGCTCGCGGAGGATGTCGGCGTGCCCGGCATGCCGAGCCGTCTCCTCGAGCAGGTGCATGAGCACCCAGCGAAGGTTGACGTTCGCGTCGTCGCCAACCCGACGACACCGCTCGTCGAGGCTCGGTGCCGCGGCCACGATCGCATCCACGAGCGACCACGTCGCTGCGTACGTGGCGACGGCGGACGCCACCGTGTCGTCCGGTCCCACGGTGTCGTCCCGCGGGGCGATGTCGTCACCTGCGAATCGGTGCAGGATCCACACGGTCTCCGCACTCGCCATGTGCTTCAGCAACCAGAGGAGCGTCGTGCCGCTGCCGACGAGCTCGCCGCGGGCGGCCTCTTCGTCGACACCGGCGACTTTTCGGACCAGGGAATCTCGCTGGTACTGCAGCAGCGCCTGCAACGTCCCTCGTTCGTCGCGATCGAGCCGAGGGGGTTGCCGGTCAGGCATGGAACATCCGCCTCAGGCGTCGGCTCCCGAGGCGGTCTCGGTCTCGATCTCCGGCATCGCGATCACGTCTTCGGGCTCGTCGTCACTACCGGCATCATTGTCGGTTGCGACGTAGAGCTCCACGCGCGGCTCCTCGATCGGGGTCGACGGCCGCCTGAGGGAGTGGACTGACGCTGCCCGACGCTCGGCCTCACGTGCTTCGGCTGCCCGTGCTTCCGAGATGCGTACCAGCTCCTGGGCTCGTTCCTCAGCGTCCCGGGCAAGCGCATTCGCATGCTCGGCTTGTGCCCGCGCGGCCGCCGCTTTGAACTCGGCTTCCTCGGCGCCGGCCCTCGCGGCGAGCTCGGCCTGGCGTGTGGTCTCGAGTCGGACTTCCGACTCGCGCGCGGTGACGAGGAAGTCTTCGGCGCGCAACACGTCGGCTTCGAAGCCCTCCGCGGCCGCGGCGGTCTCTGCCTCCCGGCGCTCCGCTTCCGCGATCCGGTCCGCGAGCTCCCGGGCGCGCTGCTCCGCGGCGGTGCGGCGTTCGGATATCCGCCCGAGGGCGTCGTCCTCGACCTTGTCGACCTGCATCTCCGCGGCGGCCTCGCCCTCTTCGAATGCGGCGGCCTTCTCGGCGCGCTGCCGTTCGAACTCCTCGCGGCGCCTCTTCGCAGCCTCGACCTCGGTCCGGGCATGTTCCTCGGCGGCGGCGACGGCTTCATCTTCGGCGACCTCTGACTCCGCCAAGATGTCGACGAGGCGCTCCTCCGCGGCCTTCGCGGCGGCGATGGCGCGTTCCGCGGCGGCGCGGGCGGCTTCGGCGCGAGCCCGCGCGTCACTTTCCTTTTCGGCACGCGTCTCTCCGGCCGCCTGCACTTCGGCCTGGTAGCGACGGGCGCGTGCTTCCTTGCGCTCTGCCTCTGCGCGCTCGAAGTCCGCAATCCGCTGCTCGGCTGCGGCAGCTTCGGCTTCACGTCGGGCGCGTGCAGCCTCTTTGGCTGCGACGCTCTCTTCGTGCAGCCGCTCGCACAGCGCGTCCTCTTCGTCGGTGATCCGCTGTACTTCCGCGGCGGCCGCCGCGGCTTCCTCGCGTACCCGCTCGGCTGTCGCGGCTGCACTCTGGGTCGAGCGGAGGGCGTGCAGCAACACTTCCTTGCACCGCGCCACCTCTTGCTCCGCCGCCTCGATCGCGGTCAGCGGACGGTCGGGCACCGAATCCTCGGTGAGCCGCACGTATCTGTTGGTGCGCTCCTCCGGCTCTTCTGCCGGCGTGTCGTTCTCTTCCACCTCGACACGGGTCTCTGCACGCGCCCCACGGCGCAAGCGCCGATGACGCCTTCCGTTGTGCTTCTCCGCGACGTCGTTCGCGGCCGACTCCGGCGATTCAGGCGTCATTCGTGCGTCCTCCATGACTCGAGCCACCCCGTCCGTGGATCTGACCCAATTGTCAGGCTTACCAAATCCTCTGTCAAGGGATCTAACGGCTAAATCTGGTATAAATACTTCCCACGGCGGGGCGGGCGGCCCCTTTTTGGGTCCCCATCGTCTCGGGCTTCCTCGGTCACCTCACGGCCGGACGCGGTCGTCCGGGCACGGACGTCTCGAGCGCACTGGCGAGGATTGCCAATCGCGCGTCTCGACGCGCGGCGACGATCGCGACTTTGCCAAACGATGGATCGCGGCATCGCCTCCATGCGTCATCGCGGCGACGCGACCTAGCATCACGTCCACGCCGACATGGAAGGCATGTTGCTCGTGCACGGCTTGCGACGCGTCCTTGTTTCTGGTGTCTTGCTCGCGCTGTCGTCGACAGTGCTCACGAGTTGCCACGGCCTGCCCCATGCGCACGCCGTCATCCGCGGACTCGACTTTCCGGCGGCGTTCACGATCGATCCGAACGGCCACGAGATCTGGTACGCCGAGCGGTTCAACGGCGAGATACATCGACGCGATCTCAAGACCGGCAAGGACACGTTGGTGTGGACCGTTTCCAACCTGATCACCGCCGGAGAGCAAGGCTTGCTCGGTCTTGCCCTGCATCCGAAGTATCCGTCGATGCCGTTCGTCTATGCCTATGCGAGCCGCAAGGTCGGGGGCATCGAGCGCGACCAGATCCTGAAGATCTCAACGTCCCGGGGGAAGGGCGTCGCGCAACGCGTCATCATGGATGAGAAGAACATTGCGACCGTCCACAACGGCGGTCGCATCAAGTTCGGGCCTGACGGCGCGCTGTACGCCGTGGTCGGCGAGCACGCGAACGCGGTCAATGCCCAGACGATCAATCGGAACACGAACCTGGGGGGCAAGGTCCTGCGGATGACGCCCGACGGCGGCGTGCCTGCCGGCAACCCGTTCCCCGGGAGCTTCGTGTGGGCATACGGCATTCGAAACTCGTTCGGCTTCACGTTCGATCCGACGCAAGGCAGCTTCTGGTTGACCGACAACGGGCCGTCCTGCAACGACGAGGTCAATCGCATCGTCAAGGCCGGGAACTACGGTTGGGGCCCGCAAGCGACCTGTAACGTGCCTCCTCCCGCGCCCCTGGACACCAACCAGAGCGGATTTCCACCGCGCCAGCTGCCGCGGCGTTTCTATCCCGCGCAGGGCATCACCGGGACCGCCTTCTGCACGAGGTGCGGACTCGGCGCCAAACTCGAAGGAAGGCTCCTGTTCAGCACCGTCAACAACGGGAAGTTCCACAGCCTGACGCTGAACGCCGGGCGGACAGGAGTGGTGAACGACACGATCGTGTACACGCATCCCAGTGGTGTGCTCTCGGTGGAGACCCAAGGGCCGGGTCATCCCGTCTACTTCAGCGATTTCACCGCGATCTATCGACTCGACCTCGTCGGCTGAGTCTCGTGCGAGACTCAGCGGCATGAGGCCCTTGTCTTGCGCGGTGCCCGCGTGCGTCTTGTTGCTCGCGGCGTGTTCATCTTCGTCCTCGTCATCCGGCACGAAGGCGACGACGACGGTCGCGTCGACCGCACCCGCGCGACCCCCCGCCCCTCCCGGTCCAAGCGCGTCGATCAGCGGACCTCTCACGGGCGGCACCGGCAAGGCGTTCCTCGGAGAGGCAACGACGTCTGATCTCGAAACGGCGGGCTACCGCGAGTCGGAGTTCTTTGCATCCGGTACGGCGCGGTCGTACGAGATGGTGGGCGAACGCACGACGAACGGGCGCTGGCAGGTCCGCCCGAAAGAGAGCGCGAAGTACCGCACTCGGATTGTCGTGCGTATCCCGCGCGACCCGAGCCGGTTCAACGGCGCGTTGCTCGTCGAGTGGCTCAACGTGAGCGGCGGTCTCGACGCTTCGCCGGATTTCACGTACATGCACACCGAATTGACCCGGAGCGGATACGCGTGGGTCGGGGTGTCGGCGCAACAGATCGGTGTCTCCGGCGGTACGCCTGTCGTCCCGGTGGCCGGGGTCCCCGCGGGCGGACTGCGCGGTATCGACCCTGCTCGCTACAAGTCGTTGCGCCATCCGGGCGACCAGTACGCGCTCGACATCTTCACGCAGATTGGCCGCGCGCTGCGCGCCCCGGGCCCGGTCGACCCGCTCGGCGGCCTCCGGCCGGAACGCGTCGCGGCCATCGGTGAGTCGCAGTCGGCGTTCGAGTTGACGACCTACCTCGACGCGATCCAGCCGACCGCTCGTGTGTACGACGGCTTCTTCGTGCACAGCCGGGGCGGGGGAGCGATTCCCATCGAAGGTGGCAACATCGCCGCGGGGATCAGCGGCGGGATCCGCATCCGGCCCGATACCGATGTCCCTGTCCTGATCTTCGAGACCGAGACTGACCTGGAGTTCCTCCAGTTCTTCAGCGCCCGCCAACCGGATACCGACCACATCCGGTTGTGGGAAGTCGCCGGCGCCGCGCACGCGGACTCGTATCTCGTCGGGGACGTCGCGAGCAGCCTCGGATGCGTGGGCGGGATCAACAAGGCGCCGACGCACTACGTCGTTGCCGCGGCGCTTCACGCCTTCGACACCTGGATGCGCACAGGCACGCCGCCGCCCACACAACCTCGCCTGGACGTCAAAGTCGTCGACGGCAGCCCGAAGGTGCAGCGCGACGAACGCGGCAACGCGCTCGGCGGGATCCGCACGCCGCAGCTCGACGTTCCTGTCGCTGCGTACTCCGGTACCGCCGCCGACCCCTCGAAGCTCGTCTGCCTGCTGTTCGGCAGCACGCGTGCGTTCGATGCAGCCACGCTCGCGCGCCTCTATCCGAGCAAGGAGAAGTACGTCGCCGACTTCGCCGCGGCCACCGATGCCGCAATACAACAGGGTCACATCCTGCAAGCGGACCGCGCGGCCGTGCTCGCCGAAGCCGAGAAGGTCAAGCTCTGACGCGCACTCCGCCCGTCAATCCTTCGAGGCCGCGTCCTCGTGCTGGCCGCTGCGGAACTCCTTCGAGGCTTCGCCGAGCGAACGCGCAAGCTTGGGAAGCTTCGTAGAGCCGAAGAGCAGCAAGATGACTGCAAGGACGATGAGGAGTTCCGGGATGCCGAGGTTCATGCTGGTTCTTCGGCACGCCTGAGCGGCACGGATGAGTGTTCGCCGGATGAGTGTTCCGTGTCATCCAGAGGGGGCGGTTGTTCCGAAGGCACCGCATGAGCCTTGGTCCGGCGGAGCTCCTCGTCATCTTGGTCGTGGGACTCTTGGTGCTCGGTCCGCAGAAGCTGCCCGAAGCCGCGCGTCAGGCGGCGCGTGGGCTCGGGCAATTGCGCCGCCTGCAAGCGACCGTGCGCGACGAGGTCATGGGTGGCTTCGTGAACGACCCGCCCGCCGCCACGCGCCCGCCGAACACGCATGAGCCGGAAGGTGGTTCGTTCTCGTGACCGCGACGCTGGAGGTCGAACCGCCGTCGGCCGCGCACGGTCACGATCCACCGCGAGCATTCGTCGAGCACCTCACCGAGCTACGGCGTCGCGTCGTGATCTCGCTCATCGCCGTTGCGATCGGAATGGCACTTGCCTTCGCGTTCGCGAATATCGTGGTGAGCTTCCTCGTGCGCTTCTACGCGGATGCGACGCACGGACGTCAGCGAACACTGATCTTCACCGGTCCGCTCGATGCGTTCGCACTTCGGCTCAAGATCGCCTTCTTCGGTGGCATCGTGCTCGCCCTCCCGGTCTGGCTCCTGCAGATCTGGCGGTTCGTCACGCCGGCCCTCCAGAAGCGCGAGAAGCGCTATGCGATTCCCTTCGTGGCGACATCGATCGTGCTGTTCGTGCTCGGCGGCATCGTCGCCATGCTCACGCTGACGAAGGCGCTGGAGTTCTTGCTCGGTGTCGGCGGCCCGAATCTCAATCCCATGCTCACTGGCGACAAGTACGTCTCGCTCATCGCGCTGATGATCGTCGCGTTCGGCCTCGCGTTCGAGTTCCCGGTGCTGTTGATGTTCCTGCTCCTTGCGCGCGTGGTGTCAACTCGACAGCTGCGCAGATCACGACGAGTGGCGTTGATCACCATCGTGGTCTTCGCTGCAGTGATCACACCGAGCCAAGATCCGTTCTCGCTCTTCGCGATGGCGATTCCGATGTACGTGTTCTACGAGGAGTCGATTCTTCTCGGCCGGATCCTGAAGCGCTGATATTCAAGGGCGCGCACGGCACCGGATCCGTACGCTCGCGGAATGGACGACGTGTTCGCCCAGATACACGTGGCGCTCGCGGAGGTATTCGCAGGCCGGCGCGTCGTCTGCGCGGGCGGCGTGCTCGCCGGCATGCACCCCGTCGTCGGCGAGCTGCGCGCGGTCGGCGCCGGGCGGATGCTTCTGATGCCTACGAGCGTCGGGACCGGCCCGATACCCGCCGGCGACGATCTTGAGATCCTCCTGCACGAGCTCCCACCGACCGCGGGCGCAACCGCGCAGTTCCGCGCCGAGGAGAAGCTGTTTGCCGATCCGCCTCCGGAGTTGCTGCACGCGATCCGCGCGTTCGTCGGTACTGGGGAGCCGCTCGTGCTCGCGCAGCCGTTCTCCGCCGTCCGGGCGTTCGGTCCGCTCGCAGTCTTCGGACCCCGGCGCCCGGAATGGGTCGCACTCGAGGACAAGACGGTGGGAGACGCATTATTCGACGTGTCGGGGGTGCCGCGCCCGCCGTCGATCGTTGCTCCCGTGGATCGTCGTGCGCTCGACGATGCGTGCACACGGATCGACCAAGGATCCGGCACCGTGTGGGCCGGCGACGCGCGCGACGGCTTCAACGGGGGTGCCGAGTTCGTGCGGTGGGTGCGTGACGAGGAATCGCGTGCGTCGGCGATCGCGTTCTTCGACACCCGCTGTGACCGCGTGCGCGTGGCACCGTTCGTCGACGGCGTCCCGTGCAGCATCCACGGGTTCGCCGCCGCGTCGGGCGTTGCCGTGCTGCGCCCGGTCGAGCTCGTGACGCTCCGTGTCGACAACGAACGCGGACTTCGGTACGCGGGTGCCGCGACGTACTTCGATCCCGAGCCGGTCGATCGTGACGCGATGCGCGCGGCGGCGCGCCGGCTCGGCACACACCTGCGGGAGCGTGTCGACTTCCGCGGGGGGTTCACGATCGACGGCATCTGCAGCGCGGACGGGTGGACCGCGACGGAGTGCAATCCGCGCGGCGGTGCGGGACTGGGGTACCTCGGGGCGTGTGTACCCGAGTTGCTCGGCGGCCTGATGCAGCGCACGGCCGCCGCCGGAGGTCTCGCGACGCTCGACACGAACGCGATCGAAGAGCTCGTCGTCGAGCGCGCCGACGCGCGACGGTGGGGCGGGGCGTGGACGCCGACCGAAGCGGTGTGGTCCGACACGATCACGACGCCCATCGTCGGCGACGAGCACGGCTATCGCCGAGCCCGCGCAGGCGAGGCCGCGGATGCGACCATGTCGACCGGTCCGGGACCGGCCGGCGGCTTCGTTCGCTTCGAGCCGGTGCCCGAGCGGACGCCGGCCGGCCCGTCGCTGGCGCCGCGCGCCGTGGCCGCGCTTGCGTTTGCCGACGACGAGCTCGGCGCTGGGCTCGGCCCGCTCGCGCCGGCGCCGAACGTGTCTCAGCCGAGCTGACGTTCGATCGACGCGACCTTCGTATGGAGCATGTCGACGGCTCCCGGGCGATGATCGATCTTCACGACGATGCTCACGCGCGGCGCTTCCGTCGCGACCGCATCGACGCAACGTTTGAGCAATGCCATCACCGCGTCCCAGTCTCCCTCGACGTTGGTGAACATCGCATTGGTCTCGTTGGGCAACCCGCTGTCGCGGACGAGGCGAACGACGTCGGCGACGACGCTCCCCACCGAGTCTCCGATGCCGAGTGGGGTGATCGAGAAGGCACAAAGCATGCAACGATTCTCGCCGCCCACCTCGGGTCTACGAAAGGCCGGCGCCTTTGCGCACGATCTTCCCGATTGCCGAGAAGTCCTCGCGGCCGAACCCGGCGTCGATGGCGGCCTGCAGCACCGGCTGCACGACCTCGGCGCTGCGCGCTTCGACGCCGGCGCGGCCGGCCTCCCGCAGCACGAGGCGGACGTCCTTCGCCATCAGCGTGGTCATGAATCCGGGACGCCATCCGTTGGAGGCGGGAGTGTCCGGCCGGGCGCCCTCGAACGGGATCCGTGTGCGGATCGCAGTGCAGTCACCGGTCGCGTGCGTCAACACCTCGTAGACGACGTTCAGATCGATCCCTTCCTTCACGGCCAGGGTTGCTGCCTCCGCGACCGCGAGCATCTGCGCCGCGTACACCAGCTGATTGCAGAGCTTCACGACCTGACCGACACCCGGTCCGCCCGCGTGGACGATGAGACCGGCGAACGGTTCGAGCGCGGGACGGGCGGCGTCGAGCACCGCCGCGTCGCCGTCGACCATCACCGTCAATGTCCCACGTTCGGCACCGACGCTGCCGCCCGACAACGGAGCGTCGAGGTACCCCGCGCCGGTTGCCGTGACGCGTTCGTGTTGCGCGCGTTCGACCTCGGGATCGATCGTCGAGGTGTCGACGACGATCTTCCCCGGTCCGAGCGCATCGAACGCGGCATCGAGCACCTGCGCGACGTCAGGGGAGTCGGGCACGCACAGGATCGTCACCTCGCTCGCCGCGACGACGTCGGAGGGGCCGGTACCTTCCTTCGCGCCGGCCGCGATCGCGGCGTCGATCGGCGGGCGGCTGCGCGACGCCACGGTGACGACGTGACCGGCGTCGAGCAAGTGGCGCGTCATCGGCAAACCCATCGCGCCGAGACCGATGAATCCGATTCGCATGCGCGCCGACGATAGTGGCGGCTACCGTGCCGCGCATGGCCGCAGGACTCTTGTTCGTCACGCAGGTGGCGCCGTACCGCGACGGGCCCGCGGGTGTCCACGGCGTGCTCGATCAGGCCGCGGTCGGCGTCGCCCAGATCGCGGAGATGCACGGACTGCATGCGCGGCGCGTGGACGATGTCCGCGACCTCACTGCCGAAGCGATTCGTGATGCCCGCGCGCTCGCGTTGTTCACGATCGGGGAGACGCCGTGGAGCGCCGCGCAGCGCGACGCGATCGTCGAGCACACGAGGGAGGGCCGTCTCGCGATTTGCTCGATCCACTCCGCAACGGATTCGTGCTATGGGTGGGACGAATACGGTCGCCTGGTCGGGGCGCGGTTCGATGGTCACCCGTGGACGCAGACATTCGTTGCCGAGGTCTGTGACGCCTCGCATCCCTCCTGCGCACACCTCGGCGACGCGTGGCGATGGCACGACGAGGTGTACCAGTTCCGAGACCTGCGCGCCGACGCCAGGGTGCTGTTGCGCGTGCGGGAGGGGGAGCTCGATCTCGGCGCGTCCGGTGCCCGGCCACCGTCGTTCGGGTACCCGCTCGCGTGGTGCTTCACCGAAGGGAAGGGCCGCGTCTTCTCCACGAGCCTCGGCCACTTCCCGGCCGCGTGGGAATCGCCCGACTATCTCCGCCACATCGCGGGTGGGCTGGGCTGGGCGCTGGCGGCATGACGCGGGCCCGCAACTTCTCGAACTGGGCGTACTGGCGTCTCCACCTGGAGACGGTCGCCGACATCGCGCCACTGCCGGATGTCGAAGCGTGGCGGACGCGCACGCGCGTGCAGCTCGACGCGCTCCTGGGACCGATCCCGGAGCCGGTGCCGCTCGATCTCGAGACCACCGACTCCATGGACTGCGGGACGTACCAGCGTGAGCGCATCGTCTTCGACACGGAACGGACGATGTCGGTGCCGGCGTTCTTGTTGACACCGCACGCCCGACGCGATGCGTCGCCGGGCGCGGCCGTGCTCGCGATACACGGTCACGGGCCGGGGAAGTCACTCGTGTGCGGGATCGACGCCGGGGGGCCGGGCGACGACTACGCGCATCAACTCGCGACGCTCGGCTACGTCGTGCTGGCTCCCGACCTGCGAGGTTTCGGCGAGCGCGCCGACTGGATGCCACCCGACAAGTACCACTGCGACTGGGATCTCGTGTGCGCCACGATGGCCGGCGTGGTGCCACTCCAGCGGAACCTGTGGGACATGCAGCGCGCGCTCGACGTGTTGACCGCCCATCCGTTGGTCGATGCGCGCCGCGTCGCCGCTGCGGGATTGTCCTACGGCGCGACGTGCGCGCTGTTCCTCGCCGCGCTCGACGAGCGTGTGCGGGTGGCGGTCGTGTCCGGTTTTCTGTCGTCGTGGCGCGCCGCGCACACGGTGCCCTGGAACATGTGCGGCTCGCAGGTGATGGTGGGTCAGCTGGGCCGGCTCGAGCACCTCGACGTCGCAGCACTCGCCGCTCCTCGCCCGATGTTGGTCGAGTCCGGTGTCGAAGATCTCATCTTCCCGGTTGCGTCCGCCCGCGCGACCGTCGCAGCTCTCGAGCCCGTCTACGCACAGCTCGGCGCGCGTGACGGCGCGCTCGCCCACGACGTGTTCGACGGGGAGCACCGGTGGCACGGCGCACGCGTCCCCGAGTTCCTGCAGGAGTGGCTGTGACCGACATCGACGCGCGCCTGGCGGAGCTCGGCATCGTGTTGCCGGGGCCCTTCCCTCCGCACGATCCGCTCGATGCGGTCGTCGTCCATGGCGGCCGGGCCCGTACCTCGGGCCAGCTGCCGCGCGATCGCGACGGCGTGTTGGTGCACCCGGGCGTGCTGGGCGCGAACCTCACCGTCGCGCAGGGCGTGGAAGCCGCCCATTGGTGCGCGCTGAACGCGCTGTCGGTGCTGCGCGCGGAGCTCGGCTCCCTGGATCGCGTCACGCGCGTTCTCACCGTGTTGGGCTTCGTCGCGTCGGCGCAGGGATTCGTCGAGCAGCCGGGTGTGGTCGACGGCGCGAGCCGTGCGCTGCACGACGTGTTCGGTCCGGCGGGACGGCACAGCCGCAGCGCAATCGGAGTGGCCGCGCTGCCGCGGGGTGGCGCGGTGGAGATCGAAGTCGAGGTCGCGCTCGGCCCGTGAGATCGCCGCCCGTGAGATCGCCGCCCGTGAGATCGCGGTCGCCGAAATAAGGCATGTGCCCAATGCGGCCGGTGGGGTCTTAGCCCGATCCTGAGCTTGACGGACCAGGCCAGGAGGGGCGTCATGTACGAGACCGAGAGCTTCCGACAGATCGCCAACGACCGGGTCGACGGCCTTCGCCGGGATGCCGACGCTCGCCGCCTCGGTCGGGGGTCACGCCGCCGGCGTCCGGCGAGAAGGCGCGGCCTGTGGGCGTTCCTGTTGCGGTCGTGATCGCGTCCGATTTCGGCGCCGAGCCGGCGTCGCCGTGCACCAAACTGGCGCCCGTGCCTTCTCGGGTGTCGAGCTCGCGGTTCGTCGGCCGGCGTGTCGAGCTCGCGCGGCTCGAGGGGATCTGGAAGACGGCGGTGAACGACGAAACCGCCGCGGTGCTGCTCGTGTCGGGAGAGGCCGGCGTCGGCAAGACTCGCCTCCTCGCGGAGCTCAAGTCGCGGGTCGGCGAACCCGCGCTAGTCCTCAACGGCCAGTGCATGGAGCTCGTCGACCGCGCGCTGCCGTTCGGCCCGATCGTGCAGGCGTTGCGGACGCTCCACCGCTCGGTCGACGCCGCGACCCTCGACGCCGTCATCGGGCCGGCGGGTGAGGAGCTCGCCGCACTCGTGCCCGAGCTGCACGCGCGCTCGTCGTCCGAGCCGGTCGGCACGGCGGCCCTGTTCGAGCAGCTGCTCGGCGTCATGGAACGGCTCGGCGACCGTGTCCCGACCTTGCTCGTGATCGAGGATCTGCACTGGGCCGATCGCTCGACGATCGACCTCTTCGTGTTCCTCGCCCGCAGCCTCCGCGACGCGCGCGTCGTCGTGATCGGCACATACCGCTCGGATGACTTGAACCGCCGGCACCCGCTGCGCGCCGCGCTGGCAGAGCTCGACCGCGCCGGGGTTGCGGAACGGATCGAGCTGACGCGCTTCGATCGTGACGAGCTGCGCGAGCTGATCGCCGCGATCGTCGGCGACGACCCGTCGGTCGAGCTCCTCGACCACACGTTCGAGCGCTCGGACGGGAATGCGTTCTTCGCCGAGGAGCTGCTCGCAACGCAATCCGCCCCGGGCGGTGCGCTGCCGGCATCGTTGCGCGGCATCGTGCTCGCGCGCGTCGACACCTTGTCGGAAGACGCACGGCTCGTGCTCCGCAGCGCGGCGGTGATCGGCAGACGCGTCGATCACCGATTGCTGGCCGCGACAGTGACGTTGTCGGAGGCGGCGCTGCTCGATGCGCTGCGCGAATGTGTCGAACAGCAAGTGCTCGTCGCGGAGGATCTCGAATACCGATTCCGGCACGCGCTGGTGCACGAAGCCGTGTACGACGATTTGCTTCCGGGCGATCGCGTCGCGCTGCACTCGCGTGTGGCATCGGTGCTCGCCGAGCAACCGAGCTGGACGGATGTCGTCGGCTCTCAGCTCGCAAGCGAGCTTGCATGCCACTGGTACGCCGCGCACGACGCCGGCCGCGCGCTGACGGCCTCACTCGAAGCGGCCCGGGCGGCCGAGCAGATGTACGCATATCCGGAAGCGCTCGCCCACGTCGAGCGCGCGCTCGAGCTGTGGCCGCAGGTCGCGCAGGCCGAGCAGCTCACGGGCATGCGCCATGTCGATGCCGTGCGATACGCGGCGACCCAGGCAGAGATGGCCGGCAGCACGGATCGAGCACTCGATTTCATCCGCGTCGCCGCCGAGGAGGTGGATCCCGACGCCGACCCGGTCACCGCCGGACTCGTCCACGAGCGATGGGGCCGCTACCTCTGGATCCTCAACCACTCGTCCGAAGAGTTGCTCCCGCACCTCGACGAAGCGGTGCGCCTGGTTCCCGACGAGCCCACTCCCGAACGGGCGCGCGTCCTCGCCACTCGGGGCCAGCAGCTCATGCTCGACGATCAGTTGGTCGAGTCGGTCGAGGTCTGCGAGCAGGCCATCGCGATCGCGCAGCAGATCGGTGACCAGGTCGCGGAGGCGCACGCGCGGAACACGCTCGGCGCCTCGCTGGCCGCCCTCGGCAAGACCGAAGAGGGTCTCGAGCAGCTCCAACTCTCGCGAGACCTGGCGGGACGGACGCGCAGCTGGCCGGATGTCGCGCGTGCCGCGGTGAACGTGGGCGGCGCACTGCAATCGGTCGCACGGTACGAGGAGGCGCTGGAGGTCTCCCTCGCCGGAGCGGCCCTGGCACGGGAGCGCGGCCTCGATCGATATTTCGGCGCGTTCCTTCGTCTGAATGCGTGCGAAGCACTGTGGCTCTTCGGTCGGTGGAACGAGATGGAGGAGCAGCTGCGCGAGGTCGATGCGACACAACCGGTCGGTATCGACGTGTGGCGGTCGGCCGAGGCGTGGAGTCATCTGTACGCCGGCCTGGGAGATTTCCATGCCGCACACGAGGCGATCGCTGCTCTACGGACGCAGTTCGCGCAGACCGCCCCCGAGAAGTACCTCGTGATCTGCGCCATGCTCGAAGCACAATGCGCGTTGTGGAGCGGCGATCCGGCTCGCGCGCTCGAGCTCGCGAATGAAGGCGTCGCCCTGCCTCGGGCTGATACGTCGCTCTGTGCCGACGAAGGGATCGGCGTCCCGTTGCTGCTGTGCGGTGCGGCCGCGGCTGCGGATCGGGCGGACGTTGCTGCCGCCCGTGCGTTCATCGGGACGCTCGACGGATGGATCGCGTCCGACCGGTGGCTCGGTGGCCGCCCGGGCGCGCTCGACGTCGTGACGGCGCACCTCGGCGCCGAGGGCGGACGTGCGGCGGGCACCAACGACCCGGCCGCGTGGGCATCGGTTGCTGCCGGTTGGGAGCGGTTCGGTGTGCGCACACGGATGGCGTACGCGCGCTGGCGCGAAGCCGAAGCCCACGTCGAAGGTGGCGACCGGGAACACGCGGCGGTCGCCGCCGCGGCCGCGTACGCGCTTGCCCGCGACATCGGCTGGGTGTGGGTACGCGACGGTGTCGCGAGTCTCGTCCGCCGCGCTCGTCTGGACATCGGCTTGGGTGACGTCGCGCCACCTTCTCCCGCAGAGCGCCTCGGTTTGACCGCGCGCGAGCTCGAGGTGCTCGCGTTGGTCGCGGAAGGTCGCACCAACCGTCAGATCGCGCAGTCGCTGTACATCTCCGCCAAAACGGCGAGCGTGCACGTCTCCAACATCCTCGCCAAGCTCGGCGTCGCGAACCGGGGCGAGGCCGGCGCCGCCGCTCGCCGGTTGGGACTCGACCGGGCGGAGCTGCCCGCGTAGCGTCGACTTCATGAGCGCTCGTATCGCGGTGGTCGGCGGCGGCAGCTATCACTGGGCGCCTCGGTTGCTCGCCGACTTCGCGAACACGCCGTCGCTCACCGACGTCGACGTCGTGCTGCACGATCTCGACGCCGAACGGATGAAGCGCATGGAGGAGCTCGGCAACGAGATCGCGCGCCGCCGCGACATCCCGATGACGGTCCGGTCCGAAGGGGATCGACGGTCGGCCGTGCGCGGCGCGGACTTCGTGATCACCGCCTTCTCGGTCGGCGGCTTCGACTCGATGCAGCACGACATCGAGATCCCGCAGCGATACGGCATTCGCCAGCCGATCGGCGACAGCGTCGGACCGGGCGGCATCATGCGGGCGCTCCGGAGCGTCCCCGTGTTGGTCGGGATCGCCCGCGACATCGAGGCGGTCGCCGCGGACGCGTGGCTCATCAACGTCACGAATCCTCTCACCGCGCTGTGCCGATCGGTGACGCGCGAGACCGCCGTCAAGACCGTCGGCCTCTGCAACGAATGGGTGAGCTGTACCTGGGCGCTGAGCCTGTTGTTCGACTGCGGGATGCACGAGATCGATCCCGTCCTCGGCGGCGTGAACCACTTTCCGATGGCGACCGGCTTGCGGGTTGCGGGTGACGACGGTTTTGCGCGGCTGCGCGCGCTCCTCGCCGACCCGGAGCAGATGGCGCGCTCGCCGATCTGGATGGATCCGCCCGACCAGGCACAGTGGCAGAAGGTCGCGCCGTCCGATTTCTGGAGCAAGTTCGACGTCGTGGCCAACAACCGCGTCCGGTTCGACGTGTTCGAGCGCTTCGGTGTGCTCCCCGGTTCGGGCGACCACCACTCGGTGGAGTTCATGCCGAATGTCGTGCACCCCGGCAACGACTACGGGCGCGAATGGCGAATCCACCACTACGGAATGCCCGGGCACCGCCGCGACGCAGACGAGGACGTCGACTTCTACGAGGAGATGCGCGACGCGCCCGACGTCACGCGGATGCCGTCGGGCGAGCTCGTCGCCACGCTGCTCGACGGCATGGTGGCCGGCAACGCCCGTCACCTCCCGGTGAACCTGCCGAACGACGGCAACGTGACGAATCTCGCCGACGGTGCGGTCGTCGAGATCATGGGCGTGGCCGATCGCGGTGGGGTGCACGGCCGTGACCGCACCACCGTGCCCGGGGTCATGGGCGAGTACGTGCGACGCGTCAACGTGGCGCAGGAGTGGACCGTCGAGGCCGCGCTCACGGGCAATCGCACGCTGGTGCTCGAAGCGATGCTCGCGGACGCGATGGCGACCCAGATCGCGTACGACGACGTCGTCGCGATGACCGACGAGATGCTCGCCGCCACCGCCCGCTGGCTCCCACAGTTCCGCTAGAGACACTTCCCGGGGGTTGGGCGTGTGTGGAGCTCGTAAAACGAGCTCCACACACGCCCCCTCTAGGATCGGGCGCATGGCCGGACCGCGCATCGTCGTCGTGGGTGGAGGCAGCTTCCAGTGGGTCCCGAAGCTGCTGATCGACCTCGTGAACACGCCGTCGCTCGCGGATGCCGAGCTCGTGCTCGAGGACGTGGATCCCGAGCCGTTGGAGCCGATGGCCGATTTCGTGCGCCACGTGGTCGGGCTCAAGGGCGTTGACCTCACGGTGTCGACGACGACCAACCAGAAAGAAGCGCTCGCGGGCGCCGACTACGTCGTCGTGACGATCTCGACCGGCGGGTTCGCGAGCATGCGCCACGATCTCGAGATCCCCGAGAAGCACGGGATCAAGCAGTCCGTCGGCGACACGGTCGGGCCGGGCGGCATCATGCGCGCGTTGCGCAACATCCCCGTGCTCGTGGGCATCGCCAGCGACATGCAGGAGCTGTGTGACGACGCCTGGTTGCTCAATCTCACGAACCCGATGACCGCGCTGTGCCGCGCGGTGACGCGCGAGACGAACGTGCAATGCGTCGGCCTTTGTCACGAGATCGCCGGCGCCCAGTACGCGTTGTCGAACCTCCTCGACGCAGACTTCCTGTCGTTCGACTTCGACGTCGTCGGTGTGAACCACCTGCCGATCTTCACCGCGCTCCGCATCGACGGTGAGGACGCGTTCCCCAGGCTGCGCGAGCTGCTCGCCGACCCGGAGCGCTTGCAGAACGAGCCGATCTACCTTCCGCCCGGTCTCGACCCCGAGCTCGTCGCGCTCGCGGCCGAGTTCAAGAAGGCCGACCTCGTCGCGCAGCATCGGGTGAAGTTCTCGCTGTTCGAGCGCTTCGGTGTGCTGCCCGGTGCCGGCGACCGCCACCTCGTCGAGTTCTTCCCGGGCTTCCTCACCGAGGAGTCGCGGTGGGGGAAGCGGTGGGGGGTCACGCTCACGACGATCGCCGACCGGGAGAACGACGCCGGAAGCTACCGGGGGGAGCTCGAGAAGCTGCGCGCGGTGACACAAGTCCCGACGATGCCGTCGGGCGAGATGGTCGCGCCGATGATCGACTCGTTCGTGCGGAACAAGCCCCGCGCGTTTCCGCTCAACCTGCCGAACACGGGCCAGGCGCCCGACCTCCCGGACGACGTCGTGGTCGAGACGATGTGCATCGCCGATGGCGACGGCCTGCGCGGACGCGATCAGGCCCGCGCACCGTACGCGCTCGCAGAGTGGCTCCGACGCGTCGTGTCCTCGCAGGAAGCGACCGTGGAAGCCGCGATCACCGGCGACCGGCAGAAGGTGGTCGAAGCCATGCTCCTCGACCCGCTTGCCGGCCGCATCGACATCGACCATCTGCAGCAGATGACCGACGAGATGCTCACGGCCACCAAGCAGTGGCTCCCGCAATTCGCATGAGGCGGACGCGCGAAGAGCGCACGTCGTGAAGCAGCTCACGATCGACGCGCTCACGGTGAAGGTCTTCGACGACCTCGCGTCGCTCGCACGCGCCGCCGCGCTGGACGCCGCCCGGGTGTTGCGCGAGACGATCGAGGCGCGCGGCGAGGCCAACGTCATGCTCGCGACCGGCAACTCGCAGCTCGTGTTCCTCGCCGAGCTCGTGCAGTACAGCGACATTGCGTGGGAGCACGTGCGCGCCTTCCACATGGACGAGTACGTGGACTTGCCGTCGTCGCACCCGGCGAGCTTCCGGCGGTACATGCGCGAGCGCGTCGCGAGCCGTCTCCCTCTGAAGGCGTTCCACTACCTCGAAGGCGACACCGGCGACGCCGAGGCCGAGGCGCGCCGGTACGAGGAGCTGCTCCGGACGTATCCGCTGGACCTCTGCTGCTGTGGTGTCGGGGAGAACGGTCACCTCGCGTTCAACGATCCTCCCGTTGCGGACTTCGACGACCCCCGTGACGTCAAGGTCGTCCCGCTCGAGCTCGCGTCGCGGCGCCAGCAGGTGGGGGAGGGGCACTTCGCGACGCTCGATGACGTACCGACGCACGCGATCACCGTCACCATCCCTGCGTTGCTGCGCGCCGGAAGCGTCCTGGTGATCGTGCCCGAGGCGCGGAAGGCGCAGCCCGTGCACAACGCGCTGTACGGGCCGATCACCACCGCGTGCCCGTCGTCGATCTTGCGGCGACGATCGAACGCGACGTTGTACCTCGACGCGGAATCCTCGACCCAGCTCGTACCGTGAAGTCCGAGGACGCGCGTTACGCGCAGGTGCTGTCCTTCCCGAGCGGACGCGAGCTGGTGCGCCGGCTCCCGCCGCTGGTCGCCGGCCTGTTTCTACTCGGCGCAGGCATCGCGACGTCACTGCGCGCCGAGCTCGGCGTCGCTCCGTGGGACGTGTTCCACCAAGGCCTCGCCGAGGTCACCGGCTTGTCGTTCGGTGTCGTCGTCGTGCTCGTAGGGCTCGCGATCCTGTTGGCATGGATCCCGCTGCGTCAGCGCATGGGGCTCGGCACGATCCTGAACACGCTTTCGATCGGGTTCATCGCAAATCTCGGGCTGTATCTCATCCCCCAACAACACCGGCTCGCGGTTCGCATCCCGTTCCTGCTCGGCTCGATCGTGCTGTTCGGAATGGGCGCAGGCCTCTACATCGGGTCCGGTCTCGGACCCGGACCACGCGACGGGCTGATGACCGCGATCACCGCGCGCGGGCATCGCCTCTGGATCGTGCGCACCGTCCTCGAGTGCACGGTCATGGTGATCGGGTTCGCGCTCGGCGGGCACGTCGGTGTCGGGACCGTGCTGCTGGCGCTCGCGATAGGGCCGGCCACCCACGCCGGGCTGCGGCGATTCCACCTTCCGGTCCAAGACGACGCGGCCGAGGTACTGGGCGAGTGAGGGTCGCGATCATCGGGGCGGGCTTCGGCCGCCGGGTCGTGGCGCCCGTCTTCGACGGGACCGACGGGTGCGAAGTGGTCGACGTCGTGTCGGCGCGCGACGACGACGCGGTCCACACGGTGATCGCTCGACCGGACGTCGACCTTGTCAGTGTTCATTCGCCGCCCTTCCTGCACGCACCGCACGTGCGCGCCGCGCTCGCCGCGGGCAAGGCGGTGCTGTGCGACAAGCCGTTCGCGCTCGCCGCCGACGAAGCGGCCGCCCTCGAAGCGGAGGCGAACGCCGCCGGCGTCGTCGCGCTTTGCAACTTCGAGTTCCGTTACGCGTCCGGGCGCGTCCGCCTGCGAGAGATGGTGCGCAACGGGTCGGTGGGCGCGGTCGAGCATGTGCAGTTGTTGCACCATTCGGCAGGGTCGCGGGTGCCGCTGCGGAAGTGGGGTTGGCTGTTCGATCGCGCGCTGGGCGGCGGCTGGATCGGCGCCTGGGCCTCGCACGCGGTGGACAGTCTCCGTCACGTCTTCGGCACCGAGGTCGTGACGGTGCAGGCACTTCTCCGGACCGACGTCCGGCAGCGGCCCGACGACAACGGTGAGATGCACACGTGTACCGCCGAGGACGGGTTCACCGCCGGCCTCGGCCTGGCCAACGGGGCCACGGTTTCGATCGACAGCGGCTTTGCCGCGGTTGCCGACGTCGCGCCTCGGTTCACGGTGTTCGGGACGCGCGCGGTGGTCGAGGTGATCGCCGATGATCGCATCACGATCCGGCCCGCCGGCGGCGAGCGCGGAGACATCGAGACGATCGACCTCGGCACCGCCGGCGCCGACCGGCATCTCGAGCCGATGCGCCGCTTCGCGGAGGTCGTGCGGGAGGCGGTGACGTCGCGCGCGGTGCCGGAACATGCGCCGACGTTTGCCGACGGCCGCGCGTGTGACACCGTCCTCGACCGGTTGCGGTCGGCACCGTTCGCCGCCCCGGGGGACTGAGGCGCCCACCAATTTCCGCGAACTGGGCATTTCGTCTTTTGGGGCCGGCCACTAGCGTGTGCGACGGACGGGGGTCGTCGGAATCCGGAGGGCTGATGACGGACGGGCGACGGGAGGACGCGCTGCCCGTGTCCGCCGTCGAGCTCCTCGACCGCGTCCAGGTGGCGGTCCTCGTGACCGACCTCGCCGGACGGATCCTGCAATGCAATCGTCAGGCGGAAGTCGTGTTCGGCGTGCCCCGCGCCGAGCTGATCGGGCAATCGAGCGCCGACTTCGCGGGCGAAGCGATCGAGACGACGGTGATCGAAGAGATCGCGAAGCACATGATGCGTGGCGAGACCTGGGAAGGTGACTTCCGCACGATCGGTGTCGACGGTGTCCCCACCATCGTGCATGCCGTCGACACGCCCGTGCTCGACGACGACGGCAAGCTGCAGGCGATCGTCAGCGCGGCCATCGACATTACTGACCGATGGAAGCTCGAGCAACGCCTCCGGGCTGAGCACGCCGTCGCGCGCGTGCTTGCGGAAGCGACCAACGTCGATGCGATCCGTCATGAAGTACTGGCCGTCCTGGGCGACGCGCTGAGCTTCCGCTGCGGCGGTTTGTGGGAGCCTGACATCGCCGGGCAACAACTTCGCTGCACCGCGTTCTGGCTGAGCAGCGAATCGTTCGGCGATTTCGCCGAACAGAGCCGTGAGACGTCGTTCGAGTCGGGTGTCGGTCTTCCGGGACGCGTGTGGGCGGCCAAGGCAGCCATTTGGGTGCCCGACGTCGTTGCCGACGCGAACTTCCCGCGGGCGACCTTCGCGGCGCGCGCCGGGTTGGGGTGTGCGCTGGCGTGCCCGCTGGTCAGCGGTGACGAGTTCCTCGGCGTGATGGAGTTCTTCGGCGCGAACGTTGCCGAGCCCGACGACGAGATGCTGGACATGATCGCCGCGATCGGCGTACAAGTCGGGTCGTTCGTTCGACGGCGACGGGCCGAGCGCGCGGTACGCGCGAGTGAAGCGCGTCGATCCGCGATGCTGGAGACCGCGCTCGACGGGATCGTCGCGATCGACGAGTCCGGACGCATCGTCGAGTTCAATCCTGCGGCCGAGCGCACCTTCGGATACGCGCGGGCGGAGGTGATCGGCCGCATGATGGTGGACGTCATCGTGCCCGAGCCGCTCCGCGTGCTCCACCGCGAGGGATTCGCGCGGTATCTGCGCACAGGAGAAGCGAAGCTGCTCGGCACCCGCGTCGAGACGCGTGCGCTGCGCAAGAACGGCGAGGAGTTCCCGGTCGAGCTCTCGGTCGGGCGCGTCGACGATCCCGACCGCGTGGCGTTCACCGCGTTCGTACGCGACATCACGCATCGAGTCGTCGCGCAGCGCGCCCTGACCGACAGCTACCGCGATGCCGCGGCCCTCGCGGAGACCCTGCAGCAGAGTCTGCTGCCGCCGCACCTCCCCGAGATCGACGATACTGACCTCGCGGCGTGCTACGTGCCCGCGGCGGCCGGCGTGGTCGGCGGCGACTTCTACGACGTCTTCGAACGCGGTCGCGGCGACTGGATCCTCACGATCGGCGATGTCTGCGGGAAGGGTCCGGAAGCCGCCGCCGCCACCGCGCTCAGCCGCTACACGATCCGCGCCGCGGCCATGGAACACTCCAAGCCGCGGCTCATCCTGGCGATGCTCAACGACGCGCTCCTGCGCGCCGATGCACGGGGTTGCACTGCGGTGGTTGCCCGCCTTCGAGCCCTGAAGGGCAAGCGCCGGCTCACCGTCGCGTCGGGAGGCCATCCGCTCCCGCTGCACCGCTACGCCGATGGCACGACCGCGCCGATCGGACGGTTCGGCACGTTGCTGGGAATGACCGAGACCGTGCGGCACACCGATGTGACAGTCGAGTTGCGTCCGAACGACGCCGTCCTGTTCTACACGGACGGTGTGACCGAGCTGCGCAGGGGCGACGACTTCTACGGCGACCATCGCCTCGCGGCCGCGCTCACGCGTACGTGCTGCACGAGTGCAAGGGAATTGGTCGAGGGGATCGAGGTCGAGCTCCGCAGCTTCCAGCCGCGGTTCCGTGACGATGTCGCGCTGCTTGCGATGCGGCACGTCGCTTCGCCGGACTGAGCAATCCTCTCACCCGGCTCGCGTCTCGGGCCGGATCCGTCGCTCAGCGCCGCTCCGGCGCCGGCGCGCCCGCGAGCGCTTCGTCGAAGACGCGCGCCCACCCGTCACCGGTGATTCCGAGGCTGGTGAGCTGACGCTGCGCGTCGTCGGCCGCCTCGCCGACTTCGGGGTCGTCGAGGGCGGCGAGCACCTTTGCGCGGGCCAACGCGGCGATTGCGTGCTCGAGCCGCGCGTCGGTCGCGGTGGCGATTGCGTGCGCGGCGTCGACGCTCGCGCGGGCGTCGCCTTCACCGGTTTGCGCTTGGACGAGACTCTCCGCCCACAGCGCGAATATGCGATCGGAGTACGTGCCGCCACCGCGTGTTCCCAGCTCGTCGACGACGGCGCGGGCGTCGGCGCTGCGGTGGGACGCGGCGTAGGCGAGCGCAAGCCGGCAGCCGAGGGCCATCCGCGGGCCGTCGTCCTCGGAGATACGGAACGTCCCTTCGAGCGTGGCGATCGCGCCGGCGACGTCGCCGCGCTGCAACCGGCAGAGACCCAGTGCCGCGGCCTCGTCGGCGGCGGCAACGTGCGTGTCGTCGGGAGGCTCGACCTGGCCGAGGATCGCCCAGGCCGCTTCCGCGTCGCCGCGCTGGAGGAGCACGCCCGCTTCGACGAGCGCGGGCATCAGGTGCATGTTCTCGTCGGGCAGCTGCCGCGCCACCTCGGTGAAGCGTGACAGGCACGCGGCGTATTCGTCGTCGCGGCCGAGCTCCGCGAGCGCGCGGACCGTCCAGCCGGTTGCCATGACCTCGCCCCACCGGTCGCCGATCTCCTGGAACAGCGCGATCGCCCCGCGACCACGGTCGACGGCTTCGACGGTACGACCGCTCCACAACGCAACCTCGCCGAGCAACACGCCCATCATGCCGACCGCCCACCGGTTGCCGGTCTCTTGACCCTCGATCGCGATGTGCTCGGCGATCGCGGCGGCCTCGTCGAGACGGCCCTGGTTGAAGCGCACGAACGCGAGCAAGCCGTACGCCCAGCCGAGTCCGCCCCAATCGCCGAGCTCACCGAAGAGATCAGCGGACTCCTCGAGCCGTTTCTCGGTCAGCGGGATGTTGCCGTGCGTGAACGAGATCCACGCGAGGTTCTGGAGTGCCCATGCCGATCCGCGCTGGTCGCCCGCGGACGTGAAGGACCCGAGTGCTTCGGAGACGAAGCGCTCGGCCTGGTCGAGATCCCCGCGGAACAGTTGGATCATGCCGAGCCCGCGCAGCACGTTCGCGGCACCGGTGTCGTTCTGGAGCTCCCGCCACATCTGGAGGGCCTGCCCGAAGGTCGCTTCGGCGACGTCGTAGGCGCCGACCGCGGCCTCGCTCTCGCCGAGCACCGTTAGCGCGACCGCTTCGCTGTAGCGGTCGTCGGCGGCGCGCGCCTCCGACAATGCGGTGAGCGCGTCCTCTCGCGCGTCGTCGACGAGCCTTTGCTGGATCCGCGCGCGGCCCCGCCCGAGCAACGCGCGGCGGCGCGCGCTCGATGGCTCGTCGCCGAGCAAGGCCAACGCCCGGTCGTGGTGTCGCTCGGCCGGCGGCCAGGACTCGACCGCCTCGTGACGCTCGGCCGCCCGCGTCAGTGCCGCGACCGCTTGGTCGCAAACGTCGGCCGGTACACCGACGACCGCGCCCAGCTCCGCGACGAGCTCGGCGGCGGTGGCGAGATGGTGCGCGGCCTGGTCGATGCCGGCCTCACCTCTCTCCGCGAGCACCGGCGCGACGACCGCGTGCCGGCGGGCGCGCTCGGCCTTCGTCAGCGTGCCGTAGGCGATCTCACGGATCAGCTCCGATTTGAAATGGAACTCGTCCCGGTCGATCTGCAAGAAGTCGCGTTCTGCCAGCCGGTCGAGGAGCTGTTGCGCGTCGCTGCGTCCAGCGAGCGCGTGCACCGCGCTGACGGATCCGGTGCCCCCGACGACCGCGCAGTCCTCGAGCATCGAACGTTCGGACGGTTCCAGCGCATCCAGACGGGCCGCGACGAGACCGTGCAGTGTCGCGGGCAGCTCGCGCAGCCCTTCGTCGTCGCGCGTCTCCTGCACGAACGCGACGAGCTCTTCGACGAAGAACGGATTTCCACCGCTGCGCTCCAGCAGGAACGCCACGGTGTGCTCGTCGGCGTCGCCGCACATCAGCGCACGCACGAGCTCCGCGGTCGCGGTGTCGTCGAGCGGCTCCAGGTGCAGCGCGAGGGTGTTGTAGCGGCCGCTCTCGGGCGTCCACCGGTCCTCGAGGCCCTGGCGGGTCGTCGCTACGAGCACGAACGGCATGTTGTGCATGCGGGCCAGCATCCGGTCGCACAGCTCGAGCACCTCGTCGCTCGCCCAGTGCACGTCGGAAAGCGTGAGCACGAGCGGCGCGTGTGATGCCAGCGCCTCGAGGAACGCGAGCACCGAGCGCAGCGCGTCGTCGCGCGCGCGGCCGGGATCGACGCCGGGCCGGGTGACGCCGTCGATCAGGTACATCAGCCCTTCGGCGACGCGCTCGCTCTCGGACGAGTCGGTCGGGAGGCGCAGCGCCTCGCTGGCGCGCGCCAGCACCAGGGCACGGGCGTCGGTGTCATTCGGGTCGTCGCCGTCGAGGCCGCACGCGTGGCGGAGTGCCTCCGCGACCGGACCGAAGATGTTGGCGTCGCCGTACGGCACGCATTGGCCGGTGAGCACGACGGCGTCGTGTTCACGGAACGCGAGGCTCGCGACTTCGGCCGCGAGACGGCTCTTGCCGACGCCGGCGTCACCCGAGAGAAGTACGAGGTGGGGGCGTCGCCGAGACGCCGCCATGCTGAGCACGTGGGCCAGCGCGCCGACCTCGGCATCGCGCCCCACGAACGGCGACCGTTCGTGGGCACGGCGGCGGCCCGGCCGCGTGAGCGGCGCGATCGCACGGTAGGCGTCGACCGGGGCTTCGCGTCCGCGCAGCCCCTGCGGCCCGAGTGCCTCGTAGCGAATCACGTCCCGGGTGGCGGCGTGGGTGGCGGGGCCGACGATCACTTCACCGGGGGCCGCGAGCTTCTCGAGGCGCTGGGCCGTGTTCACCACATCACCCATGACCGTGGGGTCACCGCCGGCACGCATCGAGCCGACCACGCCCTCTCCCGTGTTCACGCCCACACGCATCTGCACCGCGACCCCGAGCTGGGGCGCAAGGGTCGCGAGCGTGTCGTGCATGCGCAGGGCGGCGCGGACCGCCCGCTCGGCATCGTCCTCGTGCGCGATCGGGGCGCCGAACTGGGCGACGAGCTCGTCCCCGACGATCTTGTCGAGTCGGCCGCCGAAGGCCGTGACGTCCTCGACGAGCAGCTCGAAGCTGTCGTCGACCAGGCGCTTGACCTGCTCGGGATCGGCATCGGCCGACAGCGCCGTGAAGCCGACCAGGTCGGCCATCAACACGGTCACCAAGCGACGTTCGTCGGGCGCGACGACCAGCCGTTGGCCGCACTCCGGGCAGAACCGGGCGCCTTCGGGCACCGGCACGCCACAGGCCGGGCAAGTCATGGCGCCACGTTACCGGCCGGCCTGCTCCATCCACCCCGGATTGGGAGGCGTACACATTCAGGTGGGCCGGTCGCCTGCCGAAAACCTGGGAAGGGCGACGAGGGAGCGGCAGTGTCACGGCGGCAGCAATCAACTGAGGGCCTCGACCTCGGCGGCACACAGCTGCTCGACCTCCTTCCGCAACCCGCATTCGTGGTGGGCGTCGACGGCGACCAGTCGTTCCACTTCGTGTACGCCAACGAGGCGTACCGGCGGCTCCTCGACGACAGCGAGATCTCCGTCGGCGACCTGCGGCTGGTGTTGCCACCGCACGCACTCGTCGGACACGTCCGGGCCTTTGCACGCGCCGCCCGCGAAGTGCGTGCCGTCGCATTCGAAGTCGACTGGGGCGGCGGCGATCGGCGCCGCGTGATGGCCGTCGAGGTCGCGCCCGTCGTGGACGACGACGGCCGTTGCGGCCACCTCATCGGCGCCGCACGCGAGGTCACCGACCATCGCAGCGTGCAACGGGAGCTCGTGCACCAAACCCGGCACGACCCGCTCACCGAGCTCCCGAACCGCGTGATGCTCATGGAATGGCTCGAGGACGCGATCGCATGCAGCACCGATGAGCGTGTTGCCGGGCTCGTGATGCTCGACGTGGACAATTTCAAGATCGTGAACGACAGCCTGGGTCACGAGGCCGGCGACGAGCTGCTCGCCGTCGTCGCCCGCCGCGTCGACAGCGTGCTGCGGGCGCGCGACCAGCTCGCCCACCTCGGCGGCGACGAGCTGGCGATCGTGTGCCACGGCGCGCGCGGCGTCGACGACGTCCTCGCGGTGGCCGACCGCGTGCAATCGGTGTTCGACGAAGCGTTCGTGCTCGATGACGCGCCCGAGGTGTTCCTCGGGGCCAGCATCGGCGTCGCGGTTTCGTGCGGTGTCACGGACACGCCGGCCCGTTTGTTGCGCGACGCCGACGTCGCGATGTTCTCCGCCAAGGAGCTGGGTCGAGGTCGCGTCGAGGTGTTCGACGATTCGATGCGCGAGCGCACCGTCCGCCGTCTCGAGCTGGAGACCTCCCTGCGGCACGCGCTCGCGCACGACGAGTTCCGGGTGCACTACCAACCGCTCGTACATTTCGAGCGCTCGGAGGTCATCGGCTTCGAAGCGCTCGTCCGTTGGGAGCACCCCGAGCGAGGGCTGACGCCACCCGACGAGTTCCTGGCGATCGCCGAAGACACCGGGCTGATCATCCCGATCGGTGCGTGGGTGCTCCGGGAGGCATGCGCACAAGCGGCGCGCTGGGCAAGCGAATCGACGCATGGACGTCCGCTCACCGTCGCGGTGAACCTCTCGGCCCGCCAGCTCGCAGACCCCGACCTCGTGGCCGAGGTCGAGCGCGCGGTGGCGGACGCCGAGCTCGACCCGGCGCTGCTCGTGCTCGAGGTCACCGAGACCGTGCTGATGGAGAACCACGAGCGTGCCGTGGCAGTGCTCCAGGCCATCGCCGAGATGGGTGTGCACATCGGCATCGACGACTTCGGCACGGGGCAGTCGTCGCTCGGCTACCTCAAGGTGCTTCCGGTTCACGTCTTGAAGATCGACCAGTCGTTCATCGACGGCCTCGGCAAGGATCCCGAGGACACCGCGATCGTCGAGGCCGTGGTGACCCTTGCGCACGCGCTCGGCCTCACGGTGACCGCCGAAGGGATCGAGACCAGCCGGCAACTCCAGGCGCTGCGCGACCTCGGCTGCGACCTCGGCCAGGGCTACTACTTCGCCCGGCCCCAACCGGGTGAGATCGTCCGCGCGCTCGTGCACCACCGCTTCCGCTGGAGCCTTCGCGAATCACGCAGCGCGTAATTCATTCGGCGTCGAGGTCGGCCCAGGTGCGCAGGATGCTCCACGCGTAGATGCCGGTCTCGTGGCCGTCGCTCCAATGGATCATCAGACCCCATCCGCCGATGAGCTTGGCGTCGATCGCTGTCAGCGGCACGGGCACGTTCGGGCCCGGCCCGGGGACACGGCCCTGGTCGCGCACGCCCCGGCACTCGGCGCACGGACAATTCCGGCGGAGGTCGTCCAACACGTAGCTCGTCACCGAACCGTCCGGCCAGTGCAGCGTCAGCGACGACGCCCGGTCGAGCTCGACCTCGGTCGGGGGTTCGGTGTCGGGAAGCTCGATCGGCACGTTCCGAGTGTGGCCCATGGGGAGCCGTGGGGTTGAATGGACGCGATGGCCGTGCTCTCCGACGCCGACGTGCAAGCGGCGCTCGCATCCCTCCCCGGCTGGGGCCGCATCAACAACGAGATCGAGAAGACGTTCGCATGCGCGTCGTTCGCCGACGCCATCGCGTTCGTCGTGCGCATCGGGTTCCTCGCCGAGGCTGCGAACCACCATCCCGACATCGACATCCGGTGGCGGGACGTGCGGGTCGCGCTCACGACGCACGACGCGGGCGGCCTCACCGCCAAGGACATCGAGCTCGCGGGCGCGATCGAAGAGGTCCACCGCGCATGATCGTCTTCGTGGTCGCGATGGTGGTCATCTTCGCGTTGCTCGTCTTCATGTGGGTGTCGATCGGCCGCGAGCCGGGCCCGGGTTCGGCCGACGTGGCGATCGCGTACGAGCACGCGTGGGACCATCTCGACTTCGACTTGCTGTTCGATCTCTCGGGTGACGAGCTCCGCGACGGCATGCGCCGCGACCGTTTCGTCGCGGCGAAGCGCACCGCGTACGAGAATGCCGACGCACGTGCGCGTCTGGACGTCGATGTGCGCGTCGAGACGTCGATCGCGGGGCATCAGACCGCGCTCGTGGTCACCGAGGTCGCGGCGCAGGGCAGCAGCGTCCGCAACAACGTGATGCTCGAGAAGCGGGCGAACGGGTGGGTGGTCGTCGGCTACTCCTTGCGCCCGGATGCGGGCGCGGGTACTTCGACCTCGTGACGAGGCGATGACCGCCGGTGTGCTCCTCACCGGTGGTGCGAGCCGCCGCATGGGTCTCGACAAGGGCACGCTCGTGGTCGCGGGCGAGATGCTGGCGCAGCGCGCCGCCCGTGTGCTCACCGCAGCATGCGATCCGGTGATCGAAGCCGGTGCAGGAATCACGGGCCTGCGTTGCGTGCGGGAGGAGCCACCGGGCGAAGGACCGCTCGCCGGCTTCCTTGCGGGCGCGGCCGCCCTCGCGCCCGTGAGCGACGCGGCGATCGTCCTGCTCGCATGTGACCTGCCGTTCGTCGACGACGCGGTCGTCCGCATGCTCGTCGAGCATCCCGGGCACGGCAGCGTCGTGCCGACCGTCGAGGGAAGGAAGCAGTACGCGTGCTCGCGCTGGTCCGCGGTTGCGATCGCATCCGCACGGGTCGCGTTCGGACAGGGAGAGCGTGCGATGCGCGCGCTGCTCGGTGCGGGTGACGCCACGTTCGTCGTCGCCGACGCGCACGCGCGCGCGCTCGCCGACGTCGACACGCCCGACGATCTGGCCCGCCTCGGGCTCTCGGCCAAGTAGGTTGCCCGCGTGCGCCTCACCGACGCGCCCGTCCGCCGGGCGACCGCGAACGTGCAGGTGTTGTCGGTCGATGCGCACGGCGCGCGTCGCCGGCCCGACCAGCTCGTCACCGAAGAACCGCTGGAGATCCGCGTGCACGGCCCGCACGACACGCCGGCGCCGTTGGTCGTCACGATGCGCACGCCCGGCAACGACTTCGAGCTCGCCGCGGGATTCTGTCGCACCGAGGGACTGCTCGATCGCGTCGAGGATCTCGACAACATCGCGTATTGCCTCGGTGGCGAAGGAGAGCAGCTCTACAACGTGGTGACCGTGAGGTTGCGCGCGCCGCTCGCAGAAGACGTCGGGAGCAGGCGGTTCCTCGCCACCTCGTCGTGCGGAATCTGCGGCAAGGCCGCGCTCGACGAGGTGGCGGTGCGGTGCGCGCCCGTCGGCGCGGGTCCCATGGTCGCCGCGAGCGTCATCGGGGCACTCCCCGACAAGCTCGCGCGGCATCAGCGCGTGTTCGATGAGACCGGGGGACTGCACGCCGCTGCTCGATTCGCCCCCGACGGTGAGTTGCTCGCCGCACGCGAAGATGTCGGCCGGCACAACGCGCTCGACAAGCTCATCGGCCACGCACTGCTCGCGGGCGACGTGCCGCTCGGCCAAGAGATGCTGCTCGTCTCCGGACGCCTGTCGTTCGAGCTCGTGCAGAAGGCGGCCGTTGCCGGCATCCCGGTGCTGTGCGCGGTGTCCGCGCCGTCGAGCCTGGCGGTCTCCGCGGCCGAGCGCTTCGGTCAGACGGTCGTGGGCTTCCTGCGAGGTGGTCGCTTCAATGTGTACACGCACGCCAGCCGCATTCAGTTGGACGCGTGATGGCCGGCGAGCGTGCCCTCCTCACGCAACCCGACGCGCTCCTCGAGCTGTTCACCGATGCCGCGGCCGCGGTACGAACGGCCGTGCGAGGCATTCCCGCCTCCACCATGCGCGAACGGACGTCGCGCCCGGGCCAGTACGCGCTCGACCTCGTCGCCGACACGGCGGTATGCAACGTGCTCGAACGGGTGCCGGTCCGGATCGTGAGCGAGGAATCGGGTGTCCACGAGCGACCCGACGCGCGCGTCACCGTCGTAGTCGACCCCGTGGACGGTTCCACGAACTGCGCGCGCGGCATTGCCTACTGGTCGACCTCGCTGTGCGCGCTCGACGAGGACGGCCCGCTCGCGGCGCTCGTCGTGAATCAGGCCGCGGGGATCCATACCGCGGCCGTGCGCGGCAAGGGCGCGACGCGCGACGGCGTCCCGCTGCGAGCATCGACGGTCACGCGCATGGCGGATGTGGTCATGGGCCTCGGCGGCCTGCCGGGCACGTCCCTCGGCTGGAAGCAGTCGCGTGCGCTGGGCTGCTGTTCGCTGCTGCTGTGCGAGGTTGCAGCAGGCGGCCTCGACGCCTACCTCGATCCCGGCGCGTATCACGCGCCCTGGGACTATCTCGGGGGTCTGCTCGCGTGCACCGAGTCGGGCGCGACGGTGCGCGACGCGCGAGGTGAAGAGCTCGTCACCGTGGAAACAGATGCGCGCCGTCAGATCGTGGCGGCCGGGACTGTCGAGCTCCTCGACGAGCTCGAGGCCGGACTCGCGTGACCGCGCTCGATCTCGACGCGTTGCTCAGCACGGCGGAACGGGCGGCGCGCGCAGGCGGCGCGATCGTGCGAGCCGACTTCGGCCGGGCGCGCGACGTTCGGGAGAAGGCGCCCGGCGACTGGGTCAGCCAAGCGGACCTGGCGAGCGAGGCGGCGGTGCGCGACCTGCTGACGCGGGAATCACAGCTCCCCGTCTACGGCGAGGAGGAGGGCGGGGAAGCCTTCGACACCGGTTGGCTCGTCGACCCGCTCGACGGCACCGCGAACTTCGTACACGGCTTCGACGCGGTCGGCGTCTCGGTGGGGCTCATCGAGGACGGCGTGCCCGTCGCCGGCGTCGTGTACGCGCCCTTTCTGGAGCGGTGCTTCGCGGCCGCGCGCGGCCGCGGCGCGTTCCGCGACGGCCGGCGCATACAGGTCAGTACTCGGCCGCCGGCCCAGTCGATCGTCGCGACCGGCTTCCCGTTCCGGCACAAAGAGCTGCTCCCGCGCTACGAGCAGGCGCTCGGGCGCGCGCTCCGTGACTTCGAGGACCTGCGGCGCGTGGGCGCCGCGACGTTGGACTTGTGCTGGACGGCGGAAGGGGTCTTCGACGGCTTCTTCGAGCTGCGTCTCGGACCGTGGGACGTCGCGGCCGGCGGAATCATCGCGCGCGAGGCGGGCGGGATCGTGACCGACTGGAACGGCGACGACGGTGCGTGGCTGCGATCGGGCGAGATCCTCGCGGGCTCGCCGGCTGTGCACGCCGCGCTGGTGCAGGTCGTCGCTCGGCGCGTCGGCGATATCGATCGGTAGCGGCCGCCCGCTCGCCGGGCATCGTGCGGGCGCGCCACTCACCGTGGACGAAATCCGGGCCCCGTCCGCGCGCCAGGCCGACGATGACCGGCTCGTCGACGAGCTCATCCACCACTCGCGCGTGCCGGTCGGGGAAAATCAGTTGACGGCGCTTGCCGATCATGCTCAGCTGACCGTCCGAATGTTCGACAGCCAACCCAGCCACAGCCCCCAAAGCAAAGGCACGACCACGATGACGACCCGCACGTATGCAGCCGAAGCCATGAGCATGGCCGGCGTCGCGCGCGTGCGCGTGTTCCAGCCGTGCTCGGCCTCGCCGGCCATTGCCGTCTGGTCGCCGATTTCGCTCGGTACGACCAATGACAAGCACGGTCGGCCCCGACGCCCCGAGGTGTCCCATCCGTAGCAAGCGCTACCAGGGAGTTTCCTCCAGGCCGTCGGGGCAACCCGGCGGCCTTTTCTTTTGGTCCGGCCCCGGAACGAGAGCAACCGATCGAGACATGACACGACGAAGACACGGTGAAGACGGGGAGTGAGGGCGATGTTCGCCATCCAGCCATACGAGACGGAAAGCGAGTTGGTCCGGGAGCCGGACTGGCAGGACCTCGCGCGCTGCAACGACGGCACGGGGTCGATGACGGAGCTGTTCTTCTCCGAGCAGCTCGACGACATTGCGGCTGCGAAGTCCTTCTGTCTGGAGTGCCCGGTGCGGGAGCCGTGCCTCGAGGCGGCGATGCTGCGGCGCGAGCCGTGGGGCGTCTGGGGCGGCGAGCTGTTCGTCAACGGCAAGATCGTCGCCCAGAAGCGCAAGCGCGGCCGGCCACCGAAGGTGCGACCCGAGGAGCAGGAAGCGCAATCGGCATAGATCCGCCCGCCGCCGAAGGGTGAGCGCGGGCCGGGACAACGAAAGGCGAGCGGCTCCCCCCGGTCGCTCGACATGCGAGTCCCGGCCCGCCGGCGGGCACCGATATCGTCGCCGGATGCCGCAAGAACCGCCGGCGTTGCTCGTGTCGGCCTGTCTGCTCGGCACGTGCTGCAATCACGAAGGCGGCCATTCACGTCGAACCTCGGTGGTGGCGCTGGCGGCGACGCACCGGCTGGTCCCGATTTGTCCGGAGGCGTGCGGCGGCCTTGCGACGCCGCGGCCGGCCGCCGAGCGTCGCGGCGACCGGGTCGTGACCGCGGCCGGCGAGGACGTCACCGACGCGTACGTGCGGGGTGCGGCCGCCGCGGTCGAGCTCGCCCACGCGGTCGGTGCCCGCCAGGCGGTGCTCAAAGCGCGCAGCCCGTCGTGCGGATCGGCGCGTGTGTACGACGGCACGTTCAGTCGGACGTTGCGTGACGGCGAAGGGGTGACGGCGGCGGCCTTGCGGGCGGCAGGCGTCGAGGTCCGTTCGGAGGACGACCTTCAGTCCGAGAGCTCGTCGTACACGGCCCCGGCGGTGCCGGGCCCAGTGTGGACGCCGACCGACGGTCCGACGCGGTACCGCATGACATCTGCAATGCGCGGAGCGCGCTCGAGTGCGAGGGCCAGGGCGTCGCCGATCGGGAACGACGTCTTGTCGGACACGCCGATCGCCACCCGCCGGCGGGTCGCGTCGCGCAGGATCTCGTCTCGCATCAATGCCACGGCCTTGTCGATCGTTGCCGCGTTGCCGATCTGGTTCATCTCGCCGTCCCGCAGGCTCAGGACGGGGACGCGGTCGTCGGTGCCGTCTTCGACGCCTGCGGCGAGCCGTCCACCGCGGCGGGCGAGATCCAACGCGTTCACGCAGAACACGTTGCCCGCGGATCCCGCGGTGTGCGCCGCGCGCGCGACGGCGTCTTCGACGGATCCGCCGGTGGCGACGGCGCGTACCGCTTCCATCGTTGCGCATGCGACGACGAACGAAGCCGCGTGCGTGTCCACGACATGGACCGGCACTCCGGCATCGCGCGCGGCGAGCTCGGCCGCGTTGCAGGTTGCCGAAACGGCACTCCCGATGTGTACGGACACGATCGCCGTCGCACCCCGGCCCACGAGCTGTTCGTACGCGAGCAGGAACCGGCCCGGACCGGGCGCAGCCGTGCTGACCTCGGGACGCCCGTCGCCGTCGAAGCGCGCATAGAAGGCGTCCGCGTCGAGATCGACACCTTCGAGATAGTCGACGCCATCGATCGTGACCGACAGCGGCACGACCTCGATCCCCAGCTCGCGAGCGACTGCCGCCGGCAACTGCGCGTTCGAGTCCGTGCACACGCCGATCACGCCAGCCTCCGAGCGCTCGCGAACTTGTAGAGGATGACGGCGCTGCTCGCGGCGGCGGCCAGGGGCAGCGAGCCGGTCGCGGGCGGACCCCAGAGATTGTCCCAGCCCCGCCGCCACCAGACGAGGCCGCCGGCAACCCACGCGAACGATGCGACCGCGGTCGCCGCCAAGGCGCGTTGCCGCCACGGGCCGCTCGCGGTGAGGGCTGCGACACCGAGGTCGATGGGGAAGTACGCGGGGAACGTCATCGCGCACTGGCCGACGCTGCACGCGACACCCTTGCCGCCGCGGAAACCGTTCCAAACGGGAAAGCAATGACCGACGACCGATGCGGTGCCCGCCACGTGCGTTCCGCCATCGCCCGCGAGAGCGCGCCCCGCGCTGCATGCCAACGCTCCCTTGGCGATGTCCGCGGCGAGGACCGCGTAGCCCCAACGATTTCCGAGCACGGCCGACGCGTTCGTGGCACCCGGATTGCCCGACCCGGTGGTCCGCAGATCGACCGTCCCGCCGGTCGCGAGCCTGGTCGCGACATCCGCGGACGGGAGCGTGCCGAACAAGTATCCGAGCGCGGCCGCGCCCGCGGTACGCGTGAGAAGCTTGGTCACCGAGGTGATCATCCCACCCGACACGCCCCGGCGGGAGGAATCGATGCACGCCGCATACGACGTCGTGGTGATCGGCGGCGGTGCCGGCGGGCTCGCGGCCGCGCGGGAGGCCGTGCGGCGGAAGGCGCGCACCTTGCTCGTGCACGAGGGGCCGCTCGGTGGGGACTGCACCCATACCGGTTGTGTCCCGTCGAAGGCGTTGATCGCGGCCGCGGCCAAGGGCATCGCCTTCAGCGACGCGATGAAGCGTGTGCACGATGCGATCGCCACGATCGAACGGACCGAGGATGCCGAACAGCTGAAGAAGGAAGGCATCGACACACGGAACGCCCGCGCCGAGTTCGTCGGCCCACGCGCTCTCGACGTCGATGGTGCTCGCCTCTCACCGAATCGCATCATCGTCGCAACGGGATCGGGTCCGGTGATTCCGCCGATCCCCGGTCTGTCCGACATCGCGCCGTTGACCAACGAGAACGTGTTCGATCTCGAGACGTTGCCACCGCGTTGTGTCGTGCTCGGCGGCGGTCCGATCGGGTGCGAGCTCGCGCAGGCTTTCCGCCGATTCGGCTCGCAGGTGACGATCGTCGAGGGGATGTCGCGCGTCCTCGGGCGGGAAGAGCCGGAAGCGTCCGAAGTCATCGCGGCCGTGTTGGCGCGCGAGGGCGTCGAGCTGGTTCTCGGTCGCAAGGCCGAGCGCGTGGAGTCCGACGCCGGCGGTGTGTTGCTTCACCTCGAAGGCGGGCTCGTCGCTCAGGGCGATCGCATCCTCGTTGCAGTGGGCCGGAAGCCGGTCACCCAGGGCTTCGGTCTCGAGCGGGCGGGCGTCGAGCTCGACGAGCGCGGCTTCGTCAAGACCGACGAAACGATGCGGACAACATTGGATGGCGTCTACGCGGTAGGTGATGTCACCGGCAAGCTGCCGTTCACGCACGCGGCCGATCAGATGGGTCGCGTCGCGGCTGCCAACGCGCTGTCGCGATCGCCGCTCTCGAAGAAGTTCACCACCGACGCGATTCCGTGGGCCACGTTCACCGACCCCGAAGTCGCGCACGTCGGTATGACCGAGACCCAGGCCGCCGACCACGGCGGCCAGGTCGCGTTCCTCCCGATGACCGAAGTCGACCGCGCGGTCGCATCGGGTGAGACCGACGGGTTCATCAAGATCGTCGCGGGTCCGCGCAAGGTGTTGCGAGGTGTCGGGGGCGGGCAAGTGCTCGGCGCGACGATCGTCGCGCCGCCCGCGGGAGAGATGATCAACGAGATCTCGCTCGCAATGCGCACTCATATGCTGACCGGTCGCCTCGCGCAGACCGTGCATGCGTATCCGTCGTGGTCCATGGCGATACGCCAGGCCGCGGCGCAGTTCTTCTGGGAGGTCGGCGGACGCGCGGCGAGGCCCGCGCGTGCAACGAGTTGACGCCGCTACCCTGGGCGCTTCGCAAGGGCGTTTAGCTCAGTTGGGAGAGCGCCTCCCTTACAAGGAGGAGGTCGGGGGTTCGAGCCCCTCAACGCCCACAAACGGTCTCTGGCCTGGGAAAACGGGCCGACGGTTACCCGGCGCGACGTCGCACTATGTTTGTTCAGGTGATAACCTCCGGGCATGGCGACTGCGACTGACCTTGCCCCCGGGGATCTCCGCACCCTCTTGCGGTCCTGGGATCGGAACCTGCGGGCGTTGAACCGCTCGCCGCGGACCCGTCAGGCGTACCTCGAGAGCCTCGGCCAACTGACCGAATTCCTCCTCGCCGCTGGGATGCCGACCGAGGTCGCGCGTATCCGCCGGGAGCATGTCGAGGCGTGGGTCGCTCATCTCGTCGAGACGCGGGCGGCAGCGACCGCGAGCAAGCGGTACGCAGCGGCGAGGGTCTTCTTCGGCTGGTGCCTCGAAGAGGGCGAGATCACCGACAGCCCGATGCGCAATATGAAACCGCCGCCCATCCCCGAGACGCCGGTCCCGATCGTCGACGAGGAGGCGATCCGCAAATTGCTGAAGGTGTCTTCAGGCAAGACCTTTACGGATCGGCGCGACCACGCACTTATCCGTCTGCTGATCGACAGCGGGTTACGTCGAGGCGAAGCGGCGGGACTGAGCGTCGATGACCTGGATCTTGAGAACGACGTTGTTGTCGTGCTCGGCAAGGGCCGTCGGCCGCGGGTCGTGCCGTTCGGTGCGCGGACCGGGCAGGCGCTCGACAGATATCTGCGGGAGCGCGGGAAGCATCGGGCGGCGGAGTCGTCGGCGCTTTGGCTCGGGCCGCGCGGCGAGCTAACCGGCTCCGGCATCGCGCAAATCATCGAGAAGCGATGCCGCCAGGCCGGCGTGTCGAAGGTGCATCCGCACCAGCTGCGCCATGTCTTCGCGCACCAGTGGCTCGCGGACGGCGGCAGCGAGGGTGACCTCATGCGCCTCGCTGGATGGCGCTCTCGGCAGATGCTCGACCGATACGGCCGCAGCGCGGCGGACGAGCGCGCGCGCGCGACGCGCACCGTCGACACTCTTTCGGCGATCGTCTATGACCGAGGGATTCTGGGACAAGGTGACCGGCCCCGCGCCGGAGCAGCTCACACCGGCGACGGACGGCAACGTCAGGGGCGAGATCGTCTGCGAGGAATGCGACGGGATCGTTGCGCGAGTGCATCGCATTCCGGCTGGCTGCATGGTCCGGTCATGGACCCGAGCGGATGTCATCCGCCGGCGATGTGAGTTGAGGACAAGCAAACGAGCATTGGGGTTGGACGTGCTTCCGGTCTCTCGGCGCGACGCGTCTCGCCGACGACGATCGGCTCGACACCGTTCACGTCACGTGTTGGCGCGATCATCACGTCGCGTTCACGCTCGACGACTGCTGGGCAATCGCGTTGAGCAAGAGGCACACGCGCCGCGTCGCCCGCTTGGTCCGCTAGTCGCACATCGGTCCGCTGATACGATGTGCGATTACAATCGAGCCTGAGCCGGGTCCGCTCGGCACGCCCGGCGTGAGGCACCGGGCAACGCACCTCTGGAGGGGCGTTGCCCATGCACAGTCTCAGTCCCGAGCAACGCACGGATCGCCGCGCTCGAACGATGGTCCCGCGAAGACGGCCACGCCGGTACCGAGTCGGCGCGAGCCGCCGGCCGCGGCCGCCTCGCCTTTTGGTGCCGCGAAGTCGATCCGCTCGGCGAGCTACGCGAGGCCGAGCGGGAGCGTCGCGCGCGCGGGGCACAGCGCGCGTATTTCCAGAGGCTCGCAAAGCGTTCGGCCGAGGTTCGCGCGCGTTCTGCCGAGGATCGCGCGCGTCGGGGGTCATCGTGAGCGCGAAACGGCGCCCTCCTAGGGGCGCCGTTCACGGAGACAATTCGATCGACCGGCAGGAGGATCGAAACGAGGGTACCGCGAGGGAGCGCCAATCACGTGTACGCCGAGAGGCAGCGAAGCCGCGTGAAGTGAGGATGGACGCGTACGCGCCGTTCACGGTCGGTCGCCGCTATGACCTGTCGCCGGCCGAGCTGGTCCTGGTGGCGGTCACGTTGCTCGCGGATTGGCGAACGTACAAGTGGACCGGGACGTACGCGGAGCTGGTCGAGGTGACGCGCCTGGGCCGCAGGGCGGTGCCCGCGGCGGTCAGGCTTCTCGTCGCCCTCGGTCTGCTCGAAGAGGTGCGGCCGTTCCACAGCGGCGTCGCGGATGCCATGTTGCGGGTCGTGGTGTATCGCGAGTTGGTGCCGTCCGCGCTGCCCCCGATCGACGCTGAGGTTGGCGCGGATCCGCGCGAAGTCGATGAGGAGGTTCGCGCGGGGTTCGCGCCGGGTTCGCGCGGAGTTCTCGCGGAGTCGCGCGAACCCGAGTCTGTGACCAGCGCAGACGCGGCTCCCCTAATGAATAACGCGAACAAGGAAGAAGAAGGTTCACGCGGAGACGTAGGCGTGGTGGAGCAAGAAGAAGAGGAGGGGACCGCGCGCGCGGCCGGTTTCGCGACGGAGCATGCAGTGACTCACGATGATGGGAAGTTTTCGGTGCCGTCGTCGAGGGCGCTGGATGAGGCGTGGGCGCTGTCCTCGTTCCAGGACTGGATGACGCGCCCGTTCTTCGATGGTGATTCACCCGAACGTGACCTGGCGATCCTGACCGAGCTCGGTGCCGATCGCGTCCCCGATTGGGGCCTGAAGATCGCGCACGTCCGGAAGGAACTGGTCCGCCGCGCTAGCGGCTCGGGAGCGGTGGAGCGAGCCTCATGATCCGAGCCTGGCGAATACGCCGAGCCGTCCGCCGTCACCCGGCCGCAGTATGGAGAAAGGGCTGCGCTCGGCCCATTTCGCGTGCAGCGCGCGGGCCTTGCCTCGATGTTTGTGAAAAGGGTGTCGGGCGGTGTTCGCCGCGGCTTGTGGATAAGTGCACGATGTTCGTGGTTGTTGTCTGGAACCTCTTCCACGCGTGGTCGAGGTTGCGACCGCTCGCCTGGGTGGCGGGTTTCCGGGGACGGGTTCGGCGTGGCGGGGAGGCGATACGTGGCAGGGATGCGCCGTCGCCCGTGACCGAGGCAACTACTCGGCCACGTCTTCGGGCCGTTCATCGAGCCACAGTTTGAGGCGCTCGCACAGCGCTTCGGCATGTTGCTCATCGGTGATCACGACACCCGGCCCGTCCGGCCCAGTGATCATGGGTTGGCGTCCCCACCGATCCGGCCACCGACGGCCCATGAACTCGGCGACCGCTCGCCAGTCACGCTCAAAGTGCGTTTGCCACACCTCGATGCAGCGCCGTTCGGCTTCGTCCTCAGCAGCGTCGATCTCCGCGACGAAGACACCTCCTGTGAGTCCGGGTACAAGCGTCCTTGTCTCAGCCACGCGTAGAGCGTGGAACGGGCGATAGGACCGGCGGCCGCAGCGGCCTCGCGTGTCGCACCACCCCGTGTAGCTTCGACGATTCGAACTGCAACAGAACGGCCGATTTTCGAAGGGCGTCCTAACGGACCTTTGACGGCGCTCGCCATACCCCCAGTTTCCCATCCCAGGCCGCCTCGCGCGCGTAGGAGTGCGCGGAAAGTTCAGGCTCGGTCATGCCTCGTCACGGGCAGCAAGGGCGTCTTCGACGTCGTCGTCGACGACGCGTGATCTTCTCGAAGAGTGCGGAGGGTCGGCACGCCGAGCCGGGCGAGTTGCTCGAACGCTTCCAGGCAACGCTCGGGCCCGACGTGCGCGAGTACGAATAAGCAGCTTCAGCGGCTCAGATTCATCGGTAGCCGCAACAATGGTTGCACCCATCGCGAAAGGTGAGATGTCGAACCGGTCATCGATGTTGGCTACGAAGGCTTGCAAGGCCGGCATGGACTGCAACGAAGCGGGATTCTCGACGTCGTGCTCGATCACGACGTGAAGGAAGCTCACGCCGTCATCGAGTCGAAAGATCTTGTCGGTGTAGACCGCCGGCTCGTGCTCGTTCAGTTCCGACGAACACCGCCTCGATCAGCTGCTAGTTCTCGTCGGCCGGTCGGGCTTGGCTTGAGACCGGACCACAATCGTTGTCCGATCCACTCCAACTCAGCGGGCCAGCGGTCGCTCCAGACCTAAGACCGACTCGCCGTCCGGGGCTCATCGGTGCCGACGCCGATGAGGGCCCGAAGCGCGGACAGGTGCTCGCCGCGCTCGTGCTCGCGTCCCCAACATTGGCGCGCGAGCTTGTGCCCGGCGCCGCCACTGAGCGCATGGGATCCATGACGGATATGTCGCCGGGTTGACGGAGTTTCAGGCGGGTGCCCCTCCGTCGCAGACGCAGAATTCGTTGCCTTCGGGGTCGGTCATCAGGATCCAGCTGCTGCCGTGCTCGGATTGAATCTCCGGATTCACGCGGGTTGCGCCGAGCGTTTCGAGTCGACGGGCCTCGCCTTCGATGTCGGGGATTTCGATGTCGAGGTGCATGCGGTTCTTCACTGACTTGGTCTCCGGGACACGTTGCAACAGGAGCTTCGGGCCACTCTCATGTGGCGGGACGAGCAGCACGTAGTTCCCTGCGGCTCCCAGGCTCTCGTAGTGCAGCGCCGGACCCCAAAACTCTGCGAGTACTTGCGGGTCGTGGCAATCGATCACGAGTCCGAATTTCGTCATGGGATAAGTACCTCCGAAAGGCTTCGCATGCAACACTTCTGGTGATGAATGGCCCGAACGCCGAGCAGATCGAGCACTGGAACAGCGCCGAGGCGCAGCACTGGGTCGCTGAGCAGGATCGCTATGACCGGCAGCTTGCGCCATTCGCGGACGCGCTGTTGAGCGCGGCGAAGATCGGCTCTGGCGATCGTGTGTTGGATATCGGCTGTGGGTGCGGGACGACGACATTGCTCGCCGCTCGCGAGGGCGCCGAAGCGGTCGGTGTCGACATCTCGGCGCCCATGCTCGACCAGGCGCGCTCGCGCGCTCGAGCGGGCAAGGTGGCGAACGTTCAGTTCGAACAAGCCGACATGCAGGCGCACGTCTTCGAGCCGGCGTCCTTCGATATCGCTATCAGTCGTTTCGGTGTCATGTTCTTCGAAGACCCCGTCGCGGCGTTCTCCAATGTGGCCCATGCTTTGCGGGCGGGCGGACGGCTGGCGTTCGTGTGCTGGCAGGAGCTCGGCCGCAACGATTGGTTGCTCGTGCCCGGCATGGCGGCGGTGCAATATGTGCCGCTTCCCGACTTGGGACCACCGGATGCGCCGGGCATGTTCTCGCTCGTCGAACCAGATCGTGTACGCGATCGGCTCGGCGCCGCGGGCTTCGTAGATAGCGATGTCGTCGACTTCGAGACGCCGATGCTGCTCGCGGGTGGCGGCTCGGTCGACGAGACGATGGAGTTTTTGGCAGCGACCGCGATCGCGGCGGCAATGTTCGAAAACGCGCAACCGGATGACGTCGAGCTCGCCCGCGAGGCGATCCGTGATGTTCTTGCGGCACATCATGACGGCGAGGGTGTTCGGCTCGGGGCGTCGGCATGGGTGGTGACAGCGCGCCGGGGTTGATGGGTCTCGTACATTCGGACCGCGACGACGACGCCGGACAGGGCAGTGAGCGCAGCGACACCCCAGATCGCGGTGCGAATGCCGAGGGTGTCGGCGAGCACGCCCGCGATGAGCGCGCCGACGGCGAAGCCGCCGTCGCGCCAGAGCCGGTAGACACCCACGGCGGATGCGCGCCACCCTGGATGGGCCACGTCGCCGATCGCGGCGAGCAATGTCGGATAGACCATCGCGGTCCCGGCACCGAGCACGACGGCGCCCAGCGCCCATGACTCGAAACTAGATGTGGCCGCGATCCAGCCGATCGCGACCGCCTGGGTGAGCATCCCGCCGACAATTAGTGACTTGCGGCCGACGCGGTCGGACATGCCGCCCGTGATCAGTTGGCCGAGCCCCCATACGGCGGGGTAAAGGGCAGCGAGCACACCGATGCGCCCGACCGACAGGCCGGCGCGGGCGAAGAAGATCGGAAAGACGCCCCAGGCGAGGCCGTCGTTGAGATTGTTCACGAGGCCGGCCTGGCTACACGAGGACAGGGCCCGCTCGCGAAAGCTCGTGAGCAAGAAGACTTCCCGGGTCGACAGCATCCCCAGGCCCCGCTCATGGCTCGATGCCTCCTGGCGCGCGTGCCCGATGGTCTCGCGCACGAACAATGTCGACAACGCGAGACCGAGGCCCGCGTACGAGAGGCCGAGAAAGAATGGTTCGGGACGCAGGCCGGCGTGTTCGGCGATGTAGCCGGTCGCGAGCGCAGTGACGGCGACTGCGCCGTAGCCGGCCGCTTCGTTGAGGCCCATCGCGAAGCCCCGTCGTTCGGGCCCGACCAGGTCGATCTTCATGATGACGGTCATCGACCACGTGAGGCCTTGGTTCACACCCAAAAGCACGTTGGCGAACACGATCCAGTTCCAACTCGGCGCCCAGATCAACAACAGCGGTACTGGCAGGCCGATGAGCCAGCCCGCGACGAGGACCGGCTTTCGTCCGATACGGTCGGACAGCGTGCCCGCGAAGAAGTTTGAGATCGCTTTGACGACGCCGAACGCGGCAATGAATGTGAGTGTGGCGGTGAACGCGGTGAGGTGGAACGTACGGGTCGCGAGGAGCGGCAACACGGTGCGTTCCTGACCGATCATCCCGCCCACGAGCGCGTTGACGCCGACGAGCAATGAGAACTGCGCAAGGTTTTGGCGCAATCCCAGACGCAACGGCGACTCGGTGTCGGGAGTGTGGCTCGTCACTCGAGCATGTGGCCGGTGGCGCGGGCCCAGTCTGTGGGACCGCCGTCGAGCGCTGACACGTTGGTGCGTCCCAGCGCGGCGAGCATTGACGCGCCGGTCATTGCTCGTTCCCCATGGCCACACATCAAGGTCAGCGAACCGGACGGGAGCGCGTCGACCTCGTAGGCCAGATCGCCGAGTTCGACGTGAAGCGCGCCGGGCACGTGGCTGGAGATGTATTCACTGCGCTGTCGCACATCGACGATGGTCGGAGTGAGTTCGTCGGCTCGTACGAGCTCGATTTGGGTTTCCGGCAAGCCGCCAGCCCGCCAGGACGTCATTCCACCGCCGAGCTCACCGGCGAGCTCTTCGTACCCGACGCTCAAGCATTGACGCACGAGGTCGGCGCGGTCTTGATCGCCATCAAGCACGAAGACGAGGGGTCGGTCGGCGTCGACGAGCCAGCCCAGCCAACTGCCGAAGACTGGCCGCAGCTCGATCGACAGCGCGCCCGGGATGTGGCCGCGCGCGAACTCGTCGATCGGACGGACGTCGATGATGATCGCCCCTCCGCTCGCGAGCTGTTGGACCTGGTCGACGTTGCGGCGCGCGAGGGTGGGCAGCGTCCGGTAGAGGCGCGGTCCGCGCCGGTTCACCTCGGGGAGGCGTGAGAAGTAGGCGGGGAACGATCCGAAGCCAGCGATGAGCTTTTTGACGAAGCTCGCTTCGTCGGGTGCGCCGAGGATCGCGTTGGTGGCGCGTTCGCGACCGATCGTTGTCGTGCGTTCCGAGGCGCCAGGCGCGGAACAGAATGACCCGGCGCCATGTGTGGGATAGACCGGCAGGTCATCGGGCAAGCTAAGGATCTTCTCGCGCAAAGCGCGGTAGAGCCGGCGAGCGAGTTCATCTTGCTGCTCGGTACCGCAGAGGTCGGTCCTTCCGACGGTCCCGACCATGAGCGACCCGCCGCTGAACAGCCCGACCGGCACGTTCTCTTCGCACAACACATACGCGAGGTGGTCCGGTGTGTGCCCGGGCGTCGCGATGGCCCGCAGCACAAGTCCGGGTCGCAACTCGACCTCATCGCCGCCACTGAGGCCGCGGTTCGCGACCTCGAGCGCGGCGCCCTTCGACGCGAGAAACGTCGCACCGGTCGCCGCCAACTCCGGACTGCCGGAGACGTAGTCGGCATGTGAGTGCGTGTCCGCTGTGAACGCGACGGTGAGGCCGCGCCTCAGCGCTTCGGCGCGGTGGCGGTCCGGGAGACGAGGCGGGTCGACCATCAGTGCTCGGCCGTCGCCAAGGTCGACGAGGTACGACGAATGACCAAGCCCCTCGTCGATGAACGGGAGGATCTCGATCATGGGTTGTGAACGGCCGCCGTGAGCGATGCGAGCGCTGCCAGCGACGCGGGCAGCTCGCGCCGTCGCAGTTGACCGCCGCGGATCTTCGCCAGCAGTGTCCGACGCCAGAACGTCGCCGGATGCAACGCGCATACGACCGTAACTTCACAGCCACCGGGCGCGTCGGTGACGTGCCACGACCAGTCGGCGTACGACGGGTTTCCGTCGTCGGTCTGTGACCGGTACGCGAGGTGCCGTGTTGCGGAATCGAGCTCGATGACGGTAGAGCGGCTTGGCCACGACTGCCCGAGCGCGGTGAGCGTGACGACCCATTGGGCGCCGGGGCTGAGGTGTTCCGGCGCTTCGACGACGTTGGCGATCGCGCGGTTCCATTCCGGCAGACGAGCGGGCGAGACGAGGAGTGAGAACACCTTGTCGCCATCGGAAGCGACGAACCGCTTCGCGGTGTGATTGGCCATGACGACATCCTGTATTCCGGCCACCCGGGAGTCAAGTAATCATTTGAACACTTGACATCGCCGGGAGCGGGTCCCATGCTTGGACCGATGAGCGATCGATCTGCCAAGGATGCCCTGTTCGACGCGTTCGCCGAAGTCGCGAAGGGACTCGGGAGCGGCCGGCGGGCTGAGATCGTCGACGTGCTCGCCCAGGGCGAGCGGTCGGTCGACGAGATCGCCGGTGAGATCGACCAGAGCGTGGCCAACACCTCGCATCACCTACAGGCGCTGACTCGTGCCGGCTTGTTGTCGAGCCGCCGAGACGGCACACGGGTGTTCTACTCGTTGAGCAGCGATCGTGTGGGTGAGCTCTGGGCCGCGTTGCGCGACGTCGCCGCCGAGCATGTCGCGGGCATCGAGCGGCTCGCCTCGGCATATCTCGGCGATCGTGACGAAATCGAGCCGATCACCCGTCGCGAGTTGGTCTCCCGGCTGCGTCGCCGCGACGTCGTGGTGATCGATGTACGACCGCACAGCGAATACGAAGCGGGCCACATTCCCGGCGCGCGCTCGTTGCCTCCCGACGAGGTGCGCAAGCGATTGCGGGAGTTGCCGAAGGATGTCGAAGTGGTGGCGTACTGCCGAGGACCGTTTTGCGTGTACGCCGATGACGCAGTGCGAGCGCTGCGTCGGCGTGGGGTCGACGCCCGCCGGTTGGAGGATGGGTTCCCGGAGTGGCGGCGCGCTGGCCTCGCGGTCGCGTCGGGAGCGGAGGTTGCGAGATGACCGACGAACTTGTCGTGGACGCCGACTTGCTGCGCGAGCAGGTGCGCGAGATGTACCGCGAAGTTGCGGTCGAGCCGCACGCGACGTTTCATTTCCACACGGGCCGGCCGCTCGCGGCTCGGCTCGGCTACGACGAAGCGGTTGTCGGCGCGCTGTCGGACCGCGCGGTCGAGTCGTTCGCGGGCGTCGGCAATCCGTTCTCGCTGCGTCGCCTCGAACCAGGGGAGCGCGTGGTCGACATCGGCTCGGGCGCCGGCTTCGACTCGTTCATCCCCGCCGAGCAAGTGGGCGTGACGGGGCGCGTGGTTGGTGTCGACATGACCGCGGAGATGTTGAAGAAATCGCGCGGCACCGCAGACGCCCGCGGCGTCGGTCACGTCGAGTTCCGTGAAGGGCTCGCCGAAGCACTCCCCCTCAAAGATGCATCGGCTGATGTCGTGATCTCGAACGGCGTCATCAACCTCTGCGCCGACAAGCAGGCGGTGTTCGCGGAGATTCGACGCGTCCTGCGGCCCGGCGGCTATCTCCAGTTCGCGGACATCGCGAACGGTCGCCCGGTACCGCCCGAGGCGCTGCGCGACATCGACCTTTGGACCGGTTGAATCGCGGGCGGGCTGCCCCGTGCGGGCTGGCGAAAGATGCTCGAAGACGCAGGTTTCGTCGACATCGAGAGCGGCTCAGCCGCCGACACGTTCGGCGGCGCGGTCGGCGAAGACAAGGCACGCGCCTACGAGGTCTACGGCTACGCATTCCTCGCCCGTCGGAGGTGAACAACGCGCGTGTCGACTGCGACGGGCTCGTCGGGGCAGTGGTCACAATCAATGACCCCGGGACTTGCGGTGTACGGTCGCGCCGCATTGCGCCGCATATCGTGACTGCGGGGGAAGGCAGCGAGGCACCGCGTTTCGAGCTGCCCGACGCGCAGGGTCTCATCGTCCGCCTTGACGACCTGCTCCAGCGTGGACCAGTCGTGCTTGTGTTCTTGCGCGCATTCGCTTGACCATTCTGTCGTCGACACCTCGCGCAGTTGCGTGATGACTATGACGAGTTTTGTCGCGACCGGCGCGTCAGTGCTCGCGATCGCCCCGGAGAACGCCGAGTCGATCGCCGGGTTCATCAAGAAGCACCCTGTGCCATTCCAGATCGTGTCCGACGCCGACAATCGCGCGTTCGACGCCTATGACGTCGCGAGCCGCGCGCTCAGCCTCGGCAACGACCTGCGGTGTTCGTCATAGGCCGGGACGGCATCGTGCGCTTCGATTCGGTGGGCACACAGCAGTGGCAGATACCAAGAAGCCGGAGGGTGCTCGGCGTCCTCGCGACGCTGCGCGAGTAAACGGCCCCGCCGGGCGGCTGATACAGGAGAATCGACTGTGAGTGCGGTTGCGGCAGCTACGCCGCGATGTCGGCCGCCGCTACGCTCCCCACGCATGGGCGACCCCGACCACGTCGTCACCGTGGAGCGGGTCATCCCGGCGCCCCCCGAAAAGATCTTCGAGCTGCTCGCCGATGTTCGCCATCACCGGATGATCGACGGCTCCGCCAGCGTGCGCGACCCCAAGAACGCGGCGCCGCGGCGCCTCTCGCTCGGCGCGAAGTTCGACATGGCGATGAAGCTGGGCATCTCGTACACGATGAGCAACGAAGTCATCGAGTTCGAAGAGGGCCGGCGCATCGCATGGCAACCTCGGCCGGCTGCTCGCCTTGCCCGATCGTTCGGTGGCCGCATCTGGCGCTACGAGCTCGACCCGGTCCCGGGCGGCACACGCGTGCGCGAGACCTGGGACATCTCTGCGGAACGGTGGCTATTCGTCGGGGCTGGCTCGCTTGCTCTCGGGGCACCGGGCCTTAGGTTCATGGTGAAGCCGGCGCGCACTCGCGCCGCGATGGCGGCCACACTCGAGCGGATCGAGCACCTCGTCACCCAACCATGATGCGTGCCTCAACCGTGCTCGCCGCCGGTTGAGATCAACGCCCCCTTACGGGCTTTCCCCGATCGACATTGGGAGCGGGTCGCGCGACCGTGCGTATGCATGAAGCAGTTTCGATTCGGGCTGCACGTGCTTGCGCCCTCGGGGCATGACGAGTGGGTCCGCCTTGCGAGGCAAGCTGAGGATGTCGGGTTCTCGGTGCTCACCCTTCCGGACCACCTCCTTGAGGGGTGCCTCGCGCCGTTCGCAGCCCTTGGCGTTGCGGCCGAAGCGACTTCTACTCTGCGTATCGGGACTCTGGTACTAAACAATGATCTGCGCCATCCCGCACTCGTCGCGCGCGAGACGCTGGCTCTTGACTTCCTCTCTCGCGGGCGAGTCGAGCTCGGTCTTGGCGCCGGCTCGCCGATGAGCATGCCCGAGTACGAGTCGGCAGGCATCCGCTTCGACGCTGGCGCGACACGAGTCGCACGACTCGCTGAAGCGATCGACGTCCTCGATGGTTTGCTTCAAGGCAACGACGTCACTTTCTCCGGCAATCACTACCAAGTGAGTGCTCACCGCGCCTGGCCGTTGCCGACGCAAAACCACCGACCGCCACTTGTCGTTGGGGGCAGTGGGCGACGCATCTTGCAGATAGCGGCCGAGCGTGCCGACATCGTGTCGCTCTCAGGTCTCGGTCCGACTAAATCCGACGCCGGTACGCACGTCGCCACGGGCTTGTCACCCGAGGCGATGGATCGCCGGATCACGCTTGTGCGCGCTGCCTCAGTAGGACGAGACGTCGAGCTTCACGCCCTGGTGCTGCGAGTGATCGTCACGGACGATCCGCGCGGTGCGGCTGAAGGTCTGCGAGAGTTCATACCTGAGTTGAGCGTCGAAGACATCCTGGCGACCCCCTATATCTGGATCGGCACGGTGGAATCGATATGCGACGACATCGCGGCCGCCAGGGAGCGTTGGGGCCTGTCGTACTTCTCCGTGTTCCACGACTCGCTCACAAGCGTGGCTCCCATCATTTCCCGCCTGGCGGACCGCTGAACACGCGTCAATGTCGACGGTGCGTTTTGGGCGAGCGCGACCGCTGTCGAACGCCGCGGCGCGCTTCGCCTGACCGACGCTCGACGCCAACCGCAAAGAGCCCACGCGGTAGCCGTTCTACGACAGCATGTAGTATGGAGCGCGTCTACAGACAGCGGCAGATCGACCGATATCGCCACGACCGGAGCCACCCGATCACTAGAGAGGTGGCCACGTGAGCTTTCCGAAGGACGAGACGAACATGAACCGGACGTCCGTCGACGTCGCGGTCGTCGGAGCGGTCCCATACGGTCTTTCCCTCGCGGCGCACCTCTCGGCACGCGGCGTCGACTATCGGATTTTCGGCTCGCCGATGCACACTTGGCGACATCGAATGCCGAAAGGGATGTGGTTGCGCTCGCCTGGTTCGGTTCCGACCTCAGCGAGCCAACGAGGCAGTTCACACTCAGCGATAGTGGACGCACTCTGGCCGAACGCCCGAGAGCTTGTGCGACCCGATTCGGCACGACGCGTACCTCGAGTACACCAAGTGGTTCTTGGACGGGGTTGCCATCCCGGTGGAGGACGTAGAGGTCCGACATCTCGCACGCGCGCACGACGGATTCGTCCTTGACCTCGAGACCGCCGAGCGTGTTCGTGCCCGCCGAGTCGTGCTCGCGGTCGGGCTCACGCATTTCGCGTACGTTGCCGCATGAACTCGCAAGCCTCCCGGTCGAGCTCCTGACGCACTCGATAAACGTCGCGCAGCCCGACGACTTTGAGGGCTGGGACGTCGTTGTGATCGGCGCCGGTCAGTCGGCACTCGAAACCGCCGCCCTGCTACGGGAAGGTGGCGCGAGCGTGCGGGTCGTCGCGCGATGCCGCGAGCTGACGTGGACAGGTGATCCCGTCCCTCCCGACCGCCGACTGGTCGAACGAGTCCCTGCGACCAGACACGCGTCTCTGCGCTGGGTGGCGCTGTTGGCTGTTCGAGCACGGCGGGGTGCTGTTCCACCTGCTCCCTGAGCGAAAGCGGCTCCAGCTTCTCAGGAGCTCCTTCGGTCCGATGGGCGCGGGTGGCTTCGGGATCGGCTCGAAGGCGACGATCCTGCTCGGTCGGTCGATCGCGCGAGCGCGCGTTCGCGGCGATGAAGTCGAGCTCGAGCTCCAAACCGCGAGCGGTACGGAGACGATCTCTACACAGCACGTCATCGCCGCGACCGGCTACCGCGGCGATCTGAACCGGCTGGACTTTCTCGACAAGGAACTGCGCCGCACCGTGCGCTTGTCGGGCACCGTTCCCTCGTTATCCCTCACGTTCGAATCCTCGGTCCCGGGCCTGCATTTCGTCGGCGCCGCTTCGGCGACGAGCTTCGGGCCAGTCACGCGGTTCGTCGCGGGCACCACGTTCACGGCGCGCAGGCTGGCGAGACACCTCAAGCGCATAGCCGACTCAACAAGGTCCGCCGGAGCAATCACTAGGTTCCGCTGATCGGGGGCGAAACCAGCGTTGCTTCCGGCCACGACGCGAACGTTCCTGGCGGTTGATCGGCTGTGTACACCGCGCATCGACGACTCGACCATGCCCACGTCGCGTGGATGTCAAATGCACACCAAACCTCCCCGTCCCGACCAGTCCATACCACGCGGTTCGGACGCACGAAGCCCGTCATGGCTGCTGAGTACCCGTGGTCACCGACTCAGACGCCGATCTACTCGATTGAGCGTAGGTCTAGGCTCAGGCTGCGGTGATCGACTCAGGGCAACTTTTCGTGCTGTACATCGCCGGCGTCGTCTGGCTGTACGTCTTGGTCTTCCGTTGCTCCTATCGGCGTAGCCGCGCCTTCGGTCATTCGAATGGACCATCTATCGTGCTTGCCGCGTTCGCGATGTGGTTCTGGCCGATCACGCTGCTCTACTGGGCGTTCGGCCCGACTCATGAACGCGTCGCGCGTCGCAGGTCAGGCTGACCCACTACCGCTGGTCGACGCGATAACTGGCGGACGGAGAGTTGCTTCGTCAGACGCGAGGGATCGCCGGCTAGCCGACCGAAGCCGCGCGAGTTCGGTCTTCCGGCCGCAAGCGCGCTCTCGTGAGAGTTGTTCCGCCGGCGGCGATACCCGGCAGCGAGATCACGATGCCGAGCACCAGGCCGATGAGCGTGGCAAGAACGGTCACGCCTGCCCAGAGTTCGATGGTCCATTTCACGCCGTAGGCGAGCTGGTAGATCGCGAAGTAAGCCGACCAGAGGGCGACAGGAAGCGCGGCGCCGAGTAGCCAAGGTGGTATCCGTCTTCGGACGAGCGCGTCCAGGACGAACCCTGCTGCGAAGCCGGTAAGCGCGAGCGGTGGCTGGCTGAACTCGTGCAGCCCGACGAAAAGGGCGACGACTACACCGAGGAAGAGCGTGAAGGTGCCTAGCGGCGGTTGCCAGCGCCGGAGTAGCAGCTGCGTCGGCACGACGAACAGCACGGTCGTGACGAGGATGGATGCGACGCCGAGCAACTGGCGAAGTTCGGGCAGCGTTTCTTTGCCGTGTTCAACGTGCTCGCCCGGAACGCGCTTGAAGGCAGTGCCGGCCGTGTCGACGATGAAGGGTGAGAGGTAAAGCAAGAAGAAGCCAACCAACGCAGTCGCGAGCGTCAGAGACAGCAGCGGCGGCAGAAATGAGCGCAGTCTCGGACTCGTCGGTGAGGGGTCAGACCACGCGGCGCGAAGCGGGCTAGTCAAGGCGACGAGGCCACCTGCCAGCAAGACCAGGTGGGTTGGACTGAGCAGTGCTTCGACGCCGACTTCGATCCCGAATGCCTGGTGCCATGCGAGGTCGCCAATTGCGCCGGCGGCGAAGACGCCGAGCGCCAGGAGCGTTAAGGCTTGTCCCTCAGGGACCGTGTCGCGCCACCGCCGTCCGGTCTCGTGGCGGCTACGAAGTTGGGATACGGCGACCAGCACCGCGGCCAAGAACCCCGAATACAGCAGCGCGTGCCAGGGCGTGAAGAATGTTTCGGGCTTGCTGTTCTCGTGCGCCCAGCCGTCCACGAACAGTCCGATGATCATCCAGACGCCACACCCGACGATCGCGACGCTCTCTCGGTACGTCAAACGCGCAGCAGGAATCATGGTTTGCTCCCGAAGCGGTAGAGCCGCAAACTGTTCCCGACGACCGAGACGCTCGAGAACGCCATGGCCGCGCCCGCGAGGATGGGATTGAGCAACCCGAGTGCGGCGGCGGGGATGAGTGCGATGTTGTAGGCGAAAGCCCAGCCGAGGTTCTGGAGGATCGTGCGGAATGTACGCCGGGCGAGTCGCAGCGCTGTGGGCACGCCGTGCAGGTCGCCAGAGAGCAGCGTGATGTCCGACGATTCGATCGCAACGTCGGTGCCGGTCCCGATTGCCATTCCGAGATCTGCTTGTGCAAGGGCCGGTGCATCGTTGATGCCGTCGCCGACCATGGCGACCACGTGACCGGCTTCTTGCAGGCGGCGTATCTCTAAGACCTTGTCTTTGGGGAGAACTTCGGCGAGGACCCGGTCGATTCCGACGGCACTCGCGATCGCTGCTGCGGTGCGGCGGTTGTCACCGGTGATCATCGCGACCTCGATGCCCATCGCGTGCAGTTCCGCCACGACCGACGGCGCGTCGTCTTTGAGTGTGTCGGCGACGGCGATGACGCCGCGTGCGGAGGCGTCCCATGCCACGAGCATCGCGGTCTTGCCTTCGCCTTCGAGACGTTCGAGCGCAGCGTCGAGGTCATCGGGCAGCTTGACTCCTGCGTCATGGAGCAGTTCGCGGCGTCCTACCAGAACCGCCGTGCCACCGATTTCGGCCCGCACGCCGTGGCCGGTGACCGCGGCAAATTCGGTGGCGGGTACGAGTGCCAAGCCGCGCTCGCGGGCGCCCACAACGACGGCGCGTCCGAGGGGATGCTCGGATGGTTCTTCGGCGGCGGCTGCGTGACCCAGCACGTCGTCAGACTGCTCACTGGCAGCAGGCACGACATCGGTCAGACGCGCTTCGCCCCGCGTGAGGGTTCCGGTTTTGTCGAACACGACCGTGTCGATGTGCTTTGAGCGTTCGAGCACGGCACCGCCCTTGATGAGAACGCCGGTGGCCGCCCCGCGTCCGGTGCCAACCATGATGGCGGTGGGCGTTGCCAGACCGAGCGCGCAGGGGCAGGCAATGATCAGCACTGCGACTGCCGCGACAAGGCCGGCCTGCGCATCGCCGACGGCCGTCCATGCGCCAAACGTCAAGGCGGCAATCGCCAACACGACGGGCACGAACACGCCGGCGATCCTGTCGGCGAGGCGCTGTACGGGGGCCTTGGTGCCCTGCGCCTCTTCGACCAGTCGCACGATCTGCGCCAGCGCGCTGTCGGCGCCGACTGCGGTGGCGCGAAGCGTCAAGACGCCTTGGGTGTTCAATGTGGCGCCGGCGACGGTGTCGCCGGACCGCTTGTCGACGGGAAGCGACTCTCCAGTCAGCATCGACTCGTCCACGGCTGACGCGCCATCGATCACGACGCCGTCGACCGGGATCTTCTCGCCAGGCCGAACGCGTACGAGGTTGCCGGCTTGGACGGCTTGTACCGGCACCGTGCGTTCCTCGCCGTCGATGAGAACGCGTGCTTCCTTCGCGCCGAGCTCGAGCAGCGCTCGTATGGCACTCGATGCCCGACCCTTGGCGCGCGCCTCGAAGTAACGGCCCAGCAACAGGAACGTGACGATGAGCGCGGCAGTGTCGAAGTAGTGCTCGGCGTGCCTGTCGCCGAACGCCACGCGCCAAGCGGAGAAGAAGAACGCCGCAAGGGTACCGAGCGCGATAAGCGTGTCCATGTTCGCCGAGTGCGCGCGTGCCCGCACCGCCGCTTGGTGGAGGAATGGCCAACCGGCCCAGAATTGGACTGGCACGGTCAGGACGAAAGCGCTCCAACGCGCCCACGGCTGGTCCATGAACGCCATCGACAGCACGAGCACCGCAAGCGCGAGTGGGGCGGCGACGACGACGCGGCGCACCCAGATGCCCTGCATCGCGAGCTCAGACTCAGGCGCGGCCGAAGCGCTGTCGTCCAGCGATACCAGCCCATAGCCGGTGCGTCCGACTGCCTCAACGAGGTCGTCGATACGAGCGTGCTCCGGGTCTACGACGACGCTGGCTCGTTGGGTTGCCAGGTTCACGGCGGCGTTTCGAACACCATCGACGCGGGACAAGGTCCGTTGGACGCGTGCCGCACACGAGCCACACGTCATGCCGGTGACACGGAACTCGTATTCCGTCGCGTCCGAGCGCCGGCCTTGTGCAGTTACCTCGGGAGTCATAGCGCTACTTCGAGTTCTCGGGCACCGGACCCGTGGCGACGCGGTCGAACCGAAGCGCCTCCATGAGCTCGTCGACGATTTCGTCGGTACGGCCGGCGATGATGGCCGCGGCCACGCACGTCTCGAGGTGGTTGCGCAAGACCAGGCGGCTGGCCCGTTCGAGGGAGCCCTGCACGGCCGAGAGCTGTTTCATCACCTCGGGGCAGTACGCATCCTCTTCCACCATTCGGACGACGCCGTCGAGATGACCCCGGGCCGTCTTCATTCGGTTCAGCACGTCACGGCGGTATGCATCTTTCACGGTCGTTAGCCTACCCCACGGGGGGTGGGGTAGGCTAAGGGCATTCTCGATCAGGAGGAGGGAACTCGGTGATGACCGCGGTCTACGAGGTCCGAGGCATGACGTGTGAGCACTGCGTCGCTGCCGTCCGCGCCGAGCTCTCCCGAATCGACGGCGCCGAGCAGGTTGAGGTCGATCTCACGGCGGGCCAGGTCACGGTGTCGAGTCGCGCTCCACTCGACGTCACTGCGGTTCGTCGCGCGGTCGACGAGGCTGGCTACGAACTGGTCGCCTCAAACTGATGGAGTCAGATCAGAAGCTCGCGAGATCGTCAGGCGCGACGTCGGTCCGGACGAGCTCGCCGTTGTGACTGCACGTTCTTCACACGTGTGCATGAAAGAGGGTGGGGGACCGGGTCCGTTCTGCGGGCGCCGCGCCCCTGACTACCTATGGCACCACCCAAGATGGAACCGATCGGTCTTCAGGTCATTGGCACCGGGCAGCTGATCACTCGGGCGTTCGGCGACGCATTGGCGGCGGTGGGCGGATCGCTGCCCGAGTGGCTGGTGCTGGTATCGATAAAGGGGCAGCGCCACGGCATGCTGCCGGATTTGGGGGAGGCGGTCGGCGTCGAAAATCCCACACTGACGCATCAGCTGGACCGTATGGAGGTCAACGGCGAAGTTCGGCGGACACAGGTTTCCCAAACAAAGGTCCATCGCATCGAGCTGACCGACGAAGGCGATACGTTGTTCAATCGATTCCTGAAGGCCGTGGTGGCTTTCGACCGCCGTTTGCGTGGCGGGTTGACCGACGAGGAGGTCGCCGCGCTCAGCGCCCTGCTGGACCGGCTCCGCCTCAACGTCTCCGACGCAACAACTACCACGCATCGCGGAGGTCATGCAGCGCACGACAAGGGCTGACGCAGCGGTTGGGGCCGCGGCCGACTGCGAGCTCGGAAGTCGATCACGCCGTGGTAAGGACCGCCGCCGCCGAGGCGCTGAATCAGTTGGCGCAGTGAGTTTTGAAGGTCGTGGTGCGGATCCCAGCTCGGGGGCTGACCGTCGGGCCAAGAATGCGGGTGAGTGCGTGCAGCAGGGGAGGATCGTTCTGTAGCACGAGCGCGATGATGCGGCCGCGTGCGTAGAAGTGCGGTGGTCCGATCCATTCGGCGATCGTGACCATGCCGTGGCCGTTTCCGATGCTGGAGCCGTCGGGACTGATGTTCTTCGAGATGCCCACTCGGGAGTCGCGGTCGGGATACTCATAGACCCGTACTTCGGTGCCGTTCACGCACAGCAAATGCGCTTCGGTGTCGAGCGGGTTGCCTGGTGCGGCGCCGGTAACCGACGCCTTCATTCCCGCGGCTGCAAGATCGTTGACCAGATTCGAAACGTTGTACCCGGCGTCGTCGGTCGTCACCGCGGGAGTGCTGGGGTTCGAGACCGTTGGGCCAATCGCGACGCGAGGCCGACGGTCTTCGCCGCGTGTCAGCGCGAATACGCCGACGAGCGCGACGCCTGTGAGCGCAACGCCGGCGACAACACGCCGCGTCCGACGGCGACCGTATCCGCTTGCGCGGCGCTCGATCGCCTCGAGCTCTGGAGGCGAAGCGATGGGCGACTCGACCGCCCGCGCCACACGCTCGTTGAGGTCACTCATTGGCGGACTCCTTCAATATCGCTTGATCGTCGGCGACGGCGATGGCCAACCGTTGGTACGCGGCCCGAAGGGTGGAGGACACGGTGCCTCGCGCAACGTCCATCACCTCCGCGATCTCATGCTCGGTGAGCTGACCCACATGCCGTAACAGCACTGCAGTGCGTTGGCGGGGTGGCAACGCCGCGACCAACAGCCAGAGTTCGCCCGACGGCCCCGGCACGTCCTCGCGTCGTGGCCGTCCGACAAGACGCCGTTCCACTGCCCGCCGCCGGGCGCGCCGGCGCACGACATTGAGTGCCACGCGGTAGGTCCACCCGCTTGGTGAGGCCATTCGGGAGACTTGTGCCCAACGTTCGTAGGCGCGTGCCAACGCCTCGTCGGCGGCGTCGCAGGCGAGGTCGACCTCGCCGGCAGTCGCGGCCAACAGGGTGATCAACCGCGGGTGTACCTCGCGGTACCACGTCTCGAGATTCAGGGGCTCATCCGTGCTCACACAGCATGTGTAAGTCACGAAGGGCCGAAATTGCAGATTCGCGGGAGCGAATGTAGGACGTCAGAACTGGGTCATCGACGACGGGATCGAGGACGAGGCGGGGTCAGTGATGCTCGAGCTCGCGAGTGTCTTGCGCGCCCTTCACCGATGCACCTCTCCCAACGCGTGCTCGCGCTTTCGGTTGTCGGCCGGTTCTGCGCCACGCTGCCGGTCTACCGATGGCACCTGGTTCGGCAGACGCAGCCGCTTGAGCAACAGTGCGTTGACCGCGACGAGGAAGCTCGACCCCGACATCGAGAGTGCGGCGATCTCGGGTCTCAGCACCACGTCGAACGCGGGCTCGAAGACGCCGGCTGCGATGGGAAGGGCAATCGCGTTGTAGCCGATAGCCCATCCGAGATTTTGTCGCATCTTGCGGACCGTGCCACGCCCGATCTCGAGTGCGACCGCGACGTCCAGTGGGTCCGATCGCATGAGCACCACGTCGGCGGTCTCGATAGCGACGTCGGTGCCCGCTCCGATCGCGATCCCGAGATCCGCTTGCGCGAGCGCGGGCGCGTCGTTCACGCCGTCACCGACCATGGCGACATGTTGGCCGTTCCGCTGGAGTTCGGCGACCTTCGCCGCCTTGTCCCCGGGCAAGACTTCGGCGATGACGGTGTCGATACGCAGCTCCGCTGCGATGCGCTGCGCGGTCGCTGCATTGTCGCCCGTCAGCATCGCCACTCGTACGCCGAGCTCATGCAGCCGCATGACCGCCACCGCGGACGTCGGGCGGGTGGCGTCGGCGATCGCGATGAGCCCCACCGCCCGACCGTCGAGGGTGACGATCACCACGGTGTGTCCGGTCCCTGCGAGCTCCTCGAGCGACGACGCAAGTGCGTCCAGTTGGACGCCCTCCCGCTGCATCATCCGCCGGTTGCCGACCGCGACCCGATGACCTTCGACGATGCCCACCGCACCGTGGCCGGGCACGTTCTCGAACGTCGCCGACCGAATCGCTGCAACGCCGAGCGCTTCGGCGCGTTCCACGATCGCGACCGCGAGGGGGTGCTCGGACTCTCGCTCGATTGCGGCGGCGGCGCGCAACATGCCGACGTCGCTAATGCCGTCGGCCGTCACAACGGTGACGACTTCGGGTGCGCCTTTCGTCAGGGTGCCGGTCTTATCCATGACCACGACGTCGATACGCGCCGAGGTCTCGAGCGCTTCTGCGTGCTTGAACAGCACACCGCGGCCCGCGCCCAGGCCCGTCCCGACCATGATCGCCGTCGGCGTCGCGAGGCCGAGCGCGTCCGGGCACGTGATTACCACGACCGTGATTGCGAACAACAGCGCGTCCTGTGCGGAGCGCCCGGCGACGACGAACCACGCGAGGAAGGTGCCCAAACCGCCGAGGAGCGCAACGAAGACCAACCAGAACGCCGCTCGGTCGGCAAGGCGTTGGCCCGGCGCCTTGGAGTTCTGTGCCTCCTGTACGAGCTTGACGATCTGCGCGAGTGCAGTGTCAGCGCCGACGTTTGTGGCCCGCACGCGCAGGGCGCCGTTCGTGTTGATCGTCGCACCCGTGACCGTCGCGCCCGACTCCTTGTGCACTGGCAGGCTCTCACCCGTGACCATCGACTCGTCGACTTCGCTGTCGCCCTGCTCCACGACGCCGTCGACGGGCACCTTTGCGCCCGGCCGGACGAGCAGCACGTCGCCCACCGCGACATCTGCCGTCGGGACCTCGACCGGTTCGCCGTTCCTGATGACGACCGCCATCGGCGGGGCGAGATCCAAGAGCCGCCGGATCGCTTCGTTCGCGCCGCCACGTGCGCGCATCTCAAACCAATGACCGAGCAGCACGAACGCGGTCAGCACCGTCGCGGCCTCGTAGAACACGTCCCCGCCGCCGGTCAGCGTCACCCCCACCGAATACACCCATCCGGCCGCGATTGCGACCGCGACGAGCACCATCATGTCGAGAGTTCGCGCCCGCAACGCGCGCCACGCGCCTCGGAAGAAGATCGCCGACGACCACAACACGACCGGCAAGCTGAGGAGCAGCTGGAAGACGTCGTCGCGCATCCCGAACGGCGCCGCGACGGTGAAGTGCAGCACGTCGCGCCCGATACTCGACCACAACAGGATGGGTACGGAAAAGACCGCGGCGACCACGAAACGATTCCGCATGTCGGCCGCCATCGCCGCCATCGACATGTCGTCGTGGCCATGTTTCTCGGCATGCGGCGGCCCCGCTTCCGAAGGCGCGCCATGCAATGGATCACAGACGTGCTCGGGTACCGACACGCCTCGGCAATGCAGACCGCACTCCTCGACCCACTGACGCAACGCCGCGATAGTCGTCACCTTGGGATCGAACTCCACGGTCGCGGTCTGTGCGACCGCATTCGCGTCGACGTGCACAACGCCCTGCCGGTTCCCCAGCACCCGTTCCACGACAGCGCTCTCGGTCGCGTATTGCAGACCGCGCGTCTCCAGTACGACTGTCGTGGTACCGCCGTCCGTCGCCACGTTAGCGCCCGGCGTGAGGCGCGAGATCGTCAAAGCGCCGGTGGTATTCGTCGGCGCCGATCTCACCACGCGCGTAGCGCTCCGCCAGGATGCTCGGCACGTCGCTTGTGGGCCGGCTCCCGAGCGATCGCACGACCGCAACGATCGCCGCGGCAATGAGCCCCCAGAACACCACCATCATTGCGCTCATCCAGAACCAGTCCCAACCTGTGCCGTGCCACCACCACATCATCATCGGGCACCTCCGCAGCCTTGCCCGTAGCCATCATCGCTACGACGTCGTGTCGTTGTGAGTTCCATCCTGCCCCAGGTGCGCGGACCTTCGGCCCTTCCGAGCCCGACGGGAGGCGTCGTCAGGCCCGCAGCGTCTCGACGCACCAAGCGGGTGCAACCAGGGGGAGATGATGATTGCCCCCGACCACCCGGAGTTCGCACCCGGGGTACTTCGACGCGAGTTCCGCTGCGTACGCTGCGTCTGCGATGCTCTCTTCGGAGGAAACGCACAGCACCACCTCCACGCCCGCCCGTGCCAGCCTGGCCAATGGCGTCTCCACCTGGTCGCGCAGGAGGATGCCCTCGAGTGCGCCGAAGTAGGACACCCAGGTGTGCTGGGTTCCCGCACGCGCGATGGGCACGGGGAGCGATGGGTTGGCGACTGCTGCCAACCAGCCTGCCAGCTGACGATGACGGCACATCCACGCGCACGCGAGCTTCGCGGCATCGGTATCGAGCGCGAACAACCGATCGAACAGGCTCATACGAGTAATCGCGCGCCGCATCTCGAGGCCGGATCGTTGCAAGGGCGGATTCCACGCCACAACGCGTTGCACGCCCTCTGGGTGACGTGCTGCCCACCACAACGCCAGTAGCGCGCCCATCGAGTGCCCGGCGACAACGACATGGTGAGACCCGGGCGACACCGCGTTCATTTCCGAGTCAAGCGCCTCGAGCTGGCCCGCGAGCCCGTAGTCGGTGAAGGGCGCGTCGATCGATCCTCCGAATCCCGCGAGGTCGGGAGCTATGAGCCGCCCGCCGTCCGCCAGTTGGTCGAACGCGCTCCCGAAGTAGTCGCCGCTCGCGACCAGCCCATGCAGAAGTAGGAATACGCGACCACTCTCTCCAGCAATGCGAACGCGCAAGCCCCCGACGCTGAGGCGTTTTCCGGCTCCCGCGCGCCACTTGCGTACCGCTGGGCTCAGGCGGTGACGAACGAGCCAGCAGGACGCCAAGACCAAGGGCAGAGCGATCGCGTTGCAGACAGGGCGATGCGTTCGCACAAGTTCAACCTGCAGGGTGTTCTTGTGCTCTGCGTCCGTCGCGACGCCGTGTTCGGTGGACGCGACGGACGTACTGTACTGACGCATCCGCGACTTCTTCCCATGAGGTTCCTGCGAGATCTCCCGAGCCGTTATCCCGGGCGCACGGCGTACTGGAATCCCTCGCGGAAGACCGGTTGGAGCTTCACGAAGTCGCCCGTGTGTGTCGCGGAGACGGTCATGCCGCCGCCCACGTACATGCCGACGTGGTGGTGATCGGGGTAATAGATGACGAGATCGCCGGGCTGCATCGCGTTGTCGGGGACGCGCGGGAACATGTTGCCTTGGGCAATTGAGCCGTGCGGCATGGACACGCCGGCCTGCGCCCACGCCATCATCGTCAGTCCGGAGCAGTCGTAAGAGTCTGGTCCGATGCCGGCATATTGGTATGGCTTGCCGAGTTGCGCATTTGCATACGCGACTGCGGCGGCTGCGCCGCCCGATGGGGCAGGAGTGTTGGGGACGGGCGGGCTGATTGAGCCCATGGTGCCAGCTGGCGCCACCGCGCCACCCCTCGGGGGTGCCGGTCTCGGCGCGGCGGCGCGCAGTTTTGCAAGTTGGGCGTCGCTGCGGGCCTTTTCCGCGGCCGCCTTGCGCGCTTCATCTTGTTTGATCAGCGTCGCGATCTCTCCGTTGACCCGAGCGAGAAGCTGCGCCTGTCTGCCGTTGGCGGCCTCAACATCACGCCGCCGAGCGTCGATCGCGTCGATCTCATCTTGCGCGTCCTTGCGTGCCTTCTCGAGCTGAGCTTGCGTCGAATGCAGGTCTTCACGGGCGCCTGCGAGTCGCTGAAGCAGCAAGAGATCTCGGTCGGCGGTTGAGGTCGCGTACTTGGCGCGACTTCCTGCCTCGTTCATCGTTGACGTGTCGATCCAGTTGAGTGGCGTTTCTGCACCAGCGTCGACGTACATCGCCACCACACGTTGACCGACGAGGGCGCGAATACGATCAGTCTGAGCCTGCGCGCCTGCAACTCGTTCCTGAACGCGTGCGATGTTCATGGTGGCGTCGTCGAGCCGAAGTTTCGCTTCGTCGTAGTGCTCCGCCAATCTTGAGATCTTTTCACCGTTTGCTTCGATTTCTTGTTGCAGCTTCTGGGCCTGCGCTCGTTTGTCGTCGACGGTCGCGGCAGAAGCGCTTCCAACACTGAGCACGCTGGCGATGAGCGCGATACTCATCCCGGCGGCCGCCAGGCGAGCGAATCGGTGCTTCATGGGGACTCTCTCTGGGCGAACGCCGGTCGTGGGTCCTTACGGAGCGCTGGTTCGCGCCATTCCAGTTGTACGCGAAAGCGGCGCCGTCGCGAAGGCTACGACACTAAGTCGTAGATCAGGCGCTTCTCCAATCCGCGCGCTGCGCGCGCAGAGTGTTGAAAGCGCGCGCCACGGGACTAGTGCTGGACGCGCACCGGTTCTCGAAACTACGACATAGCGTAGTTGTACGAACCGTCCGCGAAGGGACAGAAGTGGCGAGTAACGATTCGGGCACCGTGTGCGCCCGCGCTTGAGCGCGCTCGCCGCTGCGGCAATGCTTGTCTCGTCGTGTCAAGGCGCTAGCAGCGAGGCTCAGGTCCCTGGGCTTCCGCCGCGCAAGGTCGCAGTAGGCAACGTTGAGGTCACAGTGACACCCCGGATACTCAACAGCGCGCGAGCACGCTTCGATGTCTCCCTCGATGCGCGGTCGGGCACGCTCGACGGGGACCTTGCCGAGTCCTCGATACTCACCGTTGGCGGTCGCACATGGGGACACGCTCATTGGAACGGCGACAAGCCTGGCCGCAGTCATCGCGCCGGCTCGTTGGAATATGACGCGCTCGGAGTCGCCACAGGTCCTGTCCGCCTGGTCATCGGCGCCCTTCCACAGACGGCGATCGTTGAGTGGCAACGATGAGCCGCAGGGGCGGCAATAGACGAGCGATTGAGGCCGCGGTCATCCTCGGGAGCGTCGCACTGCTTGCATCTGTCGTATTCCGCAGGGCCGCATTTGGCCTCGGCATTCTGGCGGGCGCGCTTTTTGTAGCGGGTTTTGTGACCGTAACGTCGGGCGCACGGCTCAGTCACCGTCCGGGACGCGGGTCGGCTGCCCCGGACGACCACGGCGAAAGGTCTGCATAGAGAAGCGACGCACGTCTCACCGAATCAGGCACAATCGCGTCAACATCTCGTCGGGAAACCCGGCTGAAGGAGTTGCGAGTGAACGACCGACGCCTGACAGGCGAGCTAGAGCATGAAGTGCTGAGCGCGCTCTGGACAATGGACGAGGCCGCGACACCGGCTGACGTTCGGGACGAGCTGGACACTGATCTCGCGTATACAACGATCATGACGATTCTCACGCGGCTATGGCAGAAGGACCTTGTGACCCGCGAACGCCGAGGAAGGGCCTACGCATACGCGCCGGCCGTCACCGAGGCGGAACTCACGGCACAGCGTATGCAAGCCATACTGGCCGCCGCTTCGGACCGCAAAGCCGCGCTCAACGGTTTCGCTCGTTCGCTTTCCGCTCGCGAGGCGCGCGCACTGAAGGCCGTGCTCGACGGCAGCGACCGTAAGAGGCGTTGACGTGCACCGCGCTGTATTCGTCGCTGTGGGGGTGGCCGCCGGCAGCGCCGCAGTGGCGTTTCTGATCTCGCGCCACATTCGGCCCGCGACGGCGACGCGCGCCATCACGATGCTCGCGGTTGTATCGGCGCTCTCCACGCTCTGGACACTCTTGCTCGTCGCCAGCTCGAACCTTGTTCAGCTCCACGGCGTCGCGGAACGGCTTTCTTGGTGCAGCAAACTCCTCGCGACCCATCGGGGCACCATCTCACCAGTCGGCGCTGGCGCGATTCTCGCTCTTGGCGCGACCGTCTTCTCGGCACTACGAATGTTTCTGTGCCAGCGACGCCTTCGGGCGCCGAAAGGTCAGAGGGATCTCGCGATCGTACCGTCCGACGTGCCGACCGCCTTCGCGCTTCCCGGCCAGCTTGGTCATCACGGTCAAGTCGTCGTCTCGACAGGGATGTTGCGATCACTTGAACCGGATGAACGGCGTGCGCTCCTGGCGCACGAACGGGCGCACCTCCGCTGTCATCACCACCGGTTCGTCCGGCTGACGCAGCTCGCAGGGGCCGCGGTCCCGATGCTCATGCCGCTCTACCGGCGGGTTCGATATGCGACGGAGCGCTGGGCGGACGAGGAAGCCGTGCGCGAGGTCGGCAGCCGTGTTGTGGTGGCACGAGCGATCGCACGCGCCGCGCTGGCACAAACCGGCGCCATCGATATGGCCCTCGGTATGGCCGACACCGGCGTTGTAGAACGCGTTGAATCGCTTCTCAACGACGTGCCCCGACCATCCCGATGCTTTGAGATTGGCGCGATAAGTGCGGTGCTCGTCGCGATTGGCGGTCTCGCAACCTCGCTCATACTCGTCGAGCCGTGGGCGGCGGATCTGCTGGGCCTGTGTCGCTGATGGAACTACAGATGCGCGGGCAAGGCGCGCCGGCCGGGTGACTCCTTGACCCTCGACGATCTCGCAAGGCTGATAGGGGAGTCAGCTCACGTCGTCCAGATGTGGCAGGAGCTCGGTTTGCTTTCATGCGAGACGGAGCTCGTCGAGATGGACCTCCATCGGGCCCGGCTGATCCAGTTCGTGGTACGCCACGGCGTGCCGCCCAAAACTCTCGCAGAGGTCACCCAGCGCCGCGACATGCTCGGCGAGTACATCGCGATGATCGGCGTGCGTGGTGTCGCGCCGCGGAGTCTGACGCAGGTCGACGAGATCGCAGGAGAGGTCGGGCTCGACGCGAACGTCGTTTCACGCATCGCAGCCATCGTCGCGTTCACCGACGACGAGTTGTTCTACGACGACGACATCGCGATGCTGCGGATGGCGCGCGTCGCGCTCGAGGTGGGCTTCCCTGAGGATGCGCTCTCGCAGCTAATGCGCGTCTATGTCGATGCGCTCCGACGAGTCGCCGAGGCGGAGAACCGACTGTTTCACATGTACGTGCACGAGCGACTGCGCGCCGAAGGCGTCGCCGGAGCTGACCTTGTCGCCGCAACCCAGGCCGCCGCCGGACCCTTACTGCCGGTGCTCGAGCCGGCGCTTCTGTACTTCCACCGGAAGGCATTCGAGGCCGCTCTGCGCGAAGACATGCTGCTTCATCTGCGCGAGGAAATGGGTTCGCCCGCGGACGAGATCGGCCGTGTCCCTGTGGCCGTCCTCTTTGTCGATCTCGCCTCATTCACCCCGCTCACGGAGGCCATGGGGGATGCCGCAGCGGCCGGGGTCGTCGACCGTTTCTCCGAACTCGTGCGCGACGCCTGTCGGCACCACGAGGGACGCGTCATCAAGCAGATCGGCGACGAGTTCATGCTTCTGTTGCCTGACGCGCGTGCGCTGCTGCGGGCGGGCTTGGATATCCGCGCGCAGACCGCCCACGAAGGGCACTTCCCCGGAGTACGGCTCGGCGGCCACGCTGGCTTCGCGCTCTACCGCGAGGGGGACTACGTCGGGCGCGATGTGAATCTTGCGGCACGCGTCGTGGGCGAAGCGGGCCGCGGCCAGTTCCTCGTCACGGCCGGCGTTGCCGCCGCCGACGCTGATCAAACCGACGCGCAGCTGACTTCGCTAGGTGGTCGTCGGTTGAAGGGAATCGCCGAAGAAGTTGAGCTCTTTGCGGTTGCACCAGAACTCGAACTTCGCGATCGCGACGTTGACCCCGTATGTGGCATGGAGCTGGCGCCGGATACGGAGACCGCGCGCCTGTCATGGCGAGGGAGAGATGTCGTCTTCTGCTCACAGACGTGCCTGCAACGGTTTGTCGAGAACCCGGAGCATTACGACGCTGGGCGATAACCCGAGTGCCGCGCTCGCCATCCAGCGTCTGGCACGATCCCGTGCTGCGAGGGGCGGTGAGTGCGAGCAGTGCCCTCGTACGGTTGGATGTGGGTCGGTCTTTGTGTCGTCTGCGCTACCAAGGCCGATCTCGACGTGAGTGCTGTAGTCCGGCGTCTTTCGAAGCGTCGGTTGGATGTGGGTCGGTCTTTGTGTCGTCTGCGCTACCAAGGCCGATCTCGACGTGAGTGCTGTAGTCCGGCGTCTTTCGAAGCGTCGCCTCCGAGCGGCGGAGATCTTCGGTGGTCGCGCCGAGACGTCTGATCGCCAGGTTGCTTCCTGCGTCGCTGTGGTCGAACAATTCGGCGCGCCTCGCCGCTTCGAGAACATCGCCGTCGGTGATATCCAGCAGTTCGCCGAATGGGATCGGTGAGCTCTGTAGAGGAGCGCGGCGCGTTCACGGACGATCCACCGGAGATGCTGCCGTTCGTCGCGCAGCGCTGCAATCGTCTTGCCTGTGCGCGCTGCGTTGCGTCGCGTCGCGTTGCGTCGCCCGTCTGCGCGGCATCGGACTTTGTCGGCGGCCTTTTGTGCTGCGGTGACCGCGGCTTGCACCTCGGCGAGCGGATCGTCCGCTGCTGCTCCCGGCCGAGGAGTGCGACGTCAGCGGGGTGACGATAGGGAGTACGACGGCGGAGCGTGCGGTGGACGCAACGCTGCTTGCGCACGGTTGGTCAATGAGTAACGGCTCCCGTTTGCGCGCGTACGAACGATCGCTGAACATGATCATCTGACCGTCACGGTCATCTTCATGCCCGAGCCGTAGTGCCCTTTCTCGTGGCACCCGACGATAAGGGTGGTTGGTGACGAGAAGGTATATGTGAGTGACTTCGTCTGTCCGGCTTCTACCTTGACAGCGTTGTCGGCGCCATGCATGTCGTGACTGCTGCCGCCCATCATCTCGGCTTCGTGTGCGTCTTGCGCTGCAGAGTCCCCGATGTATGCCTCATGTGTTGTCTCGTCGTTGTTGCTGAACCGAAATGCAATCGTTTCGCCGGAGCGAACCGACACGATCGGCGGTTCGAAGGACGTACGCCGCATGCCGACACTCACCGTACGCCCCGCCGTCGTTCCGGAACTCGAGCCGCAGGCGGCGGTGGCCCCAGCCAAGACAACTGCCAAGATGAGCAACGTGACACGAGACGAATACACGAACGCTCCTGTCTAGTCAGCGAGACGACCCCCGTTGTCGCGCCGCTGTGACGTTTCCGGCAGGGTAGTCTGACAACTACGATACGTCGTAGTCGGTGGCCGGCGACGGTATTTCACCAAGTACCCGCATCAATGACACGTACGGGTAGGACGCGGGACGGCGCGAAGTCCTGTTGCCGCAGCGGGGCGGGCCGCGCGCGCTTCGTGATGGAATGCGATTTCGACGCATCCCGAACGAGCTCGATGCCCACCCCTCCTTACGCCGGTCGCTCGACGGCGCGAGTTCGCATCTCCGCGTATGCGTGGGCATGCTCGTCGGCTTGTCGGCTTCGGTCGTACTCTCGTCTGCGAGCCCGGCTTCCAATGGCGTCTTCGGGACTGCGACCGCAGCGATCCCGACGTACCAGGGTTGTGACGTTGGCCCCTTGGCCATCAACCCCCCGGCAGTAGATGGGGCGTAATACCGAGTTGACGCAACGTCGGGACCGTCAAAGCTGGCTGCGCTAGCTTCGTGGGCTTGTGTGGCGGTTGTGGAACAGGTTCGTGATGTTTCGACGGCGACACGAGCGCACCGCTGTTGCGATGTTGAGTGCGTTCAGTCTCATCTTGACAGCGCTGATCGGGTCGTCGGGTTCGGCCGGTGCCAATGTCGCGACCGACCAGGCGCAGATAACCGCGCTGAAACACAAGATTGCGGCGCAAGGTGAGCGGGTGAAGTCGCTCGTCAGTCGCTACAACGAACTCCAAGCCCAGGTCAGCTCGCTCGACGTGCAGCTCGCTGATAGCCAAAGGCTTCTCGCGGCCGACGAGCGTGCCGAGACGGCGGCCAAGCTCGCCGCGCGTCGTGTGGCGGTCAGGGCATACACAAGCAACTCGGGGATGGACTCGACACTCGCGCTTCTCAGCGGCACCGCGAGCATCACAGCGACGCTCAGTCAGAATCAGTACCTCGGCGCAGTCAACAGCAGGTTGGGCGACGCGCTCAACGCGTTGCGCGTCGCCCAAGACCGCACCGAGGCGGCGAGAAGCAACATGCGGTCCAAACAGGCCCGCGCCACGAAGTCGCTTCGCGACCTTACGAAGGCTCATGACGCGGCCACGTCGGCGATCGCGTCCGACGAGGCGACGCTGAGCCACGTCTCCGGTGACCTCCGTTCCCTCTTGGCGGTCGCCGACGAACAGCGACAAGCTGCCAAGCGGACAGCCGAACGCGGGCTCGCTGCCGCCGGAGCGTCGCCGCAAACCCAACAAACGGCCTCCGTCGCCGCACCCTCACCCGGACCCTCGCCACCACCCGGACCGTCGCGCTCATCGGGCGCTTACGCGAATCCGCTACGTGCTATCACCGCGCTCACGCCCGAACGGATTGACCAGGGCGTTGACTTCGCGGGCTTCGGCCCGATCTACGCGATCGGCAACGGTGTGGTACTCAACACCCTGGGCAACGGATGGCCCGGCGGCACCTTCATCGCCTACCGCCTGACCGAGGGACCCGCGAACGGACTCGTCGTCTTTGCTGCCGAGGACATCGCGCCGAGCGTCCAGGTTGGGGACACCGTGACATCGAACACCGTCCTCGGTCACATGTATGCGGGCCCCGACGGGATCGAGATGGGTTGGGCGGATGGCAACGCGTTGCCCAACACGATGGCCCGTAGCTACGGCCAGTACAACGGATCGAACCCAACCGCGTTCGGAGTCAACTTCTCTCGGTTCCTCCAGGGTGTGGGTGCGCCCGGAGGCGTACAGGACGGTCTACCGACCGGCCAACTCCCACGCGGGTGGCCCCAGTGGTAACGCTCATACGGGTACCGCGTTCGAGGCCGCGTATGTGAGATTCTCGGACCGAGGGAAAGGAGACGGGACCGTCATGCCCCATGACGCCTCACGCTTACTTCCTTGAGGAAGCCTTCCGTCGACTGGTCCTTGCCGGCGCCGGGTCCGCGCTCGCGCCCCGCATGAGCACTTCAAGGAATGTCTCGAAGAGCTGAGGATGCTTGGTGGCGCACGTCGCGACGTGTTGCCAAAGGCCCTGATTCGCGGCATAGACGATGGCCGCGAACTCTTCGATCGGTACGTCGATTGCCGCGCTGACGTCGGAGAGCCTCTTGGCGACGAAGCGGGCGATCAACTGCTCGGTCTGGCGCTCGAACTCCGCCAGCAAGCGTCCGGTCTCTTCGTCGCGCAGGGCCCGAAGCCGAAACTCCAACGCGAGTGCGAGCATCGTGCGGTTGGCGAGCTCGTGCTCAGTCCACACTCGTGCGATAGCCGTCGCGTCGGGCGGAGTCGTCGACTTCTCGAGGAGGCCGGCATAGGCGTCAAGGAGTCGTTGATTGTGGCGCCCCATGACCGCCAGGAAGAGGTCTTGGCGGTTGCCGAAGTTCGAGTAGATGGCGCCTTTCGTGAAGCCCGCGGTCGCGGCGATGTCGTCGAGCGCCGCCGCTTCGTAGCCGCGTTCGGCGAAGACGGTCTCCGCAGCGTCGAGGAGGGCGCTGCGCGTCAGCTCTCGGCGACGATTTGGCGTCAATGGTTCAGCTGCCACGGTTTCACCTTCCTAGTTGACGCTGCTATTCGCGAGCGGATATTAGATTCGTGGACGAATCTCATCTACGTCAGCGAATATGACACCGGCGCGAGGAGCAGCGATGAAGGGCACACCTTCTGATCACTTGATGCGTCCAGGGACGGCGCAGACCTTCCAGTTCGGCGAACTGGCGTTTCGAACGGTCGTGCCGAGCGCCTTCGGCTCGGCGATCTCGCTGTTCGAGGCCGAGCTCGCGTCTCGGACCTTGTCCGGGCCGTTGCACATCCACGAACGCGAAGATGCGGTCTCTTACGTGCTCGACGGCTGCCTCACGTTCCAGGTCGGTAACGAAGTCCTCGCTGCTCCGGCGGGTACCGCAGTCATTCAGCCGCGCGGCGTGCAACACACCTTCTGGAACGCTTCCGCAAAGCCAGCCCGCGCTCTCGACGTAGTGATACCCGGCGGCCTCGAGCGTTTCTACGAAGACGTCGCGGCAACTATCGCCGGCCAACCCGATGCGGGAACGCGAGTCGCGGCGATGGAGCAACGCTCTGGTATTCGCATGGACTGGGACAGTCTCCCGACGCTGCTCGAACGTCACAGTCTGCGGCCCGCAGCAAGCTAGGTAGATGACGAGGTCAAAGACGACTCTGCGCCACGCTGTTCGCGCGTGTCTACCAGCGCGTCGCAGCGGCAGGCGAGGAAGCCGGCGCCGGTGAACACCGCCGTCGGTTGCTTTCCGATCTGTACACGGTCGCGTCGTCGAAGTCGGCGCGGGAAACGGCTTGAACTATTGGTCAGGGAACTTCCGGATGGCGTTCCCCGCCCGGCAGGAGCAACATCGCGCCATGGGCTTTTACCAGGAACAGATACTGCCGCGATTCCAAGACAAGGTGATGGCCCGCAAGCCGAACCGTGAGGTCCGCGCCCGGGTCTGCGACGGACTCCACGGCGCGGTTGTCGAAGTCGGCTTCGGCACCGCGCTCAACGCCCGCTACTACCCCCCGGAGGTATCGAAGGTCGTTGCCATCGAACCGTCGAAGGTCTGTATGCGGATCGCCGAACGGCGCATCGCGAAATCCTCGGTGCCGATCGAATACGGGGGTCTCACGGGCGAGCATCTCGACCTGCCATCCGGCACGTTCGACGGCGTGCTGTCCACTTGGACGCTCTGCACGATTCCGAACCTGGAAGCCGCGCTCGCCGAGCTGCGACGTGTGCTGAAGCCGGGCGGAGCGTTTCACTTCGTGGAACATGGCCACGCGCCCGACGAGAAGGTCGCCCGCCTCCAGACACGCATCGAACCGCTGAACAAGCGTCTAGCGGGCGGCTGCCATCTCACCCGCCACATCTCCGAGGACATCGAGAAGGCCGGGTTCAACATCGAGAAGATCGAGACCTACTACTTCAAGGGTGAGCCGAAACCGATGGGCTACACCTACGAAGGGCGAGCAGTAACCGTCTAGTGGTGGCGGCGCGTCGCGAGCATCGGTAGCGCAGATATCGAGACACAACCCAGCGCAGGAAGGGCGGCGAACAGTCTCATCGCCCGCAATCGTACCCGCCAAAATCAAAATGACCCACTACCCATCGTCGGCGTTCCAGTGCTCGATCTGATCGACATTCGGACTGAACACGACAGCAGCGTTATGTGCCAGCCGCCTTCGGACTGCAGCGTTGGTAGCAATGACGTCCGCTGACGGCGATGGCGCGCCTGCCGCGGAACTCGTCACGGGCGTCGGTGCAGTGAGGATGGCGCCCATGACCAGCAGGCGCGGACTTCAAGCAGTACTCCGCGCGATAAGTGTGGTAGCGGCCGTCGCGGGCTCAGCCGTCGTCCAGGGCGGTGCCAACGTTTTGGACGGCGGCGACCTGTCAGCCAACGTTGATAGCGAGTTCCGTTTCTACGCGTCGTGGTACGCGGTATTCGGCGTTCTGCTCCTCGGGGCTGCGCAGCGACCTGAGTCAGAGACCGTGATCGTTCGGGCATGTGAAACTGGCTTCGGCTTTGCTGGTGCGAGTCGCCTGTTGTCGATGAAGGCCACCGGATCGCCGCATGTCTTCTTCAAGATCCTCACCGTGATTGAGTTCGTCCTGCCGGCCGTCATCATCCCGTGGCAGAGCACGGTCGCGCGCAAGACCCGTGCGACGTCGCGTCTGCAGCTGCCGCGTCCTCTCGTCCGGACTTAGGCCGCGTTCGAGGGTCTCCACTTACGTCGGGGACATCATCGCCACCAAAGCGCTCGACGTGGCTTCTGACTCGGTGTAACTCCAACGGAAAACTCCGCACGCGTGCGGAGTTGCCGTTCGTCAGCCCTTTCTAGGATTGGTTCATCGGCGACCGTGAAAAGGAGGCTGTTTTAGTGCTTCTCGTCCAGGTGATAACTCGCGTCGTTGCGCTCGTCGTCGACCTGCGTTTTTGCAGGTGCGCACTACGCAAAGCTCCCGCTCCCTTACAAGGAGGAGGTCGGGGGTTCGAGCCCCTCAACGCCCACCCGCGAAAGCCCAGGTCAACGCAGCGACGTGCGCGCTGATCGGCGTGTCGACGTCATGTCGCTTCGCTGCCATCCCGCGAGGATCCCGCGGCGAGGGTCAAAACGAGGTCATCGGCGGGCTGCTTGGTGCGGGCCGGAGGGTTCGTGTCGATCTTGGGTGAAGAGGTCCCCGAGGGTCCGGGCGAGGGCGGCGTCACGATCTTGCGTTCGGTGTTGGTATCGCAAGGCGGCGGCTGGGGATGCGTGGCCCATTCGGTGCATGAGCTCGCGCGTTGTTGCGCCGCTCCCGGCGGCGAGGGTGTGGGCCGTGTGGCGGAGGTCGTGCAAGCGGAACCCGGCGTGCAGCCCGGCGGCGGCCCGGGCGCGGTGCCAGTGTTTGTACAGGGTCTTGGCTCGGACCGGCTGGCCGCGCTCACCCACGAACACCCGGCCGCGCGGCCCCGGCGCCGCGTAGCGGGAGAGGTGCCGTTCCAGTTCCTTGACGAGAAATGGGGGCAGCGCGAACGTCCGTTTCCCTGCCTCCGACTTCGGCTCGGTGAGCACGAGACGGCCACCGGCAAGCTCCTGCTGCTGCTGTTCAACCGTCAAGGTGCCGTGCAGCAGGTTGAGATGCCGACACTCCAAACCGAGGGCTTCACCGCGCCGGACGCCGACGAAACCGAAGAGCAAGACGAGGCACCGGTACCGGTCCGGCATCGCGTCCGCGGCAGCCCAGACGTCGGCGACGGTTGCCACCGGCCGCTCTGGTGCGTGCTCCACACCCGCGCCGGGGACGACGCACGGGTTGCGCAGGATCACCTCGTCGCTGACCGCCGGCACACCGACGAGCACGTGGGTGACAATCGACCGGGCTGCGGACCGGTCCGGCGCGTCGCGCGAAACATTTCGCGTGAAATCTTGCGCCCCTGCTGTGGTCCCAATCAGCCGCTTCGTCTCCAGCGCCAAACATTTCGCGTACAAAGTTGCCCCGCCAAGAAAATTTGGTCGGGCACCAACCCCAAGCCCGCCGCGAGACGATCCGCGTCGGCGAGCCGCCCGGCCGCGCCACACCATGTGCCCGGCCACCACCACGTCCGCCGCCGAGACCGACCAGCGCGACCTGGACTCTCCGCGTCGTAGGACGCGACGCCGCGGCCACGGAAGCGTGACCGACCGCATGATGTTCGCTGCGTACGCTCCGACCAGCACCTTGGTGTCCCCGCGGTCGGGTGCATTGACAGCGTCCCGGTCATCAGAAGTCCGACTCGCTGCCGTGTGCGAAGTCGCAAGCAACCTGCTCGCCGTCTTTGACCGTGCCGTTGGCGAAGCCACCTACCGCGGCGAACGGGCCACACGGGTTCGGCCGGATCCAAACATGCGTCATCGTGTTGGTGAGGCGTTTCACGAGCGGCGGCGTGCACGTGCCGTCGAGCCGAGCGAGGCGCGTGAACTTCGGCGCAGGAGAGTCGGTAAAACAGAGGTTGTCGTGGACGTGGAACTGCACGAGCTTGCCGCCGATATCGGGCGTGTTGTCGAGCCGGTACCGCTCCGGGAGGATGAACATCGCGGCTTCAAGTATGCGCTTGCCGTTCGGTTCGACCCGGTAGACCAGGGACTCTGGACGCCGCGGGTCGAAGATGACATCGTCCTCGATCCAATCCCAATGCACATAGTGCTCCGCGCCGCTGAAGCCGTCGCCGATCGAGACGAAGCCGCCTCTCTTCGCCTGCGCAACGTCGTTCCAGCGCGGCATCGCGAGGATGGTCTGGCGGAGCAAGTCTTGGGCATGCAGTTGCTCCGAATGTGAGACGCCCGCAATACCCGATAGGTCGATTCGATGTGGGTCGAGGGTGCCGTCGCTTCGGACGGACAACGGCCGCGCCTGGACGCTCGTCACCGCGCGCGCGGCGGGCTTTGCGGTGTCCTTCTCGCTGCCACCACACCCCGTGAGGAACAAGCAGACAACACTGACGGCGCCGAGACGCCAGGGCTGTAACACGGGTCGTTCTTACCCCGGCACCCGCACGCGCACCCGCCCCGTCGGCCTGCAAGGCGCCCGTGACGCGGCTGGTTAATGCTTCCGATGGCTGACGTTCCCCGAGCGGCCTGCAAGGAGGGTGACCGAAGCACGGTCGCGGCTCGCAGCACTCGAAGCCGACACGGTCGAGCAACGATGACGGCGACCAGCGTGAAGTCACGATGGTGTTGCATGCCGCGAGTAGTCGCAGCGGTGGAGCGGCGAGTCCAACGATGGATCCGGTCGCGTTCGTGGCGTTGTTCTCGACCGCTCCCAGTCGCCTCACTCGTCGTCCGAGGCGCAGCTCGGGCGGCGGCTGCCCGCTCGCTTGTACGCTCGCAGAACCCAGGGGAGGGGGCGCCGGTGAGTGAGGAGGTGCCGGGCAGGCGCGGGCTCGGTCACGTGCCCGAACTCGACGGGATTCGCGGCATCGCGATATTGCTCGTCATCGCACATCACACCCACTTTGTGCTCGCGCCATCGGCGGGATGGTTGCCCAAGGGTGGATTCCTCGGCGTCGATGTCTTCTTCGTTCTGTCGGGATTCCTCATCACGAGTCTGCTGCTCGGCGAACATGCTGTTAGTGGCCGCCTGCGGCTGTGGCGCTTCTACGGGCGTCGAGCCCTGCGACTCCTGCCTGCGCTGTTCACGCTTCTCGGCGTCTATCTGGTGTACGCGTACGTGACGGATTACCCCGGGGGTCCTGTGCGCTCCGGTGTGTTGTCGATCGCGTTCTACTACTCGAACTGGCGGGTCGCGTACACCTTGCGGGGCGCACCGGGTCTCGGAGGGCTGTGGTCACTCGCAGTCGAGGAACAGTTCTATCTCGTGTGGCCGTTCGTTGTGCTTGCGCTGCTCTGGCTGCGGCGCCCCGTAATCGTCGCGATTACCATCGCCGCGGCGATCGTCGCGGTGATGGTGCATCGCGCCCAGTTGTACGAGGCGTCTTCATGGTTCGCTCCGTACATCCGAACGGACACGCGCGCCGACGCCTTGCTCGTAGGTGCGCTGTGCGCAGTGCTCTGGAGCGCCCAAAAGGCTCCGCGCCGCGGCTTCGGGGCGGCCGGTACCGTTGGCGCTCTCGTCGTGGGAGTCTGCGTGTTCCGGTTGAACTTCACCGACAGCTTCTTGTATCGCGGAGGCTTCACGCTCGTGGCGGTCGCGGTCGGCGCCATGATCCTCGCAGCGATCGAGAGCCCCTGGTTCGCCCGCCCGATCCTGCGCACGCCGGTCCTTTGTATTGCCGGTCGCGTCTCATACGGCCTCTACCTCTGGCACATCGCCATTTTCTTTGCGGTCGCACGGTACGGAACGACGTGGGGTTCGGCGGCGCGGGTGCTCCTCGCGTACCCACTCGTTGCCCTAGCAACGTTTCTGTCGTGGCGCTACGTCGAGCGTCCAGCTCTTGCCCTGAAGGATCGACGTCTGCGCGCCCGACGAAATAACCTGGCGCGCTGACTACAGAGTCCGCTGATGACAGAGTCGTCGCATCGATCACCGCGCTCGCGTTATCGTCCGGAGCGTGCCAGAAGATGCAGAGAGTCCCGAACGGTTCCGACAAGTCCTGGAGATGTACGCCGCGTTTGGTCTCAGACTGAAGATGACCGACACCGCTTGGTTCGCCGACCTTTACGAGAAAGTGTGGAACGAACGGGACGCCCTGCTCGCGGCTATCGAAAACCCGGCGAGTCCGTCGGCGTGATCGAACCGTGGGCGAACAGGATGAAGTGCCAGTGCGGCAGCGCCCGGATGCCGGGCCGCGCCGTTCGTTCGGCCGACCGGTTGAGCTACGGCGCAGCGTCGGTCGCGATTTTGTCGAGGACGGCCCGACGGTCGGCGGCGATCACGTAGACCTGATCCCAGACAGTCGGGGCGCCGCCCAGTGCTCGCAATGTGACGAGGTCGGTCCGGCGCATAACGATCAAGGTCATGTCGGTCGCGGCGGTCACTGTCGCGGTCCGGACGCCATCGCCAAGGAGAGCCATCTCCCCGATGATCGAACCGGCGAGAACATGAGCGAGGATGACCCCGTCGCGTTCGACGACCGCGTGACCTGCCAGGACGACAAAGCACTCGCGGCCGCGCGCTCCCTGTTGGGTGAGGACGCGCCCGGCCGGGACGTCGATCTCGCTGCAGATCGACGCGATGGCCCACAACTCGCGAGGCGGACACCCCGCAAAGCACCCCGCTTCGCTCAGCCGGTCGAGGCATGGTCGAATCTGACGGGTCGAGCAGCGCATCGCGGATCTCCGGATCGGGCGGCGGCCGATGCGATCAGTCTCATCCCCGCACCGACCCGGCACAGCGTCCAGACGCGCACCCGAGGAGAGTATTCATACACACACATCGGAGCGGGCGTGTCGTCGAGCGAGCAAGGCTTACGCAGCCTCTGGCCATCCGTCGCGTCTCGGGCAACCCCTAGGGCGTATCCGGCCGGGCCTGACACGCCTCGACCCGTGTCGGGCTATCTCTATGTGACTGGCACACCCCGTCCTTACGAACACCGGGACCTTGTAGGTCGAGCCGATGCCGTGAAGGCGAGTGCCGCCGATCCCGGGACGACGCGTGGCGTGGCGGCGCAACAAGCGCACCCCAAATGGCTGCAAGACAGCTCTGCTGATCCCGCGCCCATCCCGCGGACACAGAGGTTCGCAACCGTTCGCCGATGTCGAGCACCTCGGCACCGCGCCGTGACGAGCACACCCGAACGCCTGCGTACATGAGGCTTGCAGAACTTACAAGGAGGAGGTCGGGGGTTCGAGCCCCTCAACGCCCACAAGGACGGTCTGACCTGCGGAACAAGGTTTCCAACGCTAGGGCATCGTTCGCACTGCGCTCCGTCAGGTGATGACTTTCGAACGCGCGTCGTTCTACCGCCTATCTCACGGGCCAGGGTTTACCGCGCGCGGGCGCGCGCATCGTTTTCGCTACGCGATCGAGAAGAGGACGAGGGTCGATCGCAACCTTCTCGCGACCTCATCGGTCGAGTGTTGACCGCGCCAACGAGTCGCTGCGGCCGCGCTGTCGTGGTCGAGATGTCGTAGAGACGGAACGGACACGGCCCGAGACGTCTACTGACCGGCAGTGGCGCGTAGCACGTTGATGTCGAAGCGGTTGGTCGGCGCCTTGACGCTCCGGTACGACGTTCCGGCTGGCAGTGAGACGTCGAACACGTCGTTCCCCGAGCGGTCAATCTCGGTGAACATCGGCCCTCCGCTCGGCGCGAGGTTACCCCAGCCGACGATGCTATGTCCGTCGCTCATACGACGGAAGTCGCCCTGGCTGCGGCTAGGAGCGTTCGTCGAGGTGGTGTATGAGAACACAGGCTGTGCTGTATTCGCGCTGAAGTCCACCGAGTACTCCACGCCGCGAGCGGCCTGGCTCGTTCCTGTGTGGTTGTCGAACACGCTGATGTCGCCGTTTGGCAACATCCGCGCGTCGTGCTGCATGACGAATCCGCCGTAGGGATCGTTCTGGATCTGGATGATCGTCGCGCCATCCTTGTTCGTCGACGTTCCACCCATCTTCCAGACCACTTCGCCGTCGGAACGGCGAATCTCGTACAGCGCGTTCGCGTGTCGCGCCGATGCCAGTACGTTGCCATCGGGTTGCGGGTCGATGGAATTGCAGTGGAACACGTCGTACGCGGTTGTTCCGTTGCTGTTCATCGAAGGCACCGGCGTCAGCGTCGTCTCGGTTTGTGGATCGACATGGTCGCTCATGATCCATTGCCACACGAGATTGCCTTGGGGGTCGACTTCTTGCAAGACACAGTCGACGATCGTCGAGTTCGGACCGGACGGCGGCGGCGGATTGGCGTTCATACCGGTGAGGTCGACGCCGCCTTTGAGCGGATACGACATCATCCAGTAGTTCCCGTTCGGCGCGGGGTAGAGCTCGTGAAAGTCGGTCGGCACGTTCACGGTGCCGAGCGATTGCGTCGTGTCGTTGTCGAGGTTATAGATGGAGAACCCACCGGTCGTAAAGTACGCGACGGTGTCGTGACCGAGCGGCGTGACGTTGATCGGGGCTCCCGCACGCCGGTACCACACAGGTGTGCCGTTGCTGTCGAGCACCATCGCGAACGCCGCAGAGTTAGGCGGCGGGTTGTTGTCGCCGAGCAGATACCAACCCGGGGTCGGTCCGCCCGGAGACGGATTCGCGACCGTTATCGCCGGGAAGTCATGCGGCAGGCACCGCACCCAGTAGTCGGCGGTGCGTCCTTGAGCGTCCGCGGCGCGCACGACAGCCGCTTGGTTTTCGAGCAGATCGACATTGTCCGACTGTGAGGCGCTCGGGCTCGTCTTCGTCGGCGCGACGAGCTGCACGGTACCGCCGGGTACGGCAGTCATGTCGAACACCAACGAGTTCGTTCCCGTCGAGCAGGCAACGGTGTAGTCGAACGTCGACGAGGAGAACGCCGGCTTCAGCGGGAGCGGCGCGGTCGCGAGCGCCGCGAGCGGCTGCACGGGCGGCGCGTGCAAGGCGATCAACGCGCCGTCGGTCGGCGCGTACACGACGGACCACGCAACCGACACGCTGGCCAACGGCGGACCGGTGTTTCCGGCGCCGAGATCCCAGCTCGCGATCTGCTGGAGGGTCGACTCATCGAGTGCAAGAGCGACGACGTGGTTGCTGCCGAGGACCGTTTGTTGGGCGGTGAGGAAGATCATCGCGCCGGAGACCGCAACTGTCTGCGCGTAGTCCGCGGAACCTCCCGCCGGTGTGTTGACGACGACGTCGGCTGAGGGCTGACAGCTCGCGGAGCCGCAACCAGACGCCGGCCACGAATACAGCGATCCGTTGCCGTTCGTTGCGAAGACGTTCGACCCGTGCATCCCGACGCCGCCGAGGAACCTGCCTACGGGATCATCGGCCTTCCTTGCGAGCGCGAACTGCGACGGGCATGTCGCGGATCCGCAGCCTCCCGCGGCGAACACGTCGATCTCGTCGGCGGTCGGGACGTAGACCCTCTTGGCGCTCGAGACGCTTGGCGTAGCCGTCATCAATGACGTACCGAGCGAACCCGTCCATAGCGTGTCGCCGTTACTCGCGTTGAACGCGCCAAGTGCGCCGACAGCACCGACGCGCACATTGTCGTACACGACGCCGTTCGAGACTGCTGGTCCAATACCGGTCGCGGCGGCACCGGTAGGCGTGGACCACAGCGCGCTGCAGATCGCGGTTCCTTGACTGGCAACGCAACCGTTCTGACCGCGTGCATCGAACGCGTAGAGATCGCTCGCTCCGTTCGCGTACACCGTCGTGCCGGCGACGACCGGCGGCGTCGCCGGACCGTTCGTTCCACCGAGCTGCGCGACGAAGATCGGCGAGCACCAGAAGAGGAGCGGTTTGCAATTGCGCGTGCCGCGCACGTCGAAGCCGAGGAGTTGCGGGCTCGATTCGCCCGCGACAACGACGAATACAGTGTTGGACGCAGCATCGAGGTCAATCGCAGGAACAGAACCGACCGTAGAGCCCGCGGGCAATACGCCGACCCAGACGACGCCGTACGTACGCTGATCGAGCGCCGTGAGTGTTCCATCGCGCTGCACGAACACGAGACCGTTCGACGAGACGACCTGTCCGGTCGGCGCTGGTTGCGTCACCGTCGAAGAAATCAACGCAGGAGCGCTTGCCTTCGTGATGCTGTCAGCACTTGTGCTCTCGTGGTCGGGCCCGGCGCCCCACTGCAACCAATTGCAGCCTGAGCACGCAACGGCGACCGCGATGGCAACGAAAACGATGAGCGATCGTCGCATTGGATGGCGTCCGTTCGTCATGCGCCCCTCCGCGTCGGGGACCGCTGCAGCACCATCCTGGCGGACAGCCGTTTCTCGTGCAACAGCCTTCGACGTCGTGCTCTCGGCACGTGTCGAGCACGTCGAGAACGTGGCCGTGCAGCTGCGGTGTCGTGCACCAGGCGTCGCCATTCAATGCGAAACCGTCGAGCACCACTGGCGCCTCGATGAGGTCGGCGAGAGCTGCGAGTTGCGGGAGCCGCTCGGTGAGTTCATGTACGCGGCGGGTCCACACTCGCACGTCACGGTCGATTGCGATGATGACATGCCAGTCGTCGAACTTCGGCTCGAGTACAACTACTGCGGCGTGCAGAAGCTGCGGTGGATCAATAGGCGGAGGTTCACTGACGCGGTTGCAGTCGATGTCGGCGTCGACGTCAGTCGACGAGAATCGCGCGGCGCCCGTCGGTTTGACGCAACCTTTACTTCGCTTTGACGTGCGGCCGAGCGCGGCGAAGGGTTCGGACACGTGGGGGACACGCCCTCGCGTCAATTTTGCGGAGGTCTGTGAAATGTTCGGAAAGAAAATGAGCGCGGACGCGGACGGTCACAGCGACCGGAGGCGTGGTCAGCGGGAGGGCAGAGGACTCGGCCCGTTCTCCAGCGGTCATCTCACGATCATGATCGTCACATTGGTGCTCGTGTCGCGTCCCCGTTCGCCGCGTTCGCGGTCACCGGCAACAACGTGTTCGTCACCGATTCGACGAGCGGCAACCGGGCGCAAGTCGCAGGCGGCCAACTCAAGGTCGACACGGGAATCAGCCACCCCTTCGGGCTCGTGCCGGTCGCACCCGTCGCCCCGGAGATCTACCCGACCGCCGACATCATCCACACTGACACGGGAACAACGGATTGGGTGGCCGCGAATGACTGCACAAGTGGGTGCGCGACGTTGTTGAAGCCGCCCGCAGGCAAGGCGGCGGTCGTGACGTCGATCCATGTCGACACGTACAAGGCGACCGCGACGGGTTCCGGTTTCTATCTGACGATTTTCCAGAGCAACAATGAGTTGCACGCTTGCGAGCGATGAGCAGGACGTCGAGGTCTTCAATCCCGGTGGAATCGGTGAGACGCTGTTGCAATACAACCTGCCCGGCGGAGTGTCTGTACCAGCAGGGAAAGCCCTGTGCGTGGTCAACAGCAACCCGACCAACCTCGCTTTCGAGGTATCGGCACGCGGCTACGCCCGTCGCATCGAACGCCGTCCCCGCGGCCGCAGCAGCCCCGGCCGGCGCACCGCGAGGAGCAGGAATCCTCCAACCGTAGGGATCCGGAGAAACGCGTCGCCTTCCGTTGGAACGACCGTGTCCTTGACCCGGCACGGTCGTTCCACTCGGACGGGCGCGTCGCGGTTCAAGTGGCCGCCGGCTCTCGCACGGTCGATCTTCAGTTGTGGTGGGATGACCGTGGGCGGTGCAGCGTCAGCCAACCGATCAGCGCTCCCACGACGGCGCTCGCGAGCAGCACGATGTAGAGCGGGGCGTCGACGATCGCGTCTTTTGGCATGCAGACGGCAGTTATCCGACGCGTTGTTTGATGGCTTCGATGCGTGAAGCAAGTCCCTCGAGTTGGACGGCCGTTGCTTTCTTCTCGAGGGCGGGGAGGAGCGACTTCTCTTCGTCGGCGACGTGTGTCTGCACTGCGTCGCGTAGCAGCGCCATCAGGTCTGCGAGTGGTGCGCCTTCGAGCGAGCGTGCCTTCTCGATCAAGGTCTTGACCTCGGAGTGTGCGAGCAGGGAACGGCCGAGCAGATCGTCGTCGTCGAGTACGGCCGCGACGAGTGGATACAGCGCGTGCTGCTCGACCTCGTCGTGGGCGGTGAGCTCGCAGAAGATCTGGCCGGCGACGCTCGGGTCGGCCGTGCCCGCGTCGAGTTGCGCGAACAGGGCGTCGACCTGACGATGGTCGGCGAGGATGAGTTCGATACCGGTAGGCATATACGTCCTTCGGGTCAGACGTCGATGGGGGCGGGGCGCGGCGTCTGCGCGCGCTCCCAGTGGCGGTGGTGCCCGAGCGCGGTGGCAATGGATTTGGCGAAGGCCTTGCTGGCCTTGTCGCGGATCTCGATACCGGGCTCGTCGCCCGCGATGCCCGCGCGCTGCAGAAGATCGCGGCCCGCGCCCCACGCGCCGACGGTCTTGTGGTGACGGTACGCCTCTTGGACATACATGATGACCGCCGGATCGTCGACGAGTGCCGCGGCGTCCGCGACGACGATCGCGTCGGCTTCGACCGAACACGCGGTCAGGAACGAGCGGTCGACAGGAACCTCGTCGGTGGCCTCGCTGCTGTCGGTGATGGAGCCTTTGTGCGGGGCGATGACGTGGACCGCGAGGCCGGCCTCGATCAACGCGTCCCTCACGGTACGGACGCCGGCGGTGTCGGCGCCGTCCGCCGCGAGGATCTGTACGACACGTCCGTCGGGTGGAAAGGCTTCGTCGCGGACCATCGCAAGTGCGGGCGAGGGCGTGACCTCCGCGACGGGCTCGCCGTCGGGTGCGGGCACACCGAGGCCGGCGGCAACGAGCCGACACAACTCGGTGTCGATGAGCGCGAGCCGTTCGAGCATCCGATCGACCACGGCGGGGATGTCGACTTTGCCCAACTCGAAGCGAAACGCGTTCACGAGGTGGTCTTGTTCGATCGGCGTCAAGCTCCGATAGAACATCGCCGCCTGCACGTTGTCGTCGAGTTGGTCGCGTTCGCGGGTCTTTTCTCCGGCGACCATACGGGGCACCTGCACGTAGCCGCCGTCCTGATCCGCAGCAAGGAACGGGCAGCCGCCGCCGACCGAGTTCGGGAGGTACGGCGTTCTCCCCTGCGGAACGCCCTGTTGCATGAAGCCGTCGCGATGATTGTCGTTCACCGGTACGAGAGGCCGGTTGATGGGGATCTGCGAGAAGTTCGGACCACCGAGACGCGTGAGCTGCGTATCGAGGTAGCTGAACAACCGGCCCTGCATGAGCGGGTCGTCGGTCACTTCGATGCCGCGGACGACGTGTCCGACGTGGAATGCAACCTGTTCGGTCTCGGCAAAGAAGTTGGTCGGGTTGCGGTTCAGCGTGAGCAGGCCGATCGGCTGCACCGGGGCAAGTTCTTCGGGAACCAGCTTCGTGCTGTCGAGAAGATCGATGCCTTCGAACATCTGATCGTCGGTGTCGGGGAACACCTGGACGCCGAGTTCCCACTGTGGGAACGCCCGCGCACCAATGGCGTTGTAGAGGTCCCGCCGGTGGAAGTCGGGATCCATCCCCGCGAGCAGCTGCGCTTCTTCCCAGACCAGACCGTGCACGCCAAGCTTCGGCTTCCAGTGGAACTTCACGAGCGAGGTCTCGCCCGTCTCGTTGACCAGCCGGAAGGTGTGAACGCCGAAGCCTTCCATCATTCGCAACGAACGAGGGATGGCGCGATCCGACATCACCCACATCAACATGTGCGGGGATTCCGGGATCAGAGACACGAAATCCCAGAACGTCGTGTGTGCGGTCTGCGCTTGTGGAATCTCCCGATCCGCTTCGGGCTTCGCCGCGTGAATCAGGTCCGGGAACTTGATCGCGTCGCGGATGAAAAAGACGGGAATGTTGTTGCCGACCAGATCGAAGACGCCCTCGTCGGTATAGAACTTGACCGCGAATCCCCGCACATCCCGGACCGTGTCGGCCGATCCACGCGAACCCACCACGGTGGAGAACCGGACAAACACCGGCGTGCTCCGACCGTTCTGCAGGAAGCTGGCGCAGGTGATATTGGTTGCTGCTCCGTATGCTTCGAACACGCCGTGCACGCCGACTCCGCGGGCGTGCACCACCCGCTCCGGGATCCGTTCGTGGTCGAAGTGCGTGATCTTCTCGCGAAGGTGGAAGTCTTCCAGCAGCGTCGGCCCTCGAGCGCCGGCCTTCAGTGAGTCATCGGTGTGCTCGAGCCGCTGGCCCTGCGCGGTAGTGAGAAACTCGCTGTCCTGCACCGGCACCTTGCTCACACGAGGCGCCAAAACCGGGCTCGTGGCATTCCCGTTGGCCTGCGATCCATTCGGCGACTTCGTCTGACGTTTCGGATCCTTGGGTTGGGCCATTCTCTTCCTCGTCTCGCCTGAACGCAGCCGCGGACTGCGGTGCTGCGCGTGATACGTGCGCTACCTGTCCTGCCCTCTTCGCGCGTTCATGTCGCGAGAGGATCGTGCGGACGCCATTCGTCACTCTCCTGGCGCGTCAGCGGTGCAAAGAGCCGCGCAATACAGTCGAGCAACCAGGTCATCGCCTGACTCGTCTTTTGATATCGCGTCCCGAATCTGGCTTCACTGTCCGATCCCGTCGCTGAGCCATGTCATGGCCGCCGGGCTTTCGGGCAGCTCGCGCGTCGCTCGCACACAGGCACGGACGAACAGCGCGGGTCGTCTATACCACCGTCCCCGCAAGCTGAAAACTCGAAGCCCGCACCACCGTCGGCCGTGCGAGCGGCCCGACTGCGGCGGTGACCCTCACGAGTTACGGCCACGAAAGATGCTGTACCCGCCGGGACCGACGAGACACGCAACGACGAAGAGCACGAGTGCGAAGACGATCTGTCCTTGGAAGAGTTGCACCACGCCGACGATGGCGATGATGACGGCGATGAGCCAAAGCAGCATGAGAGATCCCCTGTGAGATAGGCGTGACGTCGAGTGTGCTCGTAGACGTGCGCGTTGAAACGTCGCGGCGATTAGCTGCTCAGGAACTCGGGGTATCACGTCGTGAACTGACGAGGAGCCTGATGAACGATCCGATTGCGATCCTGAAGCGTGATCACCGCGAAGCCGCAGCAATGCTCAAGACTCTTGCGGACTCGAAGCCGAATGCCACCCGCCGCAAGACGACTGAGAAGCTCGTGGCAGCTTTGAGACAGCACATGGAGATCGAGGAGAAGCTGGTGTATCCGCTCGTCGCCGAGAAGATCGGTCACGACGAGGAGCACGAGGCCGAGACCGAGCACAATCTCGCACGAGATGGCCTCGAGAAGATGACCGAGCTCGTCGACGAGGGTGGCTTCGGCGCCGCGGTGGCGATGGTGACCGCGGGTATCAAGCACCACGTGAAGGAAGAAGAGACGGAGCTCTTCCCGAAGCTCAAGGCGAAGCTGGAACGCGATCAGCTTTGCCGAGCTTGGCGACGCCGTCGCCGCGGCAAAGCGCTGACGCGGGATCGGGGTTCGTCGCCTCTCGGGCAAGCCCACATTCGCGCGCCTATGGGTGCACGCACCTGCTTGGTGGGCCCCGGTCGGTAGGCGTCCGCTCCTCAACGCTGGTAAAAACGAGACGAGGTCGGCAAGGTCCGGGCCGGCGCTTCGTTCCTGACCAAAATATCGGCGGGGGCACCCCGAGTACCCGAACGCCGCGCGCGCCCCCGCCGCCAATGCCGCGTCACGAAATCCCGGCCAGCGAGCTGCATCCTTACTCATCAAGTCCGGAAGGAGGACAGGACCTTGCGTACGGTACGCCTCGATACACGGACCTTCGCCGAGGGTGTACTCCACCTCTTCCAGCGCGGCAGTCACGAGCGAGCTCGTCTCGAACGCCATCGTCCACGGCGCTGCGCCGGTCGAGCTGACGCTGCGATACGAACACGGAGAAGTCACCGTCGAGGTCGCCGATGGTGACTCGGGCATCGACAACGTGAAGCTACGCGCCCTTGGTCGACGCGGCACCGGCGCGTATGGGCTCCGCATCGTCGCGTCGCTCGCCGACCGTTGGGGAACCCGGTCATTGCCTTCCGGGAAGACCGTCTGGGCAACCATCAGGCAAGACGCGCGCGCATGACCGGCGACGCGAGCGCGCTGTCCCCGCGCTGAAGGCGTACGAAGATATTCCGCGACCGCGCTCTATTTGTGGTGCGTTCTGGGGTATGTCCGAGCAACACCTCATCGGCAGGAACTCATTGAGCAGCGACGTCAAACGCATCCACGCTTTCGGTAGACAACGCATGTGTACGGAAGAGGGCGTGGGCGAAACGGCTGCCCTCGATGCACCAGCGCCTCGTGTCGGTCTGGTTCTCGGTGCCGGAGGCGTCGCCGGCGCCGCGTTCCATGCAGGGACGTTGCTCGCGCTGGAACATCATCTCGGTTGGGATCCACGTGGCGCCGCAGTCGTCGTCGGGTCCTCTGCGGGAAGCATGGTTGCGACGATGCTCCGCGCCGGGCTCTCGACCGATGACCTCGCCGCGTGGGGGGTCGGGGCACCGTCTCGGCGCGACGGACAGGCAGCGCGCGAGGTCCTCGACCGAATCGATGCAACCAAAATGCGGATCGGCCCTCGCCGACCGCAGCGGCCGCTCAGCAGACTTGGGACAATGCGTCGCCTGGCGCAACCCGCGCAGCTGCGTTGGTCGACTGCCCTCCTAGCGCTACTTCCTGGCGGCCTCATCGACGCGGAGACTCCGTTGCGCAAGATGCAGGAGCTGCTCCCGAGTGGCTGGCCGGAGCTTCCGCTCTGGATTCCAGCAGTCCGAACATCGGATTCTCGGCGCGTGGTATTCGGACGAGACGAAGAGCAGGCAGCGCTCGGTGTCGCGGTGGCGGCGTCGTGCGCGATCCCGGGAGTATTCCGGCCGGTGAAGGTCGGCAAGCGGTACTACATCGACGGCGGCGCGCACTCGCCGACCAACGCCGACCTTCTCGTTGACGCGCCAGTCGACATCGCCATTGTTTCGTCGCCGATGTCGGGCAGTGATCTCGGAGCCCGCGGCAGCGTCGACAGGATGATGCGGTCGCTCTCGGCGCGCCGCCTGCACCGCGACTGTCGACTCCTCGCCGACGCCGGCATCCCCACCTATGTCTTTCAACCTGACCGTGACCTGCAGCGCATCTTGGGCATCAATGCACTCGACCGCAGCAGGGTACCGGCGGTCCTACGCGAGGCGTTCCTCGCGGCGGGCACCGATCTCACCACGATGGGCCCGCGGCATCCACTCGCACAGATCACCACCGAGCGAGCGTCTCGCACCATGAGGTCTGACCCGCCGCACTCGCTCGAGCTCACGGCGTCCTGACGCCTGGCCGGTGGGATGTATGCGCACTAGGGAGTTCAGATCCTGCTCGATAGTGTGACCGGCAATGAGTGCGCTGAGCCGCAACAACGTCAGGGTCTCAGGCCGTTACGACGCACAGGCGATGGTCTTCGCCCACGGCTTCGGGTGCGATCAACACATGTGGCGGTTCGTCACTCCGGCCTTTGAGAATACGCACCGCATCGTCGTGTTCGATCACGTCGGGGCCGGAGGGTCTGACCTCGAGGCGTACTCCCGCGAACGTTACGGCACCCTGCAGGGATATACCGATGACGTGCTGCAGATCTACCGCGAGCTTGAGCTCACGAACACCATCTTCGTCGGTCACTCGGTCAGTGCAATGATCGGGATCCTTGCAGCGATCAACGAACCTGATCGATTCGCAAAACTGATCCTGATCGGACCGTCACCGCGCTACATCGATGACAATGACTACGTTGGTGGCTTCACACAACAAGACATCGAAGCCCTGCTCGACTCGCTCGACAGCAACTACTTCGGATGGTCGCAAGCGATGGCGCCCGTGATCATGGGGAACGAGGACCGCCCAGAACTCGCGTCCGAACTGAACAACAGCTTTTGTCGCACTGACCCCGAGATTGCGAAACACTTCGCGGCCGTCACCTTCTTATCGGACAACCGAGACGACCTACAGCGAGTCAAGACTCCGGCCCTCATCCTCCAGTGCGCAGAGGACGCCATCGCACCCCGCTCGGTCGGCGAGTACGTGCACGGGCAGATACCTGACAGTGAGCTCGTCTTGATGAACGCGACCGGCCACTGCCCCAACCTGAGCGCCCCCGCCGAGACGATCGCCGCCATCAAAGCCTTCTTGTAGACGGTCGGCGGCAGTGTCTCGCGATACCACCGAGCCCGAGTTCGACACGCCGGACGCCGCACTGCTCGAAGACAGCGCCGAAGATCTCTACGAGCACGCACCCTGCGGCTACCTGTCAACACTGCCGGACGGCACGATCATCAAGGTCAACGAGACCCTTCTCGCCTGGACGAGCCATCGACGCGAAGATCTGATCAGGCGAGAGCGGCTGCAAGACCTTCTTAATGCCGGTGACCGCCTGCTGTACGAAACCCATATCGCGCCGCTGCTGCAGATGCAGAATGAAGTACAGGTCGCGGTGGACCTGCGTCGCGCGGACGGCTCCCAACTCCCGGCACTGCTCAACGCTGTCCTCAAGAGAAACCGCGCAGGAGAACCGGTGCTGATCCGCACCACCGTGTTCGACGCCACCGATCGCAGGGCCTATGAGCGGGAACTGGTCCGCGCACGACACACGGCGGAAGCTTCCGAGGCCCGCGCTCGCGCGTTGGCACAGACCCTTCAGGAGAGTTTCATCCCAGTACCGCCCGAGATTCCTGGCCTCGATGTCGCGGCCACGTACCGTCCGGCCGGCCGGGGCGACGAGGTCGGTGGCGACTTCTACGACGTGTTCGAAACCGGTCGCGAGGACTGGGTCATCGTGCTCGGCGACGTCTGCGGCAAGGGCGTCGAGGCCGCAAAAGTCACCGCCTTGGCGCGCTACACCATCAGAACCGCCGCCATGCAGACCCGGAAGCCCAGCGCCGTCCTCACCACACTGAACCAAGCACTCCTCAACCAACACATCGAGCGGTTCCTGACGGTCGTCTACGCGCGCGTCCGAAGCAACCGACGCGGGTGCACCCTCACCATCGCGTCGGGGGGTCATCCGCTGCCGCTACGAGCGACACGCGACGGCCTTGTCGACACGATCGGGCGTCCCGGATCCCTTCTCGGCGTCCTCGCTGCTCCCGAATTACGCGACACCGTGATCCAGCTCGCACCCGGCGACACCGCGGTCTTCTACACGGACGGCGTGACCGAAGCACGACACGAAGAAGCATTCTTCGGGGACGCCCCCATGAGAAGGCTGCTCGTGTCGTATCGAGATGACAACGCGACGGACATTGCCGTCCGCATCGTTGACCAAGCGCTCGACTTCCAGGATGGTTTCCCACGAGACGACATCGCCGTCGTCGTTCTGAAGGTTCCCGAGAGCAACGCCTGACGGTCAAGAACTCCTTGGCGCGCCGCACTCTGCGCGCTTGGGACGCCATCGCGATCGTGCCTTCGGGAGGGCACGCGACGCTCACGGCAGAGCTTCCTCGCCGACGTGTCGTGCCGACTGCAACGGCGTGCCACGCGGTCGGAAGTTTCACCCGACGCACCGACGGCTCCTTTCAGTACACGCTGGCCGAACGTCTCTCGTAGCGCTCGGCGCGTGCGTCACACTTACGTCGAGGTTCGCCCGCTTCGCGACCCCATGCCCGCTGCACAGGTGCAAGCTGCAGGTGGATTCCTTGTCGCACCCAGGGTGCAGCAGGGGACCAAGGCGCTCGGGCAACGCTCACGTCGACGCTCTTCCGGCCGAGGAGCCTGTGGGGGAAGTCTCAGGGACGAGGGGGAAGCTTCAGGGAAATGAGCTGCTCCGGACGGGCCGAGTTCGCGGATCGCTCCGCCCGGGTCCGGGGCCTTCCCTGTACGAATCCGTCGACCGCGACGGCTGCGGCTACGGCATCGTCGGCACCGATGAGTTCCGGCGGAAGGACCGGTCTCAGGACGGGAGCGACCGCCGGCCGCCGAGTTGGAGCAGACGATGACGACGATTGTGGTCCGGTACCAGGTCAAGCCTGATCGCGCTGATGAAAACCAGCGGCTGATCGAGGCGGTGTTCGCGGCGCTGAACGAGCACGAACCCGAGGGCTTCACCTACAAGGTCTTCCGACTCGACGACGGCGTGAGCTTCATTCACGTCATGATCGAGCACGACGTCGAGAATCCCGAATCGTTGCAGGCCCTGCCGGCCTTTCAAGCCTTCGTGGCGGACATAGACGACCGCTGCGACATCCCCCCTGTCGCGATGGGTGCAACCATCGTCGGGGGCTTCCGCTGACGCGTTCCCGCTAGGGCTCGAGGCCGACGACGTGCGCGATGCCCGTGAGCTCGAACACTCGACGGACCCTCCCCCTCGCGCCGCCGACCCTCAACTTCGTGCCGTGTTCGGCGCAGAGCTTGGCCGCTCGTATGAACTCCCGGAGCCCCGAAGAGTCGCAGTAGTCGAGCGCGGAAAGATCGATGAGCATCTCGGCAGGATTGTCGGTGCACGCTCGAATGACATTGACCGCGAGCATCGGAGCCGTAGCCAGGTAGAGCTCACCTTCGAGCACAAGTCGAGCTTGACCGTTGCCGTCGCCCTGCAGACTGACACCAAACGATTTCGACCCTGTCATGTGTTCTCGCGTTCGTAGGCGATGTTACGGCGAGAGTTCGTGAAGCCGAGGATCCGCGCTCCGTCGTACGAGACCACCAGCGGTCTGGGATGGGCTCTGGTTCGCCAGTGTCTGGAGCGAACTGCGTCCGGAGCGCGCGCCGCATGTTACAGAGAGTCTCGTCGATTCGCCAAAGGTTGGGAGTTGTTTGCACTCAGTGTGCAGCTTGACAGCCGAACCGCGGCCCGTAAGCTCATGCTCGATGGATCGTGGATCGTTTCTCTACGCGGCGAACGGCACATTGCGCGTTCGCCCCGCCGGCGGGGAGGCCCACGATGCGCGGGGCCAGGAGTGGCGCGAGGCCGGGCTTGCCTTGGCGCCGAGCCTTGGCGACCCGGCACGCACGAAGTACGGCCCGCTGGTCTGCTCGGTGTTGCTGCTCTCGCCGGAGGAGCGGTAGGCCAAGTTCACGAAGTGTGCGGCGCGTTGCTTTGGCGACTGCTACACAGCACCGCGACCATTGCCACGACGACCGCGGCGCGTCTCATGGAGTTACCGTCAGTTTGAGATTGCGCGCCGAGAGACGACGTCGAGTATTTGCGCGGCCACGACGATGAGCACGCCGAGTCCGACGAGGAACAGGGCGCCCGTCGCGACTTGCCAGCGGGAGAACGCGTCCTCGCCGCCGATCGTCGGCAGCGAGACCTGAGTCCAGATCAGGTCAACGATTCCGATCACAATGATGAGAACACCGGACCAGGTAAACCAACGTGCGGCCATCATCTCCCGTGCTCTCCCCGCACGGCCTCCATGGCCGGAGCGTATAGCCGAAGAGTGAGGCTCACCCTGTTCGCTCTCGGCGGGTGAGTCAGCTGCTGCGCGCTTCTGATGCGCTGTCGCGGCGGTCGAGGCCGGCTCGTTGTATCAGCTCGACCGAGATACCGACATCGCTCCAGGCGCCGGCGCTGATGAGGTAGCACCGTGCGAAGCGTGGCGCGGCTTCGACGAAACGCGCTTCGAGTGTGGCCATCTCGGCGGGGTCGAGCGTGTCGGCGTCTGCGTCGATCGCCCGCAGATAGCGGTCGACGATCTCAATGTCGTAGGTCGGAGTCGCGACCATGTTGTCTGTGTTTGCCATATGGGCCTGCCCGACGCACCGCGCCGCCGCGGGGTGTCCACGGACCGGCTACACGGGTGAAGTGTCCGGCACGGGACCGATCCTTTCGCCAATCCGCACATTTCTTGTGTACTTTTCGCGGCGCACCAAGTCTCCCGAAGGGCCGAATCCCCGAAGGCCAAGTCTCCGAAAGGACCGTGTAGCGATGGCTCCGGCGAAGTCAGCAAGAAAAGCCGCAACGAAACGGCGTGGCCCGCGCAAGATGACGACCACGCACAAAGCGGCCCTTGCGCGGGGTCGTGAGATGTCGACGATCGTCGATCGGTATCTGTCGGTCGTCAACGTGCCGAAGAAGCGCGGCCGCAAGGTCTCGCCCGTCGTCTTGCGGAAGCGTCTTGCTGCGGCAGAGGCGACGATGAAGTCGTCGACCGGAGTCGCGAAGGTGCTCGCGGCGCAGGAGGTTCGCGACCTTCGTGGCCGCCTCGCCGATACGAATGGTGAGGGGACGAATACGAAGACGCTCGAGGCGTCATTCGTGAAGGTGGCGCGTCAGTTCAGTGTCAATCGCGGGATCAGCTATGCCGCGTGGCGCGACGCGGGCGTCCCGGCGGCGGTGCTGCAACGCGCGGGCATCGCCCGCACCCGCGGCTGACGTCTCGCTTCCCACGTCCGGGTGAGCTCCTGTCCGGACTCAATGCACTTGCACTGGCACCGCGGTGACGACGGAATATTCGCTGCGGCCGGGCCCGGCGGCCTTGGCGCGGTACATCGCCTGGTCGGCCCGGCACAGAAGTTGGTCGGGCGATTCGTAGCGGGTTCCGGTTGCGATCCCGACACTCGCGCTCAGCGGGTAGCGCGTGAGGGTGGTGCCGACGTCTTTGATGCCCGCGATGATGTCGTGCGCGACCGCGGTTGCGAGGGCGACTTCGCCGTGTTGGACGATCGCGAGGAATTCGTCGCCTCCCAATCGCCCCACGGTGACGGACTCGGGCACCGAGCTCGCGATTCGCAACGCGACATCACGGAGCACCCCGTCTCCCTTTTCGTGGCCGAGCGAGTCGTTCACCTCCTTGAAGCCGTCGAGGTCGATGAACAGCACGGTGATGTCCTCGAGGGAAACCGCGCGCAGCAGATGTTGTGTCAGCGCGGCTCGATTCGGGAGACCGGTGAGCGCGTCGATGCTCGCACGAAACTCGAGTTGGGCTTCCAGCGCGCGCTGTTCGGTGACGTCGCGCAGGTTCAACACGAGTGAGCCGTCTTCGCGTCGCGTAAGCCGCGCGAATGCCCGCCGTTGCTCGCTCAGCTCGTTCGTGAGATGCCACTCGCAACTGACGTAGTCGGACATCGTGAGAGTGTCGTACGCGCGTGCGATGTCCTCGGCGGCGTCGTAGCCCAGTATCTCTCCGATGTGCAGTCCGGTGCACGATGCGGGCGATCGTCCGACGAGGGGTTCGATCCCCGGGCTGATGTACTCGACGCGAAGATTCGGGCTCACGAGCGCGATGATGTCTGCAGCGTGCTGTACGAGATCTCGGAAGTACGCACGCCCGGCCTCGATTTCCGCGGTCGCCGCCTCGGCCGCACTGGCCGAGGACCCGAGCGTCCGCGCGACCAGCGCGAGACACACGAACGTCGAGGCCGCGACGGCATGTGCAATGGCGGGTCGCACGACCGTCGGTGAGAGTCCGATGGCGACGGTGATCTCGCCGCCGACGATTGCAACCGCGCTCCACCCGAGGCATGGTTTCCACGCCCGGGACCCGTGAATGCGCAGCGCGTCGGCGATGCCGATCGCAAAGCCGATCACCAGGATCGGGCCCCATCCCGTTGCATATACGACCCACGCCGTGCTGATCGCGGCGGTCGCGGCGCGGACGTGGAGGCCGCGCACCGGCGAGAGCCGTGCTTCCAGTGCGATCGCGCAGGCGTTGCTGGCGCTACATGCGAGCAGCAGCACCACCAGGAGCGGGAGCGGCGTGTCCGCGATGAGGTGCGCTCGCTGGAGCAACGGAATGGCAGCGATCGCGGCCGGCCCGGCCGCGAAAACGAGCAGGGACCTGCCCACCCCTCGCCAACCCTGGTCCCTGAGCTTCACTGGAGAGGTATCGGGCAATTCGCGGGCCGACCTGACAGCTCTCTTCCGAAGTCGCCGAACGTCTTGCGTGCGGGTGCGATCATGACCGGATCTCCGCCGCCAAGCGGCTCCGGATCCAGGTTTCGAGCTCGTCCGGCGGGAGTGCCTTCGCGAAGAAATAGCCCTGCGCGGTGTGCGCCCCGCAGGTGGCGACGAAGTCCAGGGTGTCCTGGTTCTCGACGCCTTCGGCGGTGACGTGCAATCCGAGGTTGCGACCGAGCGCTGCGATCGAGCGGACGATCGCGGCGTCGCTCGGGTTCGTCATCACTCCGAAGACGAACGACTTGTCGATCTTCACCTCGTCGATCGGCAGCTCCCGCAAGGACGAGAAGGACGAGAACCCCGTCCCGAAATCGTCGATCGAGATGCGCACGCCGAGGTCGTGGAGCTCCCGCAATGCGTCCGCGGCACGGTCGGGGTCCGCCATCAGCTGGGACTCGGTGATCTCGATCGTGAGGGCGTCGGAGGGACAGCGATTCCGCAGGAGTGCACGTGTGACGCGGTCGGCGAGGGAGTTGTCGGCGAGGGATCGAGCGGACACATTCACCGCGATCCCGAGCTCGAGGCCGGCATCGGCCCACGTCCGTCGTTGCGCGAGGGCCGTGTCGAGCACGAGCGCGGTCAACGGCTCGATGAAGCCCGTGTGCTCGGCGATCGGAATGAACTCATCGGGCGGCAAGAAGCCGAGCTGTGGATGGTTCCATCGCACGAGTGCCTCGACGCCCACGCTCCATCCGGACACCGTTTCGATCTTGGGTTGGTAGTACACGGTCAGCTCGCCACCGTCGATCGCCTGGCGGAGCTGATGCGCGAGCGCAAGTCGTCGCCGCATGTCAGTCTCTCCGCGGCCGACGTGCACCTCGAATCCGGTGCGGCGGGTCTTGGCCTGTCGCATCGCGGTATCCGCGCAACGCAGCAGGCCTTCGGCATCGACGGCGTGGTCGGGAGCCATCGCGACCCCGATCGACATTCCTGCTTCGAGGTGCAAGCCGTCAATGGTGAGGCGCGGGGTCACGGCAGCGACGAGCTCGTCGCCGAGCGCCCGCACGTCGTCGAGGGAGACCGCGAGCGATGTGAGAACGGCGAATTCGTCCCCGCCCAGGCGCGCCACCGTCGTTCCTTCGATGGCACCCCGTAGACGATCGGCGATCTCGCACAGCACCGTGTCGCCGTTGTCGTGGCCGAGCGTCTCGTTGACCTCGCTGAAGCGGTCGAGCCCGAGAACGAACAAGGCGTGTGGCCCGTCGCCCGCGGACAGCGCGGTCTCCAGCGTGTCGCTGAAGCACATACGGTTGACGAGCCCCGTCAGCTGGTCATGCGTGGCACGGTGCTCGCGCTCGCGCATCTCGATCTCGAGTTGCAGCACCAGGCCACCGTTCTCGAGTGCGATCGCGGCCTGGTGGGCCAGGGCCTCGAACAGGCGAATGTCGACCGCGTCGAAGGCCGTCTCGACGCCGAGCCGGCCGCTCACCGACAGATAGCCGCGCGCGCGCGAATGCATCGCGAGGGCCACGGCGAGATGGTCGTCGTCGGCAACCCGCGACTCCTCTTCCACCACGCGCTGCCACAACGCGTCGTCGGCAACCGGCCCCATCCTCTCTCGTGTGACCGAGCCGTCGACGTCCGCGCGCCAAATGATCGTCGTGCCGGGGCGCATCTCGACGCACAGGTCGGCGCGCGTGGTCCGCAAGAGGTCGCGCGCTTCTTTCACGACCGTCTCCGCGATCGCCTCCAGTTGCACCGACCCACCGACGGCGCTCGTGAACCGGTACAGCATGTCGAGCCGTTGATGGCGCTCGTGAAGAAGCGCATACGCCCGAAACGCGAGATACATCGTCGTCGCGCATACCGCCGCCATCGTCAGCGCGGCCGCGCTGCTGTACAGCACTGCCGAGACGGCGAGCAGCGCGAGTGCCGCCTTCGCCACCGAGGCGAGCGCACCTTCGATCAGCTCGAAGGCGCCGAGCTCCGGCCGGGTACCGCGGAACAGGCCGATCGCAAGGCTGACGAGCAGCGCGGACATGAGGTCTGCCGCGAGTGCCGCGACAATCGCGGCGGCGAAAGCCCGCGGCGAGGAGAGCTGACTGGGGCCGGCGATCGAGCGGAACACCAGCATGGCGAGGACCGGCTGCACGCCGATCTCCGCGATGTTGAAGGCCAGCTTCACGCCCCGTTGCTTGCGGTGGAATCGCAGCGCGAGCGAAGTCCCGATGACGGCGGCGACGGCGAACTGCGCGGCGGGAAGCAGGAAGAGCCCGAGGATGAGCGGGACCTCGCTGAACGACACGGTGTGCATGTCGCGCCGGGTCGGCACGTGGATCAGCAGCAGCTCACCGGCCGCGAACAGGATGGTGATGACCAGGAACCCCCAGAGGTGCACCGGATGCCGGGCGTGATCCGACGCCACGAGCGGGAAGCTGGCCGCGAAGCAGACTGCGAGCGCGACCGCCAGCCAACCGACGCGCGCGGGCCCACGGTCGCTGCTGACCAGCTCCTGCCCGCTCGGCTCTGTCACCTACACCCCTCGAAGCGCGTGGAATCGCCATGCATCGGATCGGCACGGCGGAGCGCCGGATGTAGTGGGCCTTTTGCGGGCGGGACTCGGAGACCGTGGGGCCGGATCGCCCGATTTCCATGACCCGGCGTCCAGCCTCGCCGTACGTCAGCGCGGTCATCGCCTGTTCGCGTGAGATTTACGTCCCGGTGCACGGCCTGACGGCGAGCGGCTCATAGGGTGGTCGGCAAATGTCTGCTCAGGATGCGCGCCAACATGACGATGAGATCTACAGCATGGACTCGTTGGTGGCGCGCGCCCGCGATGCGGCGCAGGACTGGCTTGGCCGCCTGGCGCCGCAGCCGCAGGACAGGTCCGGAGGTGCCCCGGTCGGCACCGTCGGCACGGGAGCTCACTCCATCGGGCTCGAGCACCCGAACTACGTCTCGGAGACCATCCCGACCGTGGCGCGGGCGTTCATCTTCCTGGATCTGTGCGGGTTCACCAGCTTCACGGCGGCCCACGGCGAGGAAGCGGCGATCGACGAGCTGCGTACGTTCCGGGGCCTGACCCGCGAGATCGCGGCACGGCGCGGTGTCCGCGTGGACAAATGGCTCGGGGACGGTGCGATGATCGTCGGGGTCGACGTCGGGCCGACGATCGCGGCGGCGGTCGAGATCGTCGCCCGCTGGACCAAGCAACCGCTGGCGCTCCGGGGCGGCTTCGCACACGGCAACGTGCTGATCCTCGACGGCGACGACTACATCGGTCGCCCGATCAACCTGGCCGCTCGTCTCTGTGAGTCCGCAGGCCCGGGCGAGCTTCTCGCGATGGGTTACCCCGCTGAGACGCTCGCGTCGTGGATCGTCGTGAAAGACACCCGCAGCCTCACATTGCAGGGACTGGGGCGGGTACACGGCGTGCAGCGCCTCGGCATCGTCGCCGATCTGTGACGTTTCGCGCCCGGTCCTGAGTAATTCTCCTCACCGCGAAACGCCGCGCATTGTTGCCGCCGGAACTGCGGCTTTCGTACGCTGACCGCATGGCGGCTGATTACCTCTCGACACTGGACGCGGCGCTCCTTTCCCTCGAGACCGAAGCGCAGCAGTTGAACATCCTCGCGGTGTTGATCATCGAGCCCGATCCAGACGTTGCTCGGGAGGACTACTACCGCGTCGCACGCGACCGCATCGAGAGCCGCTTGCCGCTGGTCTCTATGTTGTGCCGGCGGTTGCAGACACTTCCCGGGTTCTCCAATCCCGTATGGGAAGACGAACCGGATCTCGCAGTCGACACCCACCTGCATCAAGCACTCCTCGCGCCGCCGAAGGACCTCCGCGCGCTCGGTCGGATCGCGGGCGACATTGCGTCGCATCCGTTGCGACGCGATCGCCCTCTGTGGGAGATGTGGCTCACCGACGAGTTGGAAGACGGGCGTATCGCGGTCATCTGCAAAGTGCATCACGCGGTGCTCGACGGTTCGTCGGGCATCGGAAGCCTCGCGGGGTTCTTCGATCTGGAAGCGCATGCCCCGCCGGTCGTCGTCCCACCCCGCCCCGAGCCGCGCAGCCTGACGATTGGCGATCAGGCACGCGAGTCGATCCGGGGCAGCGTGCGATGGATGCGCGATTTCGCGCGGTCGGCACCTCGCGTCGCGAGCATGCTCGTGCGAGCCGTGCAACGTGTCGGTGACGCCGACCTTGCCCTGCCCCTGACCGGGCCTCGTCTCGCGTTCAATCACGCGCTGACGCCGCGGCGCACGGTCGAGTTCACTTCAGTGGAGCTCTCCCGTCTGAAGGCGATCCGGCAGGCGTACGGCGCGACGCTGAACGACTTGCTCATCGCGGTCTGTGCCGGTGCCTTGCGGCTGTACCTCATCGATCGCGACGAGCTGCCGGAACGTCCCCTGGTTGCCGCGATCCCGGTCTCCGAACGCACGCTCGATGATGCGATAGGCGGGAACCGCTTCTCGACGATGTTCTACTCGATCCCCGTGCACATCGAAGACCCGGTGGAGCGCGTCGCGGCAACCACCCGTACCTCCACCGCCTCCAAGGACTTCTACGAACAGAGCGGCCACGAGTTGCTGCAGTCGCTTGCGTCGTTGCTCCCGCCGAAGACGATCAACCCCGCGATGCACGTGGTGTCGTCGCTTCGCCTTGCCGAGCGGGTCCCACCCGTCGCCAATCTGATGATCTCGAACGTGCGCGGCCCCGACTTCCCGCTCTGGATCGCCGGCGGGCGCGTCACGCAGATGTTGCCGATGGGGCCGCTCATCGAGGGCATGGGCCTCAACATCACCGTCGTCACCTACCTCGACACGGTCAGCTTCGGGTTCCAGGTGTGCCCGGATCTGCTGCCTGACGTCGCGAGGCTCGCGGGCTACGTCGACGATGCCGTCGCGGAGCTCGAGAAGGCCGCGACCGCGTAGGCCGCGCTACACCCCCGCAAGTCGCTGCTCGTAGGCCTGTCGGATCGCGGGCAACGCCGCGTCGGCCGCCTTCGCGCCGCGTTCGACGATCGGGATCGCGGACGTGAAGTCGATCCACGTGAAGTCGGCGAGATCGACGTTGACGAGCACGTCGGCGGTCAGCGCCTTGAAGTTGCCGAGCTCGTACTGGATCGCGACGAGCGAATTCATGAGGATGTCGACGATGTGGGGCGCCGCCACCTTACGGTTGAGGTGCGCGAGCGGGTTCAGGCGGTTCAACGCCCCGAAGGCTCGCGACAGCGGGGTGCGAACGTCGCCGTTGAGCTTCGGCACGACGTTCACGGCCAGCACGATGTCCGCGCCCATGTCACGCGCCACGTCGGCGGGAACCGGGTCAACCATCGCACCGTCGACGAGCATCCGCCCGTCTCGTTCGGCGGGAGCAAACAGGAGCGGGATTGACGAGCTCGCCCGGAACGCGTCTTCGAGGCGCCCGGTGCCGATGGTGACGCCGAGTCCGGTCTGCACGTCGGTCGCCACCGCGACGAAGGGCAGCGTGAGATCCTCGAAGGTCTCGATCGGCAGCATGCCGGAGAACGTCTTGACGAGACGGCGACCGCTCATGAGTCCCAGACCGGAGAAGGACACGTCGAGCGCGCGCAATGCCGTCGGGAGGTTGCTCTGCTTACGGGCGATCTCGTGCATCGCCGCGCCGGTCATGCCTCCGGCGTAGCCGAGCCCGACGATCGATCCCATGCTCGTGCCCGCGACGAGGTCGACAGGGATGCCGGCTTCGTCGAGCACCTCGAGCACCCCGACGTGCGAGATGCCGAACGCGGCGCCACCGCCGAGCGCGATACCCACGGTCGCGCGCAGCGCTTTGCGCGCGAGTCGGTTGAGGGTGCGGGTCACGGGGAGCCACGCGTTGTCCTGCAAGAATGGGATCACCGCGTCGCCGCGCAAACCGGTGAGGGAAGCCTCGTGCGGCAAGATGAACGGTTCGCAGTGGTTCAGCGGAAGCGGACGGGAGCGCGGGTCGGCGCGATTGACCACCCGCAAGACGCGGCTGTGAGGCGCGGCAGCCACTTCCTTCCTGTCGAACCTGTAGGACACGGACACCGCGTCGTCACACGCCGATGCCGCGGCGGCGATCGTGCACGCGGGATGCGACGAGAAGTCGACGACGACGGCGCGGTACTCGTCGCCCATGGCGCCGAGCAACGTCGTCAGCTCGCGGCCGAGGAGCTCGGGATCGGCCGCGTCGGGCAGCGCGACGTCGAGCCGGTCGGGTGCACCGTTGCGGCGATGCTCGATGACCGACGCCGTCGAACCACCGTTGGCGGTCAATGCGTCGAGCTGTTTTCCGACGTCACCCAGCGAGACGACGAGCACGCGCCCGTGCGTGAGCGATGCGACGATTGCCGCCAGCGCGTTCGCAACGAGGCTCGCGCCGGGCGTGCCGTCGTCTGCGACCACACCGATCGATGTCGACTTCCGGGCCGCGACACGAGCGCGCGTCGTCGCGACGACTCGCCGGGCGAGAAGTTGCGAGACATAGGTGAGCGCTCGCGCGTCACCGCGCAAGAGCTCTTGAAAGTGAATTCCTGCGAGCACCAGCAGCCGGCACGGCCGCGAGCAACTCACCGCCGCGGATCGTGGCTCGTCGAGGAGCAATGCGATCTCGCCGAGGCATTCGCCCGGCCCGACGCGCGCCACGACCTCGGAGTCGTCGCTACCGCGCCACACCGAGAGCTCGCCGGACACGACCACGACGAATTCATCGCCGGGGTCGCCCGCATGCCACAGCACGTCGTCCTTGGCGTGTTCGCGCTCGGTGCAACGCGCCGCGACGGTCTCTATCTCCTTGGCATTGAACCCCGCAAAGAGCGGGAGCGACGCCAGCGCCCCCGCTCGGGCCGTGATGTCCATCACGTGCACCTCTCCGCCGCCGCCTCTCGTACGGCGCCGACGCTAACGAATTGCCGCCTCTGTCTGCCAGTACCAACCCACGCTTTGCGTGCCGCGAACCGCGGGGCACAGACTGGCGCCTGTTCGCTCGCGGGGGTGAGGGCTCGTCATGACCGAGGTGCACGCGGCGAACCGCCGGCTGAGCCCGACCGACACGCTGTTGTTGCGGCTCGAGCGCTCACCGATGCTTCGCTCCACGATCGTGCAGGTCGCGCTCTTGGAACATGCGCCCGATCACGATCGCTTTCGCGCGAAGGTGCTCGCCGGTGTGGCCCGCGTCCCCCGCCTCAATCAGGTGCCCGTACGCCCTCCGGTGCCCGGCGCCGCGCCGGTCTGGCGCACCACTCCGGACTTCGACATCGACTATCACGTGCAGTACACGCGATTGCGTGAGCCGGCCGGGATGCGGCAGCTGCTCGACTACGCGTCGCACCTCGCGATGCGTCCCTTCGATCCCGCCCGACCGCTGTGGGAATCCCACATCGTCGAGGGACTCGTGGACGGTCGCGCGGCCGCAATCCAAAAGATCCATCACTCGCTCGGTGACGGGATCGGTTTGCTCGACATCGCGCTGACCTTCCTCGACTTCGAGCGTGATCCACCGGTGCGGTCCACGGCACCGCCCGCGCCGGCCGAGGACGCCGCCTCCGCGCTCGAGTTACTCACTGCGGGATTGCGCGCGGACGCGGACGCGCTCGCGCACCTCGTCCGATCGGCGCCCGCGGCGGCGGTCCGCGCCGGACGTCACCCGGTCGACGCGGTCACCTCGCTCGCCGGCGTGGCGCGCTCGCTCGCGCGCGTCGCTTCACCCGGCGGCGGTCCCTTGAGCCCGTTGATGCAGGGCCGTTCGCTCACGACACGCTTCGACGCGCTCGTGTTCCCGATCGACGAGATGAAGGCCGCCGCCCGTCGCGTGGGCGCGAAGCTCAACACCGCGTTCATGGCCGGCGTCGCCGGCGGCATGGCGCGCTATCACGTTCGTCACGGCGTCATCGTTCCTGCCTTGCGCGTTGCGATGCCGATCAGCACGCGCGGTGCGGGCGATGGCCTCGGGAATCATTTCGCGCCCGCTCGGTTCCGGCTTCCGATCGACGTCGACGATCCGATCGCGCGCATGGAGCTCGTTCGCGATCTCACCTCGGCCCAGCGCGGTGAGCACGCGCTTCCGTTCGCGAGTCCGATTGCGAGGTTGCTCAACGCGGTTCCGAGCGCGTTCGTCGTACCCGTCGTCTCGCACGTGATGCGCGGCATCGACGTCGTGACGAGCAACGTGCCGGGCAGTCCGATTCCCGTCTACATCGCGGGCGCGCGTTCGTTGCAGAACTTCGGCTATTCGCCGCGGGCGGGCGCGGCCGTGAACGTCACGATGATCTCGCACATGGACGAGCTGCACGTCGGCATCAGCAGCGACCCAGCCGCCGTCCCGGACCCCGACACACTTGTCTCCTGCCTCCAGGACGCGTTCGACGAGCTCCGAAAGATCGCCTGATACCGATGTACGGCCATCGGGACTAGACGCTGGATTCGAACTGCCGGTCCAGCAACGCGATCGGTTCGTTCTCCCAGATGCCGAACCGCAGGTGCCACCGGCGCAACCACTTCGGTGACCACCAGTTGAGGCGGCCCGCGAGCCGCATGAACGCGGGCACGAGCGTGGCGCGGATCAGGAACGCGTCGACGATCACCGCCAGGGCCAAGCCGATGCCGAACGCCTTGAGAAGCGCCACCTGTGAGGTGGCGATCCCGGCGAACACGATCGTCAGGAGGAGCGCCGCCGCGGTGACGATGCGTCCGGTCTTCGCGAGGCCGATGGCGACCGCATGCTCGTTGTCGTGCTCGAGGTCGTACTCCTCCTTGATGCGCGAGAGCAGGAAGACCTCGTAGTCCATCGAGAGCCCGAACGCGATACAGAACATCAGGATCGGGGTGAACACGTCGATGGTGCCCGTCGGTGTGAAGCCGAGCAGGTCCGAGAGGTGGCCGTCCTGGAAGATCCATACGGTTGCACCGAATGTCGCGGTCAAGCTGAGCATGTTCAACACGAGCGCCTTCACGGGCACCAAGATGCTGCCGGTCATCATGAACAACAAGACGAACGTTGCGAGCGCGATGAAGCCGATCGCGATCGGGAGCCGGGAGATGACCGCGTGCTTCGTGTCGACGAGCTGCGCGGAGAGCCCGGCAACCTCGACCTTCTTGAACGGCGTGGGAACGGCGCGGACGTCCTTCACCAGCTTCTCGCCTTCGGGCGAGAAGGGCTCGACGTTCGGGACGACCGAGAGATACGTGCCGGAAACGCCCGGCCGCGCGACGAAGCGCTTCGCGAGCTCGGGGAGCACTTGCGGGGCCACGAAGGGCGGGACGCGCTTGCCGTCGCCGACGACGTCGCCGTAGTAGCCGGTCACGCCGTCGACGCGCACCACTCCTTTGAGGTTCGAGAGATCCTTCGCGAACTTGTCGATCGCGGCCTTGTCCTTCACCACGTCGACGTTCGGGATCCGTACCTGCAATGCGTCGGCTTCACGACTTGCGAAGTTGTGTCGCACTGCGTCGGTCGCGGCCCGGCTCGTCATGCTCTTGGGCCCGACCCGGTCATCCGGGAGGCCGACGTCCACGTGGAAGAACGGGATCGCGAGCAGGATCAGCACGAGGCTCACCGCAAGCGCATACGGCACGGGATGGCGCATCACGCGGTCGGCTTGATGGCGCCAGAAGCCGCCGTCGGTCGCGTCCCGCACCTTGAAAATACGGCCCTTCTCGATGCGCGGCCCGAGCACGGCGAGCACCGAGGGCAACACGACGATCGACGAGAACGCGGCGAGCGCGACGACCGCGACGCCGGCGTACGAGAACGACCGGAGGTACGGCATGGGAAAGATCGCGAGCACCGCAAGGGAAATCGCGACGGTGCCCGCGCTGAACGCCACCGTGCGGCCGGCGGTCTGCATCGACCTCCCTACCGCGACGGGAGGGGAGACGCCGCGGCCGAGCTCCTCCCGGTAGCGGGACACGACGAAGAGGCTGTAGTCGATCGCGAGGCCGAGGCCCATGCCCGTGGTGAGATTCAGCGAGAAGACCGAGACGTCGGTGAATTGCGCGAGTGCTTTGAGAACCACGAAGGTGCCGAGGACGGCGAGGATGCCGACGGCCAACGGCAATCCCGCCGCGACCAGGCTGCCGAACACGACGACCAGCGCGACGAACGTCAACGGCGCGGTGAGCAGGTCGGCGCGGGCGAGGTCCTTCTCGGCCTGGTCGGAGATCTGGCGGGTGACCTCCACCTCGCCGGTCACGTCGGTGGAGATGACGCTGTTGTCGACGTTGTAAAGAGGCGACAGCTTGCCCGACGTCTTGAGCTTCTGGTCGTCGGTACCCACCAGCGTCGCGAAGATCAGCGCCTGTCGCGAGTCACGACTCCGCAGCTGCCGAACATTGCTCAGACTCCAATACGACGACGACGTGAGCACGCCCGGCTCGCGACGGAGCCGCGCGGTCAGGTCCTTTCCGGCGGCCTGCACCGCCGCGTCGTCAACGCTCTTGCCATTCTTGGTGGTGACGACGATCGCGAAGTCCGACTGCGCCGAGAGCGGGAAGTCCCGGATGATGGCTTGCTTGGCGAGCGTCGATTCCGCGCCGGGATCGAAGAAACCGCCGGCAGCGAGCTCGTCGTGCACGTTGGCGCCGTATGCCGCAGCGGCCGGAAGGGCGATCAGCGCCACCGCGATGACCCACCAGCGCCGCCGGACCACGAAGATCGCCAGACGCCGCACGTTCCCCCCCGTTTGTGTGTCGACCCGCCCGCGCCAGTCATGCAAGAGTGTTGCGCGGCGGATCGTAAACGCCGAAGGCCGTAGGGCGCACGCGGGGAGCCGACATGGGAGCAAAGCGAGAGCTGACGGAGCTGCTGGAGGACGTCAAGCTCTTCTCGCGATGCACGACACGCCAACGTCGAACCATCGCGCGCCACGCCCAGATCGCCGAGCTTCCCGCGGGCGTCGATCTCGTGAGGGAAGGCGAGCCCGGCGACGCATTGTTCGTGATCCTCGAAGGAAACGCGGTCGTGCAGAGCGGCGGCGAAGAGCTCAATCGGGTGGGTCCCGGCGCCTACTTCGGCGAGCTCGCGATTCTCGACGGTGAACCGCGCAGCGCGACGGTCGTCGCCGAGACCGACGTAAAGGTTGCCGTGATCGGCATTCGCATGTTCCGCACGTTGCTGCGCGAGTTCTCCGACCTCGCCGAGCAAATGCTGATCGCCCTTGCCGGAGAGTTGCGCGAGGCGCGGCGCGTTACCGCGCACAGCTGAGCCAATCGCTCCCAGGTAATAGCAGGGAACAGGCATCGCGACCATTTCCAGCATTGCGATGTGGGCCTGACGCCTGGCAAGCTCGACCGATCGCGGGTTCTGGGGGGGAGCCGTGGCGGGTTATGACGCGTTCGTTTCCTATAGCCATCAGGCTGACGCGCGGCTCGCGCCCGCGCTGCACGCCGCGCTCGAGCGTCTGGCCAAGCCCTTCTGGCGGCGAAGGGCGCTCCATGTCTTCTGCGATACGAGCGCACTCTCCGCCAACCCGGCGTTGTGGTCGACGATCGCAACCGCGATGGCGAGCTCGGAGTACCTCGTGGTACTTGCGTCTCCAGAGGGCGCGCAGTCACCGTGGATGGGCCGGGAGATCGAGAACTGGCGCGCGACCAAACCGGCCGATCGCATTCTCCCGGTACTGACCGGCGGTGAGCTCGTTTGGGACAACAGCATCGGTGACTTCGATCGAGAACGGTCGACCGCGTTGCATCCCGCGCTCACGGGCGCGTTCAGCGAGGAGCCGCTCTACGTCGACCTGCGCTTCGCGAGAGAAGACCAGGATCTGAGTCTCCGCAACCCGCTCTTCCTCGATGCAGTCGCGGAGCTCGCGGCACCGATCCGCGGCGTGCCCAAGGACGAGATCGTCGGAGAGGACTTGCGCCAACACCGGCGCACAGTACGCGTCACCTGGTCCGCGGCACTTGCATTGGTGATGCTCGCAGTCGCGACGCTGGTCGGCGCGGTCATCGCGCTCGACAAAGCGGCTGAGGTGCGTCACAAGGCCAATGAGGTGCTCACCGCCAATCGCTCGGCGGCCGATGCACACACGGCGGAGCAAGCGAGTCGAAACGCAAAGGACGTCGCCGATCGCGCACGCGTGCAGGCAGACGAACTACGGAAAAAGGCGGACAGTGCCCGGGTGAAGGCGCTCGAGACCGCGAACACGGCGCGCAACGAAGCGGATCGTCAATCGTCCGTGGCGCGAAAGAAGCAAGCGGAGGCGTTGGCGTCGGCGCTGGATGCGCAGCGTCAGGGCGCGCTTGCGGACGCCGCTCGGCAAGCACGCGACACCGCAGTCGGGGAGAAGGATCAAGCCGTCGGCGCGAGAGACGCGGCAGTCGGCGAGAAGAACGCGGCGGTCGATGACAAGAACAAGGCGGTCGATGCCAAGAACAAGGCGGACGACCAAAGGCGCGCGGCGGTCCTGCTGAAAGATGCGGCAGACCACGACAAGAAGGTCGCCGTCCATGACAAGAATGTCGCCGTCCGCGCCGAGAGGGTCGCCGAGGACGCGAAGCTCGTGGCGCTGACGGCGGCAAGCGAAGCGAACGCGGTCGCTCAGGCGACCAATCTCTCGGCGGCGGCGCAGCAGCGCGATCTCCTCGACTCGTCGCTCGATCTCGCGTTGCTTCTTGCGAACGCGGCGAGCCGGATCGCACCGGAGCCGGTGCCCGGCGCATCGGCGGCCGCTGCACTCTCACCGTCTCATCCGAGTGCGGAGGCGCGGGCCGCGCTTCTCGCCACCAACCAGGCGGCGAGCGGCCTCATTGGTCACCTCCAATTCGCGGGGCACGCAGGCCCCCAGAATCTCGATCACATCGCGGTGTCCACACACGGCGGCGCCGTCGCAGCCGCCGAGACGAGCTCTGCCATCCAAGCGGGTGAACAGGCGTCCCGCCTCTACGTCTGGCATCAAGGCCTCCGAGCCGAAGATCGGCCGGACGAGCTCTCGAAGTCTCTTCCGGCCGGCGACCGGCTGGGATGTCTCTCGCAGGTCGAGTGGGACGTGTCTGGTCGATTCCTGTTCACGGTCGAAGACCCTCACGGGTGCCTGAATCCGGATCCCGTGCCCGGGCTCCCCGGGTTCGTGCACCGCACGGTTCGTCTCTGGGACGTCGAGGCCCTCGGCACGCCGGACGCGATGGTCGCGTTTCCCGAGAGCCTCTCGCTTTTCCCGTATTCACCGCTCACGTGGACGACGGACCACGGAGTCGCGCTCATCCAGCGGAGCTCGGGTGTGTTGCTCTTCGACTTCGCGACGGGCAGCATCCACGCGCTGCCCGGATTCTTCTTGGGATCGACGTTGTACGGCGGCGAGAACATCAGCCCGGACGGCAGCCACCTGGTGGGGGCCGTGCTCGACCTCAGCGGTGCGGGTTTCGTACCCGCGTTGTACCCGCTGAACGGCCAAGGCTTTCTCGTCACGCTCGATGATCCGAACGCGAGTCTGTCGCTGCATTTCGATCCACTCGGGCGTGTGGTTGCGACGACAGTTGCCGGCTCCGGCACGTTGAAGTTCTTCGACCCCGACACGGGGAGCGAGATCGTCGCGCTGCGTCGCACGTTCCCTACCGAGCCGAGCAGCATCGTGCTCGGCCGCCCGGTCGTGAACGGTTCGCCGGTAGATCGCGCCAACGTCAGCCTCTGCACGACTCCTGGCTGCACAGGAAGTGCCACCGTCGAATCGTTCGACTGGACCACGCCGAACTCGGCACTGGCATGGGCTGTCCCTGTGAACAGGCCAGCCGTCGGGCTGCTCACCATGAGTCCCGGCCAGCACTATGTGACGGTGGAGTGGTACGCGCCCCACGTCCTCGACAACAGCGATACGCCCAACACACTCGTCCTCGACGCGGCGACGGGTGCAACGCGTCGCGATGTGAACGGTCGAGTAGTGCTCTTCAGCGCGCCTGACGAGCGTTACGTCGTCGGTCAGGAACGCGACGCGCAGCAAAACGCGCAGGAATTCCGCCTGACCGTGCGAGCCCGTGTCTGGGATCTCGACACCACGGACGCGGCGGCCGGCACGGCGGGAACTCTCGTACGAAGCGAGACCGACGCCGAGGTCGCGCCTGCGCCCGACGGTCGATCAGTGGCGCTGTTCCCGACATCGCTGCCGGTCAGGAGCGGTCCCGACCCGACCGTCGAGATCCTGTCTCTCGACCCGGGCAGCATCGACGCCGGCCCCCGTCCGCTGGCAGGAGCGAAGGGCGTCGTACACAGTGTCGCCTTCGACGGCGACGGACATCTGTTCGGCATCGGCGAAGGTGGCAGCGGCCGGGTCTGGGACCTTGCGGCCCAGCCATACGAGACGTTGGACCTCGAGGCGTCCGTCGCGGTCCTGCGTACCGCGACCAGCCCCGACGCATCCCTGCGCGCCGTCACGCGCGACGGGACGTCGGTGGTCTTCCGACACCTTTTGGTTCCCGGCCAGATCACCGAGACGCCTGCGCCGTCGCTGCCGCTCGCGCCTGGTGAACAGATCGACTGGATGACCTTCTCTCGTGACGGTCATCTGCTGCTCGTGAACTTCCACGATCCTTCACAGGAAACCGTGAAGGACCCGCACCATCCGACGGGCTCCGCGGTCGTCCGGCTCGGCGCCGCGGGCGCGCCGCCGCGCTTGGAGGAAGAGGCGCTTGGCTCGAGCGGCGATGGCACGCGTCTCGCGTTCCGCGTGATCGACGACGCGCACCCCATGGACTCGACCGACGTGATCATCCGCTCGGCGACCGACTCCCACGACATCTGGCGAACCGGCACGATCGATCTGGGCGAAGATGCCGCCCCGACCGCGCCGAATCTCTATGTGCTCGACATCGACGGGCACCGCCTGGCAGGGACGAACGGCAATGGCAAGGCGGTGATCTGGAGTCAGAACGGCACGGCCCGCGTCTTCACCCCGGGCACCGATGCACCGGCGAAGGTCGCACTTTTCGGTGTTGCGTTCAGCCCGGACGGTACGCGGCTCGCGTTGACGACGCCGGACAAGCGCCTGCGGATCTACGACCTGACAAAGGCCACCGCGGAACCAGTTGTGACTGAAGTGCTCTCACCGAGCTCGGGATCTCGAGTTCGTTTCAGTGACGACGGTGAGGTGCTCCTCGTCGACGGCATCTCGCTGTTCGACGGCCACACGCTGGCGCAAATCGGCCCTCGGCTCCATCCCGACGCGTGGAACGATCCGGGAATCGATCTCGGTACGCAGGCGACCTTCTTCACGCCCGACGGTCAATACGTCATCGCCGAACGCGGCGACGGCAGTCAGGCGGTGCGGTGGGCGGTCGGGCCGGCGACGCTTCGGACGCGCGCCTGCACGATCGCCGGTCGTAACTTCACCGCACACGAGGTCGAGCAGTTCCATCTGCCACCCGGCGCGCTGCGCATTTGTCCAGGACTTCCGCCGGCGGGCCGGTAGCCGCCGGCACGAGCTCCACGTCCTGTCGCCCTTCCCCCCGCAGCATCGCGGTTTGGTGACCGCTACGCTCGCCGGACGCCTTGACGAAGGGGTCGCAGATGGACCGCATGAGTCCGCAAGACGCGTCGTTCCTGCACGTCGAGGACGCCGTGAGCCCGATGCACATCGGGTCCGTGGCGGTCTTCGACGGTCCGCCGCCCACCTACGAGGAGTTCGAGGCGATGGTCTCGGCCAAGTTGCCGGCCGTCCCGCGCTATCGCCAGAAGGTGCGGTTCGTGCCGCTCCAGCTCGGCCGCCCGTTGTGGGTCGACGATCCGCATTTCCATCTCGGGTACCACCTCCGGCACACGGCCCTCGCTTCACCGGGGGGTGATCGCGAGCTGCGGAACCTCGTGGGGCGCGTCATGGCGCAACATCTCGATCGCCACAAGCCGCTGTGGGAGATGTGGATGGTCGAAGGCTTGGACCGGGACCACTGGGCGCTCGTGTCGAAGGTGCACCACTGCATGGTCGACGGCGTCTCCGGCACCGATCTGCTGACCGTCGTCCTCGATCCGGAACCCGAACCGGCGGACCCCCTTCCCGACGTGTGGCAGCCGGAGGGCGAGCCCCGCAACGCGCGGCTGGTTCGTGACGCGCTCGTCGACCTGGTCGCGAGTCCCTACGAGCAACTCCGAGCGGCGCGGGCATCGACGCGCGCGCCGCGCCAGATGTTGCGGTCGTTCAGCGAAGTCGCGCGTGGCCTGCGGGCGTGGACGGGCGTGGTGCGCCCGACTCCGGTGTCGACGCTCAACGGCCCGATCGGCCCGCACCGCCGTTGGGACTGGGCTCGCACGACGCTCGCGGACGTGAAGACGGTGCGACGCGGGCTCGGCGGCACCGTGAACGACGTCGTGCTCACCGTGCTCACGCGCGGCTTTCGGGATCTGCTCCTGTCGCGCAACGAAAGTGTCGAGGGTCGCGTCGTGCGGACGCTGGTACCGGTCTCGGTACGCACCCCGGGTGAGCGCGGGACGTACAACAACCGCGTGTCGGCCATGATCGCCGAATTGCCGGTCGGCCTTGCCGACCCCGCCGAACGACTCGCGGCAATACGCGCGCAGATGGACGGCCTCAAGGAGTCGAAGCAGGCCGTGGCCGGCGAGGTCTTGACTTCGCTGTCGGGGTTCGCACCGTCGTTGCTGCTTGCGCTCGGTGCCCGCGTCGCAATGCGCCTTCCGCAGCGCAACATCAACACCGTCACCACGAACGTGCCCGGCCCCCAGATGCAGCTCTACGCGTGCGGGCGGTCGATGCTCGAGGCCTTCCCGTTCGTGCCGCTCGCGAGCCAGGTCCGGATCGGGGTCGCCATCTTCTCGTACAACGGCATGCTCAACTACGGCGTCACCGGCGACTACGACACGGCGGGTGACATCGCGGTGCTGTGCAGTGGGGTCGAAGCCGGTATGACGGAGCTGTTGAAGCTCGCCGAGGAGAATCCCGCGACCGGCTGATTGGTGCGCGTTCGGCTCGGGCCAGGCGACGCATCTTCCTGACGACGGGGTGAGCAGTGCCGGACATGATCACCGCTGCGATCGTGATCGCCGGCGGCTCGGCCGCGACCGAGGCTCATGCGCTTCTCGCGGCCATCAGCGGCTCGACCGACGCTGCCGTCGACCTCGTGCCGCTGATCGACGCGCCGGGCGCGGTCGTTCTCCACGCGCTTCCGGACGCATCCGATCATCCCGCCGATGCGCTGACCTTGGTCGTGTTCTGCGGGCACGTCGTGCGTGACTACGACGGTCGCCTGTTCTTCTCGTCCCGAGCCGACGAGACGCCGACGCCGTTGACCGCCGTTCCCATCGACGCAGTGCGGGACGCCATCCGGAGCTCGCGCCGGCCGATCGTCGTGATCTTCGATTGCACCTTCGCCGACGACGATCGCTTCGCGCCGGGGGGCGATCGCCTGGGTGCGCTCGAACAATCCTTCGCCGGTCTCGCGGTGGGCGTCCTGGTGTCGGACGCGAGGAGCATGGGGCTCGACGGCGGGATCGCACGTCAACTCGCGGAAGGGATCGCGACGCGGGATGCCGACCTGGACCGCGACGGTGTGATCACGCTCGACGAGCTGTTCGCGTACGCGCGCCGCCGCGTCGAACAGGTTGGGTTGCCACCGCAATGCATCGTGTCCAGCTCACGGGCGCGGGGCATGGCCATCGTCAGATATCACGATCGCAATCTCTTCGACGACGACGTCCAGTTCAGCGCCTACCGACTGCGCGCGGTGCAACCGGACATCGTGTACACCTTGCTGGCGTTCGCCCACAAGGCCGGCATCGTCGACGACCCCGTGCGGGGATTGGTCGACCAGACCGAAGAGGTGAGGCGACGCGCAGCCGCCCTCGTCACCGGCGAGGTCGCCTACGACGAAAGGCGCGACCGCGCATTGCCCGATGGCGGCGGGTCGCTGTTCCGGTTCGTGCCCTACGTCGAGGGGATCGAGTTCGATCCCCCGGAGCGGGTGTTCCGGTGGCGCGGCGAGGTGTGCGAGGCGCAGTTCCGGCTCCGGGCGTCTCGCGCCGTCGAGCGCCGGCAGCTCCGGGGCCAGCTCTCGGTGTTCTGCGACGCGGTGCTCATCGCCGATGTCAGCTTGAGCATTCGCGTCGACCCCGCCGACGCGCCGCCCGCGCCGGCCCTCGTGGAACACGATCGCGCCGGGCCGTATCGCAGAATTTTCATCTCGTACTCGGACCGTGACCTTGCCGTCGTCGAGCAGGTCGCGGCGATCGAGCACCTCATGGGTGGCGAGTTCGTACGGGACTGGAACCGGCTGCACGCGCAGGAGGAGTGGGATCCGCGACTGTTCGAGTTCATCGCGCAGGCCGACGTGTTCCAGCTCTTCTGGTCGAGGAACTCGATGTACGCGCCGAACGTGCATGAGGAATGCGACTACGCGTTCTCGTTGCAGCGGCCGTCGTTCGTGCGACCCGTGTACTGGGAAGACCCCTTTCCGTCGGACGCGGAGCTTCCACCTCCTGCACTCGCGCGTCTCCACTTTCAACGTGTCGCCTTCGGATCGTCGCCCGCGTCGCACGGGGAGCGTGTCGCCCCGTTGCCCCCGCCGGTCGCCCCAGTCCCGGTCGCGCCGCGGCCCGAGCCTCCTTCGGCTTCTCTGCCGCCTCCGCCGCCTTCTTCGCCACCGCCATCTTTTTCGTCGCCGCCGAGCGGGACGTCAGCGAGCCGCCGCGCCGCGCCTCGCCCGGTACGGCGGCGGCGGCGCCTGATGCGCCCGATCGCCGTCGTCGGCACGGCCGCGCTCGGGGCGGCCGCAGTGCTCGGCGCGTTCGTGTCCACCGGTGGCAAGAGCCCGCGCTCGGCTCCGCCGCCGACGTCCGCGCTGGCACCGGCCACGTCGACCTCCTTCGCCGCGTCGGGAGGAGCCCAGTTGTCCGCGGACTGCACGCGCGGTCCCGACTCGTTCGCGGTCGCCGTCGCGACCTCCGGATCCGCGGTGCAACCGTTGGTCACCGCGAACTTGAGCGTCGACGGCGCGCCCAACGTACGCGTCGCACTCGTTCACAGCACCGGCAACGTGACCGCGCCACCGGGCGTCAGTCTCTATGCCGCAGACCTTGCGCCGTTCGCGCGGGCAGGGGACTTTCGCTGGAGCGTCGAGCTCAGCGCGCCCGCGCGTGTACGGAGCGTCGCGATTCAATGCGAGAAAAAAGTGCAGGTGCTCTTCCTGTCGCACTAGGCGGCGCAAGGGGGCCTGTTGACTACTGACTACGCCTCCGCGAGCAGCGCGACGCGGTCGCGTGCGCCAGGACGTTCGAGCCGGCGCGCGGCGGAGGTGTACGCCCGGCGGGTGACGTCCGCTCGTCGCGATGCGTCCATCGCGTTCCAACCCATGACATCGAGCACGGTGCCCGTCGGTTGGAACGCCAGCACGGGGGTACCCGCACGGCGTATCCGCCGGACCTCGCGCGCGAGCGCCATCAATGAGAGACGCCGGGCGAGCTGATCGGGCGCGAGACGCACGCCATTGCGTGCCATCGACATCGGCGACGACACGACGACGAGATCGAGCTCGAGTCCGGCAACGAGATCGGCGTTCGTCGGTGAGTGCACACCACCGTCCACGTACCGAACGCCTTCGATCGCTACCGGCGCGAAGAACCCCGGGATCGCGCACGACGCCGCGACTGCGGTCGCAACGTCGGTGTGTATACGCAAATCGCGACCGAACGTGACGCGGCGGCCGGACTCGAGCGCGACGGCATTGATCCACAAGCTCTGCTCGGGCCAACGGTCGAACAACGGACGCAACCCGGTCGCGATGAGCTCGGTGGGGACGCGCCCCGCGGGCAGCGCCGCGGCCGCGAGCGCAGCCGGCCGCGCGTTCCACGGCTGCAAGGCGGCGCGCACGAAAGCTCCGGGAGCCGACATCGCGGGCACGGCGCGACGCGTCGCAGCGGGCGGCCGGGAAGGGATCGGCGGTTGATCGCCGCGCGCCGACTCGGCGATCGACGCGAGGCGCCGGCCCTCGGCAGACAGCGGCATGTCCATGGACCGGGCCGCGAGGTTGGGTCCGGAGAGACCGGCGCGGAGCAACGCGCCGACCACCGAGCCGGCCGAGGTTCCGACGATCACTTCGGCGGCGCGTGGGTCCCAGCCGGTGGTCTCCGAGAGCGCGGCTAGGACGCCGCTGTGGAAGGCGTGCCCGACCGCGCCGCCGGCGCCGAGCACGAGACCGATCCGTGAGCGCATTGAGTGTTCCCCTCGGAGTCCGGGCCGCACGCTACCCATCCCCTTCGGCCGATTCGCCCTTGGTGGGAACCCCCGGCCGCCGGCGGTCGTCCGACCCCCAACCTCGAAGAGTCGGAGGATCGCATGCACGCACGAGCTATTCGATGGGCAGCACTGGCGGTGGCCGTTCCGGCCTTCGTCCTCGGCGCGGCGGCGCCGGCCGTCGCCTGTGCCGGCCTCGTCGGCGAGAACGGCACCATCCGCCTCACGCGCACGTCGACGCTCGCCGCGTACCACGACGGTGTCGAGCGCTACGTGACGTCGTTCAAATTCACGGGAGAAGGCAAGGAGCTCGGCTCGATCGTGCCGCTGCCGGCGGTACCCACAGACGTCGAGCGCGGCGGCGACTGGACATTGCAGCGGCTCCAGCGCGAGGTCGCACCGCCGACCCCGGCGGCCGACGTCGCGAGTGGGTTCCTGAAGTCGGCTGCACCTGCCGAGGTACTGCTCCAGAAGAAGATCGACGCGCTCGACATCACGATCCTGCGCGGTGGCGGCACGGCGGTCGGCAAGTGGGCGACCGACCATGGGTTCCTGCTGTCGCCCGACGCACCCGAGGTGCTCGACTTCTACTCGCGTCGCAGTCCCGTGTTCATGGCGGCCCGCTTTGATGCCGCCCGCGCTCGCGACCTGGGCCAGACCTCCGGTGACGGCACACCGATCATGCTCACGATGCCGACCCGCGAACCGTGGGTGCCATTGCGCATCCTCGGTCTCGGTCTCGACAAGAACGAGGCGATCAACGCCGACGTGTTCATCCTCACGGACACCGAACCCAAGCTGCTGGCGGGTGGGCCCGGCATCGCGCTGTCCCGTCACGAATGGGCGACGCCCGAGCTCCTCGCGGACCTGCGGTCGGACAAGGGCATGGGCTGGATCCCCGATCGCATGTGGCTCACCTATCTGCCGCTCGACACCACCGCCGGCACCCTCGACTACGACCTCGCAATGTCGACCCACGCCGGCAAAACGCCGAGGCTCATCGACACCGGCGTACAGGCCGAGCAAGCGCGTCCGATCGTGATCAATGCGGGACGGGCGCTGTGGCCGATCACCGCCGGGGTGCTGACCGGTGCGCTCGCGTTCGGCATCACCACGGTGATCGGCCGCCGTCGCCGCTCACGTATGGGTGTTCCCGCATGAGGCGCCTGCTCCTCTCGCTTGCGGTCGCGATCGCCGTTGCGGTCGCGACCGCGCTCGGCGGATACGCGATCGACGACACCGCGCACGCCGACAGTCGGGCACCACTCGGGCCCGGGCTCGTGACGGTCGACGTGGGCATCCACCTCAGCCGCTTCTCGTTCTCGACACTGCGCGTACGACCCGGCACGCTCGTGATCTTTCACGTGCACAACGACGATCCGATCGCCCACGAATTCATCGTCGGTGATGCGAGCGTGCACGCGCGCCACGAACGTGGCAACGAGGCGGCGCACCCGCCGGTGCCGGGCGAGGTGTCGGTCAAGGCCCTCGACGTCGGCGAGACCTTCCTTCGCTTCGATGCTCCCGGCCGCTACGAGTTCGCGTGTCATCTTCCGGGTCACCTGGCGTACGGCATGAGAGGCTGGGTCGTCGTCGCACCTTGACCCGACGAAGTGCTAAGGATGGCACTCGTGTCCGGCAGTTACGACGAGTTCCCGCACCTGCGCTTCGACCGTCCCGCGGACGGTGTGCTGCGTATCACGCTCGACGCGCCCGGCTTGAACGCGGTCGGACCCGACGTGCACCGTGAGCTCGCCGACGTCTGGCTCGCCGTCGACCGTGATCCCGAGACGAACGTTGCCCTGCTGCAAGGCGCCGGGAGGGCATTCTCCGCGGGTGGCAGCTTCGAGCTGCTCGACACAATGCTGCACGACTACGCGGCGCGCACCCGCGTGTTGCGCGAGGCGCGTGACCTGGTGTTCAACGTGATCAATTGCGCCAAGCCGATCGTCTCGGCGATCCACGGCCCCGCGGTCGGCGCCGGCCTCGCGGCAGGGCTGCTCGCGGACGTCTCGGTCGTGGCCCGCACCGCCCGGATCATCGACGGCCACACCCGGCTCGGGATCGCGGCCGGGGATCACGCCGCGATCTGTTGGCCGTTGCTGTGCGGCATGGCGAAGGCGAAGTACTACCTGCTCACCTGCGAGACCCTCACCGGTGAGGAAGCCGAGCGCATCGGGCTGGTATCGCTGTGTGTCGACGACGACCAGGTGCACGCCGCCGCCCTCGACGTCGCGAGCAAGCTCAGCGGCGGCGCGCAGGCTGCGATCCGCTACACCAAGCAGACCTTGAACAACTGGTACCGCGCCCAGTCGGCCATCCTCGACGCATCACTTGCGTACGAGTTCTACGGGTTCGGCGGCCCGGACGTCCGCGAAGGACTCGCGTCCCACACCGAGAAGCGACCACCGCGCTTCGAAGGCCCCACAGGCGAGTGACGCCTCCCTAGTACGACTTCGGGAGGCCCAGCGACTGCTGCGCGATGAAGTTCAGCACCATCTCGCGGCTGACCGGCGCGATGCGCAACAAGCGGACCGTTCCCCACAGGTCGGCGAGTCCGTACTCGGTCGCCATGCCGTTGCCGCCGTGGGTCTGGATCGCGGTGTCGAGACAGCGCAGCCCTGCTTCGGCGGCTGCGTACTTCGCCATGTTCGCGGCTTCGCCGGCCGCGACCCGATCGGTCGCGTGGTCGTGCATCCACGCCGCCTTCGCGGTCATCAACCGCGCGAGCTCGAGCTCGATCTTCGCGATCGCGAGCGGGTGCGCCACGCCCTGGTGCCGCCCGATCGGGACGTCCCACACTTGCCGCTCGTTCGCATAGGCCGATGCCCGGTCGAGGGCGTAGCGCCCGATGCCGGTGCAGATGGCCGCGCTCATGATCCGCTCGGGGTTGAGCCCGAAGAACACCTGACGGAGCCCCTCGCCCTCGTCGCCGAGAAGCCGGTCAGTGGGTACCTCGACGTCGTCGAAGAACAGCTGGAACTGCTTCTCGGGGGCCTTGATCTCGATCGGGATCAGCGTGCGCTCGAGCCCGGGCGCGTCGGTGTCGACGACGAACAGCGAAAGCCGGCCCCGGCCGCTGTCGGGATCGGTGCCGGTGCGCGTCACCACCACCATCAACGGTGCTTCGTCGACGCCGGAGATGAAGGTCTTGGTGCCGCGCAGGCGATAGACGTCACCATCGCGCTTCGCGGTCGTCGAGAGGTTGTGGCTGTTCGAGCCGGCGTCGGGCTCGGTGATCGCGAACACCATCTTCGCGCCCGCGGCCATCGGTCGCAGCCAACGTTCCTTCTGCGCGCCGGTGCCGAACCGCGTGATCAGCTCGCCGCAGATTGCCGGTGAGACGAGGATCAGCAACAAGGGACAGCCCTGGGCGGCGAGCTCCTCGCACACGATCGCGAGGTCGCTCATGCCGCCCCCGCCACCGCCGAACTCCTCGGGCAGGTGCACACCGAGGAACCCGACGTCGGCCACTGCCTTCCACAGCTCGTCGGCCTTGTCGCCGGTGCGCGACTTCTCGGCGAAGTACTCGTGGCCGTAGTCGGCCGCGATGTCGCGCACCGCCGCGCGCAGCATCTCGTGCTCACTGCTTTCGGCGAAGTCCATGGCTATAACGTACCGGCGTGCCGGTCGACGTCTCGCAGCTCGCCGACGATCTGGCCGCCGAGACGCGTGAGCTCGAACGCCTGGTCGAGCCGCTCGACGCCGCCGGGTGGGAACGCCCGACACCGGCGCCGGGCTGGGCGATCCGCGACCAGATCAGTCATCTCGCCTACTTCGACGAAGCCGCGACTCTCGCCGCGGTCGATCCCGACCGCTTCCGCGCCGAGCGCGACGCGGCGTTCAGCGCGGATGTCGACGGTTTCACCGAGGGAATCGCCGAGCGCGCACGCGCGCTCGACCTTGCCGCGTTGCACACGTGGTTCCAGGACGCCCGCGCGGCCATGGTGGAGGCTTTGCTCTCGATCGACCCGAGCACACGCGTGCCGTGGTACGGACCGGACATGAGCATCGCGTCGTCGCTCACGGCCCGGATCATGGAAACGTGGGCACACGGCCAGGACGTCGCCGACGCGGTCGGTGCGACACGCGCCACGACTCGTGCGCTCCGTCATGTCGCGCACATCGGTGTCCGCACGTTGGCGAACAGCTTCGTCACGCGCGGCCGCGACGTTCCCGATGCACCGGTATACGTCGCGCTCGCGAGTCCCGAAGGTGCGTCGTGGACGTGGGGCGACCCGGACGCGACTGATCGCGTCGAAGGTGACGCGCTCGACTTCTGCCTGGTCGTGACGCAGCGCAGGCACGTGGCGGACACCACCCTCGCCATCCAGGGTCCCGTCGCCACACAATGGATGCAGATCGCGCAAGCGTTTGCCGGTCCACCCGGCACCGGCCGAGCACCGAGGGGAGATCGAGATGGGTGAGACAGTCGGCACGGTCGCGACGCTGTCGCGGTTCCCGGTCAAGTCGATGCAGGGCGAGCGACTCGCGGCGGCCGAGCTGACGGGGAGCAGTCTGGTCGGGGACCGCGCGTACGCGCTCGTCGACACGGAGACCGGCAAGGTGATGAGCGGCAAGAACCCGCGTCTGGGGACGCAGCTCTTGGGGTGCCGCGCGGCGTTCGTCGACGCCCCGGAATCAGGAGACGAGCCACCGCCGGTACGGATCACGCTGCCCGACGGCACCGCGCTGACGACCGATGACGGCGACGCCGACGCGATCCTCTCGGCTTACCTCGGACGCGAGGTGACACTGCAGCAGTCCGCGCCCGAGGATTTCACGATCGATCAGCAGCACCCCGACGTCGAGGACCTGGATCCCGAGGGCCATCGGGACACCGTCATCGAGTCGAGGTTGGGCGCGGCGTTCTTTGCGCAGGCCGGCATCCCGTCACCGGTCCCGGCCGGTTCGTTCCTCGATCTGTTCCCGGTCTCGGTGTTGACGACCTCGACGCTGGCCCGACTGCAGGCGCTTCGACCCGAGAGTCGTTTCGACGAACGCCGTTTCCGTATGAACGTCGTCGTGGATACCGCTGAGGATGGGTTTGTCGAGAATGGCTGGACCGGCCGTTCGTTGCAGATCGGTGACACCGTCCGTCTCACGGTCTTTCTCCCCGATCCTCGCTGCGTCATGACCACACGCGCGCAGGGCGACCTTCCCGAGGACACCGAGATCCTGCGGACACTCGTCCGGCACAACCGGCTCGACGTCGCCGGTGGTCTCTACCCGTGTGCCGGTGTCTATGCCGTCGTCGAGGCCGCCGGAGTGATCCGCGCCGGCGACCAGGTGTCACTCGCGTAGTCGCCGTCGCCCCTAGCGACGGGGGCGTGTTCATCGATCCACGCGAGCGTGTCATCGGCAGTCAGCGGTGGTGTGAACGCGAAGCCCTGCACGGTGTCGCGTCCGAGCGCCGCGAGCGCGGTGACCCCGTCGTCGTTTCCGCGCCTTCGGCAACGACTTGGAGGCCGAGTTGATGGCCGAGCTCGATGACCGTGCGAACGATCGTCTTGTCCTGTCGCGTGGACGGCATCGCGGCGATGAAGCTCCGGTCAATCTTCAACTCGGACAGGGGGAGTCGCGCGAGGTGGGCGGCGTCGAACACGACGTGCCCCGAGGAGTCGCGTAGCCGCAGGCGCAACACGCTGCCCGAGTCCAACAACGGCGTCGTGGTGGCCTCGAGGCCCGTACGCTCCGCGCTGAGCAGCGGCATCGTGAGATCGCGGCCGCCGAGATGCGGCTCGATCCCGGCATCGACGAGCGCCTCGGCTTCGCTGATCGCCTGCTCCAACGCACGATGGTCCATCTGTGCCTGGTACATGTGCCCCAGGCCGAACCCGAGCAGGACGATCGGGAGCGCCGTCGCGAGGGCGTATCGACCAAAGAGACGGAGACCACCAGCGCGATCGGTCACATCTCGTCGTCGTCGCGACGGCACACCCATTTGAGCGCGCCGGGACGTAGGTCCCGTAAGAATCAGGGATCAGAGGGACATGACGAGGCGGACAATACGGTCCTTGACCTGGGTCGGCGTCAGCGAGCTCCACAGGGCGAGTGCCTGCGCGTCGTAGCCGACGAGATAGCGCGTGCGCGGCAGGCGCGTCGTCAGCGCCGACGCGATCACCTTTGCGCAGTGCACCGGGTCACCCATGAACGGCTGCCACAGGCGCGTGTTCGTGAGTGTGCGCCGGTACGCGCCCTCGTAGCGGGAACCTTCGCGCTTGGCGATCTCGCGTTGTGTCTCCTCCCAGATCCCGGTTTTGAAGCCGCCGGGCTCGATGAGAATTACGCGCACGCCGTCGCGGGCGACCTCCATGCGCAGCGCGTCCGACAGCCCCTCGAGCGCATGTTTCGTCCCCTGGTACCAGCCGGTGAGCGGAGTGGTGGTACGTCCGTAGATCGACGAGATGTTCACGATGCGTCCGCCGCCATCGGCACGCATGTGCAACAGCGCATGTCGCGTGAGTCGCATCGGCGCGAGGACCATCGTCTCGAACGCAGCGCGCGCTTCGTCGTCGCTCACGTCTTCGATGGAGCCGGTGATCGAATAGCCCGCGTTGTTCACGAGCCCCCATGGTCGATACTCGTCGATGACGCGCCCGCAACCGGTGGGGTCGGTGACATCGAGCAGCACGGTCTGGACGTCGACGCCCGCCTCGGCCGCGGCCTTGGCGACGATCTCACCCTTCTCCGCCGAACGCACCGTACCGACCGAGCGGAAGCCGCGCCGCGCGAGCTCGAGCACGGTGGCGAGACCGATGCCCGAATTGGCGCCGGTCGTGACGACGGTTCGCGATTCACGCACGACCGGCAGGATACGATGGCACGCGGTGCGCCGGGAAGTCTGGTCGGCAACGTCGAGGAGGCGTTGTGCCGACCAACCGGAAGACAGAAACTCATCTCGTGCGGGCCGCCCGGCGCGCCTCGGAGCTGAGCGTTGCGTGGACCTTGACCGCCGGCGTCACTGCGATCAGCCTCGGCCTCGCGAGTCGCAGCGCCGCCCTGGTTGCGTTCGGGGCAATCGGCCTCGTCGACGCGGTCGGTTCGATCGCGCTCGTGCATCATTTCCGGCACGGGCTTCGACACGAAGAGCTCTCGGACCGGTTCGAGCGCCGCGCCCACCGGATCGTCGTGAGCGGGCTGTGCTCGGTGGGAGGCGCCACGGTGGTCGTCTCCGCCGTGCGCCTGGCGAGCGGCGCTTCGGCCGACGCGTTCGCGGCCGGTGTCGTGCTCGCGGTGATCTCGGTGGTCGCGCTCGCGTGCCTGTCCTGGCGCAAGCGTCGGCTCGGAACGCGCATCCCGAGTGCGGCGCTCCTGGCCGACAGTGATCTCTCGGCGATCGGCGCGACCCAAGCGGCGATGACGTTGTTGGGAATCGCCGCGTCGAGTTGGCTCGGCTGGCATTGGGCAGACGCCCTTGCAGCGATAGCAGTGGGGCTCGTTGCGGTGATGCTTGCGGCGGTCAGCTGGATTCGAGAACGATCTGCTCCATGACCGCGCGCTTGCCCCGCCGCCATCGCGCGAGACCGCGACGTTGCGCGGCAGTTCCCTCCGCCACCGCGGCCCGGATCCGCACCTTGGCCTGATCGTCGAGCTTGCCTCCGGAGCGGCTCGTCAGCTCGAACGTATCGACCACCGTCTCGTCGTTGGTGGCGATCCGGGCCGAGTGCACGTTCGCCTCGGCGACCGCGAACGCTGTCGCGAGCGTGAACAGCAGGCCGGGGCGGTCGACGGCACTTGCCGTGCATCGTGTGTACCAGGGTGATCCGTCGTCGTCGAACGCAAGGTCGACCTTCGGACCGGGAGGCGCCTCGAGGGGTGCGTCGAGCTGGCTGCGCAGCGCCGCCTCGAGTGCTTCGTCGTCCGGGACCGCGGGCGCACGTACGCGGTACGACGTGAGCGCGGTGCCGTCGCCCCATGTCGCCGCGAGCGCACTGTCGACCGAGCACTGCGCGGCGAGGAGGACGCGGGCGGTGCGCGCGATGAACCCGATGCGGTCCCGGGTCGCGATCTCCACCCGGTACTCGCCGGGCCCGTCGAGCGAGGCGACCCGAACGCGGACCTCGCCCCGTCGGGGCGCCGGCTCGCACAACTGCGCGTGGCGCACGAGGTCGTCGGCCGTTTGCGCGAGGACATACTCGCGGGGCGCCGCGTGAATGCGCTCACGGATCGGCGCGCGGAGCGAGCGGTTACTCGCCTCGCTGCGCCGGCGCTCGATCTCGTAGAGCGCGCCGCGGTCTACGAGTTCGGGCCTCGCCAGCGTCTCGCGGACGAGATTGCAGAGTGCCTCGAGCCGGTCGAGCTCCCAGCGTTCGCCGGTGAATGTCGCTCGCGTGAAGAACGCGAGCGTGTCCACCTGTTCGATCGCCTCGAGGTGCATCGCGAGGTTGAGAACCGGCTCCTCCTCGAATGCGTCTGCCCGGCGAAGCGCGCCAGGTAGCAGCGCCGCGTCCGTGATGATGCTCGCGACTGTCTGTTCAACGCGTGCGCCGAGATCGAGTCGTTGCACGGTGCGGCGCGCGATGATCACCGGTTCGAGATCAGTGTCGTCACAGACGTCGAGGATCAGTGCGGCGAGCAGGATCGCGTCTGTTGTCGGAAGCTGTCGCTCGGGCGTCGACAGCGCACCGCGCAATGCTTCGAGCCGCGGAAAGCGCAACGCGGCGAAGGGATCGAGATCCATCGCATCGGCCGGACCACGGGCAAGCGCATCATCGAGCTCGGGCAGGGCGCGCTGCAGCACTCCCGACGCCGTGAGTATCCGCCATGAGCGGGCGCCGCCTTCGCGCATCAGGCGCCACAGCTCGGTACGCGCGCGATCGTCCCACCGACGTGGTCCGGGCGGAAACGCGTTGAGCCACTCCAGGACCGTCGGACCGAGCGCGTGCTGCTCCGCGAGCCGCGCCACCGTCAATGCACTCACTAGGGCATCGCTCGGAAGTGGTTCTCCGGTCAGCTCGACCACCCCGGCGTCCGTGATCCTCACGAGCGTCCCGCCCGGCGCAACCGTGACGCCGGTCGCCTCGCGATGACGTCCCCGCAACGCAAGGAGCCGGGCGCGCAAGAACGGTGGGGTCCCGACGGTGGTCACCAGCACGACGAGCAGCAGCGCTGCGTACACGTCCTGGCCGAACACGTGCTCACGCAGGCCGAGCGTCGCGAAGATCAACCCGACCTCGCCACGCGGGATCATGCCGATGCCGACGAGCAGGCGATCGCCCGGCGCGCCGAGCAGTCCGATCGCGGATGCGAGCTTGCCGAGCACGGCGACCACCAACAACGCCGCCGCAGTGCCGAAGACCGCGGGGCGGACGAACTGCCCGACGTCCGCGTCGATCCCGATCTGCAAGAAGAACACGGGGATGAGCAGATGACCGACCGGTGAAAGCTCTTTGCGTACGCGTTGCGATGCCGCGCTGCGCGAGAGCACCAGGCCGGCGACGAACGCGCCGACGATCGGTGCCAGCTGCGCGGCATGGGCCAGCTCGGAGACACCAAGTGTGAACGCCAGGGCGAGCGCGACCAGCGTGCCCGACGAGCGGCTGTAACGGCGGATCATCGCGAACACCGGGGGCGCCAGGCGGAGGCCGACCGCGGTCGTGAGCACGACGAAGCCGACCGCCACCAAGACCACCCACGCGATCCCCCACGCCGAAACCGAGCCCTGCGTCACGATCCGGGTGACGACGGTGAGGATCACGAGGCCGAGAATGTCGTCTGCGACCGCGGCGCCGAGGACCGTTCGCGCTTCAACGGTCGCGAGGGCACGCAAGTCACCGAAGACACGCGCAGTGATGCCGACACTGGTCGCGGTGAGCGCGGCGCCGACGAACAGCGCCTCCTTGCCATCCATGCCGACGCCGAGGCCGATGAGCGCGCCCGAAGCAAGCGGGACGATCACACCCACCACTGCGACCGTCAGCGACGCGCGGCCGACGCTGCTCAGCTCGCGGAGATCCATCTCGAGGCCCACCTCGAGCAGGAGGAGGATCACCCCGAGTTGCGCCAGGGTTTGCAGCGCTTCGCTGCTGTGCACGAGGCCGAGCGCGGACGGGCCGATGAGCACACCTGCGGCAATCTCCCCGACGACCGCTGGTACCCCTATGCGGTCCGCGACCTCGGCCGCGAGCTTGGCCGCGAGCAGCACCACGAGAATGTCGAGCAGAATTCGATTCACATCCACGCGGGAGCTCTCTCCGGCTGCGAGGTTCGGTCAGATGGCGCTCATGTTCGCGGCGAATGATTTCCTCGACGCGTCACCTCTGTGGCAGCCGAGCGTCAGTTCACTGACGGATTTCTGACAGATCGGCGGGGTTCGGCCCATGGAGCCGGTAGCCGAAGCTGCGGATCGCCTTGATGCGCAGGCCGATGGGCGCGATTCGCTTGCGCAGCCTCGAGATGTGGACGCGCAACTTGCCGGCGTGGCCGCCGTTCGGCCACACGTCTCGCAACAGGTCGGCCTCGGCAACGCCGCGGTCGAATGCAGCGACGAGAATGGCGGCGATGCGCTCGTCGAGGGGCGACAGGACCACTCGCTGCCCCCGGAACGAGAGCTGTCCGTGCCCGTCGAGGCTCGGGACCGCCGGGTGCTCGCCCGCCCGATGCACGAGCGTCTCCAGCCGGGCACGCACGTCGCCGTCGTCGACGGGCATGCGGACCCAGTCCTCGAGACAGCTGACGGTCCCCGGCGGCGGCGCGCCCGGTTCGACGAGAAGGAGGCGGGGCACGGCGAGCTGCGCCAGCCGGTCGGCTTCGGCTCGTTGCTCGGGCCACCGGAGAATGACGACGTCCTGGTTGATCCAATAGCCGAGCGGTGCGTCGGCGGTCGACACATGCCCTCCTCCGTGCCTCGAGACGGGGACGCGCCTCGTCGCGCGTCCCCGTCTCGTCGTCGCCGTCGGTCAGCGCGAACGTTCCTGCCCGACCGGCACCGGCTCCGGAATCTCGATGAGGCCCTCGTGCGTCGGCATCTCGACGTGTGGATTCGATCCGTAGAACTCCGGATACGCCAGCACACCCATCTCGGGGATGTCGACCCCTTGGAGCTCGACCTCGCGGGTCGGCCGGATGCCGCCCTTCGTGAGCGCGTTCTGGATGCGGAAGAACCCGTAGACGATCGTGCCCATCACGATTGCGATCGTGAGGACCCCCATCACCTGCGCGAGCAGCTGACCGGCGCCGCCGCCGTAGAACAGACCCGTGACCGTGCCCGCGGTGCCGTTCCACTTGTCGCCGTACGAGCCGTCGGCGAAGAGCCCAACCGACAGCACGCCCAACATGCCGCCGACGCCATGCACCGAGATCGCTCCCACCGGGTCGTCGACGCCGCGCTTCTCGAAGAACCACACCGACTCGACGACGATGACCGCGGCAACGATGCCGATGATCGCCGCTGCGAAGGGTTGCACGAACGCGCACGGCGCAGTGATCGCGACGAGCCCGGCGAGCATGCCGTTGGCCATCATGCCGGGATCGGGTTGATGTTTCGGTGTTCGCAGCTGTGTCCACACCATGCCGATCACCGCGCCGAACGCGCCTGCGATCGCGGTGTTGGTCGCGACGACCGCGAACCGGAAGTCGGTCGCGGCGAACGTCGACGCGGCGTTGAACCCGAACCATCCGAACAACAGGATGAAGGTGCCGAGCATCGCCATCGGAATGTGGTGCGCGGCCAAGGTTCGTGGTTTGCCGTCCGGACCGTACTTCCCGAGCCTCGGTCCGAGCACGATCGCACCCGCGAGCGCGGCGACTCCTCCCATCATGTGCACGACGCCGGAGCCGGCGAAGTCGACGTAGCCATTGCCCATGCTCGCGGTCTCACCGAGCTTGGCAAGCCAGCCGCCACCCCATGTCCACGCGCCGAACAGCGGGTAGTAGATCGCACCGCAGAACAAGCCCCAGATTGCGAAGCTGTTCCACTTCCAGCGCTCGGCCATTGCGCCGGTCGGGATCGTGGCCGTCGTGTCCATGAACGCGACCATGTACAAGAAGAACGCCATGATGCTGACGTCGTATGAATGACCTTGGAGGAAGAAACCTCCCTTCCACAGGAAGACCCAGTTCCCCGAGCCGATCAGGTTCGCGTGCGCACCCCCCGCCGCAGTGTTCAGGCCGATCATCGGCGCCGTGAAGCCGCCAAACATCAGCCCGAAGCCGAGGATGTAGAAACCGACGAATCCGAGACCGAAGATCGCGAAGTTCGTCGACACGACATGTGCGGCGTGCTTCGCCCTGCAGAATCCGGTCTCCACGAGCGCGAAGCCCGCTTGCATGAAGATGACGAGCACCGCGCCGACGATGACCCAGAGCAGGTTGACGCTGATGTCGGTATGACTGAAGGTTCCTGTTGGATCGCTCGTATCAGTGGAGCTTGCCCACGCCATACCCGTCGAAAGCAGGATGATCACAGGCACCAGCACCGACACGACGGCGACGCGCATCAGACCTCGATGACGCACCTTGCCTCCTCGTAGTAGTGAGTTGTCTCGGCGAAGGTACGAGTCATCGATTTCACAGAAGTCTCTGCGATGTTTCGGTCAACGACCGAGTTGCTGACGGTTTGCTGACAGCATCGGCGGTTCTGTGCACGCTGTGCGTGCACATTGTGAACTGAGTGTTACGCCGGTTCTCCGAGTGGCGAGCGCGTGCGAGGATGCTCGCCATGACGTTCGCCGAACAGTGGAATGAGATCGAGCCGATGGAACGACGTCGACTGCGGCGACTCGTTCGTCTCGGACGACCCGTTGACGACCCGCATCTCGAGCTCGTGGCTCGTGAGTACGCCCGTTACCAGCTCGCGCGCCCGTGGATCCGATTCTTTTGGGTTTGGTTCGTGCCGGGCGTCTTCATCGCGTTGTCGATCGCGAGTCAGATGCACCCGCTGATGATCGGCATTGTGCTCGCGGTTGGGGCGCAGGCGGTTGTGGCGAATTTCAATCTGCGCAAGACCGCGCGGCTGAGCACTGCCTAGCCCGTCGGGTCGAATGGACCCCGGCCCATCTGCTCCCGTACCGTCACGACGGGCGGGTTGGTGAGCGTGCGCCGCTGCCAGTTGGCGCCGTCGACCACCAGCGTGTGGCCCGAGATGAAGCGCGCGTACGGGGAGGCGAGGAACGTCGCGGCCCAGCCCAGCTCCTGACGCTGACCCACACGTAGCGCAGGTTGGCATGCGTCCTTGTCGGAGGTGCGGTCGAGGTTGCCGCGGATGTCGTCGGTCATGTCCTCGTGCGGGAACAGCCCGGGCACGAGCGCGTTGACCTGGATGCCGTACGGTCCCCACTCGACGGCAAGTGACTCGGTCAGGTTCTTCACGCCGGCTTTCGCGGCCGCCGAGTGCACGAAGCCGGGGCCGCCCGTCCACGCGTACGACGCACCGACGTTCACGATCGCGCCGGGCGCGGCCGCGGCGATGTGACGGCGGCCGAACTCGCGACAGCACAGGAACGTGCCGTTGAGCGTGATGTCGACGACCGTGCGCCACGCGTTGGGCGACATGTCCTCGGCGGGCACCGGGAAGTTGGCGGCGGCGTTGTTGACGAGGACACCCGGCAGGCCGAAGCGGCTTTCTGCCTGCTCGAACGCGGCGGCGATCTGGTCGGCGTCGCGGATGTCGCATTGCACGGTGAGCACGGGCGCCCCGATTGCCGTGATCGCCTCGTGCGCGGCCTCCAGGTGCTCCGGCTTGCGGCTCGCGATCACCATCGACGCGCCCAGGCGCGCGAACTCGGCCGCGATGGCCTTGCCGAGGCCGGTACCGCCTCCCGTCACGAACACGCCGATGTTCTCGAAGGTGCCGTGCCGCAACGCGCTCGTGCCGGCGGGCGGGGGTGCGGGCAGACCAACGAGCTCGCTCACATCTAGCTCCCGGTGTACTTGGGCGGGCGCTCCTCGGCACGCGCCGCGCGCATCTCCGCGAAGTCGTCGCTGCGGTTGATGAACGTCTGGTAGATCATCTCGTCGTTCATCGACGCGCGGATCTGCGGCTGGGCGAGGTGGCGGATCACTTCGCGCGCCATCTTCACCGTGACCGCGGGCGCGGCCGCAATCTGCGCGGCCATGTCGCGCGTGACCGTGTCGAGCTCATCGGGGGCGACGACGCGCGACACGACACCGTGCGCGAGCGCTTCTTCGGCCGTGAGGATCCTGCCCGTCAGCACCATGTCGCTCACCAAGCCGTGGCCGCACATCTCGTACAGCACGGCCACGCCGCCGGTATCCGGGATCACGCCGTACGTCACCTCCGGGAGCCGGAAGCGCGTGCCCTCCGCCGCGACCCTGATGTCGCAGAGCAGCGCGCGCTGGAACGAGCCACCCATCACCCAGCCCTTGCACGCGACGATGACGGGCGCGTCGATGTCCCACACGCGCTGTATGCCGCGGTGGCCACGCCGCATGAGCTCGTGATGCGACAGCGGCACCTGCAGGTTGCCGATCGAGCCGACGTCGCGTCCGGAGGAGAACGACTTGCCCTCGCCGCGCCAGATGACCGCTCGCACGTCGGGGTGCTGCGCGAGCTGGTCGAGGATGTCGAACAGCTGGACGTCCATGTCGTCGTCGAACGCGTTGTGCTTTTCCTGGTTGTCGTTGGTGATCGTGGCGATCGGGCCGTCCACGTCGAGCCGTACCGTGCCTGCCATAGGCCGTGCAACCTAGGCTGCGAAACATGACGAACGCCATGGGCCACGGTGTCAACCAGCGCGACCTGATCAAGATGACCTCCGCGGAAGTCGACGCGTTCTTGGGGGAACGTCGGTCGATGACGATGTCGACGATCTCACCGGACGGCGGCATCCACTCGGTCGCCATGTGGTACGGGTTCCTCGAAGGCGCGGTGGCGTTCGAGACCAAGGCCAAGGCGCAGAAGGTGCAGAACCTGCGTCGCGACCCGCGCCTCACGTGTCTCGTCGAGGCGGGAGACAGCTACGACCAGCTGCGCGGCGTGTCGCTCGTCGGCACGGGCGAGATCATCGACGACCCGGATCGCATGTGGGAGCTCGGCGTCAGCGTCTTCGAGCGCTACAACGCGCCGTACACCGACGAGATGAAGCCGTTCGTCGAGACGATGCTGCGCAAGCGGGTGGTCGTGAAGCTGCACGTCGACAAGACCGTGACCTGGGACCACCGCAAGCTCGCCCTCCCCACGATGTAAATTGGTCAGGCGAGGAGGCCGTTCAGGCGTTCGGTGGTGGCGATCCACTCCTCGACCATCTCGAACATCACGTCCTTGGTCGGGCGGACCTGATTGAGGCGGCCCACGATCTGGCCGACCGGAAAGCCCGTGAGCTCCTTGTTGTTCGCGCGCATGAACCGGCGCGCCGCCTCCTGATGGAGGATGCCCTGCAACGGCATCGGGAGCGTGCCCGGTCCCTCCGGATCGTCGAACGCTTCCGTCCAGGCGCTGCGCAACTGGCGGGCGGGCTTGCCCGTGTAAGCGCGCGAGCGCACGGTGTCGCGCGACGTCGCTTCCAACAGGCGTTCCATCACGACCGGTGACGTGTTCGCCTCCGCGACCGTCAGCCACATCGATCCCGTCCACACTCCCTGGGCGCCGAGCGCGAGCGCGGCGGCCATCTGGCGGCCGGTCGCGATGCCGCCCGCCGCGAGCACGGGCACGTCGGGCCCGACCGCGTCGACGACCTCGGGGATCAGCACCATCGTCGAGATCTCGCCGCAGTGGCCGCCCGCTTCGGTGCCCTGGGCGACGATCACGTCGACGCCTTGCGCGACCTGGCGCTCGGCGTGTTGCTTGGCGCCCACGAGCGCGCCCACGAGGATGTCGTGCTCGTGGGCGAGCTGCACGATGTCGGGAGGCGGCGGCCCGAGCGCGTTCACGAGCATCTTCACGCCGTCGTGCGCGAGCGATACCTCGACCTGGCCCGGTGCTTCCTCGTCGACGTTGAGGCCGGCGGCCTTGACGGTCCCGGTGTCGAGGTCTGGCGGTAGCTCGGGAACGTGATGCCGTTCCAGCAACTGCTCCACGAAGTCGCGATGCGACTGGGGGATCATCGCGTCGAGGTTGTCGAAGCTGGCTTCGTTGCCGCCGCCCTTGCCGACGTACTTCATCGGCATGACGATGTCGACACCGTACGGCTTGCCGTCGACGTGCTCGTCGATCCATTTCAGCTCGACCTCGAGCTCTTCGGGCGTGAAGGCGAGCGCGCCCAGCACGCCGAAGCCGCCCGCGCGGCTGACTGCCGCAATCACGTCGCGACAGTGCGAGAAGGCGAAGATCGGGAACTCGATGTCGAGCCGTTCGGCGATCGGTGTACGCACGGCAGAGATCCTCCGTCAGGAAAGCGCAGCCGCGAGATCGGAGAGCGGCAGCACATTGATCGCATCGGCCATCATGTCCATTTGCATGCCGTTCTTCAGGAACGCGAACGACGTGCCGGTCGCGGGGTCGGCCCAGGCCACCTGGCAGAAGGCGCCCGCGTGCCCGAACGCGAGCGGCGAGACGTCCTTGCCGAAGATCGCGTACCGGAACTGATGAAGGTCGTCGTCACCGGCGAGGACAAGCCCGATCGTGCGGTTCACTGCCACGTGCATCAGCGGATCCGGGTACCGGCAACGAATGTTGGTCTTGGCGTCGGCGAGCACGTCGGCATCCCACAAGCCGTCGGGGTTGTGCAACAGCGCTTGATAGAACCGCGCCATCGTCGCCGCGGTCATGTGCCCGCCACCGCCCGGCACACCTGCGGCGCGCACCGCCGGGTTGTTGAAAACCATTGGGTCGAGATCGAGGGGATTGGTTGCGGCAGCCTCGCCGAGCTGCACGCCGTCGACGATGTCGCCTTGTTCCTCTTCGGGGATGCCGAGCAAACGGGGCAGACCGAGCGGTTCGCAGATGCGGGCCTCGATCACGTCGCGGAAGTCCGAGCCCTCACCTGACAGGCGTTCGAGCAGCTCCGCGAGCACCCAGTGCGCGGCGAGCGGGTGATACTCGAAGCGCGAACCGGGTTCCCACTCGAGCTCCCATTCCGTGAATCGCTTGACGCGCGTCACGGTATCGGCGCCTTCGACAGCGTCCATCGGCGCGTTGGGGAAGCCTGCGGTATGGAGGAGCACCTGCTCGACGGTGATCGCCTGCTTGCCATTGGTCGCGAACTCCGGGATGTAGTGGGCGACGGGGCGTTCGATCTCCAGCAGCCCGTCGCCGATCAGCACCCACGCCGCCGACGCGACGATCGGCTTCGTCGCCGACCACACGCAGAAGAGGCTCTCGTCGGTCGCGGCCCCGAATGTTTCGAAGCACAGCAGTTCGTCGTCACGCGCCACCGCGACCTGGCACGCCGGCGTCGCACCGGTTTCGACGAGCGCGCCCGCCGCGTCGAGGAGCTCGGAAATGCTCATCGGCGGAGTCTTCTACGGCGTTCTGTCCGGCGTCCAGGAGGGATCGCGGCCGTAGAGGGCGACGAGCTTTGTCGCCGTGTCCGCGTCGTCGTCGACCGGCACCTCGGGACCGACCATCCCCGAATCGCGACCGATGTTGGCGCCGCGCGCGGCCGCGTAGGCGTCCGCGCTCAGCTCCTCGTCCAGCCCGACGTCCACGCCGGTCGCGCGCGCGAGATCCCACGTGTGCACCAGCACGTCGGTGGTCAAGGCGTCGATCATCTGGCGCGGTGTGCTCTGTCCGCCGCCCGGCAGATCGGTCGCGCGGTCCAGCACGCCGTCGACCGCGAGCGCTCCGAAGAGCGCGTCCGAAGTGGCCGCCCAACGAGCAGCCGGATCCTCGCGGGGCCGGTGTGCGCGCACACCCAGGGGACGCAAGAGCAGGAACTCGTGGAACCCGATCACGTGCTCGACGAGGTCGCGTGCGGTCCATTCCGAACAGGGCGTCGCGGCCGACCATCGTTGCGGCGGGACGGCGCGTGCCACCCGGGTGAACTCGTCGCACGCTCGTTGGTGACGCGCGACCAGGTCGTGCACGCCGGGATTGTTCCACGCGGGCAACCGGTGGCGGGAAAGCGTGTCGTAGCCTCGGGCGGATGGCCGACTGGACGACGATCTCGTCACTCGCCACCGCCGGTGGAACGCTCGTGCTCGCGGCCGCGACCTATGCGTCGGTGCGATCCGCGAACCGCGCGGCGCGTGTGGCCGAGCAGTCGCTGCTCGCCGGGCTTCGTCCACTGCTTCTGGCGGCCCGCGCCGAGGACGTCATCGAGAAGGTGACGTGGGTCGACGAGCACATCACCAGGGTCGCGGGCGGCCGGGGAGCCGTGGAAGAAGCCGACGGCGTGATCTATCTCGCGGCCGGCCTCCGGAATGCAGGCGCGGGCCTGGCGGTCCTGCACGGCTGGCACATAGAGACAGAGTGGGACCCCGCGTCGCAGCAGAGCGCGCCGGATGCCGAACGGTTCCGGCGCCAATCGCGGGACTTGTACATCGCGCCCGGCGACAGCGGCTTCTGGCAGGGCGCGATACGCGATGACGACGATGAGGATCGCGCCGAGCTCCACGAGATCGTGACCCATCCTCGCCGGTTCACAATCAGTCTGCTCTACGGCGATCAAGAGGGCGGCCAGCGGACGATCACGCGCTTCATCTTCACGCCGATGGGTGATGCCTGGCTCTGCTCGGCCGGGCGCCACTGGTACCTCGACCGCGCGGGACCGAGATGAACGGCCGCACGGTCGCGATCACGGGTTCGGCGGGCGGGATCGGCGCCGCGACCCGTGCCCGTCTCGAAGCGCAAGGCGCGCGGGTCGTCGGCGTGGACGTGCGCGACGCCGAGGTCATCGCCGACCTGTCGACACCGGCGGGACGCGCGGACATGGTCGATGCGGTCACCCGAGCGTCCGACGGCGTGCTCGACGGTGTCGTCGCGGGCGCGGGCGTGATGGGCGACGCACCGGCCGTCATCTCGATCAACTACTTCGGCGCGATCGCCACCCTCGAGGGGCTCCGTCCATTGCTCGCCCGGGGCCGCGACGCGTCTGCGATCGCGATCAGCTCCAATTCGACGACGACCACACCTGCATTGCCCGCCGCGCTCGTCGACACGATCCTCAAAGGCGACGAGGACGCGGCGCTCACCGCGGCCGCCGGGCACGCGGGCCGGTTCGTGCTCTATCCCGCATCGAAGCTCGCGCTCGCCCGGTGGGTTCGCCGCCACGCGCCCGGGCCGGACTGGATCGGAGCGGGCATCCGGCTGAACGCCGTCGCCCCGGGCGTGACCGATACGCCGATGACGAAGCACGACATGGAGTTCATCTTCTCGATCCCCGATGTCTTCCCGGTGCCGATCGGCCGCCCCGGCCGCCCCGAGGAGATCGCGAGCCTGCTCGCGTACATGCTCTCGCCCGACGCGGCGTTCTTCTGCGGTTCGGTCGTGTTCGTGGACGGGGGTTCGGATGCCGCGGTGCGGCCCGACGACTTCCCGTCGCCTCGACCGTAACCGTCGTGTGCGCGTGCCGTGCGCGCGCGTAGCGTGTGCCGGCAATGGAGGAGAACCCGCTCGAGATCGAGACGCCGTGGCGCCGCGATCTCAGCGAGGTCGGCCCCGCGCTGGAGCGGTGGGCGCGTGCGGTCGTCGATCCCGGCGCGCGTGTGGCGAACGCCGCCGCACCCGGCAACGGGATGTCGAGCGAGACCGTGCTCTTCGAGATGACGGCGGGAGGAGAGACCGAACGCTACGCGGCCCGGCTCGCCCCGACCGCGGACGTCTATCCCGTGTTCCCGGAGTACGACATCGAGTTGCAGGCGAAATGCATGAAGCTCGTGCGCGCCCACACCGATGTGCCCGCGCCCGAAGTCCGCTGGCTCGAGCTGGACGAGCACTGGCTCGGAACGAAGTTCCTCGTGATGAAGCGCATCGACGGCGACGCGCCACCCGACATTCCGCCCTACGTGTTCATGGGCTGGGTCGCCGACGCGTCACCGGAGGAACGGGCGGCGATGCAGCGGCGCACGCTCGAAGTGCTCGTTGCGTTGCACCGGCTCGACCCGGGCAATGCCGACCTGTCGTTCCTCGCGCGCCCGCAGCACGGCGACACCGCGTTACGGCAGCAGCTCGGGCACGAGCGCTGGTACTACGAGTGGGCGCGGGAGGGAATTTCGTACCCCCTCATCGAATCCACGTTCGCGTGGTTGGAGGCGCACTGGCCCGGCGAGCGTGAGACCGTCTTGAATTGGGGCGACGCCCGCGTCGGCAACATCCTGTATCGCGACTTCACGCCCGTCGCCGTCCTCGATTGGGAGATGGCGACCATGGGGCCGCGCGAGGTCGACGTCGCGTGGATGATCTTCCTGCACAATTTCTTCGACGACATGGCCGTGCGCTTCGGGTTGGCCGGTATGAAGGACTTCATGCAACGCGCCGCCATCATTTCCGAGTATGAGGAGTTGAGCGGTCAGCCGGTGCGGAACCTCGAATGGTTCGAGGTGTTCGCGGCACTGCGATTTGCGATCGTGTCGGTTCGTACGAGCACGCGCGGCATCGCGTACGGCACGATGGAGAAGCCCGAGGACCCCGACGATCTCATCATGTTCCGCAACCTGCTCGAGCAGATGCTCGAGGGGAGCTACTGGAGCTGACGCTTCTCGTCGATCGCCTGGCAGAACCTCCGTGCTGGGAAAATCAAGGAGTCGAGTCGGGCCTCGATAGGAATCAATAGCGGTCATGATTTCCCACCGCATACGCCGCGCGTCATCAGCTCTGGGAGTCCTCCCCGATACTCGCTAATGTGGACAATGCGAGCTGTTTCGCTGGGTGAAAATCCCATAAAGCGTCGACTCGTACGCGGGCGGAGGAGGAACTTTTGACTGGGCTCGGTCGGGTCGTGGGGCGGCCGGCGACCCGAATGCGAGGGCCAGGCGCGCGACCGCGCGGTCGTCGTCCGGAACCAGTCCGCGCAGGTATGGAAGCCAGTGTCTCGTGGCGAGTTCTCGCAATGATCTGTGCAATCGGGTGCGCGCTCTGCACGGTGGTGGTTGCGGTCAAAATGGCCACGTCACCAACGCGCCTGGGCATCTGGTCACTTGTCGCAAGTGCAAATCCCGTCTGGCCGAATGGATCGTTGACGGCGTTGGCTTGTCCGAGGACATCGAGCTGTATCTCAGTTGGCAACTATTCGAAAGCGCTCGTCGCCGCCGGCGAGGCCAGCACTCTGGCGGAGCATTGGGACGGCGCCAGATGGTCCATCGTCAAGGGTGCAGTTCCGAAGAACGCGTCGCGAAGCAGGCTCCAGGGCGTGTCGTGCTCGAGCGCGACGAGTTGCTTCGCGGTGGGCACGTCGGGCGCGAAGACGTTGGTGGAGCGGTGGGATGGCAGGCGCTGGTCGATCGTCGAGAGCCCAAACCCTCGTGGCGCGCGTTCGAGCAGCTTCGCAGAGGTCTCGTGCTCCAGCGCGACGAGTTGTTTCGCGGTCGGCACATCGTCCGCGTTGATCGGGAACGAGGCGCTCGTCGAGCGGTGGGATGGAACGCGTTGGTCGATCGCCGCGCATCCGGAGTCGCGCGGCGCAAGTGTGAGCAGCCTGTCGGGGGTGTCGTGTTCGAGCGCGACCAGTTGTTTCGCGGTGGGCACGTCGGGCGCGAAGACGTTGGTGGAGCGGTGGGACGGGACGGGTTGGTCGGTCGTCGCAAGTCCGGATCCGGTGGGCGGGTCGCCGAGCAGCCTTTCGGGGGTGTCGTGTTCGAGCGCGACCAGTTGTTTCGCGGTGGGCACGTCGGCAGCAACGACGTTGGTGGAGCGGTGGGA
>JBBRXX010000007.1:0-145043 GCA_038238245.1 Acidimicrobiia bacterium
CGGCTCGGCAAACCCGCCGCGGCCAACCGCGCGATCTCTTCCTTCTCCCGCTCCGATAACCGTTCCACACCACACCTCCCGATCGATCAAACTCGATCGAAGGTGCCGATGCGTTGATCCCCTGAGACCGCCGCAGTTATGGCGCGATGCCGATCGCTGACGGACATGCCGATTCAGTCCAGATCAAGAACGCGAGGCTGACTCAACCGCCGTACAGCGGTTCGTTCCACGTGTAGCAGTCGCCGGGCAATCCGCTGCCGATACCGACGTTGAGCCAGCGGACCCGCTGCTCAGAGTCTCCGTGAGCCCCCGCCTTCGGGAAGAGGATACGCAGGGGATCGATCGCATCGTCTCCTACCGCAGAGGTGAGGGTCCCCGCCTGATTCAAGTCATCCTGCGTGAGAAGACTCGCGTCCCACTGATTCCGTACCCAGACTCCTGCGAGACAGTCCGCCTGCAGTTCGATGTCTTGCGACCACACTGCTGCAGTTCGAATATCACCTTGCTGGATCGCGTTCGCCGCGGCTTGGTGTGAGGCCTCCAGATAGCCCCCGAGATCCTGCATGTAATGCCCGAATTCGTGGGCAATCGCATCGGCTTCGGCGAACGCCCCGTACGACGGGATCGTTCCGTTGGGCAGCGTGAAGATGCTAGCCAGGGGCCAGTAGATCACCGGCTTGCCGGTACCGTCGTCCTGACAATAGAAGGGGCCGATCTTGTCGGCTTGGACATTTTGCGGACCCGACTGCTTGTCGGAGGACAGGCACGGAACGGGGTTGTTGCTCGCATCGACGGTCTGGAACGTGAGATTGTCTGCCACCGGCTGATTCTCGTTGGCTTTCCAGAACGTAACGACCTCGTCGAAGATGAACACATCGAAGTCATGTTCGGCTTGGTCCCCCGAGGTGGGGTCAGTGGGAGCGTTCGCGAGGCCATTCACGCCGGTAGGCGCTTCGGGGGCTCGAGGGATCTGTTTGACGGCCTTGAGCCGATCGATGATGACCTGTAGCTCCTGCGATGAGAGCGAACCGCTGGTAGTGGAGGTCGTCGACGAGCCACCGCCCGATGACGCCTTCTTGTTGTCGCTGCTGCAGGCCGTCAGGATCACAAGCAGCAACGCGGCCACGAAGGCGATCAACCGTTGAGCGCGCATTTGAGTAGCTCCCCTTCCTCATGCTCGGGGCCAAAGGCAGCAATACGTTGCCCCTCGTGTCCCGATACCCCGCCAGGTCGCATCATCGTGGCAGGAATACTTCGCCGTGCCAACTCTCGAACCTGACAGGAGTTGGTGTCGAGACCGCTACGTTGATCCCCGGTGATCCTCATCGACCGACCGCGGTGGCTCGACCGCGTGACATTCGGTTCGCGCATGTCGTCAGCGATGTCTCGTTCAACGAGTTGCACGCGTTCGTCGAACGACTGCAACTCCCGCGGCCGCTCGAACACCGCGCTTGCTATCGCGAACCCGAGCAGATTGCCCACTGTGGCGTGATATTGCGAACGTCGATTCTGGCTGCACAACGCGGGCCGCGCGTCCCCTAGAAGGCGGCACGCCACACGTCGCAGCGGATGGCCGTCGCCAACACGGCCGCTTCCTCCGGGCACCCCGCCCGCCGCGCCCGTGTCCCAAAGGACTCCGAAGGAATGACAAGGGTCGTTGTGGGTGGGCGCGCAGGCGTCGAACGTCGACACGACCAACGAGGAAGAATCGTGTCGCTTCCCGACCCGACGAAAGGAAGCCGACGCTGCGCAGCACCACCACATCTCTTGCCAGCACCACGCGCGATCGCGGCGTACCTCACACCCGCGGCACCCGTCCGGGTCGTCGTCGAGTGTGCAGTCGGCGACCTGCCGTAGATTGCAGGGACAGTGACCGGTCTGATCGTCCTCCTCGCGATTTTCGCGGTAGTCCCCTCTGTGATTGCGGCTCGGAAGGGACGTAGCGCGATTGGCTTCTACCTCTTCGGCTTGTTGTTCTTTCTCCCGGCGCTCATCGTCGTCCTGCTCATACCTGCGACCGGAGACAGCGTCGAGGCGATGTATCAGCGCCAGCACGCCGGAACATCGCGACGCGACGATGTCCTCGCTCAGATCGAGCAACTCCACGCGCTCGTCCAGCGCGGCGCGCTTACCGAAGACGAGTTCGAGGCGAAGAAACGCGAACTCCTCGACCGCATGTAGCTCAGAGTCTCCTCGCGGCGGCGCAGCGCCTCAGATCTGCCATGTGGAGAGTACTGTTCCGATGGCCCGTTGCTCTACTGAAGGCCGACCGCGAGCAGGATTCAAATTGGTGGTGTTCCGGGTGTGACCGTGACTTGCGGCGGGTTGTATTGGCTCGGCTCGCTTTGAACCCGCCCGGTCACGAGCCTGCTGCGGCAGTCCGAGGAACGGCCGAGGCCGAGATCTCGAGGACTAACCCCACGCAATCGGAGAAGGGCTGCCCCGGGTTCGCCTTGGCGGCCCTTTTCGCGTAGGCACTACGGCGGCTCGGTGAGCCCGTCAACTTCCTCTAGTGCGCTCTCGTCGCCGTCATTGAGACACCGCTTGCCGAGCGACACGATACGACGCATCGGACCGAGGCTGTACGCCGGATTACCCTCGCGGTGCCGACTGTTGTGACGAGAGTGATGCCCGATGCCGCCGGACGCTCAATTGATTATGGCGGCGTTTCGGCCGAACAGAGCAATGGACGACCCCGAGCTCTTCGCGGGACGTCGTGAACAGCTAGAGCAACTGTGCCAGGCAATGCATTCGCCTGGATCGTGTCCGATCGTTCTCGGCGACGCGGGGCTTGGGAAGACAAGTCTCGCGCTGCAGGTGCAGCGCATCGCGATGGGTGACTTGTCCCTGCTAGGAACCGACCGCCTTGAAGATTGGGCGTTCGACGAGCCTGACCGTTACCTCACGCTGTTCGTGCAATGCACCGATGCCGTCGACCACCTCGGAGCTCTTCTGCAGCGTCTGATCAACGCGCTGCTTGAGATCACCCCGACGCCCAGCGATTCCTCCACGCACCTGGTTAGCCGCGTCACCCAACACAAGCTCTCGTTGAAGGTGTTCGATTCGTCCTTTCAGAACAGTTACGCGCCTGAGGAGTTTGATCGCCAGTTCGAACATCTCGATTTGGAGGAGCGCGTCGTCCGGTTGGCCGGCTATGTCACCGAAAAGACCGGCCAGCCCATTCTGTTCGTGATTGATGAACTAGATCGGATGCACAACACATCGGGCCTCGCGTCGTTCTTGAAGGCCGCCTCGGGCGAGACAATGAAGTTCCTCGTGGTCGGGATCGCGCAGAGCCTCTCGAATCTCATAGCGGATCACGGATCGATAGAACGGATCGCATGGCCCGTTCGGGTGCCTCATATGAGGCCCAGTGAGCTGGAACAAATCCTTGAGCAGGCGCGGGAGCGCTTGTACACCGAGCGCGTCTACCTCTCGGTGACGACTACGGGGGCTCGACGGCTCGCGCGAATCGCCTCCGGTTTTCCGTGGTTCGTACATATTCTCGGCCAGGAGGCCTTCCTCAGCGCCTGGCGGGATGGCTCGAAGATTGTCGGAGATTTGCACGTAGCGGCCGCGGTTCGAGAGTTGGCGACGAACCGCTTCGCGCAGACGATGGCTGATCGTTGTCAACAGGCGGTCCGGGATTCAGTGAACCGCGAGCGCCTCTTGCGGACGATGGCGAGGTGGGCCGTCACAGATGTGCCGACCGGGGACACATATCGAATCGTTGAGGGGATGGGCGTCACAAACCCATCGGTCTACAAAGGACACCTCGCGCAGGCAACATATGGTCGCGTCATCGAGGCGCCGCCATTCCAAGAGCGCGGCGTTGTGCGATTCACGAACGAGATGTTCAAGATCTACTGCCGTCTGCGCCATCGATATTCGCAGGCGTCGATGACGAGGTCGAGGCCGCTTGGGACTCATACCACGGGCCGTGATTGGCCGGGGGCTGGCCACGGAGCGCCTGTCCGGCCCCCTCCCCCTTAGGCTCGCCATCCCATATCACTCACGCGTGGTTCGACTATGCCGTGTTCGCCACGCCGCCGATCGCCAGGCCGCAATCACCACCCACCAAGTGGGTTTCGCGCGTGCAGGTCACGGAGGTATGCAGCGCCGAACACCTACTCCAGTGATTCGGGATCGAAGACCGTGCGTACGTCGAGGCGAAGTGTCCGGGCGATTTCATCGAGGAACTTCGTAGTGGTCAGGAACCATTCTCGACCGACAGAGCGCCCGTCACGCCGCAGGTGATCCGCCGCATCCAGCAGCCGATGGAACTGTCCTTCGACCTCCGCGCTTCCTTCAGCCACGGGGTACACGCGCAGCAGCACCGGCTCTTCGGGGAGCACGGTTTCGCGCTTCTGGGAATTAAAGCGCTGGATCACCGAACTACCGCTGTGGCCCACCTTCAAGAGAGTGTGACCAAGCTCCGGCTCGTACGGATAGCGCAGGTAGTGCGGCAGCGTGTACACGTAGATCCCTGGTGCCGCGTGCTGCTCGGCGGCCTTGGTCGCCGCGAGCGCCTTCTTTTCCTCTGCGGCTTGAGCATCCGGATCTGAGACGCGCGACTCCAGTATTTCGAGTCGCCGTTCGAGCACCTGCCGCGCTTCTGATGAGAGATCAGTCGTCTTGAGGAGCCTTCGAAATCTTGCCGCAGTTTGCGACGCAACGCTCGGTGCCGCCGGAAGATCTCCATCCAACAATGCTTTGATTGTTCGCTTGTAGTTCCAGACGAAGTTCGGGTTCTCGGCCCCGCGCTGGACGCGCATCTCCTCCTCGGTGAGGCCGGCTTGCGAGCCCCGATAGACCTCGCCGAGAACGCTTTCGTCCTTCTGAAGAATGTCGGCGATCTCCCCGCGAACCCGGTGGGCGGACGCCTCTGCAGCCGCCTGCGTCGCGTCGAGGTCCGCTGAATGCGCGCCGCTCGCGCGTGGCTGTTCCACGCCGTCATGATCGCGTACAGGTGCTGGCGCGCGCCTAAGACGCCGCGCGCCAGCCGGCCAGCCGCCAGTGCGCCCTTGACCGGCCAGCCGGGCGCTGCCAGCGTGCGCCCCATGCCGTGGGAACTGGAGCCGGGTGCAAAGATCCGACGAGTCGAACTTCACGATGAGTACGGAGGCCAGCGACAAGGAGGTATATCGGCCCGAGCGCACGCACTCCAAACGATTTCATGTTCTCCGACCCTGCCAGCGGCGAGCAGCACGGCTATCACGATCGCTGGGATGCACAAGACCTCTTCCGACACGAAGGGCACCGAGAGGTACGCGAGACGCGCCGCCCACCGCGTCGTGCGTTGGGCGGGCTCACATCGGATGCCGATCGAGGCGTCAGGCGTCGCGATCGTGTCGATAATTGTCTTGGCATTGCGCGCGCCTTTTGCGATCGGGCGGCTATGGGCCGAGGACGGCAGCGTCTTTCTTCAACAGGCGAGAGACCGCGGCGTCGTTCGCTCGTTCGGGCAAGCCTACGCGGGCTATTACCACCTCGTTCCCAGGGTGATCGGTGCGCTCGCTTCTGCGGTTCCGATTCGCGAAGCGGCATTGATCACGTGGCTTGGCGTCGCCGTAGTGGTCGGCTGGTGCGCGGCGACGATCTACGTCGAGAGCACCGGCTGGCTCGCAACGCGTCCTACACGCCTCCTTCTGGCGTTCAGCGTCGTGGTGCTCCCGGCGCTCGGATTGGAAGCGATCGCCAACTCGGCAAATCTCCAGTACACGCTCCTGTTCACGTCGCTGATAGCGCTTGCAAGTATGTCCACCGGTCGTTGGTCGTCGGTGAACCGAGCGGCGATCGCGGCGGTCACTGCGCTCACCACGCCCCTTGCGCTGTTCCTCGCTCCGATCGCGGCGGTGCGAGTCTTCCGGCGCCGACCTCGCCGTCTGGACGCGACAGTCACCGCGTGGGGCATCGCGACGGCAGTGCAGATCGGGATGATCTTGATTACGCGGCCCCGACGCATCCCTGGGTCGCCGGGCGACAAGGCGCGGATCGTGAGTTACTACGACCACCGCGTTTTGTACGAAAATCTGCTGCCGAAGCAGGTCGCGAGGACCACGATCGCGCCGATCGCGACGCTCTTCGGTGTAGTCCTCGTGCTCCTCGCCGCGGGCCTCGCGTTGCGGAGCTCGCGACGCCGAACGGCACTTCTTTTGCTACTCATTCCTGCCATCGGCTTCGCATTCTGGACGTACGCAGCAATCAACTACGGGTCGCCCGCTCGATATCGCGTGTTCCCGGGCTTGTGCGTCATCTGGTCGGTTCTCGTCGCGTCGGAAGAGCTAATACGCGCACTCCGACCGCGCGTGCCCGTTGATTGGCGTCTTGCGGGCATCATCGTGACGCTCCTCGCGCTCAGTTGGTTTACCTACTGGCGACCCCCGCCACATCGAGCATCGGGGCCGGCGTGGTCGACCGCCCTCTCTTCGGCCGAACATCGGTGTCGGATCGAACATGTGCCGACAGTCGTGATGAGGATCTCGCCGGTCGTGCCGGGGTCGAAATTCTGGGGGATCGGACTTCGGTGCGATGACGTTGTGCGTCACTAGCGGTCTACGGGTTGTGACCACGCCAATAACATGAGTCGCACCGATTGATGCGACCTTGAAGCCGAGCTCCGCCTTGGCCCTGTTCCCCTCCCCCCCGAGGGAAGCCGAGGGAATGCTGCGGAGCCAAACGTGAGTCACGCTCGATTCGCCCGCGCCGCACCGTCTGTCTCCTCAGCGATATCACGGGAGCCACATCAGATTACGTCGTTCCCCGATCCACTCCGTTCGTACATCGAGAAGCCCGAGCACGCATCTCCGCAATCCGTAGCGTCTGCATCTGCGCGCCGCGACGATTGCGAACGGGCGAGTATCGGGCATGGCCCGACCTCTTGCGAGGAAGGGATGCTACCTGCGCTCAGACCGAAATAGGGCGCCGAAGCAGCAGTAGCCGCGGCCCGCCTTCCCTCCCCACGTCACGCTGAACACCAGGCGCGTCTGCGCGGCAATAGGCCAAAAGCTGGCAACTGGGAGCTGTCCAGTTGTCGCCACGCGCCGAACTGACCCAGGCGAGCGTCCAACATTCCTCTCAGTGCAGTTTCGGGTAGGTCGCCTTCGGCTGTCGGCTGAACCTGCGGCGACGCTCGACCTCGCCAAGCTGATCGACATTGCGCGCCGCGCGAATCGGCTCGGCGTATGCAATCCGCGGGCGGCGCTGCGCAACTAAGGAGCGACCAGACCTGAGCCGCCGAGGATGCCGACCGCAGCGGGTAGACGTGCCGCCGAGTATGACGCGTAACGTCGCACGATCACGCGCACTTTGAGATTCGCTGCGCCGCTTGAGAAGTCGAGGAACACGGACGGCTTAGACGTGTACAGCTCAAGAAGCGCCGTATCTCGGAGGACGATTGCAACGTCTTGATCGCCGTTCACATCGGTGGGCACGTTCGCGTCGGCGACGACGTGCATCGATCCGTTGACGGTGACTGTCGCGCCGGGAATCTGCGGTGGTGCGAACGAGATGGGAATTGGCGCGGTCGCGGTGGCGACCTTCTCGCGCAGCCAACTGAGCCGGCGCGGCGCTCGTCCAACTTCAACCTTGCGAACGAGTTGCTCAAGGTTCGACACCGCGGATACATGCACGTCTCGTCCTTAGGAGACCGCGGTGTGGACCGCCCACTCGCCGGGGACGCCCTTCAGCGTGTATTTGCCCTTCGCCGTGAACGCGAGGTCGGATCCGACGACGAGGTCCTTGACGGTTGAAGTGACGAGTACCTCGCCCGGTCCTGCGATCGCAGCGACACGTGCACCGATGTGCACCGCCATGCCTGCGACGTCGGCGCCTTGGAGCTCTACCTCGCCGGTATGGAGGCCGGATCGCACGTCGAGACCGAGCGGACGGACGGACTCAGCGACGGCCTGCGCGCAACGTACCGCGCGTCCAGGCCCGTCGAACAGCGCGAGGAAGTCGTCGCCGCGAGTGTTGATCTCGCGGCCGCGATGATGGTCCAGCTCGCGCCGCACGCGCGCCCGAAAGCTGTCGAGCAGCTCGCGCCATTTGCGATCGCCGAGCGTCGCGGCGCGTTCGGTCGATCCGGCGATGTCGGTGAAGAGCACCGTCGCGAGCACACGATCGACCTCGGCGGGCCGGGTCGGTCGATGCCCGGTGAGGAACTCTTCGATGACGTCGAGACAGTCGTCCTCGCCGTTGAGCGCGCCATTACTGTGGAAGTCGCCCGGCAGCTCGACATAGCGCGCGCCGGCAATCGACTCGGCGATGTACCGACCCATCGCGGGCGGCAGCAGCGGGTCGCCTGAGCGGTGCACGACGAGCGTCGGTGCCGAGATCGCGGGGAGCGCGGCGCGCACGTCCATCGCGGCGTTGTGGTCGAGGATGTCGCGCACTCCGCCCGGAGTGGAAGCGGCGCGTTCTAGGCGCGCGAGCACGTTGTTCGTCGCCTCGTCTTCGGGCATGTTCGCGGCGAAGAACCGCAGCGCTTGGCCGGTGCCCCATTGCTCGCTGACGAGCTGGTTGAACCCCTTTACAAGAACGGGGTCGGCGCCGATCTCGAAGTCGGGCGCAGCGAGCAGACGGGCGAACGTGTCCCATAGAACGAGGGCCGTCGCGCGCTCGGGGTACGTCGCTGCGAACAACAACGTCAGCGGGCCGCCCTCGGAAAGCCCGACCAAGGCTGCGCGCTCCGAGCTTGCCGCGTCCATCACGGCGCGAATGTCGTCCATCCGCTCCTCGGCCGAGCCGAATCCCAGACTGCGGTCGGATGCCCCCGTTCCACGCTTGTCGAACGTGATGACACGCGAGAAGGCGGCGAGGCGATAGCAGATGCCGCGATAGAGGTCGGACTCCTCGAGGAAATCCTGATGCGAGACGAAACCAGGAATGAATACGGTATCGACGGGACCCCCACCGATCACCTGATACGCAATGCTCAGCTCTCCGCTCTGTGTGTAACGCGTTCCGCTCGTCGTGACCACTGTCCCTCCGCGCTACTCGGGTCAGTAGTTTGTCACGGGTGACGTGTTGACCGGCTGCGTCAGGTCGGCGTTGTCCGCGGCGGCGTGCAGCTTTGTTCCCTCGCCGGTGCGGAATACGGCGTCGCCGTCGACGAATACGAAACTGACGGGCAGGATCACCGGCAGGCCGTGCATCGTGAGGCCGACTCGCCCGATGCCGCCGCGTCGGAGATAGTCGAGACACTGCTCGCGGGTGAGCAGCTCGAGACCTTCGTAGATGAGCATCGTGCGATCATCCAGGTTGCTCACACCGCCACCAAGAGTCGAAGCCCGGCCCCTCGTCCCGCAACACAAGATGTTCTGACCAGACAGTTGTGCATGTGCAGATTCGAAGTCGACGTCCGGCGACCCTGCGTCATCATCACACGATGCAGTCATCGCGACGGGGGTGCCCCGTCCAGCGTTTGGGCCCGAGTGGTCCCGTGCCCCGGGAAAATCGAACCCGGGGGGGGATTGACAGCAGGGGTCGAGGCTGGGAGCCGCTCGCTAAAAAACTGATCCGGCCGGTAATGGGCCGCCGCTTCGGCGGGACCCCCGGGCGCCGCCTCGGCAGTTTTGTTGCTGTCACCTTTGATGAAGGGCACATCGCGGCACTGGAAATGAGCCTCGATCTGGGCGCCGCTGATCGGCGTATCGGAAGCCGCGATGGCCTGGACCGCATACGGCACCAGCATCACGATCTTGTCGCGTCGCGTCGCGTCGCATCGCGTCGCGTCGCGTTCGCCCTTCGGCTCCCGGTCCTGGGCAGCGCGAGGAGATGAGTCTCGTCGCGCTGTCGAGACGATCCTCGGCCAGCGCGACATCACCGCCGATCGGGCACCTACGCGGTCGTAGTAGGTGGACTTCAACCGGGCGCCCGTCATGAGGCTGACTTCCGCGCTCAGCACGCGAGGATCGAGTCGACACGACTTCGCTGATCCGATCGACATCGGTTCGGTTCGCGCAGGATCGTCGGGTAGGTCGAGTGCGTCGATACGCGTCCGGTGTCAGTCCATTCCACGGTGTATCCGCGCCGTCAGGTGTCGTGGAGTTTGCGCGCCGGCGTGTAAGTCACGGCGTAGGTTTGTCCCAACCGCTTTGATGTCCAGGCGGTCGCCGACGTGAAGGCTGAGCACCGGTTGGTTCATCGCTGTCTGGTAAGCGTCGATGAGCGCGTCAAGAAGCGGTCCCGGTTCGCGGAGTCGCAGTGTCCGTTCTTGGCCGTCAACTCTCAGCAAGAGCACGCCCACGTGGTCATCGTCCGGATCACGTTTCGGTTCGGCGACGATCTCGCCGACGATGCCTACGTTGAGGTCTTCGCGCGAGAGCGGCGGAGCCGCCCGCGAGCCTTCGCGAGCGGCGGCGGATGCCGCTCGCGTGTTCACATGTTGAGCATGTTCACTTGTTCGTGTCTCCCTCTCTGTACGGTCGGCTTCGTCTTGGAGACTGTCCGATCCGTCCGGGAGACCTTTCATGTCCGTCCTGGATACCGTCCCGCCACTGTTCCCAGATCTGTCAACAGTCTCCGAGGCGTACCGTTCCGGGATCGCGGGGCTGTAGCGGGTGCTCCGGTTCGGGCCGCCCTTACGCTTCACCTTCAACCATCCCTCATCGACGAGCGTGTGGAGCGCGTCGACGACCGTCTGTCGCCGCATCGCCGTCCACACCGACAGCATCGCGATGCTCGGAAATGCCTCCATCCGCTTGGCGTTCATGAACTTGAACGCCATCACGACAAGGACGCGCCGCGGCGCTGCGGACAGGCTCTTATCCGTCACACAGTCCTCGACCGCGTCGCGATAATCGAACAGCGTGAACTCGGGGCGCGCTTTCATAGCGGAGCCCCGCATGGCAACGGCTCGACGAGCGCGGCAACAACCGCGTCGATGTCGCGCCCTGCGTGCCGGCGACGACTCGGGATGCGCTGTGCCCCCCGTCCTTGTGGTCTGGCCGACGCAGGTTGTTGCTTGAGCTGCGGCGGATCATGCGGAGTACCTGTCGCCCAATGCGACGGGTATCGGCCTTGGTAAACCGACGCCAGTCGCTTGCCTGACCGCGGCGAGCCTCCTTTGATGGCTTGCGACAGCCAGCCAAGCTCGCAGAGCCGTTTGAGATGTCGCTTCACCGTGCTGACGTGCAGCCCTGTCATCCCGGCGAGGCGTTCGGGTCCGGGATACGCGTTGCCCAGCGTGTTGAAGTCCATGAACTGCGCGAGGGCGATCGCCGTGAGACGCGCGGCAGGGGGCACGTCGCATTCCGGCGAAAGGACTGCGGCAATCCAGGTGTCTCGAGGCCTCTTCGTGTTCTTCATCACGCCCGCGCTCTTCGTGGGCGCCGCTCGATCGATCCAGGCGACGGGGCGGCATGGCGCGGTGGCGGGCTAGGCGGCGGCGGTCACCGTGCCTTCACTCTTGCGCGGCTGTCTATGGCCCCGTGCACAGACATGGGGCGGGGCGTGACGCGGCACGGCCTGGCGACGAACGTCGATCGTGTGGCCGTCCGGTGGCGCGCGACCGACGTCGAGGCGGCGGTTCACCACGCAGAGAGCTTGGACCGCGTCGGCATCGCGCGCGGGGTGCCGCCGTTCGTTGCGTGTGATGCGCGGGCACCGCCCGAGGAATCCATGACAATGCTGGCGAAGGACAAGTTCGACCATGGGCTGCCAGCGGTCGAAGATCTCTCGAAGTTCGTCGAGCTGGGAGGGGTCTCGCTCAAGTTCCGCGACTGCGGCTCGGATCAACCGGGCGAGGTGTGCCGTTTCCGGTTCGACCGTCCGGTGGGCGGCGCGGTCTTCGACCACCGCCTCGTAGAGATCGTCAATATTTTCGAAGTTGCCGAGGCAAACGGCGCAGATCCGGGCGAGCCAGCCGGTGTGGTCGGCGTCCCCGCGGCGGGCGGCGTCGAGCGTTTCGGTGGTGAGCTGCCGTCGCCGAAGTCGAACAGACGAAGCAGTCCCTCGAGCGCCGTCCAGTGCGCCCGAAAGCGCGGTCGTGCGTGCAGGCCTTCCGCGACCCAGGCCAACAGGTCGAAGCGACAGGTAAGCCCGCCACGTCGACGCAGAGTGCGCGGACTCACTCGTGGCTCGCGCGGAAGTTCCATTGCATCCGAGATTACTGCCGTAATGCCCGTCGCGCAGCGCTACCCAATCGAACAGCGCGCGACCCGTCGTACACGGAAACGGGACGATCACGCGTCGGCGTATGGCGCGAACTCAAGCGCGGACGTGTGGAAGTACCGCCTCTCGGTGGTGGTGATGTTCGCGTGTCCCAACAACATCGACACGGCTTGGATCGGCACGCCCTGCGTCAGCATTCGCGTCGCTTTGGTGTGCCGCCAGCAATGGAACCCGCGATAGGGGAGACCGGTCACGTCGCAGAAGTGTTGCAGGCGGTCCTGCGCGGACGCGTAGGTCCATGGGAACGGGTACAAGCGCGCGCTGCGCTTCCAGCGTCGGCCGGTCTCGTTCTCCTTCAGGCGCTCGATGTTGTGCGGGATGAAGACCTGTTCGCGCAGCCGTGTCGACAGTGGGACAACGCTTGGCGTTTGTTCTTCGTCGTGGCCAGCTCAAAATACGTCGTGTCGACGTTCAGGTGCAGTGCGTCCCAGCGCAATGAGAGCACCTCACCGACGCGGCGGCCCGTATCGGTGAGGGTGACCAGGAACGCGCACCAGCGCAGCGAGTTCCCGCGCGCTGCCGCGATGAAGGCTTCGCACTCCTCCCGGGTGTAGGTGACGATCGGCTTTTGCGGGATCGACGACGGTCGGTCCTCGGCGCGCACGGCATGGGCGTCGATCCAGCCCATCGCGACCGCGTAGTCGCCGAGCTGTTTGAGGACTTGGATCGTCTGGGACGCGCTCGCCGGGCGCATGCGACCGTGGACGCGGTCGACAATCGCGGTTGTCGCGCTGCGGTCGCCCAGCGCCGGCGCGAGCGACAACAGGTCTGGCGACCCTGCGACCACCAGGATCGATCGGGCCCGTGACGCCCTTGACTTTCGTGGTGTTGGAGGAGGGTTCGTACCCTTGGTGCGGCGGACGTACCCGCGATACCACTCGAGAAATGCGGGGATGGTTGTCGGTTCTGACACTCGGGTTCTCCACCGTTCGTGAGGACAACGGAACCTGAGTGACATCGAGGGCGCGAGCAATGTTGTTGTTGGCGTGTATTGGTGTTGCCGGCTCTTTATCGTCGTTCCGGCGACGTCGGCTCGCTTCCCCCACCTCGATCCTCGAGATCGGGCATTCCCGAAGTGCCGTTCTGAGCGAGCGACGGTGGGAACGCGGGTCGTTCTGTGCGGGTGTCGTGCTGACGCATGAAGCGCCGATCGGCAGTTGTGAACCGCTCGCGTTTCGGAGGGTTTGAGCCTCCTCACTGTGGGTCGCGTGACAATCGAGCGCAGAGCGGTTGATTAGAAGGTCGGATGCGCCGAGCCGGGCCTAGGTTTCTTGGCACCCGTCAGTTCGGAACTGCGACGGCGCACCGTCACCCATCACCACGGCCTTGCCGCAACACTCGAACTTCCAAACCTCGGCGTAATCGTCCATCGCACCCAGTGCGCGAACATTATGAGCGGGTTGTGGATGCCAGCGTGGCCGCGGACTCAACGTGTTGGCGGTAACCTCACGTTCGTCGCGCAAGTTCAGCTCAACGGCACTGAACCGCCAGTGCATTCGCGTATGCGCTACGTCGATGTCCTCATCAAGGCGCGCAACCTCGTCTCCGAGGAAGGCACGTAGAGCTGCTCGGCGTTCCGAGAGGTCTTCGCTCGTCGACCACTGCTGAACCGTCCAGCCGACGAGCCGGTGCATCTTTGCCGTCTCCCACTCTCTGTTCAATGCCCTCCCGGTCCGCTGGAGGAGCCGGAAGCCGAACAGGTGACTGAGCAGCGTTCGCCACGAATCGGGATATCCGGGATCGGAATCGCGCGCTACCTCTGGAAAACGCTGAGCGACGAGCTTGCGCAACCAGCCGAGAACGATCACATCAGATTCGAGGAGGGCTGCGTAGAGGATCGCTTCGCGTTCTGTTTCGCCCAGCCGCTCGAGTGTAGGAACCAATGTCGCACTCACCCTGCGTTCACCGTGCCGGACGCTTGCCGAGGGCTCTCCTGCGATCGCGTTGAGGCCCTCAAGCCCCTCACGACGTAGCCGGTCGCGAAGGGCGCCACACGAGACTTCGTGGCCGTACTGCCCGAGGAATGTCGCGGCCAACTCGACCGCAAGGGGAAGCCGATCGACGAGCCGTGTGATTTCCGCCGCCGCATCACGCTCCGCGTCGCTGCGGAACATCCCGTTTGGCTGGAAGCTCTCGATGAGCGCGACGGCGTCCGCTTCGGGCAGCTCATCCACGGGGATGAACGATCGCTCGCGATCGGTCACCGGCAACTCGTTCTGCCCAAGACGCGTCGTAACAATGACGTGGAGCCAATCGGCCGCGGGAAGCCGCAGGAGCTCATCGGCCCCGAGGAGAGCCGGTTCATCGACGTTGTCGAGAATCAGCAGGCAGTGCCGCGCTTGGGCCCCCTCGGTGCGCTCATGCAACTCCGCGATGATTCGCTGAAACCGAAGCTCGACATCGGCCTGTTCGAGATCGCGAAGATCCACGCCTAGTGCAGGAGCGAGATCGGCGATCGCCTTCCGCAAGTCTGTCTCTCCCTCGCAGCGCACCTTCCAGCGGCCGCCTCCGTACTCGAATGCGTAGCTGTGGGCATATTCAGTCACGAGAGCGGTCTTGCCGATCCCACCTAAACCGTGGAGCGCGACGACGACGCCGACCCGCCCCAGGGCAACGCATTCACGCAGATGCCTCAACTCATCGATACGGCCGGTGAAGTGCGGGTTGTGCGCATCCATGTTTCCCGGACTAGCGGTTGACCTTTCCCCACGCTGCACTCGCTCGAACAGTCGCGCTCCCAGCCTTTGCATCCTCTCGCGCACATCGGCCTCGCGCAGCGACTTCTCGCCATCAGAGAACCACGGCCTCAGGTCGAAGAGCTGTCGGCGTCGGATCTCCGTGACCCACGCTTCGCAACGCTGTTCAAAATCTTTGTCGTTCCAGCCGGGCACTTCGACGAAGTAGATCGGAGCGACACCTTCGCCCGAGAAGTGGGCCGCCTCGTGCTTTACGAATTCATTGAACTCCCATTCGCAGTAGCGGCTCTCGAGGTACGCTGGCGTGAGACATGCCAGGAACGCGGACGAATCCCGAAGCCCCGCGAGGATGCGGTGCCGCCAATCATCCATGCCCTGGATCTCGGTGACATCGAAGAACGCAGATAGAGGACGCCCGGCGAAGGCAGCGAAGTCGACCTTGAGACGGTCGAGGAACTCGACGATGCGTCCGTCCGCATTGTCACGGCGCGAGTAGCTGATGAACAGGTCGAACTTCACTGTCAGTCGGCGGCGCGCGAAACGCGATACACGGTAGCCCCTCCCGAGAGTAAGGGTAGCCGCACTGACATCACTGCCAGGAGCAGCACCTCTCAGACGCGGTCGCGTTGGTGGAGCGCGTCGGCCCACCCGACCCGCCCAGGCACGGCGGCGGGTGGGTCGTAGCCTTCGGCCAAGAAGCGCCGTGCGCCTTCGACGATCCAGTTCAAGATGCCCGAGGCTTCGGCTTCGAGCTTCGACGCCAGGTCAAGATCTCGTTCCTCGACTGGGATTGTCACGTCCCACGGGATGAGCCTCATGCGACGCCACACGGCCTCATCGGTGCCGCGGATCGTCGGCTTGTGGTTCGTGCAGATCCACAACGTATGCGTCGGATCGAAGTACCAGGAGTCTTCGCGCATGCGTCGTGCCCGCATCCGGTCGCCTCCGGTGATCGACTTCAGTTGTTCTTCGTCGAGCGCGTCGGCCGCCCTCGTTTCGGATGCGACGGCGAGCCGTCGCCGGAACAGATCGGCCTTGACGGTCTCGTGCTAGGTCATCAGCAAGCTCTTGTTTGGCACACATCCGTAGTCGCCCAACACAGCGAGGATCGTGCGCGTGAACTTCGACTTGCCATTGGCACCGGTGCCGTAGTGCACCGTCAACGTCTCGGTCGGCATGCCGGTCGCGCCGGCGCCCGCTTCGAGTTGGAGGTACTCGCGGATCTCGTCGTCCGGCTGCCACCGCTTGAGGCACGACGTCCACAGCGGGCACTGGGCGTCGGGATCAAAGTCGACGTGGGCCTGCAACGCAACTGATCGGCCGGATCATGTACCCGCAGCGTGCCGGTCCGCAGGTCGATGGTGCCGTTGCGGACGTTCAAGAGGTATGGGTCAGTGTCGAGGTCTTCGTGGTTCGTCGTGACGGCCCGGTTCCCGCGTGCGAGGCGACCACTCCCGGCCCTACACGCCTTCAAGTCGATCCGCTCGGTCAGCTCTTCGTTCACGACGTCGACGCAAGCCCCGACCTCCACAACCCGAGATTGGCCTCCTGGAAGAGGCTGCGGCGGACGGGCCACAAACGGCCGACACTCGATGACCACATGTACATCCTCGGCGTCGAATACGGGTCCGGTGCCGTGACCCTTACCGTGTTCGACCCCATCTCTTCTCATTCGCTGAAGGCCGTGAAGGCGTGGGCGACGACTGCGACGGGACGGATCAAACTGATCTCTCCGCCCCACCGGCGCCGCCCTCGCCAACACCGACAGCGGCCCCCGAATCCGCAGCCGACGCCAAGCCAACTAATCACCGAAGCCATCCAGCTCCGCTGGAGCGCCTGGCCCCGAAGTCTGCGGCCAACCAGGTGCTCGCGGCAGTGTTCTCCGGCCTCGTCAACGGCGACATCTACGACGTGACCGTCGAGGCGTCCGGCGTTGCGGCCGGTAGTCGTGTCCGGGGCGGCATTCGCCTTCGGGCCGCGCGCTCTGCCGCAACGACCGGGGGCGCTGTTCGTACGCGTCCGCGTCCACGTCCCTAGGAAGGGACGCGTGGGACGCGATGGACCGCGGTACTGGCGTTTGCCTGGGACGCGTCCGGGACGCGTCGGACGCGATCACGACTCCTCCGTCGCGGGAAGATCCTTGACGTAGGAATGAAGGTGCTTCCTGCCCTCCGGATCGATGCGGATGCTTCCGAGCCGCTCGGCGCGCTCGATTGCTGCGCATTTCAGGTCCTTCCGCGCGTTCGGCATGAACGCGAGAAGCTCTGTCTGCGTCAACGGGTGGTCGGCCTGCTTCGTGACTCGCACTGCGGCGTCCGCGAGCGCGTGGAGATGCGCCTCGGGCGTCTGGCGTACTTGCGGCTCGGGTGCCGACACCTTCACGGTAACGCCAAGAAGATCGACGCGTAGGTCGATCCTCGCGACCGTCGCGCCGCGCTTGTAGTTGCCGTGTCGGTCCTTCGCGCACACCAAGTGCAACGCCCCGCCGTCTTCACGCGTCAGCGCCCGCTTCGCTTCGATCAGGTACGACGCCCCCTGGATCGCGGCTCGCTTTCGCTTGCTGCCGCTCGGATGCAAGGCGTTGTCACCAGCCTTGGTTGCGTGGTCGACGATCACGACCGCGGGTCCGGCATCGGCGAGCGGTCGGATGTAGCTGCGCAGGAACGGCCCGACCTCGGCATCCTTGTCCTCGTTGACGCCATTGAGCGCGAACGCCTCACCGAGCGAGTCAACGACCAGCAGCGAGACCTCGTACTCCTTCGCCTCGCGCACCAGCTCCGCAACCGCCTCACCGGTGAACGGGTCACGCGGCGCGTAGTAATGCAGGCGTTCGGCGATGGTTGGGGCGTCGATCCCAAGCATCCGGAGCCGTTCGATCAGCGGCGTCGCACTCGGGTCTTCGAGGTCGACCCAGACGACATGACGTGCTGCATGCATTTCCTGAGCGGCCGCGACCGCGAGCGCCATGCTCTTGCCGATGCCGCTGTCGCCGTGCACGCCATTGAGGCAACCGGGATAGAAACAGCACAGCTCGTCCCCGCGCTCGAGGACAGTCGGCAGTGTCTGCTCGACGGTGCCTGCGAGTACCGCGTGCAAATCGATCCGGTGCCATGACGACGCCCCCTCGACGTTCGCTTCGGCGGTCTTGCTCTCGGCCCGCGAGCGGTCGACGAGCTCATCGAGCGGACCGTCGTACCAGCCGTCGTCCAGAAGCCCGCGCGCTCGGAAATCCTCAGCGAGACGACGGTAGTGGTCTTTCGTGTCGCCTCCGTACTCGAAGAGCACGACCGCGTGTACGAGCGTGACGCCGTTCTTTCCACCCTCTCCGCACACCGGCAAGCCAAGGGGACGCGACAACGAATAGTTGAACAAACAGTTGTAGCGCAGCGACGCGCTCGACTCGTTGTGGGACTCCGGGTGCCGCCACGCCGAGCCGTCCACAACGCCGTTTCCTTTGACAAGGGTCCAGCCGTGTTTGCCGAGCAGCGTGTTCCACGTCCATTCGCGTTCGACCGCCAAGCGCAGCCCGTCTTCGCCTTGTCCATAGACGCGGTTGCTGCGCGATGTCGACTCGGGCGTCGGTCCAGGCGCGAGCCAGGCAAGGATGTCCTCAGGAAGCGGCGGAAGCTCCTCGAGCGTCGTAGGGAGCGGACGTTCCCACCGATACGGGCTGCCGTTCTGATGGATGCTCGGTTCGACAACCACATACGTGCCATCACGCCGCACGTCGATACCAATGCCGGACTTGACCTTGATCTCGACGCCATGCTCTCCGAACCACAGGTGCACGCCACCGTTGCCGGTCCGTTGCCGTGGCGCGCACTTCGCCCATGCGTCGCCGAGATCTTCCTTCAGTTGGAGGAAGGTCGTGTGGCCGTCATGCTGCGTGTCGACGTCGAGCACGGCGCAACCCGCTGGCACCGCCGCGCCGATGTTGTGATGCTCGTACGGCGCGCCCGGCCCGAACCACGCCCGCATCTGCCCCTCGTCGGTCGTCGCGTCGTACACGCCGTGACCTGGCAGGCCGCACTCGCCCTTGCAGGTCCTCCGTTCGTCCGAGCCTTCGGGGTGCGGGCTCGCGATCGCAGGCCCCTTGCCGCCAATGCGTACTGCGATACAGCCGATGCCGCGGCGCGCGAGATCGAGCGCGGCGTCGAGCGTCGAGCTCTCGACCTCCTGGCGCGCGTTCACGATGCCGCCTTGCGTCCGCGCGTCCCCGTGGTGGAGTTTTGCGCCTCCCACCGCGCGAGAGCCGTCCGCGAGAATCGCAGCGCGCGGCCCGCGCGCACCGCAGGTGGGGCCTGGTTGCGGTACCGCATGCCGTAGATGACCGCGCGCGTTACGCCCCATTCCGCGGCTAGTTCGTCGAGCGTCAGGTACTCGCCCGTGGACTTGTCGTCCTCCGGTCCCGTTCCCGGCTCGTCGAGCGTGAGAAGCTCACCCTCGTCATTCACAGTATTTCCTCCTCAGGACACTACCTGTGCAGTGACAGGCACGGTCCGCCCGCTATTGGCCCTGGGGAGGGACATTGATACTATACTCAGACCGCGGATGTGCGATATTCCAGGAACAACACCAACTGAGCGGACTTTCGATCTGGCGTTCGGACAGGCGATCCACCGGCATCGCACCGCTACTGGCGCGACGCAAGAGGACCTCGCGCGCTCGGCGCGAGCCCTCGGGCTCAACTGGAAGGCGAACACGGTCACGCAGTTAGAGAGCGGCCGTCGTCACTGGCAGCCCGTCGAGATGCTGCTCGCGCCGTTCATACTCGCGGGGGTGAGCCCGCGCGGCTGGTACGAAGCGCCGACGCTCCCGGAACTGCTCGCGGAGCTTGAACCCGTCGAGCCCGGCTACGACGGCCGGACCCTTGCGAATCTTGCGACCGGACGCGCGAGCGCACCTGATCCGGGCGCAGGTACGGGTGCGTTTCTCCGCGAGGCAGGCGAGTACGTCGACGCGCAGCTCGGCGAGGCAGAACGCAAAGCAGCGCATCGTTACTACCTCGATACGAACGTGATGCTTGAAGCCGCTCGCTTCTTGTGGGCGCGCAGTCTCACCGAAGAGCGCGAGGCACGACTCGCGATCGCGCTGCGGGACGATCCCGGGGCGGATCGCCGAACGCTGCGAAGCAACATCACCCGCGACTTACTGACCGCAATCACGGAACGAATCGCGGAGAATGCAAGCAACGCAACGGGAGGAGAACAACATGGCGCACGTTGAGAAGCGCGGCCAGCGTAGGTACCGCGCGCGGTACTACGGGCCGGACGGCAAAGAACGATCGAGGACGTTCGCGACAAAGCACGAAGCCGAGCGATTCCTCACATCGGTCGAACATGCAAAGGACACCGGGACATACGTCGATCCGACGCGTGCACGCATGACGGTCGGCGAGTGGGGCGCGAAGTGGCTGGCGAGCCGTGTGAAACTGACACCGAAGACGGTCGCCGGATACGAGTCACTCTGGCGCACACGTATCGCGCCGCGTTGGGTCGACGTTCCGCTCGTCTGTGTCACCTTCGCCGATGTCGAGGCGTGGGTCGCATCGATGTCGGCGGAATCGTTGTCGGCATCGCGAATCCGCCAAGCATTTCATTTGTTCTCGTCGATGCTCGATGCGGCCGCACGGGATCGGCGACTCGCAAGCAACCCGGCAAAGGGCGTTGGATTGCCGCGGCTCCCGGAATCGGAGAAGCGATACCTCGATCACGATCAGGTCGCGCAGCTTGCGCGTGCGACCGGAGACTATGAACTGCTCGTCCTGGTGCTTGCGTATTGCGGCCTGCGCTATGGAGAAGCCGCAGACCTTCGGATTCGACGAGTGGACATGCTGCGCCGCCGACTGTCCATCGTGCAAGCGATGACGACGATCTCGGGGCGAGCCGTATTCGGCGACACAAAGACGCATCAGAACCGATCGGTTCCGTTCCCGGCTTTCCTCCATGCGCAGCTCGCGGCACACATCGCGGATCGGGCACCGGATGACTTCGTATTCGCCGCGCCGCGCGGGGGCGTGCTTCGGGAAAATGACTTTCGTCGCCGCTACTTCGATCGCGCGTGCGTCGTGGTCGGCTTTGGCGAGATGATCGACGACCCAAACGGCCGCAAGCGGTACGTCGGCTTCACGCCACACGAACTCCGTCACACTGCGGCCTCGCTCGCGATCGCGGCGAGAGCGAACATCAAGGTCGTCCAGACGATGCTGGGCCACAAGAGCGCCACGATGACGTGGGACCTCTACGGGCACCTGTACGACGACGACCTCAACGCGGTTGCGGAGCGCATCGACGCCGCCGCGCGCGCCGCCACACTTCGCCGCAGCTCCCGTCAGCGCGTCGCAGTCGGCGACAACTTACGGCCTGGCGACGGCCTGGGCGTTGTGAGCCTCGACGCGCGGAGGGCGGAAAAGGGCCTCTGACCTGGCTGTTCGCGGAGCGGAGGGACAGGGATTCGAACCCTGGGTGCTTGCGCACAACGGTTTTCAAGACCGCCCCGTTCGGCCGCTCCGGCATCCCTCCGGTGGTCAGCGTAGCGACGGCGGCGCAACCGTCAGCGCGGGTCGATGCGTTCGAAGCCGGTGTAGCGCCGGAGGACTTCGGGCACCTCGAAACCGCCGTCGGGCCGCTGGTTGTGCTCGAACAGGAACACGAGCGTGCGGCTCACCGCGCACGCGGTGCCGTTGAGCGTGTGCACGAGCTGCGAACGCTTGTCGCCCTTTACGCGGGTGCCGAGGCGGCGCGCGGAGTAGTCGGTGTAGTTCGAGCAGGACGTGAGCTCGCGATAACGGCCCTCGGATGGGAGCCACGCCTCGATGTCATACTTCTTGGCGGCGGCGGGGCCGAGATCACCCGCCGCGATGTTCACCACGCGGTAGGGCAGGCCCAGGCCGCTGATGATCTCCTCCTCGATGCCGAGAATGCGTTCCTGCTCGTCGCCACTGGCGTCGGGCGCGCAGAACGCGAACATCTCCACCTTGTCGAACTGGTGGACGCGGAAGATACCGCGCGTGTCCTTGCCGTACGTTCCGGCTTCCCGCCGGAAGCACGTGGAATAGCCGGCGTAACGCGCCGGCAGCTGGTCGATCGTGAGCGTCTCGCCGCGATGCAGCGCCGAGAGCGCGACCTCGCTGGTGCCGAGGAGAAACAGCTCTCCGTCGTCGACGTCGTACACCTGCGCGCGGTCGGTCGGGAAGAAGCCCGCCTCTTCCATCGTGCGCTCGCGCACGAGCGCGGGGGTGACGACCGGGATGAAGCCGTGGCGGGTGACGGCGTCCATCGCGTAGCTGACGAGCGCAAGCTCGAGCAGCGCGGCTTCGCGCATGATGTACGCAAACCGCGAGCCGCTCGCCTCGGCCGCGTGCGCGGTGTCCACCAGCCCGAGCGCCTCTCCGAACGCGGCGTGGTCGAGGGGCGGCGCGTCGGGCGCGTCGCCGACGACCTTCAGCACCTCGCCGTCGTCCTCGCCGCCGTCGGGCACCGACGCGTCTGCGGAATTCGGCAACTGAAGCGCGAGGTCGCGCAGCTGGGCGTCGACCGCGCGCAGCGCCTCTTCCTGCGCGGTGAGCTCGAGCTTCAGCTCACCGGCGGCGTGGATCTTCGCCTGCCGGTCCTCGGGTGCCGCCTTGGCGATCTCGGCCGACGCCGCGTTCTGGCGGGCGCGCATGCCGTCGACCTTGGACGCGAGGTTCCGCCGCACCTCGTCGAGCCCGAGCACCTCGTCGATCATCCCGTCGCGCACGCGTTTGCGCTCGATGCCGCGCCGGTACTCAGGATCGTCGCGCAACCGGCGCAGGTCGATCACTCGGCCGTCTCCCGGATCTGGGCGCGCAGCGACTCGACCCACGACGACGCGTGCTTCCACGCCCGTCCGACCGCGCGGCGTCGCTCGACGCCGGCCTCGAGCGGTCCCCCGACCGGGTACGAACCGAGGAACTTCACCTCCGCGTTCTTCGCCGACAGGTTCCGCAGCGCGTCCGCGATCACCTCGTCGGCAACATGGCCTTCGCAGTCGATGAAGAAGCAGTAGTCGCCGAGCCCGCGCTTGGTCGGACGCGACTCGAGCTTGGTGAGGTTGACCGCGCGGGCGGCGAACTCCTGGAGGATCGCAAGCAGTGAACCCGGCCGGTCCTCGCGCTGGAAGCAGACGATCGACGTCTTGTCGTGACCGGTCGGCGCGGGGATGCCGCGGCCGACGAGCACGAACCGGGTCTGGTTCTCGGGGTGGTCCTCGATCTCGGACGCAAGCACGTCGAGCCCGTACAACTTCGCCGCGAGCGCGTTGCAGATCGCGGCGAGGTCGGTGCGCTTCGACTTCGACACCTCGCGGGCCGCATCGGATGTCGAGTGCGACGCGCGCTGCTCGGCCGCGGGCAGCTTCTTGGCGAGCCACCCCCGGCACTGCGCGAGTGCATGCGGGAACGACACGACGGTTTTCACATCTGTGAGCCCGATCCCGGGCGGGGCGCACAGGTTCAGCGACACCGGAAGGTCGATCTCGCGCTGGATGAGCAGGTCGCTGTCGAACGCGAGCGTGTCGAGGGTGACCGACACCGAGCCCTCGATCATGTTCTCGATGGGCACGACGCCGCCGTCGGCGTCGCCCCGCTCGACCGCCGCAATCACCTCAGGCACGGCCGGATGCGGGGTGCGTTTGCCCGCGGCGAGGTCGGGCTGGGAGAGCAGTGCCTCCTCGGTGAACGTCCCGGCCGGGCCGAAATACGCGACACGCACGGGTCCAAGGCTAAACGACGGTGCGCACCGAACCGTCGGACACGTCGAGCACGTACCCGCGCACGTCGTTCACGTACGGCAGCCATGGACACTCTTTGACGCGCTGCGTCTCCCGGTGCACGTGCTCGTCCAGGTCGTGGAACGCCCCGAACGCGAACGGCGGCGCCGTACCCGTCTCCTCGGTGAGTTGCCGGACGAGCTCGTCGTCGTGAATGTCGCGCAGACCGCACTCGGTGTGCGCCATGACCGCGACGGATCGCGTCTCCAACAAGCGCTGCGACAGCACGAGCGACCGCAGCACGTCGTCGCTCACGATCGCGCCCGCATTGCGGAGCACGTGGGCGTCGCCGAGCTCCAGCCCGAGCGCCCGCTGAGGATCGATGCGGGCATCCATGCACGTGATGATCGCAAGGTGCTTGCGGGGAATCGCTCTGAGCTCCGGCACCGGCGCGCAGGCTACCGATCAGCGCTGTGCGGCTTCGAGCAGGAGCCCCGCGAACTGCGCAGCCATCGCAGTGTGATCGGCACCGCCGGGATCGAGCTGGGTTTGGAGCACGATTCCGTTGGCGACCGCGAGGATCAACGACGCCATCGCGGCGGGCGTCACCCACGACGGAATCGCCCCGTCGCCTTGCAGCTCGCCGAGGAGCGCGGCCAGCTGATCGTGCAGCGCTTGGTACACGCGCAGCGCCTCGGCACGGTACCGCCCGTCGCGCGTCGCGAGCAGCAGCACCTCGAGCAGGACGAGGGCGTCGTCGCGCGACCGCTCGAACTCGGCCGCGAGCTCCTGGATCGCGCTGAGCATGCGCTCGGTCGGTGCGCCGGGCCGGCCGAGCGCGCGCAATGCCGGGCCGACCCGGCGCTCGAGCTCGTCGAACAGCGCGGCTGCCACCAGGGCGTCCTTGGAACCGAAGTGGTACGTGATCGCGGCGAGATTGGCACCGGCCACCCGCGTGATCTCGCGGGACGTCGCCCCGGCCAGGCCCCGGTCGCGCACGCACATTCGGGCGCCTTCGACCAGCCGCTCGCGCGTCGTCGGAAGCGTTGGGAGAATCTGCTCGTCCGGTTCGCCCGATTCAGTCATACGTTCGTATGATAACAACGTGAGGCCCATCCCGACCGCCGTTCCCGTTCTCGCACCCGACCCGCCGGCGCGCGGCTCGTGCCGCGTCCCGGTCGAACGGCCGGTGATGGGCCACCGCTGGGACACGCTGACGTTCCTGCACTGGCGCTACGAGCCCGAGGTCGTGCAGGCGTTGCTCCCGCCCGGCTTGCGCGTGGAGGTGCGCGACGGCAGCGCGTGGGTCGCGCTCGTACCGTTCGTGCTCGAGGTCACCCGGCCCGATCGCCCGCCGCTGCCCTGGCTCAGCCGCTTCGCGGAGACCAACGTGCGGACGTACGTCACCGCCGACGACGGATCGACGGGCGTGTGGTTCCTCTCCCTCGACGCGGCCCGTTTGGCTGCGGTGCTCGCGGCGCACGCGTCGTATTGCCTTCCCTACTTCTGGTCGAAGATGGGCGTCGCCCGGGTTGGTGACGTCATGACCTACCGCGCCCGGCGGCGCTGGCCCGCGCCGGCCGGCGTGTCGTCGGAGGTGGCGGTGCGCATCGGCGACGCGTTCGCGCCGAGCGATCTCACCGATCTCGACCATTGGTTGACGGCGCGGTTCCGGCTGTACAGCGTGCACGGCCGCCGGGCGCGCTTCGCGCTCGCGAGCCACGCGCCTTGGCCGCTGCACCGGGCCAAGGTCTTGCATCTCGACGACCAATTCGTTGCCGCGACCGGGCTCCCGCAACCCGTCGGTCCACCGCTCGTGCACTGGTCGCCGGGAGTGAAGGTGCGCGTCGGCGCGCTCCGGCCCGTCGCACGAGCCTGAGGCGTCGCGGTAGGTTCCACGTGTCGATCCCGGTCAAGGAGGAGGCCCATGCGGGCTGCAATGTTCACCGAAACGGGCGGTCCGCTCTCGATCGAGAACGTCGAGCCGTCACCGCCCGGGCCCCGCGACGTCATCGTCCAGCTGGGGGCGAGCGGCGTCTGCCACTCCGACCTGTCGCTGAAGAACGGCTTCGTGGCGGGCATCATGCCGGGCACGATCCTCGGGCACGAGGGCGCCGGCACCGTGGCCGAGGTCGGCAACGAGGTCACCAAGGTCAAGGCCGGCGATCACATCGTCGCCGCATTCATTCCGGCCTGTGGCACCTGTTGGTTCTGCCTGCACGACGAGTCGCACCTGTGCGACAACGAGTTCAACGTGATGATGGCCATGCGCGGCAACCGGCCCGACGGCGGCCCGTACATGGCGATGACCGGACTCGGCACGTTCGCGGAAGCAATGACGTGCAGCGAGCAGTCGATCGTCAAGGTCGAGACGTCGGTACCCGACGAGCAGCTCGCCCTGATCGGCTGCGGGGTGACCACCGGCGTGGGCGCGGCGTTGAACACCGCCAGGGTGCAGCCGGGCGCGACCGTCGCGGTCATCGGGTGCGGCGGTGTGGGGCAGGCCGTCATTCAGGGCGCGCGCATCGCGGGCGCGAGTCGCATCATCGCCGTCGACCCGGTCGAGCTCAAGCGCAAGACCGCGGAGTCGCTCGGCGCCACCGACTTCGTCGATCCCGGCGAGGGTGACGCCGTCGCCCAGGTGCGCGAGCTCACCAGCGGGCGTGGCGCCGACTACGCGTTCGAGGTCATCGGCCTGCCCGAGACGGTGCTCCAGGCGTACAACATGATCCGCAAGGGTGGCACCGCGATCATGGTCGGCATGACGCGCGGCGAAGCGGAAGTGACGATCCCGACGTTCGACATGTTCTTCAACGAGAAGACGTTGAAGGGCTGCAAGTACGGCTCCGGCCAGGTGCGTCGCGACTTCCAGCGGTATGCCGACCTGATCGAGACCGGCCGGCTGGACCTCGGTTCGATGGTGTCGCAGACGATCAAGCTCGACCAGGTCAACGACGCGTTCACGGCGATGGAAAAGGGCGAGGTCATCCGCTCGGTCATCACCTCGTTCTGATCCGGCCGAACCGTGTGGCCGGGAAAGCACGCCGCCGAACGGCCTGAGCACCTTGCATATGTGATGGCCTCCGCCGGGGAGGCCGTCACATATCGCGAGCTGAACGAACGCTCCAATCGCCTCGCGCAGCTCTTCTGGGACGCGGGGCTGCGCTTCGGCGATCACATCGCCGTGCTCATGGAGAATCGGCGCGAATTCTTCGAGCCGTGCTGGGCCGCGCAGCGTTCCGGCCTGTTCTTCACGTGCATCAACACGCACTTCAACGCCGAGGAGGTCGCGTACATCGTCGACGACTGTGACGCGCAGGTGATCGTGGTGAGCGACGCGCTGGCCGAGGTCGCGGCCGAGCTCGTCGACACGATGCCGCGCGTCAAGGTCCGGCTCGCGGTCGGTGCGCCGATCGATGGCTACGAGCCCTACGAGGACGCGATCGCGCGGTACCCGGCCGAGCCCCTCGCCGAGGAGCTCGAGGGCACGCGGATGCTGTACTCGTCGGGCACGACCGGGAGACCCAAGGGCGTCAAGTACAAGATCGAGCGCAAGCGCGTCGGCGAGCAACCGCCCGAGATGGGGATGATGACCGCGGTGTGGCGGATGGACGAGCACGCCGTCTACCTGTCACCGGCGCCGCTGTACCACTCCGCGCCGCTGTTCTATTGCATGAGCACGATGCGTCTCGGAGGCACGTGCATCGTGATGGAGCAGTTCGATCCCGAGGAAGCGCTCGCGGCGATCGAGAAGTACCACGTGACCCATGCGCAATGGGTGCCGACGATGTTCGTGCGGATGCTCAAGCTGCCCGAGGACGTGCGAGCGAAGTACGACGTCTCCTCGATGAAGGTGGCGATCCACGCCGCCGCGCCGTGCTCGGTCGAGACCAAGCGCAAGATGATCGACTGGTGGGGGCCGATCATCGACGAGTACTACTCCGCGACCGAGGGAATGGGCGCGACGTACATCAACTCGCCGGATTGGCTCGCTCATCCGGGCTCGGTCGGCCGCACGATGCTCGGCCCGATCCACATCGTCGACGAACGCGGCACGCAGCTGCCCGCGGGCGAAGTCGGGACCGTTTGGTTCGAGCCCGTGGGATCCCGCGTCGGTTTCGAGTACCACAAGGACGAGGTCAAGACGTCGGAAGCGTTCAACGAGGCCGGCTGGTCCACCGTCGGCGACATGGGCTACCTCGACGAGGACGGGTACCTGTTCCTCACCGACCGCCGCACGTTCATGATCGTGTCGGGCGGCGTGAACATCTACCCGCAGGAAACCGAGAACCTGTTGATCGACCACCCGAAGGTCTACGACGTCGCGGTGTTCGGCATCCCCGACCCCGAGATGGGCGAGAGGGTGCACGCGGTCGTGCAGCCGGTGCAGTGGGACGACGCCGGCGCGCCGCTCGAGCGCGAGCTCCTCGCGTACTGCCGTGAGCACCTCGCGCACTACAAGTGCCCGAAGGCGATCGACTTCGACCGCGAGCTCCCGCGGGAGCAGACCGGCAAGCTGTACAAGCGCCTGCTGCGCGACCGCTACTGGGGCGACAAGACCACCCGCATCGTGTGATCCTGTTTGCAACTGAACGGCCCGTCCCGGGCCGTTCAGTTGCAAACAAGGGAGGGCGGTGGAGCCGGGGAAGCTGGTGGCCTCCGGGCGAGACGGCGACATCTTCGAGTTCGGACCGGGTCTCGTCGTGCGCAGGACCCGCGACGGCCGGTCCCTCGAGCGCGAGGCGCGCACGCTCGAGTACATGGAGGCCCACGGCTATCCCGTGCCGCGTGTCGACGAGGTGCGCGCGGGCGGCACCGAGATCGTGATGGAGCGTCTCGTGGGCCCGATGATGATGGACGCGATGACAAAGGGACCGCGGCCACTGTTCGCGAACGTCCGCTTGCTCGGCGACCTGCACGATCAGCTGCACGAGATTCCGGCGCCCGACTGGCTGCCCGAGATCGACACCGGGCCGGGCGCCGACCGCGTCCTCCACCTCGACCTCCACCCGATGAACGTGATGATGACGGCCCGCGGCCCGGTCGTCATCGACTGGCCCAACGCGCGGCGCGGCAACCCGCTGACCGATGTGGGATTCACATACGTGCTGCTCACGTGTCCGGACATGCCGGCGCCTTGGGTCGTGCGCAAGCTCGTGCAACCGTTCCGCCTCGCGATCGCCAAGGGGTTCGCCCGCCGCTATCGCGGGCCTGCGCTCCCGGCTGCGATCGCGCACGCGGCCGAGCTGAAGCGTCTCGACAAGCACATGGCTCCAAACGAGCTCGCGAACATCCGCCGGCTCGAGATGCGCATGCGACGGAGACCCGGCGCCACGGGGAAGGCGCCGGGATGACGGCTCCCCCCGGATACCGTCATCCCGCGCCATTCGCTTCCGAGCCGGGCCCGTGCAGAGCACGGGACGGCCGGCGCGGTGTTCTCCCCATTCCGCGGCCCGAACCGTAGGTGGGCGCCTTCCACGCCGTCAACGGGGACCGGGCGGTACCGTCCCGGCCATGCAACGCGCGGATCGCACCGACCTCGCACGGCGCATCCATTCCGCCGCGCACCTGACCGGAACGTTCACGCTGCGGTCGGGCGCCGTCAGCCACGAGTACTTCGACAAGTACCGCTTCGAGTCCGACCCTGCGCTGCTGAGCGCGATCGCCGAAGCGGCCGCGGACCTGGTTCCCGCCGGCGTCGACGCCTTGGCGGGTCTCGAGCTCGGCGGCGTCCCGCTCGCAACGATTTTGAGCCAGGTCACGAGCCTGCCCGCCGTGTTCGTGCGCAAGGAGGCGAAGACCTACGGCACGTGCCGGCTCGCCGAGGGCGGTGAGATCGACGGGCGGCGGCTGTGCATCGTCGAGGACGTCGTGACGTCGGGCGGCGCCGTCCTCGACGCGGCCGCCGAGCTCCGCCGGCGCGGCGCCGAGCTGGGACCGGTCCTGTGTGTCATCGACCGGGAAGCGGGCGGCGCCGAGAAGCTCGCCGTCGAGGGGCTGACCCTCCACCCGCTCTACACGATGAGCGAGCTCAACGGCGCGGTCGCCGACGCGCAAGGTGGTTAGGGCGACGGCTTGTTGACCCCGCACTGCGCGAGCACATCGCGCGTGCGTTGTCGCTCCCGCTGGGTCGGATCGGAGTGCGAGCCGAGCTGCTGCACGTCGAAGGTGCGCTCCAACCCCGCGGTGACGCACTGCGCCCGTGCCGCGGGGACGCCCGCGCGTTCCATCTCTCGTTCCAACTTCCCGGTGTCGTAGCCGGACTGCGCGCAGCCACCGACCACAGTGCAGCTCGTCGCAAGCGCAAGGATCGCTACCGGAACGCACCGCACGAATGGAGGGTACGCGGCAGCGTCCGTCGCCACCGAACACGCGAGCGACGAAGCGACAGCCGATCCTGCATAGGCTTGCACCGTGCAATGCCCGAATTGCGGACACGAATCGCGCGAGCGGACCCGCTTCTGTGCCCGCTGCGGGCAGCAACTGCCGCAAGCGCAAGACGCCGCGTCCGGCGCTCCGGGCGGTCAATCGCCCGCATTTCCTCCGCCCGGACAGCCCGCCGGGCCGCCGTACACGCCGCCGCCCGCGCCCCAGCCCTGGGGAACGCCGGCGCCGTCATCGCCCGGGCCGGCCGGGACGGGCGCACCCCCCGGTCCCTACGCGCCTCCGAGTCCGTACGGGCCGCCGCCGGGAAGCGGCCAGAAGCCGTACGCACCGCCGGGCGCCATGGCGCCCCCGCCCAATCCGTATGCGCCACCGCCGCCGGCCGGGTACGGGTACGGCTACGCCCCCGGCTACAGCCCAGTGCGCACGAACGGCCTGGCCGTGGCGTCGCTCGTGCTCGGCATCGTCGGCTGGGCCCTGTGCGGCGTCGGGTCGATCCTGGCGATCGTCCTCGGCCTCGTCGCCCGCAACCAGATCCGGGCCTCGGGCGGCCAGGAGGCCGGCGACGGGATGGCCAAGGCCGGGGTGATCCTCGGTTGCGTCGGTCTCGTCCTGCTCGTGGCCTACGTCGTCGTCGCCGTCATCGTCACCGCATCCAACGGATCCTCGTCCGGCAGCATCGGCATCTGAGGTCTCAGGAACCCCCCCGGCACCGCCGATAAGCGCGGGAGGGGATCCCAGATGGCTACCACGCAAAGCGCGTACGACTGGTTGCGGTCCCGCATCGCGCCGACCGCCCGACCCGGAGGCGAGCACGCGCGCGAGCGCGACGCCCGCGCCGAGATCGACCGCCTGCGCACCAAGATCGCCACCCTCGTCGGTGCAGCCGATCGCGCGAGCCCGCTCGAGGCACTCGACGCCGCGCTCGGCGCCGCCGCCCTCCTCCAGGTGGTCACCGCGAACCTCGACTCGTGCAACCCGCCCAAGGGCGCGCATCTCAGCCGGTCGCTCGTGACGTTCGCGGACAGCCGGCTCTTCGGACACGCCGACGCGATCGAGCGCGGCATGCGATACACGGCCGACAGCTCGATCCGGCTGCTCCGGGGCGACTGACCGGGGCGCGAGGCCCTACCGTCTCGCGCTGTGCCGAACCGACCTGCGCCGCTCGCGGGCTTGCGTGTCATCGAGGTGTCGATGCTCGGGCCCGGCAACCTCACCACTCATCTCGCCGACCTCGGCGCGGACGTGATCAAGGTCGAGCCGCCCCAGGGTGACTACGGCCGTCGTATGACCTGGCCGATCGTCGACGGCGTCTCGCTGTTGTTCCTGCACGTCAGCCGGGGCAAGAAGAGCGTGGTGCTCGACCTCCGTACCGACACCGGCCGCGAGGCGTTCGTCGAGCTCGTACGCGATGCCGACGCCGTCGTGGAAGCAATGCGTCCGGGTGGCCTCGAACGTCGAGGCCTCGGGTTCGAGCAGCTGAAACAGGTGAACCCCCGCATCGTGTTCTGCACGATCTCGGGCTACGGCATGACCGGCCCGTACCGCGACATGCCCAGCCACGGCATCGCATACGACGCATGGGCCGGTGTCGTGCAACCGGAGATCGACGACGACGGCTTCGCCTACATGCCCGAGCACGTGTCGATCGGCATCAATGCGGGACCGGTCTTCGGCGCGCTGGGGCTGCTCGCGGGCGTGCTCCGCGCCCGGGAAACCGGGGAGGGTTGCCAGCTGGAGGTCGCGCAGTCCGACGCCGCCGCCGCGATCGACTGGCTGCGCAGCGAGACGTGGCGCGCGTACGAGCGGCCCGAGTCGGAGGTGACGGGCAACGAGGCCGACGGCTACGAGCGCCGCGCGCCAGGCACGGCGGGCATGCAGGGCGGTGTGCGGTACCAGTTCTATGGGACCAAGGACGGCCATGTGCTGTTCATGGCCAGCGAACGAGCGTTCTGGAAGAACTTCTGCGAAGGCATCGAGCGGCCGGATCTCTTCGAGCGGTGGCCCGGCTCGCAGTACGGCGATCACGCGCGCGGCAACACTGAGCTGCGCACGATCCTGCGCGACGTCTTCGCGGGGCGCTCGACCGAGGAATGGCTCGCATTCGGCCTCGAGCACAACACACCGATCGCCCCGTCGAACACGCCGCAGACCTTGTTCGACGACCCGCAGTTCCGCGACCGGCTGCCGCTGCTCCCCAAGGAGAAGGTCGGCGCCGACATGTTGCCCACCCCGATGAAATTCGTCGGCGAGGAGTTACCGGTGCCGGAGAAGGCCCCGACCGTCGGCGAGCACACCGAGCACGTCCTGCGCACGGTCCTCGGCTGGACCGAGGACCAGATCGCCAAGGCAAGAGACTCGGGAGCGTTCGGCAAGGAGTGACTCGGGTCACGTGTAGGTGCAATTCCTGTAGCCCGCGCGGGGGTCACCCGATAGCAGCATTGTGCGCGCGCTGCGGTCAGGGCCGATGTTGGTGTCGTTGTTCGGAGTCGTCGCAGCGCTGACGCCCATCGGCGGAAGCGCGCGGCAGGCGGCGGCCATCCCGCTGGCGCAGCCGCACCTCGAAGCGACGCACACCGAGGTCCAGCCGCTCGGTGTCTCCCAGGCCGGCGTGACCAACTGGACGCCGCAGTCGCTCGCCTCCGCCTACGGCATCGTGTGGTCGCCGAAGTTGGGTGCGGGCAAGACGATCGCGGTCATCGACGCGTACGACTCGCCCGCCGTCGAAGCAGACCTCGGAGCCTTCTCGCACCATTTCGGGTTGCCGTCCTGCACCACCGCGAACGGCTGCTTCAAGCGCGTGAACCAGCTCGGCGCGGCGACGCCGCGGCCGTCCTTCAACGCGGACTGGGCGATGGAGATCAACCTCGACGTGCAGTGGGCGCACGCAATGGCGCCCGCTGCGAAGATCCTTCTCGTCGAAGCGAAGACCGCGACCCTCAACGACCTGGACACCGCCGAGCAGTACGCGAACAACGTCTCGAAGGCGACGTACCTCAGCAACAGCTGGGGTGCGCCCGAGTTCCCCGGTGAGGGCGCGTTCAACGCTGTCTTCACCCCGAAGCCCGGCAAGAGCATGCTCTTCGCCAGTGGCGACAGCGGCCTCCCGGCGTCCTACCCCTCGGCCGCGCCGGGCGTGGTGTCGGTGGGTGGCACGACCATCTCGAAGATCGGCTCGAAGGTCACCGAGACCGTGTGGAGCGGTGGAGGCGGCGGCTGCAGCAAGTACACGCTCGCCGCGCCGAAGCAGAAGGCGTTCACGGGATACAAGCAGGCCGGTTGCACGAAGGGCATGCGCGCGACGCCCGACATCGCGGCGGTTGCCGACCCGGCCACCGGCGTGCTCGTCTACATGAGTTCGGCGTTTCACGGCGCCACCGGCTGGTTCAAGGTCGGCGGGACGAGCCTGGCGACCCCCGTCGTGGCCGCCCTCGCCGCCGGTGCCGGCGTGACGCTGAATGCCGGGACGATCTACGGCACGACGTTCCACTTCCGGGACGCCAACAAGTCGACGGCCAAGACCGCGAAGACGAACGGCGCCACGTGCAAGGCGGGCTTCGACATGTGCACCGGCCGCGGCACCCTGATCGGCGTCTGAGACCCCCCTCCGGGTAGGCGTGTGTGGGGTGCGAAAATCGCACCCCTCACACGCCTCCGGTTGCAGCGGTCAGCCCCAGCGGGGAGCTTCGTCGGGGTTGATGCCGAGCGACATCTTGCCGATCAGCTCATGGGTCAACAGCAGGTTCGCGGGGTGGATGCGGCCGAGCCGCGAGTCCCGGAACAGCTGCTCGAGCCGCTGACGCTTGAAGATCCCCGAGCCGCCCGACAGGTCGAGTGCGCGGTCGACGATCTCGAACGCCTTCGTCGTGACGACGTGCTTCGTCGACACGATCTTCACCGGCCAGTCCGGGTGCGCCACACCGTTCGACCAGTCGTCGGCAGTGCGGTCGAGATACGCCTCGATCGTCTCGAGGTTCATGCGCATCTCGGCCACGTAGTGCTGCACTTCGGGGTGGTAGGCCATCGAGCGGGTCAGCGCGATCGAGGAACGCTGCGGCATCTTCTCGACCGTCATGTCGTACGCGCGCTTGGCGATGCCGGTGTAGACCGCGCCGAATCCGAGCAACCCCCACGCGAAGATCCCGACCTGCCACGGTCCGGCGCCGGCGAATCCCGCCGGGCACACCAGGGCAACCCGGTCGTCGGGCACGAATGCGCCGTCGATGATCGTGTCGTTGCTCTCGGTGGCGCGCATCCCGAGCGTGTCCCACGTCGGCTCGATGCGATAGCCCTTGGTGTCACGTCCCAGGAATCCGTGGACGATCTGCGGTGCCTCCGGGTTGCTCGTGTCCATCGCGTGGAACCCGAGGTAGTCCCACACCGGGGAGAGGCTGCCGAAGATCTTGTGGCCGGTGATGTTCCACCCACCCTTGGCCCGCTCTGCCTTCGTCGTGGAGAGCAGCAGCGGCAGGTCGTTGCCCGCTTCGCCGTGACCGGCGGCGAACACCTTGCCCTCGGCGGCCTCGGCCAGCACGAACTCCGCACTCTTGTCCCCGGCCCGCCACATGTCGGCGACCATGCCGGTGAAGTACATGTGCATGTTGACCGCGACGGCCGTCGCCGGCGCCACGTATGCAATTCGCTTCTGGAGCGGGAGCACCTCGTTGAGCTTCATCCCGGCGCCGCCGAATTCCTTGGGCAGCGCGATCTTGAGATATCCGGACGCCCGCAGCTCTTCGAAGTCCTCGTGGAAGAACCGGTTTTCGCGGTCGTACTGGGGTGCTCGCTCGTCGAACCGGGCGAGCATGTCGTCGGTGAGGACGTCGGTTCTCGGCTTCGTCGGCGTCGTGGTCATAAATCCATTCCTCCGTGCGGGGTCTCTTGCGAGGACCCTACGAAGGCTCGCGGCGTCCGTCTGCCGCAGAACCGTCATTCGCGCCGATTTCTCCGAGGCGGGCGAGGACGGCCGCGAGGTCGTGACGGTCGGCGAGGTCCCGGGCTTCTCGGGCGAGGCGATCGGCGCCGTCGCGATCGCCGATCGTCTCCCGCAGCACCGCCCAGTCGGCGAGCGTGCGGCCGATCCACGGCACGGCCTCGAGCCGGCGGTCGAACGCGAGCGCATCGGCGAACCGGGCGTCGGCTTCGTCGACGTCGCCGAGCACCCACGCAATGAGCGCGAGATAGCGATTCACGGCCCCGATGTATCCCGTGACGTGACCGAGGGTCGCGCCCGAGTCGGTCCACGGCTCGAGCTCGGGCCTGACCTGCTGTGCGATCTCGAGCTCGCCGAGCAGGAACGCCGTCTCGGCGCAGAAGCACAACGATCCGAGGAACAAGATGTCGCGCGGGATGCTGGCAAGGTTGTTGGCTGCGAGTTGGTGCAGCAGCGGGCGGGCCTCGTCGTCCATGCCGACCTCGGCCAGCAACAACACGAGGCCCGGTCGCCACATCGCGTCGGCCGGGTTCACCTTCATCAGCATGCGCACGACCGGCGCGAGCTCGCCGAGGCGGGCCTGCTCGCGCCGGATCAAGAACATCTGCACACCGTGGATACCGGTGAGGTCCTCGCGGGCCTGGCCGATCTCGAGCGCGCGGTTCGCCTGCGCTTCTGCGGCCACGAGATCGCCGGCCAGGAAGAGCCGCAGTTGCACGTCGCAGAGCGCGACGTACCGGCTGAAGCGCAGGCCGTCGATCTCGCTCGCGCGCATGTACTCCTGGTACCACCGTTCGTATCGCGCGCGGTCGCCGCGGCACAGCGCGGCGACCGTGGCGTACTGCGCGGTCGTACCGAGCATGGTCACGTCGTTCAACGCGGCTGAGATCTCCGCACTCTCCTCGGCGCGAACAAGTACGAGCTCGGCCTCGCCGGGCTGGAAGCGCGCGAGCGATTGCGCAGACGCTGCGAGCGCATGGCCGATCAGCAACAGGTCGCCGAGCTCGCGCGCTTCGGAGAGAGCCTCCTCCACGACGCGACGGGAGTCCTCGAAGGCGCCGCTGTAGTGCAGGGCTCGCCCCGACGACGCGCGGAGCCACACGCGCTGTACCGGAAGGACCTCGTGCTCGAGCGCCTCGCGCAGCAGCGCGACCGCTTCGGGGCCGAACATGCCCGGCCGCCAGGCCGTCTCCTCGAAGGCGATCGCGGCGCGGGTGAACGCCGGCCAGTCCCCCTCGGCGCGAGCGAGGTCGGCGGCCGCGCGAAACGTGATGACCGCGGACGGGTGATCGCCGTCGAGCTGTTGTGCTTCTCCCTTGGCGATCAAGAGCTCGATCTTGGAGCGCTCCGGATACGCAGGCATGCGCGCGACGAGCGCGAGCGCGAACGTGTAGTCCTCCACCGCGGCCTCGAACGCGAGCATGTCGATCGCACGCCGCGCCGACCGCTTCGCATAGTCGAGGGCGCGTTCGAGGAGCTCGGGGCGGCCCGCGTCCGCGTAGTGCTGCGCCAGCGCCCGCAGGTGGTCGTCGATGCGGGCCGCGAACCGTGTCTCGATCACGTCGGCGATCGCGGCGTGCATGCGGGCGCGCCGCGACGCCGAGAGCTCCGCCACCAATGCGTCCCGCACGAGCGCATGCGTGAAGCGGAACCGGTCCACGGCGACTTCTTCGACGAGGCCCGCGCCCGCGGCGTGCTCGACGGATCGAAGCCCATCGGGCTCGCCGAGCTCGGCCGCGTCGCTCACGACGCCGAGCGAGAACTCGAGCCCGGTGAGCGCGGCGACCTGCAGCAGCTCCAGCGTTCCCGGCTCGAACCGGCCCAGCCGGCGGCGCACGGCGGCCCGGACGTCCGTTGGCAGCTCGGTCGGCAAGGTGCCATCCGCGCGCATGGCGCCGAGGACGGCCCCGAGGAACAATGGATTCCCGGCCGTCTCGTCGGCGAGCCGCACCGCGTTGTCCGACGGCAACGTCGTGACCTCGAGGAGCGACACGATGTCGTCGACCGTCAACCCTCGCAACGGGAGCCGGCGGCTGCGGCCGGTCCGCTCGAGCTCGTCCACGAGCTCGTTCAGAGGTTCGCTGACGTCCGGACTTGTGTCGCGCGCCGTCGCGAGGATCGTGAGACGCGTCGGTTGCGCGCTGCGCGCGACGTGACCGAGCAACGCAAGTGTCGGCCGGTCGGCCCAGTGCACGTCGTCGACGACGAACACGACCGGGCGGGTCGCGGCGATCGTGCAGAGCCATGATTTGACCGACTCGAACAAGCGGTACTGCTCGGTCTCGGTGGCGGCTTCGGGGCGGCGTAATCCCGGGACGCGCGACAGCAGCTCCGGAACGAGCCGCACGAGCGGTTCAGGATCGACGCCGAGGGCATCGCGCACCTCCTCGTCGCGAAGCTGTGCCACGAACCAGCGCAGCCCGTCGATGACGGGCTGGAACGGCGCGCGCACCTGCTCGTCGCATCGGCCGTACAAAACCAGCGCGCCCCGCTGGTGCACCCGCGTCGCAACCTCCTGGCCGAGGCGCGTCTTGCCGATCCCGGGCTCGCCGAGCAGCCAGACCGCCTGCGCCTGCGCCGCGGTCATCGCGGAATCGGTCGCGAACGCCAGCTCCTGCTCGCGCCCGACGAACCGGGTCGCGGCGCCCGCGACGAGCTCGGGCGGCATCGGCAAGGTCGTGGTCACTTCGGTCGGCGTCCACACCACGCTGCAGGCGGCGACGGGCTCGGGAAGTCCCTTCAGGTCGAGCAGCCCGACGAGCTCGCACTCGAAGCCGCCGCGACCGCGCCCGAGGGCGCGCACGAGATCGGAGCAGAGGATCTGCTGGGGCGATGCCGCGCTCTGGAGCCGTACCGCTTCGACGACCGGGGTACCGAAGATGTCGTCGTCGCGACGCACGATGTCGCCGGCGGAGATGCCGATTCGCAGCGCAATCATCTCGTCCGCCGGACGCGAGCGAGCGAGGGCGTCGAAGCGTTGCTGGATCGCGACGGCCGCGGCCAACGCATTGGTGGCGGAGTGGAACGTGGCGAGCGCGCCGTCGCCGGAGTTCTTGACGACCTCGCCGTCGTGCTGCTCGATCGTTTCCTTCAGGATCGCGTCGTGTTGGTGCTGGAGCTGATCGGCACGATCCTCGCCGAGTCGCGTGCGGGTCGCAGTCGATGCGACCCAGTCGGTGCTGACGATCGTGACGAGATCAGTGGAGGCCATGGTTGCCCCCGGAATCGCGCAGGCTCAGACGAACTGCTCGGGCCGGAGCTCCGATACCTCGACGACGACGTCGGCAGGGATGCCGGCGCGCTCTGCCGCATCGCGGATCGCGTCGGCATTCGGCGACTCGTAGAGGCAGTACGTCTTCTTCTTGTCGGCCGACAGGAACGAGAACAACCACGAGACCCCGGCCTCGTCGTTGGCCACACGCGTGAGGTCGGCGTCGTTCTTGGTCATCTCGAGCTGGTCGGCGAAGTTTCGCTCGATCACGAACAGCGGCATGCGATCTCCTTACCGGGTCCCCGAGCGCCTGGATCTTACGCGCCGCCGGCCCGCTCGGTCACGGCCGCGAGATCCTTGATCAAGACCCGACCCCGGCCGCTCTCGACCAGGCCTGCCTCGCGGAGCTCGTGCAGGGCGCGGACGACGCCGTCGCGCGAGACCCCCGCCCAATCTGCCAAATCCTGCTGCGACAGCGCTCGGACGAGCACCCCGCCGGCGAGCGGCTCGCCGTGCGAGGAGGCGAGCTCCACCAACCGCCGGCACACCCGGCTGATCACGTCGTCGGTGCCGAGCTCGAGCTGGCGTCCGGAGGCCTGCCGCAGGCGACCGACGACGACCGCGAGCAAGGCGTTCGCGACGCCCGCCCGCTCCCGCCGCAACGCCTCGAAACGCGGGGCATCGACCGCGAGCACCTCGACCTCGTCGATCGCGATCGCGTTCGCCGATTGCGGCGCTCCGTCGACGACGCTCATCTCGCCGAGCACCTCGCCCGGCCCGCGCAGCTCGAGCATCGTCTCACGCCCGCTGATCGCGGTCTTGGTGAGCTTCACGTAACCCGACAGCACGACGAGGATGGCGTTGCCCACGTCGCCTTCGCGACACAGCAGCTCACCGGTCGTGAAGCTGCGACGAGCTCCCGCCGCGAACATCGCGTCGGCGTCGTCGCTATCCAGACCGCCCAAGAATGAGGTGTCGGGGTCGGTCACGTGCATCCCCAGTGCGCGAGGGGGGACTTGAACCCCCACGCCCTTGCGGGCACAGGAACCTGAATCCTGCGCGTCTGCCAATTCCGCCACTCGCGCGTGAGCGCAGCAGCGTACCAGCGCTGTGCACCGTGAAACCTCGGGACCGCCATTACCATCGTTTCGATGGGACTCCAGCGGTTCGAGCGCCGGCTCGAGCGGCTCGTCGAAGGCGCGTTCAGCAAGGCGTTCCGCAGCGGACTGCAACCCGTCGAGATCGGTCGGCGCATCGTGCGCGAGATGGACGCCGGACGCACACTCGGTGTGCGAGGCACGGTCGTCCCGAACCACATCACGGTGCTGCTCTCGAACGAGGACCTCGAGCGGTTCGCGGGTTTCCGCGATGCCCTCACCGTCGAGCTCGCCGACGCCGCGCGTGAGCACGCGCGGGAGGAGGGCTATCACTTCTCGGGTCCGGTCGAGGTGACGATCGACGCCGACGAGCACGCGCGCCGGGGCGACATGCAGGTGCGCGCCGAGATCATCGCGAGCACCGTCGGCGCACCGGGCACGCTGGTGCTGCCCGACGGCCGACGCGTCCAGCTCGGCGAGGACCGGGCGATCATCGGGCGCCTGCCCGACTGCGTCGTCGCGCTCACCGATCCGCAGGTGTCGCGGCATCACGCCGAGATCCGGCGCGACGAGCGGGGCTATCGCGTCGTCGATCTCGACTCGATGAACGGCATCCAGGTCAACGGGGTGCAGGTGCGCGAGCATCTGCTCGCCGACGGCGACGTGATCCTCGTCGGTGCAACAGAGATCCGGTACGAGGAGTCGTAACCGGCACATGTCCGACGCGGTCCTGACCGTCCTGAAGTTCTGTCTCCTCGCGCTGGTGTACCTGTTCCTCTTCCGCGTGGTGTGGACGGTGGCCCGCGAGCTGCGCGGTTCGCCGGCGCCCGTTCCCGCGCCCGCCCCCGTTCCCGCGCCGGCCGCCACCGGGGCGCCGGCGCGCGCGCGTAAGCGCGGGTGGCGACTTGTGATCGTGCAACCCGACGCGGAACGCGGACGCGAGCTGCCTATTGACGGCGAAGCCACGATGGGACGCGGCGGCGGCTGCACGATGCCGCTCACGTTCGACACCTTCGTCTCGCAGGTCCACGCACGCGTGTACGACCGCGACGGGACGCTCTGGATCGAGGACGTCGGCTCGACGAACGGCACCTACGTGAACGGCGAGCGCATCGCACAACCGGTGAAGCTCGGCAAGGGCGATCGCGTGCAACTCGGTGAGACGGTGCTCGAGGCGGAGCGATGACGTCATGCGGTTGATGACCGGCCGCGCCACCGACCAGGGCCGCACGCGCGCCAAGAACGAGGACGCGTCCCTCGTCGACGACGAGCACACATTGTTCGCAGTCGCCGACGGCATGGGTGGCCACCGCGGCGGCGAGGTCGCGAGCCACACGGCAATCGAGGCGTTGCGGGCCGCGTTCGCCGGCGGCGCCTCGATCGACGTCTCGATCTCGCGGGCCAACGACGCCGTGCTGGCACGCGCCGCGGGCAACGACGAGCTCACGGGCATGGGCACGACGATGACCGCGGTCACCGTCGCCGGCCGCGACCAGCTGCTGATCGGCCACGTCGGGGACTCGCGGGCCTACCTGCTCCGCAACGGCGAGATGGTGCGCATCACCGACGATCACAGCCTCGTCGAAGAGCTCGTCCGCGAGGGCCGGCTCACTCCCGAGCAGGCCGAAGCACATCCGCAACGCGCGATCGTCACGCGTGCACTCGGCGTCGACGCCGACGTCGAGGTCGACACCTACGAGATCTCGGTGGAGCCCGGCGACCGCGTCCTGATCTGCTCGGACGGGCTCACGACCATGGTGCGCGAGCGAGACATCGAGCGTTTCGCCCGTAGCGAGCGCGACCCCCAGCGCGCGGCCGACGTGCTCGTCGCGGCCGCGAACGATGCGGGCGGCGAAGACAACATCACCGTCATCGTGGTCGACGTGCTCGAGGTCGCCGCGCCGCCCGAGGAAGGCGCCGCGGCATTCCCGCCCGCCGAACCCCCGACGACGATCGCGCCCGCGGCACCACCGCCACCATTTGTGCCCGCCGCGCCGCGTGCCCGGCGATCGCGGCTGCGCACGGTCCGCGGCGTGTTGTTCGTCGTGCTGCCGCTCGTCGTGATTCTCGGCGTCGCGGGCGGAGTGCTCGGCTGGTACGCGCGCAGCTCGTACTTCGTCGGCGCGTCGCGCAACGAGGTCGTCATCTACAAGGGCGTGCCCGGCGGCGTGCTCGGCTGGGATCCCACGGTCGATCAGCGCACCGGCATCAAGGTCGACGCGCTCCAACCGCTCGATCAGGACCGCGTCCGGACGAACTCGACGCGCGGCTCGCTCTCGACGGCCCAGGCCTTCGTCGGACGGCTCCAAGACTCTGTGACGTCGACGTCGACGACCACCACGACCGTCAAGAAGCCGAAGACCACGACGACGCGCCCGCGGCGGCGCACCACCACGACGACCAGCAAACGCCCGTGACGCTCCCCCTCCTCGCCCGCACGCGCCGGCGCGCCGAGCTGTCGCTCGGTGTGCTCGTCATCGCCGTCACCGTCGGCGGCTACATCCTCGTCGCGCTCGCCGAGGGACCGAACCTTCCGCCCGACCTGTATCCCCTGCTCGGGTGGGTGATCGGCCTCTACGCGATCGCGCACTTCGCCGTTCGCCGGTTCGCGCCCTACGCCGACGCGACGTTGCTTCCGCTCGCCGCGCTGCTGAACGGCCTCGGCTTCGTGATGATCGCGCGGCTCGCCCGCGCCGACGCCAACGGCAAGCTCAACTACAGGACGCAGGCGCGCGTGCAGTCGCTGTGGGTCGCGATCGCGGTCGCGGTGTTCGTCGTCACGCTGATACTCGTGCGTGACGTGAGGATCTTCGAACGGTACCGGTACACGGCGCTGTTGCTCGGCATCGGCTTCCTCCTGTTGCCGATCGCGCCGGGAATCGGACGCACGATCAACGGCGCGCGCCTCTGGGTCGGCATCGGCGCGTTGACGTTCGAGCCGAGCGAGATCGCCAAGCTGCTCTTGGTCGCGTTCTTCGCCGCGTACCTCGTCGACAAACGCGAGCTCCTCGCCGAAGGACGCATCCGTGTCGGACGCGTCTTCCTGCCGTCGCCGCGCGATCTCGGTCCGTTGCTGCTGGCCTGGGGCATGGCGTTGCTTGTCCTCGGCTACCAGAAGGACATGGGCACGTCGCTGCTGTTCTTCGGGGTATTCGCGTCGATGCTCTACATGGCGACGCGCCGGCGCGCGTACCTCGTCGGCACCGTGATCCTGCTCGTCGTCGGCGGCTTCGTCGCGTACAAGTCGTTCGGTCACGTGCGTCTGCGCGTCGAGAACTGGACGGACCCCTGGAGCCGGATCGACCAACCGGGCGGCGGCTACCAGGCGGTGCAGGGCTGGTTCGGCCTGGGGTCGGGTGGGATCGCCGGTACCGGGCTCGGGTTGGGCAACCCGTCCCTCGTCCCGCTCGCGAGCACCGACTACGTGTTCGCAGCCATCGGCGAAGAGCTCGGGCTCGTGGGGACCGTGGCGGTCGTCGCCGCGTTCATGCTGATGGTCGGCAGCATGTTCCGCATCGCGGTCGACGCGGTGCGCCCGTTCGCGAAGCTGTTCGCGGCCGGCATCGCCACGATCTTCGGCCTTCAGACGTTCCTCATCATCGGCGGCGTGCTGCGCGTGATCCCCCTCACCGGGATCACATTGCCGTTCGTCTCGTACGGCGGGTCGTCTCTCGTCGCCAACTTCGCGCTCGTCGCGATCATGTTGCGCATCTCCGACGACACGTCTCGCAGTGCGACGAGCGCGCGCGCCGCGCCTGCGGGCGGTGCACCGTGAACTCCGGCATCCGGCGCGTCGGCGTGGCGATGATCGTGTTGTTCGTCGGCCTGGTCGCGCAGCTCACGTACCTCCAGGTGGCACGCAGTGACAAGCTGGCCGCCGATCCCCGCAACTCCCGGACCTTCCTTCGCAACGCCGCGCGCGACCGCGGCCCGATCGTCACCTCCGACCGCGTGATCGTCGCCCGATCGGTGCCCGCGAACGACGAGTTCAAACGCCAGCGCGTGTATCCCAAGGACACCGCCACCTTGTTCTCGGGCATCGTCGGGTACCAGTCGATCCAGTTCGGCGAGGTTGGTGTCGAGCGGACGTTCTCCGACGATCTGGCAGGTCGCACGTTCAATCTCACGCCGCGCGGCCTCGCCGACGCGTTCGCGACGCGCCAGCCCGTCGGCACCGTCGTCCTCACGGCGTCGCGCGCGGTCCAGCAACTTGCTGCGACCGGCTTGGCGGGCCGGCCGGGATCGGTCGTGGTGCTCGACGTGCGAAGCGGTGGTGTGCTCGCGGCCTATTCGAACCCGACGTACGACCCGAACCTCCTCGTCAACCACAACCCGAACAAGGCCCAGGCCGCGCGCGCGCTGCTGCTGCTCGACAAGAGCAAGCCGTTGCTGCCGCACGCATGGGCCGAGCTCTATCCGCCGGGATCGACGTTCAAGACGGTCACCGCGTCGATCGCGATCCAGAACAACGTCGATGTGGACACGCAGTTCCCTGTGCTCAGCGAGATCGCCTTGCCCCAGACGAACGGTCAAACGCTGAGCAACTTCGGTGGTGAGCGGTGCGGCGGCTCATTGCTCGACAGCTTCATCGTGTCGTGCAACACTACGTTCGCGAAGGTCGGCTTCGACCTGGGCGAGCAGCTCGCGAGCGGCGTGCAGCACTTCGGCGTGCAGGCAGATCCTCCTCCGAGCGGGCACGCGACCGGCTTCGATCCGCCGATCGTGCGCAGCCGGGGACCGAAGCCGGGCACGTTCCAGCGCAACCAACCGGCGTTCATGCAGGACGCGATCGGCCAGCACGACGTGCTCGTCACGCCGCTGCAGATGGCGCTGGTCGCCGAGTCCGTGGCGACGGGCGGCACGATCCTCGATCCGCACGTCGTCGACTGCGTGATGGACACCGACAACCGGGTGGTGAAGCGCGTCGACACGACGGAGTACACGCGCGCGATGGATCCCACGACCGCCGACACCATGCGGCAGTTCATGCTCGGCGTGGTGAACGATCCGCGCGGTACCGGAACCGCGGCGCAGATACCCGGCGTACAGGTCGCGGGCAAGACCGGCACCGCCGAGACCGGCGACGGGCGCCCACCGCATGCATGGTTCATCGCGTTCGCGCCGGCCGACGCTCCCCGCTATGCAGTCGCAGTGCTCGTCGAACACGGCGGCGTCGACGGTACCAACGCCGAGGCGACCGGCGGACGGGTCGCCGCGCCGATCGCAAAACAAGTCCTGCAATCGCTGCTCGCCAGCCCGCCGCCGCCGTCGCAATGCGGCGGGGGGCAACCGCAAAACAACGGAAACGGCGGATAGGGTGCTCCAACCATGACGCTGGCCGGACGGGTCTTTTCCAGCCGCTACGAGATCCAGCGCGAGGTCGCGCAAGGCGGCATGGCCGAGGTGTACCTGGCGCGCGACCAGTTGCTCAACCGGCCGGTGGCGCTGAAGGCGCTGTTCCCCGAATACGCGCGCGAACCGTCGTTCGTCGAGCGCTTCCGTCGGGAAGCGCAGGCGGCTGCCAATCTCAACCACCCCAACATCGTGGCGATCTACGACTGGGGGCAGGAGTCCGGCACGTACTTCATCGTGATGGAGTACGTCGAGGGCCGCTCGTTGCGCGACCTCATTCGATCCGAATCCCCGCTCGACCCGAATCAGGCGGCCGAGATCACCGCCGAGATCGCGTCGGCGCTCGCGTTCGCCCATCGCAACGGCGTGGTCCACCGCGACGTGAAGCCCGGCAACGTGCTGTTGACGCGTTCCGGCAACGTGAAGGTCACCGACTTCGGCATCGCGCGCGCGGGCGCGAGCGACGGTCTGACGCAGACCGGTTCGGTCATGGGCACCGCGACGTATTTCTCGCCCGAACAGGCGCAGGGTCTCTCGGTCGACGGTCGCAGCGACGTGTATTCGCTCGGCGTCGTGCTGTACGAGATGGTGACGGGCGGCGCGCCCTTCACCGGCGACTCGCCGGTCGCGGTCGCGTACAAGCACGTGCGGGAGGACGCGGTCGCCCCGTCGCAGCGCAACGCCGACGTGCCTCACGATCTCGAGCAGATCATCATGACCGCGCTCGCCAAGAACGCCGACCAGCGATACCAGACCGCCGATGACCTGCGCGCCGATCTGTTGCGCTTCCGGCGAGGGCGGCCACTGGCGTCGGCGCCGGTCACCGCGATGGTCGCCGAGGTGCCGACGTCGGCGACGGCCGCGCAAGGCGGCGGCGCGTACGCGGCGGCCGCCGCCACCGTGGCGAGCCCGGCGGTCGACGAGCGCGGCCGCTATGTCGGTGCGCCGACGTACCAACACCACCGGCGGAACCCGGCACTGGTGACCTTCTTGGTGCTGATCGGCCTCGCCGCGGTCATCGGCCTCATCCTGCTCGCGGCCACCAAATTCGGGGGCACGGAGGGGAAAGTGGGCGTGCCCAATGTCGTCGGCAAGAACGTGAACGTCGCACGACAGATGCTGGCCGACGCGCACCTCAAGACGACGATCGAGAGCGTGAACGACGCGGCGCCGGTCGACACGGTCATCGTGCAGGATCCGGCCGCGAAGCAGAACGTGGCGCGCAACACGACGGTGAACCTGACGGTGAGCAGCGGTGCCGAAAAGGTCATCATCCCCTTCGAGATCAAGAACGCGTCCGTGAAGGACGCGACCGATCGGCTCAACCGCCTGGGCTTTCAGGTGAAGAGCAAGGGCCAGTCCGACAGCACGGTGGCCAAGGATCTGGTCATCGGCAGCAAACCTGCCGCGGGCACCGCCGCGCCCAAGGGCGGCACCGTGACACTGCTGGTGTCGACGGGCCCGGCCCCGAAACCGATCCCCGACGTGAAGAACCTCTCGCAGGATCAAGCCGGACAGGCGTTGATACAGGCGGGCTTCGACCCGAGCAAGATCACGTTCGTGCAGGAGGTCAGCGACACGACCGCGGAGGGATCAGCGACGCGTACCGACCCCCCGGCCAACGAGACAAGGCCGACCGACACGCCGATCACTGTCTTCATCTCGAGCGGGAAGGCGAAAGTCGAGGTTCCGCCGGAGATCGGCCGGACACTCGACGAAGCGACGTTCGAGCTCAAGGCGGCCGGCTTCACCGTGTCGACGCTCAACAAGGTCGACAACAACAACGTCGGCAAAGTCATCGAGATGGCACCTGCCGCCGGCACCAAGGTCGCGCCTGGAACCAACATCCTGCTCACCATCGGCGTCAAGTCCCCGAACTCGTCCACGACGACGACGACGACCGGGCCGTGACGCGGCCGCTCGTCGAGTGGTACCACGCGCACGGACGTCACGACCTGCCGTGGCGCGCGTCGCGCGATCGCTGGCAGGTACTCGTTTCAGAGGTGATGCTGCACCAGACCCAGGTGCCACGCGTCATCCCTGCGTATGCCGACTTCATCGCGCGCTTCCCGACTCCCTCGGCTGCAGCCGCAGCCGGACTCGCCGACGTGATCACCGCGTGGGGGCGTCTCGGCTATCCCCGACGCGCCCGATGGCTGTGGGAAGCCGCGGTGCAGATCGCGCGCGACGGCTGGCCCGATGACCTCGCGCAGCTTCCCGGTGTCGGTCGTTATACGGCGGCCGCGATCGCAGCACAGGTCGACGACGCCGACCGCATCGGCATCGAGGTGAACATCCGCCGGGTCTGCGAGCGGGTCCGCGGCGAGCGACTTTCCGAGCGCGCCGCCGAGGACTGCGCGGTCCAGGTTGCGCACGGGCTGTGCGGGCGCGACCGGTTGCTCGCGCTCATGGACGTCGGCGCGACCGTGTGCACCGCACGGAGCCCGCAGTGTGATCGGTGTCCGCTCGCAACAGTGTGCGCGACGCGAGGTGCGCTCGAGGGCGAGACCAAGCGCCGCCAGGGTCGGTTCGAAGGCTCGTTCCGTCAGCGGCGCGGCTTGATCATGGCGCGCCTGCGCGAGGGCTCCGCGGTGGCGACAGGCGACCTCGACGGTGAAGCGCTCGCGTCCTTGCTCGACGACGGACTGGCCGAGGTCACGCGCGGGCGCGCGCACCTGCCGCGTCCGCCGCGTCGCGGAGGAAGTTCCGCAGGAGGTCGTGGCCGGCGTCGGTGAGGATCGACTCCGGGTGGAACTGCACGCCCTCGATCGGGAACGCCCGGTGCCGCAGGCCCATGACCAGGCCGTCCTCCGACTCGGCGGTGACCTCGAGCACATCCGGCACCGAATCGCGCTCGACCACGAGCGAGTGATAGCGCGTCGCCGTCAGCGGGTTCGGCAGGTTGGCGAACACCCCGGCACCATGGTGTCGGATCTCCGACGTCTTGCCGTGCATGACACGCGGCGCCCGCACGACCTCGCCGCCGTACAGCTCGCCGATGCACTGGAGCCCGAGGCATACACCGAGCACCGGTGTGCCGTGCTCACCGAACGCACGGATCGCCTCGTTCGACAACCCGGCGTCGACGGGACGGCCGGGGCCCGGCGAGATCAACACGGCGTCGGGTGCGAGCCCGCGCATGTCGTCGATCGTGATCGCATCGTGGCGGTGCACCGCGGGCTCGGCCCCGAGCTCACCGAGGTACTGCACCAGGTTGTAGACGAACGAGTCGTAGTTGTCGATCACGAGCACGCGCGTATTCATGAGATCCGAAGGGTAACGAGCCCCGCCGCGTGAGTGCCGACGATTGTCCGTCGCAGCTACGCTTCTCACGTGCCCCAGTCGAAGTCCAAGCGCTCGCGGTACACGCCCCCGCCGCAGAAGAAGGCGCCGCCGAGCAAGTTGTGGGTGCCCGTTGCACTGACGACGCTGCTCGCCGCCGGCCTCGTCATCGTGGTCGGCAACTACCTGAACTTGCTGCCGGGAGCGAACACCGAGAACCGCTACCTGCTGCTCGGCATCGGCCTGATCTGCAGCGGTTTCCTGCTGGCGACGAATTACCGCTGAACGCAGTTGAACAACCGCTGACCATTCGTTGACCGAATCGCAAACGTGTGATTCCCCACAGAGTTGTCCACAGTCTGGGGACAACCGGGGATGTGTTCGATGACACACCCACCGGACCTAGAACGAGGCCCGTCGAACGCGAGCGGCAAGAGCGCAACGGCAACGGTTCTAAGTAGACGCCGTTCCTATAGATCGGCTTCCACCCTGAGAACACGTCGCGGCGGCGTATCCGGTCGTAGGGCAGGGATCGGGTCTCCTTCGTTGGAGCATTCGTGGAGGACTGCCCGCGAACCTGGTCCGGGCCAATCGACAGGCTTCGTGAATGCGACTAGAAGAAAACGACCGGCTGGGAGACGCTCAGTCTCGAATGTCACCGTCTCTGGATCGCCGCCGTGCATGTCGAAGCCATAGGTGCGGCCGCAACCAGGGCAGACCGTTTCGTGACGGCTGACAGGCAGCCCCGGTGCAGGTTGCTCGGGCACGACTCAACGTTACGACTCAAACCGCCAGGTGAGCCAAGTAAGTCGTTACCCCGATTGACGGCCGAGCTGCCTGGGGTCACTCCCGACGAAGGGGTGGGGAAACAAGACGGTAGTGGGTCAGTTTGATTTCGGGCGTTAGAACCAACCGGCATCGTCCGCTGCTTCTTCTCCGCCAGGTGCGGTCTCCATGAGACTCTCGTGGAGACCGGCCACTTCTCGGCCTGTCATCTCACCCTCCGGTGATACTTCCATCAGAGCCCATCTTGGTTCGTCTGGAGCGACATCGGATAGAGGTTCGGTTGTGTGCGTGGTGCCATCTGGCTCGTCCAGCAGATAGACGAAATCGAACGCGATCGTGTACAGAGTTGATTGGAGAAGTCTGCGAAGGTCTTCGCGGGTACCGCCTTCGGCACGAGCATTCTCGACAGCGTCGACTATCCAGTCGGGGTAGTCGATCAACCTGCGCCACAGAGCATTGAGGAATAGGAATCGTGTGGTCTGTGGGATGTTCTCCAGGAATTCGGAACCGGCCCACGAACCTGGATTCTCCGCACCGCGCACTCGGAGCCGTTCGGTGAGTTCATCCTGAGACTGTGATCGCCACCGGTCTAGCCACGTCGCTTCGTTGTCTGCCACGCGGACAAGACTGCCCGACCGGGAGCAGCGATGCCATGCCGTGAGCGGTCAGTCAAGCAGTTCGGCGATCTGAGTCAGCGACCACGGATGGTCGGCAACTCCTGCCGCCATGGCGGGCGTGGTGGGTCGGCCGAACCGCTTGGTGAGGGTCTGGTGGGGGCGGGCGAAGTTGTAGTGCATGTAGAACAACGTCGCCGCGTGGGCGTGGTTCTCGACCTTCTTGCTGAACGCGTTGGTCTACCTTGTGAAGCGGCGCATTCCCATCCGCATGGAGAGGTTCTGACGCTCCACGTCGGGATCGAACCGGATCTCGCCCACCCACTCCGCCATCAACCGCGGAGCGTACGTGCACACGGTTTGGTCAAGCTGCTCGACTGACGCCCCTACCCTGGCAACCATGCCTAGCTGGCTTCACGGACGGCGCATCGCCGTTCTCGTCGCCGTTGCTGGTCTTCTGCTTTCGTTGGCCAGCTTGCTCTTTGCCGCGGGTGTCCTCGTCTTAGCGGGCGGCGACTTCAAAACAACCAGTGTCGACTTGTACTGCCCCGTCCCCGGAACTGATTCTGACTACGGGTCGAGTACATGGCGATGGTTGCCGCCGGGGCGGGTGTGCCACTATCCCGACGGTTCCGATTCCGGCATCAACTGGTCGTTGACGTTCCTCTTTGGAACCGCCGCGACCGGAGCAGCAATGCTCCTGTTCGGCTTGCGTCGCTACGCCCAGTCAGGTGAAGCGGCGTTAGCTGGCAGTCACTCCGACTCCCCGTCAAACTGACCCACTACCAACAAGACCCCAGGCAGCACGAACCACTCGGCCGTACCCGTTCTGCGCCGGGCGTACGGTGCCCTCAGGCGGTCACAGCCAGTAACGGCCGCGAAACCGGAGACCGTACGGAAAACCCTGACATCGCCGGTGAGCGTGTGGTTAAACTGGACGCATGGTCACTTCCAGTGAAATCCGCGCAGGTCTCGTCACCTTGATCACTGAGACGGAACGCAACCTGGAGCGGTTTCGCCGCGCGCTCGCCGAAATGGACGGCGCTGCTCAGAACGTCGCGGGTGTCGGCACGAATCCGGCCGCCGAGGCTCTGGCCTTTCCATCCCCGAGTCCGAAGCTCCCGTCCAATGGAACGTCCCGCAGCCCGCACCGGTCCCAGGAAGGCATCGCCGCGGCCGAGAAAGCCGCGCTGGAGACGGTTCGTGCTGCCTCCTACCACCGAGCCAAGGTCGTTGAGGTCCAGCGATCGCTGGTACAGCTGGGCCTTCTCGAACCGGGCGAGAAGGACCGCGAGTTCACCCGGTACCTGCTTCGCAAGCTGACCAGACAAGGTCTCTTGGAAGATCAGAAGAAGGGCTATTTCGCTGCCCTTCCGTCAGCCGCGCTGCGCGCCGTCGGAGGAGGGGCAACCTGATCGCCGTCAAGGCCTCGCCAGGGCCGGGCGGTTGAACCCCGGGTCCGGAGGGATGGTCGGACACGCCTTCCGAGCGTGTTACCGGTCCCTCCGGGCTCGGACCGTCTCGAAATGATACGCAAATCGAGGCCCGCCGGGGGGCCAATTTTGCCGCGCCTCGCATCCCGGGCGCTGAATCGCCTCCGGTTTCCCATCCGGGAGTTGCACTCTTGCAATTCAGATTTCTCCTTTGACACACCCATGGGTTTGTCTTATGATGCCTACGTGGATACGGCGATGAGCATCCCCGCACTGATGGACCGGCTTCCCGACGACGAGGCCGCGTACCGCTTCCTCGAAGACTTGCGCTGGGGCGACCAGCCCGTCTGCCCGCACTGCGCAAGCGTCGGCGATCACTACTTCCTCACGCCCAAGTCCGACGACGGACGCAAGACCCGGACCGGCAAGGTCACCGTGCGTCGATTGTGGAAGTGCCGCGACTGCCGGAAGCAGTTTTCCGTTCTCACCGGCACGATCATGCACGGCACCAAGATTTCGATTCGGACGTGGGTGTTCGTGATCTTCGAGATGTGCGCAAGCAAAAACGGTGTTACGTCGAGAGAGATCGAGCGCAAGTACGGACTCACCCCGCGTAGCGCGTGGTTCCTTCTTCAGCGCATCCGCGAAGCGATGGCTGACGACGACCCGACCTTGTTCTCCGGCATCGTGACCGCTGACGAAACGTTCCTCGGCCCCGACCCGAAGAACTTCCACCGGTCGAAGCGGTGGAGTGACGAGAACAAAGGCCAGGACGCCAAGACCGCGGTGTTGAGCCTCGTTCACCGCGAGACCGGCCGCGTCCGTTCACGCGTGGTGCCGAACGTTCGCCGCGACACGCTGAAGGCTGCGATTCTGAAGCATGTAGACCTTCCCGCGACGGTGTTGCACACCGACGCCGCGATGTCCTACACCCGTATCGGCTGGAAGGCCGCAGAGCACCACACCGTCAACCACAAGCTCGGCGAATACGTACGCGGCAACGTCACGACGAACCACGCGGAAGGATTCTTCGCACAGTTGAAGCGCAGCCTCGATGGGACGTTCCATCACGTCTCCGAAGAACACCTTCCCCGGTATCTCTCGGAGTTCGACTACCGCTGGTCGAGCCGCAAGCTATCGGACACCCGCCGCGTGCAGCGTCTCATGGGTCGTGTGGCGGGCCGGCGCCTCACCTACGACGAACTGACCGGCCGCTAGTCGCGACCTAGGCGGAGCGAACGGATATCGCGATGAGGATCAGTCCCATCGCGAGAACCGCCAGCACGGTCGCCCGGAAGACGAACCGACCTTTCGCCGAGAGCGGCGCGTCCTCGCCGCCGTCGAGTACATCCGGCGATCCGAAGAATGCACTTCCAGGACGCGCGCCCAGTATCCCCGAGCGACGGATCACGCCACTGCGACGACGCCACGGCTTCGCCATGAGCGAGGGCTAACTACCGCGCTTCGGCGGAGTGCGCAGCAGCTTTCGCAGCACGTCCTCCGGCTTCTTCGGATGGAGGCTCACGCGTTCGTCGCGCTCCTCCGGCGTCGGATCGTGCTGCTTCACGGGCGCCTTCCGGCGATTTCCCTTCGGTGCAGCCATATCCCGGTTCACCGAACCAGCAGGTATACGCACGAACTAATGACAATCAAGGCGACGACCGCCATCCACGAGGTCGCCGCCCACCGCCGCCACCCGCCTCGTTCCCGCCAACGGCGCGTCCCATCCTTGTCGTACCTGTACGAGATCACGGGCCGAGGCTAACCGCCCAAGTTTGGGTGTGTCACCGAACACATCCCCGGACAACCGGGGATGTGACAAACCGCGGCTTCCTTGGTTCGGGGTGCAGATCGCAGTCGAGCGCACGAGTGGGCCCATTAGTGGGCTATGGACGGCCGCTGACCTGAGGTCGCGCACTGAGCGTGTGGCGATTCCCGCGGTGCGTTACAGCAACCGTGAGTGGTTCCAGGACGGCCGGGCTCTTGGCCGTCGACTACAGGTCACCTGGCACACTGACCAGGGAACGGCCGTGCTCAGCATCTGGCAGGGCGACACGTGTGCGGCGACGTTTCAACTGCCGATCGAGCAGACCGCTCGGTTGATCGCTCATCTCGCAGAGGGTCTCGCTGCGACGGGCGACCCGTCACCTATCCGGCAGTCGCCAGAGCCAGTCTCAGGGCTGCGCCGAATCACTGCGTGGCTGCGCCGGTGGTGAGGGTTGTTCAGGCGGTGTTCTGCACGATCGGATTCGCGGCGCTGCCGGTGTTGCGCCTGCACGTCTTGATCGTCGTGCTCCTCGCCAGAGCGCTCGGCTGACCAGCCCTTTGCCGTCGCTTGCTACCTACGGAAACTTGTTGGCCGCGTACACGAGCAGTGCGAACAGGGCGACGCATGCGATGACGGCCACGATCGTCGCGGATGCTGTGACCTTCGGCGACTGCTTCGCGACCAGGACGGCCAGCACTCTGCAAGCGTAGAGGCGACAGCGCGATGCCGGCGCCGGCTCGTGGACCTCACCGGCAACTCAGATGAACGGAGCGACCGTCCTTCGGTGCGGTCGCTCGCGCCGCTCAATGTGGTTCACCTCGCCGAGTAGGCCGGCGTCCATCGTTCTGCACATTCTTCGTGGAAATCGGCGCGGGCACGATGCGTCGGAACTCGGGAATGCGACGTCCTTGGCGACCGCATCCCAGCGGTCTATCGTCCGGCTCGGAGGGTGGCGTCGCCAGGCTCGCTCTGCCCGCGCGGCCGGTGCGAACCTCTCCTCCTCCTGCGGACAGGTCCCCCAGACCCCGGGACCGTCCCGCCGCTACTCGACCGGCGTGACCAGGACCATCGGCTCGCGGCAATGGCGGGGTGGCTCAGGCACCTCGCCTTCGGGCGCGGCATAGAGCACGGCCTGCGCACCGCACACGATGCATCGGTAGCGGTAGTCGACGTCCTCGAGCGGCATCTCGCCGGGCTCGGGCGGCGGCTCGGTGTTGAAGTTGCGGATCATCTTGGCGCCGAGCAGGTACAGCAGCACCGCGGCCACCAACGCGATGGCCACCCGCAACACCCACCAAAGAACTTCGACCATCACTGCTCAGGTTACGAGGACTTCGCGCGGCAAAAGTCCGCACGAAGCCGTGAGCGAAGGCGGAGCCGAAGCGAACTGGCCGGAGCGGCGACTCCCTTGAGGGCGGGAGCCCCGCCCGCAGCGAGCGCGACCAGAAGTTAAAGGCGCTCGATGATCGTCGCGTTCGCCATGCCGCCGCCTTCGCACATCGTCTGAAGGCCGTAGCGGCCGCCCGTGCGCTCGAGCTCGTTCAGCAAGGTCGCCATGAGCCGCGCGCCGGATGCGCCGAGCGGGTGGCCGAGGGCGATGGCGCCACCGTTGACATTGACCTTCGACATGTCGGGGTGGTGCTCCTTCTCCCACGCGAGCACCACGGGAGCGAAGGCTTCGTTGATCTCCACGAGGTCCATCTGATCGAGCGTCATCTTCGCCCGCTCGAGCACCTTGGTCGTCGCGGGGATCGGGCCGGTCAGCATCATCACCGGGTCGACACCCGCCAGTGCGAACGTGTGGAACCGGGCGCGTGGCTTCAGCCCCAGCTCATTGGCCTTCTCTTCGGTCATCACGAGCACGGCCGCGGCACCGTCGGTGATCTGCGACGAGTTCGCGGCGGTGATGACACCGTCGGGCTTGAACGCAGGCTTGAGCGTGGCGAGCTTCTCGATCGTCGAGTCGGGACGGATGCCCTCGTCGCGCGTCATGGTCTCCGCGCCGTCGTCGGTCTTGATGTCGATCGGCAGGATCTCGCGCTCGAAGCGACCCTCCTCGGTCGCGCGTGCGGCACGCCGGTGGGACTCGACGGAGAACGCGTCGTTCTGCTCACGCGAGATCCCCCACTTCTCGGAGATCAGCTCGGCGGAGATTCCCTGCGGCACGAGGTTCGGGTAGCGCGTGGTCATCATCGGCCCGAACGGGAAGCCGTACTTGCCCTCGACCACCGACGCGCCCATCGGCACACGAGTCATGTTCTCGACCCCGGCGGCGATGACGATGTCGTACGCGCCCGCGATCACGCCCTGGGCGGCAAAGTGCGCCGCCTGTTGCGACGAGCCACATTGACGGTCGACGGTCGTGCCGACGGTGGTCTCGGGGAAGCCTGCGGCGAGCGCGGCGTTGCGCGCCACGTTCACACCTTGTTCGCCTACCTGCATGACGCAACCCATGATCACGTCCTCGACGAGCGCCGGGTCGAGGTCGTTGCGCTCGACGAGCGCGCGCAGCACGTGCGCGGCGAGGTCGACGGGGTGGACGCCCTTGAGCTTGCCGTTGCGGCGTCCGAGGGGGGAACGGACCGCGTCGACGATGACGGCGGTGGGCATGGAGGCCTCCAAAACTGGAATGTGAGGGCAAAACTGAGACTTGACCGGGTGGTCAAGTGTGCCCCTGGCGGGCTCCCCGGTCAAACGCCGCCTGCTTCACTGTCATTCCTATGAGCGAGCCCACGAGCAGCCCGTGAGCGGGACGGTGCAGCAGGTGCTGATCGTGCGGCACGGCGAATCGGCGTGGAACGTCGAGCGCCGCTGGCAGGGCTGGATCGACATCCCGCTCACCGCGCAGGGCGAGGCGCAGGCGGCAGCCCGCGCCCGTCATCTCGCGCACGAGGGAGTGCGTCCGCGCGCCGTGTACTCGTCCGACCTGCTGCGCGCGGCGCGCACTGCCGACGTCATCGCCGCCCATCTCGACGTGCCCGTCGTCACCGACATGGGTTTTCGCGAACGCCACGGCGGGAAGTGGCAGGGCTGCACCGTTGTCGAGATCGACGAGCGCTGGCCGGGGATGCGCGATCGGTGGCGGCGCGGCGAGCTCGCCGCGCCTCCGGACGGCGAGGACGACACGACCGTGCTGGCGCGCTTCGACGCGGCGCTCTGGCGCGCGCTCGCACACGTCGGCACCGGCATGCTCACGATCGTCACCCACCATGGCCTCCTGCGGACGGTGGCTGCCCGCGCCGGCGTCGACGTCGATACCGTGATCCCGAACCTCGGCGGCTTCTGGTTCACCATCGACGACGGCACCCTGCGCGATCCCGTCCCGGTCGATACGCTCCGCGAAGATGCAGAACGTCCCGCGACGGAGTAGGTACCTGGCGAGCAGCTGCGCGTTCCTTGCGCTCATCGCGTTGACCGCGTGCGGCAGCGATGACCAGGCGAGCGCACCTTCGACGACGACCGTCGCGCCGGCGACGACAACGACCGCACCGGTGGCCAAGATCGTTGTCACGAGCACCGCGTTCGTCGACAACGGACCGATCCCGAGCCGGTACACGTGCGAGGGCGGAAACGGGGTCGTGCCGGTCGCATGGACGGGCATCCCGGACAACGCAGTCAGCGTCGCCCTCGTCGTGCACGATCCCGACGCTCCGGTGGGGGGCGGCTTCCTGCACTGGCTCGTGCTGGGTCTCCCACCGACCGACGGCGCGGTCCCACCCATACCGGTCAGCGCGCGCCAGCTCGCCAATGGCGCGGGTCAGCCGCTGTGGACCGGACCGTGTCCGCCCGCGGGCCCGCTGCACCACTATCGCTTCACCGTCTCCGCCCTGAACAAGGATGTGCAGACGCAGGACGAGATCGCGGGCGCCACGATCGCGCAGGGCGTCCTCGTCGGCACGTATAGCCGCTGAGCGTCGCACCCTCCGCGTAGGCTGCCAGGCGATGACGACGCCGAAAAAGCGCGGGACGGCAACCTCGAATTTCGGCGTCAGCAAGCGCGAGAGCCATGACGCGTCGGCGTTCTACGAGCGGTTCGCGATGCCCGACGTGTCGAATGACGACACGGTCGTCGCGCCGTACGACATCGACGCCTTTCAGCTCGGCGACGCGCGCCACATGGACGCGATCGTCGACAACTCGGTCGCGCTCGTGGTGACGTCACCGCCGTACTACGCGGGCAAGCAGTATGAGGAGGAGCTCGAACGAGAAGGGGTGCCGAGCTCGTACGGCGAGTACCTCCAGCTTCTCATCGACGTGTTCGCCGAGTGCGCGCGCAAGCTCGAACCGGGCGGTCGCATCGCAGTCAACGTCGCGAACCTCGGCCGCAAGCCGTACCGCAGCCTCGCGGCCGACGTCATCCGCATTCTGCAGGACGACCTGAAACTCTTGCTTCGTGGCGAGATCGTGTGGCGCAAGGGTGAAGGTGCCGCCGGCAACTGCGCGTGGGGATCGTTCCGCAGCCCGGCGAATCCGGTGCTGCGTGATACGACCGAGCGGGTCGTCATCGCGAGCAAGGGCCGGTTCGACCGCGCCCTCAGCAAGGCAGATCGCGAGCGGCGCAACCTGCCGTTCGAGAACGACATCGAGGCGGACGAATTCATGGCCGCCACGCTCGACGTATGGGACATCCCACCCGAGAGCGCACGGCGCGTGTCGCATCCTGCGCCGTTCCCGATCGAGCTGCCGGCCCGTCTCATCGAGCTGTACACCTATGAGCGCGATCTCGTGCTCGACCCGTTCATGGGCTCGGGTTCGGCGCTGGTCGCGGCCGCGTTGCTGAACCGGCGATACGCCGGCTACGACCTCGACCCCACCTACGTCGACATCGCGCGCCTGCGCGTGCGCGACGAAGGCACGCCCGAGTCACCCCCGAGTCACGAGCTCCCGGCGCCCGACGTCACCGAGCTCGACTTCGAGGGCAGCTTTCAGGCCCGCGCCACGCGCGAAGGCAAAGCCGCACAAGCGCTCGCCGAGCAGATGCTGCAAGAGGCCGAGTTCACGATCGTCGCCAAGAACTCCCGGGTCCGGGGTACGGGCGTCACGATCAACTTCATCGCGACCGATGCCGACGGCCTCGAGTGGTACTTCGACGTGTCCGGCGCGTTCACGAGCACGCGTGGCGGGCTCCTGCGCACGGACACGGTGTGGAAGGCGCTCGGACGCGCCCAGGCGCTCGCGCACGCGGGGAAGGAACGCATCGTGTTCCTCACGTCGCATCTGCCTCGCAAGGGCAGTGAGGGCGACATCGCCCTGCGGAACGCCACCGACATCGTCTACGACGTGATCGAGATGCGCTCCGACACCGGTTACGAGCGGCTCCGGAAATACGCCGCCGGCGGACACGCATAGGCCGCGTGGCCGACCTGCGGACGACGATCACCGAGGTCGTCACCGGCCTGGGAATGCTCGGTGCCGACGATGTGGACCACGCACTCGCCGCCCGGCCCGACGCGATCGCGAACGTCGCGCCCGATGCATGGGACGCGCTGGCGCGGGCGTGGAAGGAAGGCCGTCACCCCGACGTGTTCGCGGCCGCGTACATGAACGGACGTCGCTTCCTTGACGCGCAAGACGCGCTGCGGGAACGCGTCCCGGTGCTGATCGAGTGGAAAGGCGCGCACCGAGCGCCGGGCGACGAAGTCGTCCCCGCCGACCTGCGCGTCGACCACGTGTACCTCGTGAGCTGCAAGTACCTGTCGCGGATCGTCGTCAACGCCTCGCCGCATCATCTGTTCGACCGGCTGCTCGCGGGCGGGCAGGGACGCCGGGGCGGCGACTGGTTCCGTGAGGTCGCACCGCTCGAGCATGCCGCGCTCTACGACGCGGTTCGCGCCGAGATCAAAGCGATCGATCTTCCCGCGGACATGGCCGCGCTCGACGCCGCCGAGCGCCGCGCGTTGGGCCTCGCGTTGCGCGACGGTTGGCCCCAAGGCGCGGGCGACAGGTACCGCGCGCTGGTCGAGCGCACAGCATCCGCGTCGGCGCAACGCTGGCAGGACGCGATCAACAACGCGACCGCCGAGCCGATGCTGTGGCGTCTGCTCCGCATCGGCAGCGCGCCTTACTTCGTGCTCGGCGCCTCACCGCGCGGCTTCTTGCGTTTGCGCATCGCGACGCCATGGGACTGGCGCCGCCACTTCGAGCTCCGCGCCTTGGAGGTCGAGGCGCGCGCCGGTGGCCAGCCGGTGGTCGGGTGGCAGGCAGTCGTGCGCGATCGCGAGGACCGGCGCGAGTGCACTGTGCACGGGCACGTCGAGGTGCGCTGGAGTCACGGCCGGTTGGCCGCACCGCCCGAAGCGAAGGTGTACCTCGACACTCCGCACGACCAGATTCCCGGTTATTTCCCGCTGCGCTGAACCCCGTGTGGCACGGGCCCGGTGGGTCGCGCCCGCGGTTCTCCCTCTTCGAAACGCCGCACACGGGCGGTAGCTTGCGGTGGTGCCGGACGATGCGACCGACGAGCTTGTCCGGCTGGCGCAGCTCCGTGCCGCAAGCCGTGCGTTCGCGCAGGCGACCGGCGTCGACGCGGTGCTCGAGTCGCTGATCCAACGCACGTTGGCGGCCTTCGATGCACAGGGCGCGTTCGTCGCGATGTGCGCGGCGGACGACACGCTCGAGGTCCTCGCGTCCACGTACGGGGAAACCGGGCGGGCGTTCGACGGTGTCCCGCTCGCCGAGCGGCTACCGATCACAGACGCCGTGCGTCTCGGCGAGCCGGTGTGGCTCGGGCGGCGGGCCGAGCTCGAAGCCCGCTACCCGAAGGTCGTCACGTCGGCCCGGTCGGCCGCGTGGGCCGCACTCCCGCTCGCGATCGGAGAGCGCGTCATCGGTGGGCTCAGCATCGCGTTCTCGCGCGAGCAGACATGGGACGACGCGCAACGGCTCTACCTGCTCACGCTCGCCGACCTCTGCGCGATCGTGCTCGACCGCCACGTGCTCGCCGAGCAACGCGCGGAGCATCGGCTGCGCGCGTTGGTCGACAGCAACGTCATCGGCGTGATCGGTGGCGACACCACGCACATCCTGGAAGCCAACGACGCGTTCCTCGAGATGATCGGTCTGGACCAGGCGGCGTTCGGCGCGGGGATGGGAGTCCAGGCCATCACCGCGCCCGGCCGGCACACCGTCGACGACCGCGCCGTGCCCCACAGCGACGACACCGGCCGGTTCGGCCCGTACGAGCGGGAGGTCGTGCACGCCGACGGCCACCGCGTGCCGGTACGAATCGTCGGCGCGCTGATCTCGAAGGTCGGTCGTGGCCGCTGGATCGCGCTCGTCGAGGACTTGACCGACGAACGCCGGATCGCGCGCGAGCTGCGCGCGCGGGAAGCCCGGTACCGATCTCTGGTGGAAGCGTCCGACACGATCGTGTGGATCGCCGACCGGAAAGGGCGCTTCACCGAGGTCAACGACGCGTGGTCGGCGTACACCGGGCAGTCGCAGACCGACGCCGAGGATCTCGGATGGCTCGACGCGCTGCATCACGAGGATCGTGCGCAGGTATGCGACGCGCTCGACGACATGGGTCGCGAGCGGCGGTCGTGGCAGGGCAGCGCCCGCGTGCGCCACGCGGCATCGGGCGCCTACCGGCGCGCGGTCGTGCGCGCCGTCCCACTGCTCGATGACGACGGAGAGATCATCGAATGGGTCGGCACCGTCACCGACGTCGACGATTACGCCCGTACGCAAGAGGTGCTGCGTGCGACGACCGCCCGCCTCGCGGCGCTCATGCGACACGCGCCTGTCGGCTTCGCGTTCATCGACCAGGAGCTGAGATTCCAGGTCGTCAACGAGAAGCTCGCCGAGATCAACGGCCTGGCGGCCGACGCCCACCTCGGGCGCGACGTCCGCGAGGTGGTACCCGATCTCGCGGAGGTCAACGAGTCACTGTTCCGGCGCGTCCTCCGCGGTGAGCCGATCCTCGAGACCGAGGTCACGGGCGCGACGCCCGCCGATCCCGATCGGCCCCGCGACTGGCTCGTGAACTACTACCCCGTGCGCGACGACACGCATGGCGCGATCCTCGGCATCGGTGCCACGGTCGTCGACGTCACCGAGCGCAACCAGTTGCTCGCGGCCGAGCGCCACGCCCGGAGCACGGCCGAGGCAAGCGCGCGGCTCTCGGAGTCGCTGTCGGCGATCACAGCGGCGACCGTCAACGCCGCCGACGACGACGTCATCGCACGGCAAACCGGTGAGGCACTCCAGGCCGTCTTCGGCGCCGACGGCGTGCTGATCACGCGCTGCGATTCGCAGGGTGTTGCCGGGGAGGTGCTCTTCGCGCACGGCTACACCGACGACGAGATCGCCGCGCTGCAGAACGACGCCGACCAGGACTCGTGGTCAACGACCATGGTGCTCCGGGCGCGTGTTCCCGTGTTCTACGAGTTCCCCGAGCAGTTCCTCGCGCGTTTCCCGCAACGCGGTCCCGTTGTCGAGCGGTTCGACGCGCGTAGCTGGAGCGTGGCGCCGCTGGTCGCGGCGAACCAGGTGATCGGTTTCTTCGTGCTCATGTTCCGGTCCCCGCACCGGTTCACGTCGGACGAACGGCGATTCGTCGCGACGGTCGGCGATGTCATCTCGCAGGCAATGCTGCGCGCCCGTTCCCGGGCGTCGGAGGTGCTCGCCCGTCGCTCCGCCGAGATGCTCGCCGAGGCGATCGCGGCCGAACGGGCTCGGCTCGCCGCGGTCCTGCACCGGATGCCGGCCGGCCTCGTGGTCGTGGACGCCATGGGTGGGGTGCCGCGCGTCGTGCTGTGGAACACGCGGGCGGCGGAGATCCTCGGGCCGCCGCCGGCCGACGACGACGCGGAGACCTGGTTCGCGATCGGCGGTCTCGACGGCGACGCGGTGCGACCGGCGACGGCATTGCAGCGCGCGCTGCGCGGCGAGGAGCTCGGCGAAGGCGAGGACGTGCTGGTCACGCGGGAAGACGGGACGACGTGCCGTATCCGCACGACTGCGGTGCCGATCCGCGACGCGGAACAGCGGATCACGAGCGCGGTCCTGATCATCGAAGACGTCACCGAGCAGACACGGCGCGAACGTGACGCACACCTTCTCGCCCGAGTCGCCGAGCTCCTGGGCTCCTCGGGCGAAGTCCCCGACCTCCTCGAGCGCGTCGTCGGGCTCGCGGTGCCGTCGTTCTCGGACCTGTGCGGGGTGTACGTGCTCGACGCCGACGCGCTGCACCTCTTCGCCGTGGCCGACCGCAGCGGCGATCGAGCCGGGCGGATCCGCGACATGCTGGCCCAGCCGATCCCGCTCCGGAGCGACACGCCCGTCGCGGACGCGGTGCGGCACGGCCGGTCACTCATGATCACCAAGGTGCCCGAGGTCATCGAGACCCTCGACCTCGACCCCGACCAGCGCGACTGGGTGCAAGATGTGCTGCGCCCCCGTTCGTTGCTCGTCGTTCCGTTGCGCAGCGGTGATCGGGTGACGGGCGCGCTCACATTCGCGCAGACCGCCGAAACCGGCCGCCTGTTCACCGTGGACGATCTCGACGTGGCGATCGAGCTCGGGACGCGTTGCGCGCTGTTGCTCGAACAGGTGGTCGCGCACCGGGAGACCGCGGACGCGCGCGACCGCGCCGACGGACTGCAACGGTTCGCCGCCGCGATGGCGCGCGCCGCGACCGTGGACGCAGTGGTGCAGGCGATCGCCGCCGACGGCCTCGACGCAGTGGGCGGCACGATCGTGAACGTCGCGATGCGATCACAGGCGGACACGAGCCTGGATGTGCTCCAGACCTGGCTGCGCCGGCGATCCGGCATCGTGTCGTGGGAAGCCGTGAAGGCCCGCACCGACACCGCGTCGCTCGAGGCGTTGCACACGGGCCGGTCGATCTACTACCGGGACCTTGGCGCATATCGCACACGTTTCGGCGACGGGGAGCTTTCGCTCATCGCGCACGGCGTGAAGGCCGTCGCCGCGATCCCGTTGCGTGGCTCCGACGGTCAGATCTTCGGATCGATCGGCTTCTCCTACGACGCCCCGCAGGCCCTCGATCCAGAGCAGGTCAGCTTCTTGGAGACCGTTGCGGACATCGCGGGTCAGTCGCTGGACCGCGCCCGGATGTACGAACGCGAGCGCGACGTCGCGCGTGCGCTGCAAATGGCGCTCCTGCCGGCCGCGTTGCCCGAGCTCGACGACGTCACCACTGAGGCGCGCTACGTCGCCGGCGGCGCCGGCGTGTCGGTCGGCGGCGACTGGTACGACGTCCTGCGCTTCACGGACGGCCGCGTGGGTCTGCTCATCGGGGACGCCGCCGGCCGCGGCGTCGAGGCCGCGACGTTGATGGGAAAGACGCGGCACGCGGCTGCCGCGCTCGCGATGGAGCGCACCTCGCCGGCGGCCGTCCTTTCCCGCGTGAACGAGTACCTGCAGAACATCTCGTCGCGCCGGACGATGCTCACGTGCTGTTACATCGTGCTCGACCGCGACCGCGGGATCCTGCGCTACTCGTCAGCGGGCCACCCTCCGCCGCTGATCATCGAGGGTGATACCGAGGCGCATTTCCTGTCCGGGGGCCGGGGCGTGCCGCTCGGTGTCGTGCCCGCCGCGGCCTATACCGACGCCGAGTATCAGCTGCGCGGCCCCGCAACCATCGTGCTGTACACCGATGGACTCGTCGAGCGGCGCGGTGAGACGATCGATGTCGGACTCGAGCGTCTGCGGGACGCGGTTCGCGGTCACGGCGTCGACGTCGAGAAGCTGTGCGACCACCTCACCCGAACCCTGCTCAGTGAGGGATGCGACGACGACGTCGCGCTGCTCGCGGCGCGGGTGCAGTCACTCGCGTCGGCCCGTCGCCTCGACGTGGAGCTCCCGGCCGACTCGAGACGCCTGCACGAGCTGCGCACGCGCATGGGGCGCTGGCTCGAAGGCGCCGGCGTCGCGACCGATGTGGCTCCCGACATCGTCATCGCGGTGAACGAAGCCGCTTCGAACAGCATGGTGCACGCGTACGCGAGCGCGCAGGAGCGCGGGCACGTACGGGTGGCGCTGACAGTCGACGAGCACGAGGTCACCGCGGTCGTTTTCGACGACGGCCAGTGGCGCGAGCGAGACGATCGTCACGATGGGCGCGGCCTCGAGCTCATGGCCGCGCTGATGACGGAGGTGCGGGTCGAGCGCACCGACGCCGGCACCCGGGTGCGCCTCACCCGGCGCCTCCCCGCCTGACGCCGGGTGAATTGCACCCGAACAAAGCCGCGAATCGCTCTAACCCGCCCGTCCCGTAACCTTGCCGGGTGGCGGACGGCGGACACTCGGAGGTGGCTCGGTCCGCCCTGCTGACCCGTGGTCTGCGCAAGGCGTTCGGACCGAAGGTCGCGGTCAGCCACATCGACCTGGACGTCGCGCCCGGATCTTTCTTCGGCATCGTCGGGCCCAACGGCGCCGGCAAGACCACGACGCTCCGCATGGCGACCGGGCTCCTGCGGCCCGACGCCGGCAACGTGTGGGTCGACGGCATCGACGTGTGGGCCGACCCGGTCGCGGCGAAGGCGCGCATCGGTGTCCTGCCCGAGGACCTCGCGTTGTTCGAGCGGTTGAGCGGCCGGGAGCTGCTGATGTTCCACGGCGCGCTGCGGAGCATGCAGCCGCACGTCGTGATCGAGCGGTCGGAGGAGCTGCTCGACCTGCTCGGCCTCACCGAGGCCGCCGACACGCTCGTCGTCGACTACAGCCACGGCATGCGCAAGAAGCTGGTCCTGGCGGCCGCGCTGCTCCACGGACCTCGCTTGCTCTTCCTCGATGAGCCGTTCGAGGCAATCGATCCCGTGTCGGCACGCGCGATCCGCGCGCTGCTCGCGCACTTCACCTCGACGGGATCCACGATCGTGTTCTCGAGCCACGTGATGGAGCTCGTCGAACGGCTCTGCGATCACGTGGCGGTGATGGCCCGCGGCACGATTCTCTGGGCCGGACCTCTCGACACGTTGCGCGGCAGCGGCTCGCTCGAGGACGCGTTCGTCGCGCTCGTGGGAGAGCCCGTGAGCCACCAGGAGCTCTCGTGGCTCGGCAATTCGCCCTCCTGAAGCTGCGGCTCGTCCGCAACGGTTTTCGCTCTCCGCAGTACGCGGTGCTGTTCACGATCGGATCGGCAAGCGCCGCGCTCGTATCGCTCGTGGGATTCACGTTTCTCTCCGCCCTTCGCGGCGACGTGATCCGGGCGGACGCGACGCTCGTCGCGTTTGCGGCGGTCACGGTCGTGTGGACCGTCCTCCCGCTGATGGGCTTCGGCACCGACGAGACCCTCGACCCGCAACGGCTCGCACTGCTCCCGCTGCGTCGTGGACAGCTGCTCCGTGGCCTGCTCGTCGCGGCACTCATCGGTGTCGCGCCTATTGCCACCGCGTTCGCGTTGTCGGGCGCGATCGTCGGCCTGGCACGCGACCCGCTCTCGGCATTGCTGATCCTGGGCGCGATCGCGGGAACGCTCGTGCTCTGCATCGTCGCGTCGCGCACGCTGATCGCCCTGCTCGCACCACTCTTGCGTTCGCGGCGCGGCCGCGACGTGCTCGTCATGACGATCGTGCTGGCCGCCTTCGTCCCGCAGTCGTTCCGGCTGTTCGGCGCGCGGGGCGGTACGGACAACACGCGTCACGCGATCGCGGAGATCGCGAGCCGCGTGCAGTACACGCCGTTCGGCTGGGGCGGGCTCGCCGCGTCCGAAGCAGGGCGGGGACACGTGCTCGCGTCGCTCGGCGCGCTGGCGGCGATCGCCGCGCTCGTCGCCGTGTTGCTCTGGGTGTGGTCGCTCGCGATCCCACGCGCGATGACGGCGACCGATCTCGTCGCCGCCGAAGCGGGCCGTGCCCGCCGGACGGGCCGGACGACAACGCTCTTCCCCGGGCTGTTTCCGTTCCTGCCCCGCACCCGGGCGGGAGCGGTCGCCGCGAAGGAGCTGCGGTACTACGTGCGCGATCCACGCCGTCGCGCTCCACTGTTCGCGGCACTGATCGTCCCGGGCCTGTTCCTGGTCTCGATGATGCGCGAGCACAACCGGCCCGCGTCCTCGACGTTGCTCGCCCTCGTGGCCCTGCTCCCGGCGTCGGGCCTCACGCTGAATCAGTTCGGTCTCGACGGCGCCGCGCTGTGGTCGACGATCGTGGCCGGCAACGATCCTCGTTCCGAGCTCGTGGGCAAGAACCTTGCGACCGCGATCATCGTCGTCCCGCTCGTCACGGTGCCCGCCATTTTGACGGCCGCGGTCACCAACGGCTGGCACTACGTGCCCATCACCGTGGGCCTCGCGCCCGGGATGCTGGGTGTAGTGCTCGCGGTCGGCAACATGGTGTCGGTATGGGCACCGTACGCACTGCCGGATCGCCGCAATCCCCTCGCCGGCAACCCGGGTCAGGGTTGCGTGGGCGGCATCGCCGCGATGGCGGCCCTGCTCGTCGACGCGATCATCCTCGTGCCGGTCGGCGTGGTGACCGCGGTCGCGTTGCAATCCCTGCCGTTTGCGGCGGCGACGATCCTGTCGGTCGGATGCGCGAGCGTGTACGGCGCACTCGCCTGGCAGGTCGGGATGCGCAGCGCGTCGCGTCATTTGTGGTGGCGGATGCCGGAGCTCCTGGACGCGGTGTCACCCCGTCATGCGGGCTGATGCTCGCCGGGCGCGCTCGGCGTGCTCAGGTGGTCTTCAGTCAGATGGGCGATCCTGTTCGTCGGCCGCCGGGGGCCGTTGAGCGTGGAGAGAGGCCTCGACGTGCACGATGACGCAGATGAACTGCAAGCCCTCGACGTCACTCGTCCACTCGCAGCGGGTACCGACGAGGCGCCTCCTGCGCCGCCGGGCCGTCGCCTCACTGGCGGCGGTGCGGCCGTCGCCGCGCTCGTCGTGATGATGCTGATCGCCGGCGTCGTCGGCTTCGCCGTCACGAAGCAGATCCGGTCCGGCAAGGACTTCAACCAAGCCCTCACGAATCCGCCGGCGGTGAGCGATCCCGACGAGGCCGCGCTGGGTGACCTCAACGTGCAGCAGACCGACGTCGCCGCCCGTTACTTCGTCGCCCTCATCCCGAATGGTGACAGCGTCGCCGGTGCGACGCTCGATCTGTGCAACGCGGTCTTCCCCAGCGAACGTCTCCGCACCGCGCGGCGCCAAGTCGCGGCCGTCGACACGCTCGGGGCACTCGCGCTGAGCACGGAGGCGGTGCTCTACCGGCGTCCGGCCGACGCCGCGCAGGCGTTCACCGAGCTGCACACCCTCGTGCGCACCTGCCCCAACCGGCCGGTGACCAGCCCGACCGGTGGCACGACGGTGACGACCAGGTTCGGCGCGACGCCCGACCGGTCGTGGAGACAGTTCGCGAACGTCGAGCGGATCGCCTTCGACGTCAACACCACCGACCAGAACGGCCAGCGCGATCACTCGATCGCGGTGTACCTGCGACGCGGACGTGTGCTCATGGGTGTGTACTTCGGCAGCGCGGCGGCGACGCAGCCGATGGTCGCGGGCGAGACGTCGCTCCAGGGAATCTCGCGGGTTTTCGCCTCGCGGATCGCGGAGCTTCCCGCGTCCGTCGTCAACGGGTAGGCGCGTGGCGTCGTCGACCTTCGGACTGCGCGTCGTCGGTGCCGGTCTTCCGCGGACCGGCACGCAGTCATTGAAGGAGGCGCTCGAGCGACTGCTCGGCGGGCGTTGCTTCCACATGAGCGTGATCCGCGGACATCCGTTCGATCTCGGTGCCGGGTGGGACACCGCGCTCGCGGGCGGCGCGCCCGACTGGGCCGAGATGCTCGACGGGTACGTCGCGTCCGTCGACTGGCCGGCCTCGATGTTCTGGCGTCCGCTGCGTGATTCCAACCCGAACGCACTCGTGGTGCTGTCGACGCGCGCGAACGCGCAGGTGTGGTGGGAAAGCCTCGACGCGACCGTTCTTCCGGTCGCGCGGCGCGCGCTTGCGCCCGAGTGGGACCAGGGGCGCGACCTGGGCCGGCTCCTCGAGCGGTTCGCAGGGACTGCGCGATGGGACGACGCCGAGACCTTGATGGCGGCGTACGAGCGCCACAATCACGAGGTGCGGACGACCGTGCCGCCGGAACGCTTGGTGCAATGGCAACCGGGGGACGGTTGGGAGCCGATCTGTGACGCGCTCGACCGTCCCGTGCCCAACGAGCCGTTCCCTTGGACGAACAAACGCGAGGATTGGGGTTGAGCGCCGGGGCAGAGCGTCGCCGCCTCGATCTAGAGTCTCGGCCGTGCTGCTGGCCCAACTGAGCGACACGCATCTGCTCGCCGATGCCGACGCGCGGATCGACAACCACACTCCGGCCGAGAACCTCTCCGCGGTGATGCACGCGCTTCCGGAGCACGTCGACGTGATGGTCGTCACCGGAGACGTCGCGGAGAACGGCAATCCGCGTGCGTATCACCTCGCGCAGTCGATGACAGCCGAGCGTGCCGACCGCGTCTTCTTCGTCCCGGGAAACCATGACGATCCCGACGCGATGCGCGGCGTGCTCGGAGAGACAGACGACCTGCGCATCATTCCCCTGTCGGACCAGTGGACGATGGCCCTGGTCAACACCCAATGGCCGGGACACGACGCGGGACGCGTTCCCGACGTGACGATGGCGCGCCTCCAGCACGAGCTCGGAAGCATCTCCGCGCACGTCGTCCTGTGTCTCCACCATCCACCGATCTCGCCGTGCCCGAACCGGAACTGCGGGATGGTCGACGGCGCGCGCGTCGCGGACGGGTTGCGAGACACTCCTGTGCGCGCGGTGCTCTCCGGTCACGTGCACCAGCAGTTCGACACCACGCGACACGGCATCAGGTTCCTGGGCGCCCCGTCGACGTTCCGCCAGCTTCACCACGGCGGCGACCCGCACTACACCGACACGGGAGAGCCGCCCGCCGGCCAGCTGCTCGAGCTCCACGACGACGGCACGATCGATTCGGACGTCGTCACCGCAAGCTGAACCCCTTCGACGCCATCCTCCCGCCGTTTGGTCGCGGCGTGCGCGCTTTCGGACACTCCCCGACCAAACGCTGGTCGCAGAACTCGCGCGCGAGGAGGACGTGCACGGCCAGGCGGTAGAGGACTCCCGCGGCCAGGATGTAGAGCGAGAGCGGTCGGCCCACGACGTGGGACTCGGTCGCAATGAGCACGAACACGAGGAAGCTGCTGACGTAGAAGTGCATGACGAGCTTCGTGCGCACGGGAAGCATCACGAGGAACGGCACGAGCCAGAGGTCGTACTGCGGCGAGTAGATCTTGTTGGTGACGACGAACGCCGTGGTCGCGAGCGCACACGCAGCAATCGGCGAAAGGCGGCCGTGCACCGTATACGTGACGAGCACGACGACTGCGGTAACGACGAGCGTCGCCGTGATGATGTTGACCGCATTGATCATGTCTTCGCGCCGGATCCCCAGCGTCGTTGCAGGCTCGCGGGCGAGGTAGTACCAGATCGAGCCGCGCGATGGACCTCTCACGCGATGGAAGGTCACGAAATACCGGAGCGCATCCGGCGCCAGCGCGTAGACGGGAATCGCGAGCGCGACGAGCGCCAGGCCACCGCCCGCCACCAGGTGGCGCGATCCAGCCCGCCGGAACGGACGATCGACGGGCGGGCAGGCCGTTACGAGCGCTCCAGCACATCGAGGTCGCGCGTCGCATACCCGTGGTGCGCCATCTCCTCTTCGAAGACGGTGTGCAAGCACCCTTGTACCGGTGCGTTGCCGTTCTCGAGGACCACACGGGTTTGGATGAGCTCGGCCGGCCCGAGATCGGCGAGGTACTTCGCGAAGCGCGCGCCACGATCGCCGCGCACGGCCAGCGCGTCGGCGAACGACGGATCGGCGTCGAGATCGAGGCCGGGCCACGGGAAGTCGAGACTTCCGGTGTTCGGCAACCCAATCGGGTCGAACTCCCCGCCGAGGATCGGCGCGATGAACCACTTGTCCGTCGCGAACACCAAATGGCGAAGCGTCTGCACGAACGAGAACTCGCCGTCGACCGACGCGTGCAGCGTTTCCTCGGGAAGCCGTTGCGCGCGTTCGATGGTCGCGTCCCAAAGAGCCGAGACTGCATGCCATGCCTTGCGCATCCCTTCGGGATCCGTCGGCTGAATCAGCGCCCGTTCCGGATCGATGCGAGCGAGCTCGGCGCTCACGTAAGACGTGACGTCGACGCCGTTGATCTTCACGGTGTTGTACATGCCGTCGATGTCGACGTTCACCAACCACACGTCGGACATCTTCACGTTCGTCAGGTTGGCACCCTCAACCCGCGCGTCGGTGAGATCGACTTCGCGGAAGTGCGCGCCACGCAGGTCAGTGCCCTCGAAGTCCGTCATCCCATAAGTGTTCCAGACGCGACACGTCGCAAACCTGCCGACAACTCGCGCATCGGCGCGACGTGCGAATCGCAGTCAGTCGAGGACGAAGTCATCCTTCCAGTCGTCGTCGACCGGCCATGCAGGCTGGAGTTTCTTGTCGAGCACGCAGGACCCGAGCACGAGATGGTCGATCTCGGTACGCATGAAGCACCGGTAAGCGTCCTCGGGTGTGCACACGATCGGCTCACCTCGTACGTTGAAGGAGGTATTGATCACGACCGGACAACCGGTGAGCGCTTCGAACTGCTCGATGATGGCGTGAAACTCAGGACTCTGCTCGCGGTTGACCGTCTGAAGTCGAGCGGAGTAATCGACGTGGGTCACGGCCGGGATGATGGATCGCACCTCATTGACCCAGCCGCGTAGGTCGTCGACCCGGCCATGACCGTTGTCCCGTCGAAGGCTCTCCCGAACAGGCGCGACAAACATCATGTACGGCGACTCCACGTCGAGGTCGAAGTACTCCGACACTCGTTCGGCGAGCACCGCCGGTGCGAACGGCCGAAATGACTCCCGGTACTTGATCTTCAGGTTCATGAGCGACTGCATCGCAGCCGACCGCGGATCGCCGATGATCGAACGGTGGCCGAGTGCGCGTGGCCCAAATTCCATGCGGCCGAGGAAGAGTCCGACAACTTTGCCGGCGGCGACAAGCTCCGCGATATGGCGCGCCCATGTCGACGGCTCGGCGATTGGTTCGTACGGGTATGCATTCACCTCGAGGTACTGACGGATCTCATCGTCTGAGAACTCTGGACCGAGATATGAGCCGGCCATGCCGTCGGAAACCCGATCGCTCGTGCGTGCCCCATCGGAGATCTGGTGCCAACCGTAGAGTGCCGCGCCGATCGCGCCCCCGGCATCGCCGGCCGCCGGCTGTACCCAGAGCCGCTCGAACGGTCCCTCGCGCAGCAATCGACCGTTTGCAACGCAGTTGAGTGCGACGCCACCTGCCAGGCACGCATCGCGCTCGCCGGTGAGCGTTGCTGCATACCGCGCCATTCGCAGCACGATCTCCTCGGTCACCTCCTGGATCGAGCGAGCAAGGTCCATCTCCCGGACCGTGATGTCGCTCTCCGGCTGTCGAGGCGGTCCGTCGAACAGTTCGTCGAAGCGTCGGTTCGTCATCGTCAACCCCCCGAGGAAGCCGAAGTACCGCATGTTCATGCGGAATGATCCGTCTTCCCGCAGATCGACGAGATGATCGAGGATGCGCTGTGCGTACCGCGGTTCGCCGTATGGCGCGAGACCCATGAGCTTGTACTCGCCCGAGTTCACGCGAAAGCCGCAGAAATAGGTGAAGGCGGAGTACAAGAGGCCGAGCGAGTTCGGGTAGGACAACTGTTGCTCGAGCGTGATGTGGTTGCCCCTTCCGACTCCGATGCTGCTCGTCGTCCATTCGCCGACGCCATCGAACGTGAGCACCGCGGCCGACTCGAACGGTGACGGAAAGAAGGCGCTCGCGGCATGACTCTCGTGATGCTCGATGAACCAAATGTCGCGCGCGCGGTATCCCAGATCATTCAGGCCGCGTTCGATCTGATACGGGATCCAGAGCTTTTCGCGGATCCAGATCGGCATCGCTTGGCGGAACGATGGATAGCCGCGGGCACCGACACGGAAGTATGTCTTCAGGAGCCGTACGAACGTCGTGATGGGCTTGTCGTAGAAGACCACGGCGTCGATACCGTCGCGTTCGACTCCACCAGCCCGTAGGCAGTACGCGATTGCATGAGTGGGAAAGCGCTCATCGTGCTTCTTGCGCGTGAAGCGCTCCTCTTGCGCGGCAGCGACGATCGTTCCGTCACGGACGAGGGCGGCAGCCGCATCGTGGTAGAAGGCACTGATACCGAGAACGTTCATGGTCGCGTGTTCAGCTCGTTGAGCGTAGAAGCGGTGTCTTTGTAGATCGCGCTCGTGATCAAGTCCGCGCCGCGCTCATTCGTATGGTCGAAATCGACGAACACGGGTTCGTGGACGTCGTCGAGCACATCGCTCAGGTCGATGACGGGCGGCTTGAGGTGCCGGCGCGCTTCGGCGGATTCTGCGTACCACGCTGCGGGTGTGGCACCGAACCGGGTCAGTGCGTCCTGCTCACCCTGGACGACTGGTTTCGTATACAACAACGGTTGCCAGAAGAATTCCGCGCGAAAGCCGTAGGCGGCCGCAAGGTGCTGCACGAGTTCCACGGCCCGTTGATAGATCGCAACGGCGTCCTTACCCCGCTCGACGCCCCGCGCGGCCGTTTGATCCGGTGCCCACAGCCCTTCTGCCAGGGTGGGCGCCGGCTTGTCCCCCTCGTTTGTGGCGAGCGACTTGATCTCATCGAAGAGCCGATGGACGACGCTCCTGTGCGCCCACCAGTCGTACATTTCGCCGACGACCGACCGGCCTCCGTCGACGGGAAGGTTGCCAAGTTGCACGATGTTCGCGTGGAGATGCGTCGGCGTCGCGATTGGGCCGACTCTCGCCTGGATGAACTGCTCGTTTGCTCCGTCGTAGAAAATCACGAGATCGGGGATGTCACCCTTCGTAAGAAGCTCTTCGAGGAGTTCCACCTCCTGCCAGATGCCGTAGCCGATGACGCCATAGTTCATGACCCGGACCGGCCGCCGTTCAGCCTCCGCGAGCCGTGCGAACTGCGACGGGATCGTGTGCTCATCCCGCTGGTACGCGCCGAACATCGTCGATCCCCCGAAGAAGAAGACGTTGATGGGCTTCGACCCCGAGCTCGTCCCTGGCTCGTATGACGCCCGCACTCCGTTCTTCACATGGACGAAGCGACTGGAGTAGTCCGGAAAGGTCCAGCCGCGAAGGGGGTGCGGAAGCATGCGGCTCGAACTGCTCGCGATCTCGGACGTCAGTTGCGTCGCCCACGGCTCGTGCGCCCACGCACCCACCTGTGCGACGCGAGCAACAGGCTGCCCGCCCCGACCCAGAACGTTGTCGGCGACGTCGAGAGAAGCGCCCAGACCGACGTCGAGCAAGATCACTACGACGACGAGACCGATCGTTGCCCGAAGAGACAAGAACGGCAACCGTGCGTTGACCCCTTTCGCGCTCGTCGGGCGCGACTCGTACGTGAACTGGCGACGGTGGAGCGAGGGCCGACCGATCGCGGGGTTCGGATGCCAGAAGGTCGCGTCGGTCGGTTTGGATCCCGCTGCAAGTGGATCACGACGCAGCAACTTGAGCACGACAGCTATCGGCGTGAACACCACAAGCTCCACGGTGCCGAGCACCAAGAAGCTGAGCCCACGTGTAACCGTGTGCTGCAACCAGTGAGTGACACTGTCGGCGATACGCGCGAACGCGGGCGACATGATCGACGTGATCGTGACCACGAGCACGCCAATCGCGATTGCCACGGCGACGGTCCTGTTGCCCTGGATCCAAAAGAACGCTGCGACGGCGGTCGAGACGAGGACGCGCACGAGGTACATGGCTCGCCGTGAAGCGGAACCACGCTCTGGCAGCTCGGGTACCTGCGCCCAGCGCCCTCGCGAGGTAGCCGGCCCGGATACTTCACGCCGGGTAGTGAGGTCCATGGCCTCAGAACAAGGGATACAGCGCGTAAGGAGCGGCCGCGTGCCCAACGGCAATCAGCAGCAAAGCGATCGCGAGCAGCAGTACCAGAGGCGGCACCCACCACGTTCGGTTCACGCGCGCGTATACGGCGAACTCACCGGTCAGCCGCATCAGGTACCGAGCGCGCGACACAGCAGCAAGATAGCAGCACCGGAAACTGAGCAGTATGTCGCCTTCTCACTCGCGGCGGTGGGATCCGGCTGACAAAGGGCGGCGGAACTCCTTCGCGGGCGGCTCGGCATGCTTCGAGGAGCGGTCCAAATCGACAAGATTTGACACACGCTGGAGGCACGCGATGGACGCGCGATGGATCGCGGACCCTCGGCGTCGTCGGAATACCGAGGGCCACTGATGAGGAGCTTCGTGCGTGGAGACGATGGGACTCGAACCCACGACCCCCTGCTTGCAAAGCAGGTGCTCTAGCCAGCTGAGCTACGTCCCCGGGAGTCGTCAACTCTAGCGCCCGCGCGTGCATCCGCCGCCCAACGCTCGAGCCTGTCGGCGCCGATCTCTCGACGCGTACGTAGGATCCGGGCGCATGCGCATCCTGCTGGTCTCCGATCTGCACTACACGCTCAGGCAGCTGGACTGGGTCGCGTCGGTCGCGGGTGACTACGAGGTCGTCGTCATCGCGGGCGATCATCTCGACATCGCATCGATCGTCGAGCCCGACGCGCAGATCGCGGTCGTGCTCGAGTACCTCTCGCGGATGGCCGCGAAGACGACCGTCATCGCGAGCTCGGGCAACCACGATCTCAACGCGCGCAACGCGCACGGCGAGCGGGCCGCGTCGTAGTTGACGGCGGCGCGTGAGGCGGGCGTCTTCGTCGATGGGACGCGTCTCGGCACCGAACGCGTGCTCGTGACCGTGTGTCCATGGTGGGACGGGCCGCGCACATGCGACGACGTCGACCGTCAGCTCGCCGAAGACGCGGCACTCGTCGGAGATCGACTGTGGATCTGGGTGTACCACGCGCCACCTGACGCGTCGCCGACGAGCTGGACCGGCAAACGGCACTACGGCGACGAAGCGCTCCTCACGTGGATCGAACGGCATCGGCCCGGCATCGTCCTGTGCGGACACGTGCACCAGTCACCGTTCGAATCGGACGGCGGCTGGATCGACCGGATCGGGTCGACACTTGTCCTGAACGCGGGCCGGCAGCGAGGCCCGGTGCCTGCCTTCATCGACCTCGACACCGATGCGGGACTCGTGTCGTGGCGCTCGGTCGACGGCGTCGAGGAGAAGTCCTTCGCCGCCGTCTAGTACTCCGGGTTGGGATCCCGTTCCGACCCGAGCTCGCTGCGTGCCCCCGAGCTCCGCATCAGGCTGCCGAGCACGACGTCGACCATCCCGAGGCCCCCCTCGTGATCGGCGTACTGCTGCTTGATGTCTGCGAGATACGTCGTCATCACGTGGAGGCGCGCGGCGAGCAGCCGCGCGAGCGCCAGCGGAAGCCGCGGTTCGTCCTCGAGCATCGCGGGCGCGTTCTCGATGACCGCCAGCACCGATGGTTCGCTCACCACCACGTCGGCGGTCGCGGCGACGCCGAGCAGCAACGACATCTCACCCACGCACGCGCCCCGTTCGGTCACGGTCGCGATCGGCATGCCTTCCTTCTCGATGCGCAATGCACCTTCGAGCAGCACATACAACGCATGCACGGCGTCACCGTCGACCAGCAGCACCTCGCCCGCTTCGACCGACCGGCGCGGCAGACCGCGCGCGAGCAAGAGCAGGTCGTCCACGCGGTGCAGTGTCGCACGCGTGCAAGAAGCCCGTCCGACTTGCGCGTGTCTTACAGACTGCTGACGGAATGCTCACGGTGTCCGCCGACCCGACCCGCGCAGCATCTCACAGGGCGGAAATACTTGCCGCGTGCAACTGAACATGTCGTCAAGGAATGAACCGCGCCTGCGTCGCTTCCGTAGAGCACGCGTCATCAGGCAGCACGGGCGGAGAAGGAGAGGTCCTTGTGCGACTGTTCCGAGCTCGAACTGGCGTCTTCATCGCGTTGGCGCTCGCCGTTCCCTCGTTGACCTTGCTCACCGGGTCGTCGGCGTCGGTCGCGTCGTCAACCCGCGAGCATCGACATGTGATCCTGATCCCCGAGGCCGACAAATTCGTGCCGTACCACCTGACGATCGAGGTGGGCGACCGCGTGACGTGGGTCAACAACGACACCGACGACCACACGATCGTCAGTGACGACGCGTTCAACACCGACGGTCACCACGGTCTCGATCATCTGATCCCCGGCACGGACGACAACGGCGGCAAGCCCGGAATCTTCAAGCTGAAGTTCGACCACCCGGGCACGTTCGTCTACTACTGCCGTTTCCACGCCCATCTCGACGCCGACAGCCAGCCGGTTGCGCCCGGGCCGGACGGCGGGATCCAAGACGCCAACGGCAACTTCGGCACGCCGATGAACGGCATCATCTCGGTCACGGATTCCCACCATCACCGGGACCGCCACGACCACCACGACGACTGACCGCGCCGCGCACGTCTCCATGCTCCGGCGCGTCTCAGTGGCGCGCCGGAGCAGAGGCGTCCGTGGTCAGCGGCGCGAGCCTGCCGGGTCGCGCTGGTAGGACGCCGACCGGCCACCACGACCGGTCTTCTTGGCCTTGGCCTTGCGCGCCGGGGCCGACGTCGTGCGCTTGCGGGCCGGCGCGCGACCGCCACGCGCCGACTTCTCGGCGGCCATCTCGTCGCCGACCTGCCGGAGCGTCTCCCGGTCGATCTTGCGCTTGAGCTCGGGGAAGATCTCCTTCTCCTCCTCCTTCACGTGATGCTTGATGCCGGCCTTCAGGATCTCGACCACGGCACCGAAGCCCGGCTCGTCGACGAGCGCACGCAACTGCGTGAGCCCGTCGCGCACCAGGCCGTGCTCGATCTCGGCTTCCTTCGCCTCTTCCTGGCCGACGGCGCGGGCCACGAGCGGGTACACGAGCTGTTCCTCGATCCGCATGTGGAGTGTGAGGGCCCGCTCGACCTTGTCGACATTGCCGCGGCGGCGCGGGCCGGGCTTGCTGTCACCAAGCTTGGTCAGCAGCTCTTCGACCTCGCGGTGATCCCGCTTCAGCATTGCAATCGGATCGTTCACCAGTCCTCCAACTCATGTGGGCAGTGCGCCGGACATACCCGAGGCCGTGTCCGCCGACACGTCGCAGTCCGGCGCGCGCCGGAACCGGCGCGCGGTCCTTACACCCCTGAGCGGGCCGGAAACTCCGGTGCGGGTCGCGCCTCGGGAGCCCGGTCACGCGCGTCGTCACCGCGCGCGGCGAAGAACCGCCCGATCAACGGGAGCTCGAAGAACGATTCCGCGCGCGCCACCGCGATCGACGCACCGAGCAGGTGCTCGGGCGAGTCGTAACAGGCGAAGCGCGCATGCCACTCGGGCTGGAACTTCTCGTTGAACGTCCACAACGACTCGATCTGCAGCGAGTCGCTCATGCGCTCGAGGAACCACTTCTGGGCGCGGTGCATCAAGCGGTCGCCGGTCTCGCGTGCGAGCACCGCACGGAACGTGGCGAAGTTCAGCGCCAGCCCGACGAATCCCTCGGTACGCAGATGGCCGATCGTCTCCACCACAATGAATTCGGTGAGCCCGTTCGGCACCCCCGGCGCCTCCGAGCGACGCATGAGGTCGAGTGACCATCCGTCGATGGCGCGGGCGGGCACGAACTGGCAGAACCCCGCGGGCCGCCGGTTCTCGTCGAACGCGACCGCGAGCAGCAACCCCCGGTCCTCGGCTTCGAACGCGCGACCGAGTGTCATCGAGAAACCCCGCTCGACGTCGCCGCGCCGGCTCCCGCTCATGAGCGCGCGCAGCTGGTCCCGGAGCTGCGGGTCGAGTCGCGACGGGTCGAAGAACTCGACGACGTGGCCCGCCTTCGCCACCCGGCCCGCGGACTGCCGCAGGCTCTTGTTCTGCTTGCCCTCGAGGCTGAAGCGGCGTACGTCGATGACCGCTTCGTCGCCGATGTAGAGCGCGTGCATACCGCTCGCGCGGTACACCGGCACCCAGTCGCCGCCCGCGCCCATCACCGCGACAGGCCAGCCGTGCTCGTCGGCGAACTCGCGGAATGCGCCCCAGGCCTCGGTGCGCTGGCCGATCGGGCCGATCGGGTCGGGCGAGACGAGCGCGATCCCGTTGTGCACCTTGTACGACACCAGTGTGTCCCGGAAGCCGAACAGTTCCTTGTCGTCGCGCAGCGCGAAGTACGACAACGAGTCGCCGCCGTAGCGCTCGACGAGGAAGCGGGCCCGTTCCCGCGACATCGGCCGGAACGACGTCACCCGGGGTGCCACCGCGGGACGGAACAGCAGCCAGCAGAACGCGAGCGCGATTCCGATACCGATGCTGAGCATCGCCGGCGTCATGAGGTGATCGATTCGGGGCGGGAGGTCGACGCTCTGGATGCCGACCAGCCGTTCGGTGACGGCCTGCGCGATCTCGGTGATCGACAGATTCGGATGTCGCAGGGCGACGCCGACCGTGCCGCCCGCGATCGCCACCGCGACGCCGACGAGCAATGCGCTCAGTGCCCGGCGCGCGGACGACGGGTTGCCGGGTGCCTTGAAGTCGTCGTGGTGCGCAAACAAGAACGTGACGACCGCGAGCGCGACAAGGGCTTCTTCGATGTCGAGGCCCTTGACGACGTGTCCGACCACGCTCACGAGCAGCAGTGCGATGGCGAGCATCCACGCGTGCCGTTGCCCGCGGCGCACACCACGAGCGAGCAGCAGCAAGCCGAGGCCGGCGACGGCGACGATCGCGGTCGCCGCTTCGGGCACTTCGATCGGCGTGAACCGGTCGAGTGCGGTCAGGCGTGACGCGAGCGGCAACGTCACCGCAGACACCACGTTGAAGACGCCGGCGATCGCGATCGCGACGGCCGCGATCCGCCGGGTCCGGCGCCGCGCGGCGGTGGCGTCGCCGATGCTCGGCCAGGTCACCGTGCCCGGGTGCCTGGCAACCTCGACGGGGGGCCATGCTGGCCGCTCGCCGCGGCGCGTCGCGAACCGCTCGAGCAGCGTGCGCTCCGGGAGCTCGCGCGCACCATGCCACAACCGCACGTGAAGGTCGGCACCCGCTTCGAGCTCGAGCCACGAGCATCGCAGGCGTGTCCCGTAGACCGGTGGCATCCCCGCCCGCGTCGGAAGCCGTTCGACGACCCGGCCCGCGCTCCCGCAATTCGCGTAGAACGCCCCGCCGCCGAGATCGGTGAGCTCCGCGCGCCGCGTGTGGGCGGTCACGAGCCCGGAACCCCCGGCGGCCGCGAGCCCGACCGCCGAACCGCGCGCCTCGTCGTTGCTGCGTGCCTCGCGTGCCCACCACGACACCGAGCTCAGCGCATCGCGCAGCTGCGAGATGACGAAGCCGAGCGCGATCACGACGAGCGCCAGCTCGATCACGAAGCCGCCCGCCAAGAGGTTGAACACGTGCGTCAACGAATCGCTGTGGCGTGCGGACCACACCGCAACGGGGAAGAACAACGCGAGCAGCGCGAGCACGGGAAGCGTGAGCCAGACGGCGCGACGGAACAGGCGCCGGTACGCGAATCGTGACGCGACGAGCGAACCCATGTCGGCGGGATCGGCGTCTTCGACGCCCTGCAGCCACGTGGCAGCGTGCGACGGATCGCCACTCGTCGCGAGCATCGGAAGGACCTCGCGCTCGAGATGCTGGGCAAGCGGATGGTCATGCGGATCGCGCGGGTCGGTGAATGCCGCGGACGGGTCGAGACCATGCCCGGGCTCGACGCGTACGACGCGTATCCCCTCCCCGGTGTCGATCTCCAGCACGCAGGTAAGCGCGGTCTCCCACCCGTTCGCCTGCATCGTGCCGGCCACGCGTACGTCGTACGCGAGCGCCGCGTCGCGCGTCCCGGGGAGGAACACGACCCGGCGCTCGGGCGCACCGAGGAACGAACCGAGCGCGGCAGCGAGACGGGGGTGGGCCGCAAGCGACCCGTCGAGGTCGGGCCGGCCGTCGCGCAACATGTCGAACATGTCACCGGCGAACACGATCACCGCCGGCCCGCGACACTCTTCGATCGCACGCGCGATGGCGCGGCTCGCCTCCCGTGAGATGTCGTTGCCGCCGGGCACCATGCGGAGATCGGAGAACGCGAGAACGCGCCCTCCACGCGTCACCGGGACCGCGAGCACGTCGGCAACGCACGGGGGCGGGACAACGGGCGCAGGCGGGCCGTCCCGGCCGACCGGCGGTACGTGCCCGCCGGACGGGTCGTCTGTCATCGCCATCGACCGTAATCCGTGCCCGGACACCCGTCCGTACGGCCAACGAGCACATCTCCCACTTCCATCACTTCTTCACGCTCGGCCGGTCGGGCGCCCAGGCAAGGCTCCCGCTGCGGGCGGCCCGGGTCCACGGCCGCGGGCGGCCGGGGAGTCCATCCGTCGTACGCTCCGCGCATGACATCAATCCTCATCGTCGAGGACGACGCCGCGATCGCGACCCCCCTCGTGCGTGCGATCGAGCGCGAGGGCTTTGCCGTGCAGCACGTCACCAGCGGCAACGACGCGCTCGCGGCGCCGCGCGACGACGTCGATCTGGTGCTCCTCGACCTCACCTTGCCCGACATCGACGGGCTCGAGGTGTGCCGCTCGATGCGCGACCGCGACAACTGGTTGCCGATCGTCATCCTCACTGCCCGCGCCGAGGAGTCCGACGTCGTGACCGGTCTCGACGCCGGTGCGGACGACTACGTCACCAAGCCGTTCCGTCTCGCGGAGCTGCTCGCGCGCATGCGCGTGCGTCTGCGGCTCGCGACGCCGCGACCGGCAACGGTGCAGGAGGTTCGTGTCGATCCCTCCGCACACCGTGCGTGGCAGGACGAGGAAGAGCTCGACCTCACTCCCAAGGAGTTCGATCTTCTCGCACTCCTGGTCGCGGATGCCGGGCGCGTGGTGTCGCGGCAACGCATCATGCACGAGGTGTGGGACGAGCATTACTACGGGTCGACGCGAACGCTCGACATGCACATCTCGTCGCTGCGAAAGAAGTTGGGCGACGACCCGACGCAACCGCGTTTCATCAGCACGGTGCGCGGTGTCGGCTTCCGCTTCGAAACCGGCTGAGGCCACGGCATGCGCCGGCGGCTGCTGACGTCGACGCTCACGATCATCATCGCGACCGTCGCGCTCTTCGGCATCCCTCTTGCGTTCGTGCTCGACCGTGTCGTGCACGACGAAGCGCAGTCGCAACTCGACCGGGACGCGACGCGCGTCGCGCGCGAGCTCGGGAAGGGCGACACCCTCGACGAACCGACCGCGGCCCTCACCGTCGAGCTGCAGCGGCTCGTTCCCTCGGACGACAGCGTCGTCGTGCAGTGGCCGGGCGGCCGGAGGCTCGTGACCCGTGACCCCAAGCGGGCGACGCTCCTCGCAACGGCAGTCGGTCCGGAAGGCACCGAGGTGTCCGTGCAGGCGCCGGTCGGCGACGTGGATGCGCGCGTCGCGAGGGGTTTGCTCGCGGTCGGGCTCGTCGCGGCGGTCGCGCTCGGCGGTGCGCTGCTCCTGTCGTTCGTGCAGAGCGCCCAACTGGCGCGACCGCTCGCCCGGTTGGCTCGATCGGCGAACCGGCTCGGCACCGGGGACTTCTCGCTGTCCACTCCCCGCAGCGGCGTCCAGGAGATCGACGACATCGCCGATGCGCTCGATCGCAGCGCCGCGCGTATCGACCGCTTGCTCCTCGCCGAACGCAGCTTCTCGGCACATGCGAGCCATCAGCTCCGATCCGCGCTCACCGGTCTTCAGCTGCGCATCGAAGAGCTGCTGACGAGCAGCGATCCGCAGGTGCGGGAAGAGGCCGAGGCTGCCCTCGAGCAGAGCACACGACTCAACACGACCATCGACGATCTGCTCGCGCTCGCCCGCACCGGTCGCCCGGGCATTGTCACCCTCTTCGACCTCGCCGACCTCGTGCGTCAGCACACCGACGACGTGCGGCCGATCCTCGCACGCGAGGGCCGTCCGATCGTTGTCGACGTCTCACAGGACGTGCCGGCGGTGGCCGCGGTCGGCGCGATCGGTCAGGTCGTCGACATCTTGCTGTCGAACGCCGCGCGCCACGGACGCGGCACGATCAAGGTGCGCGTGAGCGCCGATGACCGCCGGGGGCGCATCGACGTCGAAGACGCCGGGTCGGGCATCGAACCCGACGCGGTCGACACGCTGTTCGAGTCGCACCTCCGTCCGGATGGGCACGGCATCGGCTTGGCGCTGGCGCGCACGTTGATCACGACCGAAGGCGGCACGATCGTCCTCGCGCGAGCGCGCCCGCCGCTCTTCCGCGTCGAGCTGCCCCGCGCTTAACCGAGAGTTCACCCATTCCGTCGAGAGCGCGGGCGATGCGTTGCCTATGGTGCATCCAGCTACGCAAAGCTCGTGCGGAGTCCGGCGGAATCAAATTCCCCCCGAGCGTTGGTGCCGCCGGGCTCCCGCGGAACCGCTGTCAGGCGACCGCGACACCCTCGAACGCCGCGGCGCGCACGCCGCGTTGCGCAAGCTCGGCGAGGAACGGCACCGGCGTGACCAACGACGCGAGCCCGTGCACGCCGGGCTGGCTCAGGCTCGGTTCGAGCGCGCCTCCGAGCCGCGCGGCCGTGACCGCCAGCACGGTGCCTGCCGCGACCGCGGTGCGTTCGACGACGCCGTAGACGACACAATCGAGCGTTCCGTCGCGGCGGCCCCACACGTCGACGCGGGCGGCGCCCCACTCGCCCTCGTCGCCGAACCGGCGGCGGAACCGCGCTCGCTTGGGCGGCTCGCCGACCTGCAGGCTGATGCGCGGCACGGCGCCGAACGCGTCGACGAGCAGCGCGGTGCCCCCGGTGACCGTGCGGCAATCGCGGCCGCCGATCGGTTCGGGGAACCACACGAGGTTGTCGCCGTGTGGGTGTTCTTCGCGCCACGAGCCGTCGTGCCACGTGTGCACGAGCACCCGCCGCTCGTGGCGAACGGTGTCGACGCAGGCCGGTCCGCCCCAACCGGTACGAGCGACCCTGATCTCGTCGACCTTCTCGAACATCGTCGTGGCATGCGACGCCAACACGTCCGCGAGGCCCGGCGCGAGACCGCAGCCGACCGCGATCGTGACCTCGGCGCCCCTCGCGTTCGGCGACAGCGCGCGCAGTTGTTCGATCGCGTCGTGCTCGTCGTCGCTCGACGCAACCGGAACGCCCGCCGCGATCGCCGCCGACACGACCGTGTGATCGACCCCGCCGGGGAGCGCGGTCGCGACGACGTCGACATCCGAAGGAATTGGATCGCCGGGCGCGAAGTCGATCGCGCCGGCGTCGGGCCCGAGCGCGTCAGCGACCTCGGCGAGTTGCGTGTCGTCGCGATCGGCGAGCAAGAGCCGATCGATCCCGGGCGTGTCGATGAGTTGGCGCGCGGCGCGTGTGCCGACTGCACCCACGCCGACGACGAGTGCGGTCGTCATCAGCGGAAGTCGGGACCCTCGAGCTCGCGCCAGCCTCCGCTGGTCGGCGGCACACCACCCTTGCCGCGCAACTTGGCAATCGCGCCGACGAGGCCGGCGACGCCGAGGACGACGAGCAGCCGCCGAAAGGCCTTCACGACGCGGAGTGTATCGAGCAGGCATTGTGGCGGCGCCTGCCGACGCCGTAACCTCCCGCACCGTGGCGACGTGGGGCCGCCAGGTCATCTCCATTTCACTCTTAAGCTTCGCCGCGTGCAGCAGCAACGGCACCCCGAAGGCTGCGCCGCCTTCCTCCGCGCCGTCGACGGCCGCCGCGCGCGCCCCGAGCACGACGACGACCACGGTTCCGCTCTACAGCTTCGACAACTCCGTCCCGCCCCCGGAGATCCTCAACACGGGCACCAACTACAAGAAGATCCTCCAGTCGTTACTCGACTACGCCAACTGGACCGGGGCGCATCGCGTGGAACCCTCGCTTGCGGTCAACTTCACCGCGCCGAGCTCGAAGATCGACGCCGGATATCGGCATGACCTCGGCCTCCTGCGCGACGACAAGAAGCGCGCATACGAGGTCCGCAACGGGCAAGACGAGATCCGCATCGTGTCGCGTACACCCACCGTGTTCACAGCACGCGTGAAAGAGCCGATCGTCGCACAGAAGATCGTCAATCGTTCCGGAAAGGTGACCAGCCAGCGGCGGATGTCCGCGCCGACCACGACGTACCAGTACGTCGTGGTCCGTGTCGGAGATCGCTGGTATCTCGCCGACGGTTCGGAAGTCGACGAGGAAGTCCATCTGTGAAGCGCGTCGCCGCGCTCACGGCGGGATTCATGTTGCTGGCTTCCGGAACCGCGCGTGCGGAGGTCAACGGCACCGGTTCGCTCGGCCCACCAGGCAACGTGCAGGTGGGCTTGACGTATTCGAATCCAGGTTCGAGCACGAGCGGCGCAGGGGCAACGCCACTGGTGTCGTTCGTGTCGTATCGAGTGGTGCCGGAACGAGCGACGATTGGAAGCCTGGCCGGCTGGTGCGCAGTACCCGGGAACCCGCTCGGCGGCGCCGAATACCACATCGTCGGCACCGCTCCCAACGGCGCCGTCGTCGCGGACTACAGAACGTGCGTACCGATCCAGCCCGCCGGCGTCCCACCCACGATCGCGCTGCCGCAACCACCGACACTCGCCGAGACCTGGCGCGCCGCGCGCCTGCCGGCACCCACGATCCACACCGACCCCGCGACGCGCGGCATCACCGGACTCGACACCCGGATCTGGACCACCGGATCCACGACCACGAGCATCGCCGCATCCATCCGCGGCTACCGCATCGTCGGCACCGCCACCCTCGACCACTACACCATCAGCGTCGACGGCGGCCCCGTCCAGGACGCCGGCCGCGGCCACTACACGTTCGAGACCAAGGGCCGGCACACGATCGCCATCGGCGGGGTATGGCACGCCACCGCGACACTCACCGGCCCGCAGCTCGCCGCACCCGTCGTCCTGGCCGACATCGGCACGGCGACACTCACCGTCACCCGCACCTACCCCGTGAACGAAATCCGCGCAGTCCTACAACCCTGAACGCCGGCATCCACCATTTTCTCCCTCTCGCGCACTCGAACCACCACACGTTCCTGCTGTAGTGTCCGGCCAGCCCGAAGAGGAACTGGCGACATCCCTCCCGACGGCTCGTGACCGTTCAGGAGGGTGCGGGGGCGCCATGACCGAGCGAGACCCGACTCTTCGACAACTCAACGTCTTCATCAACTATCGGCGCGCCGATAGCCGGGCCGACGCGGGCCGCCTCTACGACTTCCTCGTCGAACATCTCGACGAGGAACACGTCTTCATCGACATCGACAGCATTTCGCCCGGCAGAGACTTCGTCGAAGTCATCGACGAGACGATCGAGCGCGCAGACATCCTCCTCGTCGTGATCGGACCGACGTGGACGACCATCAGCAACGAGGCGGGAGCTCCTCGACTCGACGACGAGAACGACTACGTCCGTCTCGAAATCCAGCGGGCGCTCGAGCGTGGGCTCCGGGTGCTGCCGGTGCTCGTGGGTGGCGCCCCGATGCCCGCCGCGCGGGACCTTCCCACGGAGATACGGCCGCTCACTCGGCGGCACGCGATCACGCTCACGGACCACCGCTGGCGATCGTGCGCCAACGAGATGCTCGAGGCGCTCGAGCGCATCAAGTCCGGTACGCCGATTCCCGCCGCGCCGATTCCCACTGCGCCGATTCCCACCGCGCCGATTCCCACCGCACCACTGGACGACACGAAACCGCGAGCGGAAACGCTCGATTTGACTCGGGATCCGGAGCTCGACGAGACCCGCGATCAACGCGAGCACACGACACGGTCCGATGAGCTCGTCACCGCCGATTCCACACTGGTGTCGCCGCAGGCGGCCTTGGCCAACTCCGGCGACCCTGCGGCGATCGACGATGCGATCTCTCCACTCCCCCCCGTCATCACGGAACATGACCGGCCGCAGCCACCGACGGAGCTGGCGTCAGTCGTCAACCCACCGGAGACGGAAGGGTTGTCACGAAGGTCGCGACGCGGAGTCATCATCGCTGCGATCGCGGTCGTCGTCGCGATCGCACTCGCGGTCGGCGCGCTCGTCGCGTTCACCGGCGGCACGAAGTCCAAGGACGCTGCCAAGCCCCCCGGCGAGCTTCCGTCCGAGCTCCGGTTCGCGGCAGAGAACGCGGGGGACCGCACCAAGGTCGAACGCACGTGGACGCTCGGCGGCGATCACGGATCACTTCTCAAGGGTCAGCTGTTGTTCACGATGTCGAAGGGCGCCGACCCCACCACCGACGAGGTGTTCCCGAAGACCTTGGCGAAAACCAGCAAGTCGGTGAAGCTCACCTACAAGAAGAGCGACTTCACACTCGTCAAGTGGATCAAGAGCGATCCGGTACTTCGTATCGTGCCGAAGGTGCGCGTCGGCACCGCTCGGATCACGTATGAGATCAAGGTCCCGCCCGATGGAATCGACCAGAAGCGGCTCGCGAAGTGGCAGAAGGACGAGCGCGGCGAGCACACGGCGTGGGTCAAGGAGAAGAACGCCACCACGGCGCTGGACATCCTTTCTCCGCCCTATGACGCGCCCCTGAGCGTGCCGACCGCGCAGTTCGTCGGTACCACCCGAGCGGGCAACAAGGTCCGGCTGGTAGGAACCACGACAACGGCCGACGGACCGCTGCTCGGCGGACACGACGTCCCTGTCGACAAAAAGGGCGGATGGGCAACGCCGGTGCCGTTGTCGCCGGGACCCAACTGGGTGAAATTCGAGGCGACCGCTCCGATCGGGGCACCCCACTCGGTGCTCACCGTCGTGTACTACAACGCCCCCGCGACGCCCGGCGGCGTCAGCACCCGCGGTGGGAACGGCGGAGGTACCGGTGGAAACAATCCCGGCCCGAGCCCTGGCCCGATCCCGGGTCCGAGCCCGACCGGGCCCGTGGTCACCACCCCCGCGACCGGCGGGACGACACCCAACCATCCCAACCGCGCGCCCATCGCGTGGCGGACCTGCTACACGTCCGTCCCGTACAACAACTGGAACGTCGCGTACGTCATCGACAAAGGCGTTGGATGTATCTCGGACCCCGACGGTGACGCGATGACGATCACCTCGGCGGGACCGAGCTCGACCTACGGCGGCGTGGTGTATCCCACCCACTACAACGGCCATGCCGGGACGTACTACCAACCGCCGAACTTCCCGAGCAGCACCTGGTCCGGTACCGACTACTACTACTTCACGGTGACCGACAGCCACGGCGCTTCCACGCGCTTCACCTTCAGGATCGACGTCGAACAGCAATCGCCCATACAGCAATGACGCCGGTGGAGGGGACGGGTTCGCGGCTCGCCGCGCTCTGCTTCGATGCGAACGATCCGCTGCGTCTCGCGCGTTTCTGGGCCGACGCGCTGCGATGGGACAGCGGCGACGCGACCCATGATGAGATCGGTCTGGTGCCGACGGATGGCACGAGGTTCCCGATCCTCTTCCTGCCCGTCGCGGAGCAAAAGGCCGGTAAGAACCGTCTCCATCTCGATCTGACGACCACGTCCATCGATGATCAGCAGGAGACGGTCGCGAGGTTGGTCGAGCTCGGCGCCCGCCACATCGACATCGGTCAGAGTCCGGACGAAGCTCACGTCGTGCTCGCAGACCCCGAAGGCAACGAGTTCTGCGTCATCGAGCCGGACAACTCGTTCCTCGCCGACTGTGGACGTTTCGGATCGATCACGTGCGACGGGACGCGCGATGTCGGGTACTTCTGGAGCGCTGCACTTGGATGGCCGTTGGTCTGGGATCAGGACGAAGAAACTGCGATCCGCGCGCCAGATGGCATCGGTCCGTTCGTCACCTGGGGTCCGCCACTTGTCCCGAAGGTCGCGAAGAACAGGCTGCATCTCGACATCGCTCCGCTCGACCACGTCAATCAGCAAGTGGAGGTCGACCGCCTCGTCTCGCTCGGTGCGACTCGAATCGACATCGGCCAAGGCGATGTCGGCGGGGTGCTCATGACCGATCCCGATGGCAACGAGTTCCGTGTGTTGAGACCCCGATAGGGGCGGACGCGCACGGTCGCCGTTCGTTGCCCCAGCCGCCGCTTGGTCGTTAGGGTCGGCTCGCCGGACTCATGGGCTGTAGCGACTGGGGGACGTCGTGCACCACGCGAAGTTTCGTGTCTTGTTCGTGGCAGTTGCTCTCGCGGTCGCCACCAACGGGCTAGTGCCCGGGGTCGCGAACGCACGTCCGAAGCGCGACAGCGCACCTCCGAGGCATGAGAACGCGGTCATCCTGTTCAGCGGCGAAGGCAACAACCTCAACGCGTACGACGCCGACGCGCCATTCGTGAAGCAAAACGTGATTCCCTCGCACTCGCGCGACCCGCACAGCCTCGACATCAACGCGCAGATCTGCTTCTTTCCCGACGGCTCGCGCCGCTTCATCGCGGGCGAGGACACCGGCCAACCGAACCCGCCGCCGGGCTGGGGCGTCTTCAAGCTCCACGGCAACGAGGTCGGCAAGCTGCGCGCGAAAGAGGTCGCCAAGCTCTCGCCGACATACTCGGGTGACGACCCCAAGGTGGGCGAGAACTTCGGATGCGGCTTTCTCCCTCACGGCCGCGTCGTGACCACCGACGTCGGCAATCAGGCGGGCGGTCCACCCACGGGTCAGCTCATCGTGTGGTTCCCGCCGTTCAACACCGGGGTCGGCGGAGTCGGTCAGATTCACTACTGCAAGATCGACGTCGCCATCGCGACCGCGACCCAGATCTACGTCGACCAGCAGGAACGCATCTATGTCGCGTCGAACCGCGACCCCACCGCGGGTGTCCTCCGCTACACGGGTCCGTTCCCCACTTCGGACACGGCCGCCGGCGGCTGCGGCAAGCGCGATGCGACGGGCGCGCCGCTCGCGACGACCGTCCATCGCGAACGGTTCATCACGGGAAGCGGGTTCAGTGGCGCGAGCGGCATCGTCCGCTCGCCGTCGGGCGGTTTCTACGTCTCGACCGTCCTGCTCGGCCGCATCGACGAGTACGACGCGAACGGTCACCTCGTTCGCCCGATCATGGTGCCGGAGCCCGGCGAGGGGCCCGGTACGTATACAAAGGGAACGCCGCTGGGCATGGCGATCGACTCGCGCGGCACCCTCTACTACGCGGATATCGACCTTGCGATCGGCTCGAGCATCGGCCCCGGACCCGACGGCAAGGTGCGGCGCATTCGGTTCGTCAATGGCCAGCCTCAGGCGCCCGAGATCATGGACCGCGGTCTCGCGTTCCCCGATGCGATGGGCGTGCTCGAAGGACCGAACCTGCGCCGACCGATCCATTCGCGGGGTCTCGTCGAGTCCCGCGACTTTGCGTACGGGCCCGATCGTCAGTTCTTCAACGCGCAGGAGAAGTATCTCAACAAGGGCTCGGTCTCGACGCTGAGAGAGAAGTGGCGGTTCCACACCGACGCGATCATCACAGCGACGCCCGCGGTCGCGCGCGTCAACCTGCCACACAAGGGTCGCACGCCCCTCGTGTTCTTCAACGCGTGGGACGGCCATGTCTACGCGGCGCGTTTCAACGACGGCCGGGAGGTGTGGCGGTTCCGTTGGGACGATCAGCCCGGCGCGAACTTCCCCGGCGCGTCGTCACCCACCGTCGTCAAGGTCAACAACCGTCAACTCGTGATCGTCGCGGCCGGCGAGACGGTGTACGCGCTCGACGCGCGCAACGGCCGTGAGATATGGCGGTTCGCGGCCGGTACTGGCTGCATCGACCTGCACGGCCGTCCTCCGGGGCTGTGCTCGTTCACCGACGAACGCAACGAAGTCGAGTCGTCGCCGATCGTCGCGAACGGCAAGGTCTTCTTCGGCATGGACGTCAACGAGTCGGTGACCGGCAAAGGCGGCTTCTACGCCATCAACGCGCGCAGCGGCGCGCTCGAGTGGTACTTCGACACGACGACGGCTTCGACCTGCAGGCCCGCGAAGCACGACCACATCCACCGGTACGACGGCTTCCATTCGGCCGCCCAGCTGGGACTGCCAGGGAATTTCTTCGCGACCCGGCCCGGCTGCGGAGGCGACCGCGCGCCGAACGGATGCGGCGGCATCTGGTCGTCCGCCGCCATCGACCGCACGCGCCACGCGCTGTTCACCGCGTCGACGAACTGCGACACGAGCACCGACCCGACCAGCCCGCGCCCGCGACCGCCGATGCCGAAGTTCGCGGAGGCGCTGTTCAGCCTCGACTTCGACGGACACCCTCGGTGGAGCTGGCGTCCCCGCGAGGTCGACAACGACGATCTCGCGTTCGGCGGTGTCCCGAACCTGTTCTCGATCTCGGTTGACGGTGTGCAACGCCAGGTCGTGGGCATCGGCAACAAGGACGGCACGTACTACGTCGTCGATCGCGACGGCGTGAACGCGCACAACGGCGTGCGCTGGAACGACGCGAATCCTTCCGCATTGCCGTACTGGACGCGCAACGTCGTGCCCGGTGGCTTCGCGGACGGGATCCAGGCGACTGCCTCGGTCGACGAAGGGGCGCGACGCCTCTACTTCGCGACCGCCGCTGGAAGGGACCCCGGGAACCCGCAACGACCGACGGTGCACACGTTGAATCTCGACACCGGCGCGGTGGTGTGGCAGAACACCGGCGCGACGGGACTCGAAGGCGACGCGAGCTTCGGCTCGACGAGCGCGGTCAACGGCCTCGTGATCGTGGGCTCCGCGATCGCGCCGCAGGTGCGTATCTACGACACCAAGACCGGCAAGTTGTTGTTCCGGCAAACCGTCGGCGATCGCACCACACTCGGCGGGATCGCGTCGGGCGCGGTCGTCATCGAGGGCACACTCCTCGTGGGCGGCGGGGTAGGTGTCCGCGGGCCGAACCCGGACAGCATCTCGAACATCGCGAGCAACAGCGACGCGAGCCTCGTCGCGCTCTGTGTGCCGGGCGGCCCGACATGCCCTGACACGTAGCCGAAAGGAGAAACTCTGTGGGGCTAGCTGGAATCGAACCAGCGACCTCATCCTTATCAGGGATGCGCTCTAACCGGCTGAGCTATAGCCCCGGACCAGCGGGCGATGATAGCGGGCCTACTTGTCGAGCTCTTCTTGTTCGACGACGGTGACTTCCACGCCACCGAGCAGCTCCGAGAACAGGTTGTAGAACGCGGCGGCGAGGACGGTGAGCACGGTGAGGATGCACACCACGACCAGGCCGATGAGCGTCGCCGCGCGCAGCACCTGCCAGGAGAGAAGACGGAAGTCCTTGTTGTCGACGAGCTCTCCGATGAACTTCTCGATGTTGCCGATCGCACCCGCCGCCGACGCGATCCACCAAAGCATCATCCCCGAGACCAGCAACACGATCAGCGCCGCGAAGTAGAAGCAGATCGCCACCTTGAGGACCGACCACAGGTCGACCGAGCGAACCGTCTGCACGTAACGGCGCTCGTAGACCTGGCGCGCCGTCGTGACCCCGCGCCGGCGACTCCGCTTCCGCGGTGCCCGACCGTCAGGCGCCGGAACGCTCTCGAGCATCGCCTTGGCGCGCGCCATGGATCAGGTCTCCTCGTCCCCCGCGCCGTTCTCGATCTCTTCGCCGTTGGTCTCGGCCTCGAGTACCGGCGCCACGGCCACCACGGTATCGCCCTCGTCGAGCCGGGCCACGCGCACCCCGGTGGCGTCCCGGCCCTGCTCGGAGATCTCGTCGACGCCCATGCGCACGAGGTTGCCCGCCGACGAGAACACGAGGATCTCGGTGCCGGCATCCACGATGAACGCGGACACCACCCGGCCGCGTGCCTCGGTGACCCGCATCCCGCGTACCCCCTGACCGCCGCGTCCCTGCCGGTTGAAGGCCGCGAGCAGCGTGCGCTTTCCGTGGCCGCTCGACGACACGAACAAGAGCACGCCGTCGTCGCGCGCGACGTCGCTGCTCACCACACCGTCGTCGGTCGAACGGAGCTTCATCCCGCGCACACCCGCAGTGGCGCGGCCCATCGGCCGAACGTCCTCTTCGGAGAACCGGATCGTCATGCCCTGCTGCGACACCATGAAGACGTCATCGGTGCCGTTGGTTTGGATGACACGCACGAGCTCGTCGCCGCCGTTGAGGTTGATCGCGATCAACCCGGTGCGCAGCGACGAGTCGTACTCGGACATGCGCGTCTTCTTCACCATGCCGTTGCGCGTCGCGAAGAAGAGGTACGCGCCATCCTCGTAGGTGCGCGTGTCGATCACCGCCTCGATGTGCTCGTCGGGCTGCAACGCCACGAGGTTCACCAGCGCAGTGCCGCGCGCCGTCCGATCCTTCATCGGGATCTCGTGGGCGCGTAGCCGGTAGACGCGGCCGCGGTTCGAGAAGAACAACAGGTACGAGTGCGCGCTCGTGGTGAGCAGGTGCTCGACGTAGTCCTCGTCACGCAGGTTCCCGCCGCGCACACCCTTGCCGCCGCGGCTCTGCGTACGGAACTGGTCGACGGGCACCGTCTTCACATAGCCGGTATGGGACAGCACGACCACGAGCTCCTCGTCCTCGATGAGGTCGAGATCGGCAAGGTCGCCGGGGTCGGTCATGATCTGCGTGCGGCGCCCGTCGCCGTACTTCTGCCGGACGGTGGCCAGCTCGTCCTTGATGACGCCACGCAGCTTCGTGTCGTCACCGAGGACCGATTCGAGCTCGGCAATCGTGGCGCGCAGCTCCCCGAACTCGTCTTGCAGCTTCTGGCGTTCGAGCGCGGCGAGCCGGCGGAGCTGCATGTCGAGGATGTGCGTCGCCTGCGTGTCGGTGAACTCGAACGGCGCCCCCGCGAGCGCCTGACGCGCCGCGTCGGCCGATTCGGAGCCGCGAATCAACGTGATGATCGCGTCGATCATGTCGAGCGCTTTGAGCAGACCCTCGACGATGTGCGCACGGTCGCGTGCCTTCGCCAGCCGGTATTCACTCCGCCGGGTCACGACCTCGATCTGGTGGGCGACATAGACCGCGAGCGCGGCACGCAGGTTGAGCACCCGGGGGACGCCGTCGACCAGCGCGAGCACATTCGCGGCAAAGTTCGTCTGCATCGGGGTGTGCTTGTACAGCTGGTTCAACACCACCTGCGCGTTCGCGTCGCGCTTCAGCTCGACGACGAGGCGCGTCGTGTCACCCGCCGACTCGTTGCGCACGTCGCGGATGCCCTCGATGCGTCGCTCGTTGACGAGCTCGGCGATCTTCGTACCGATCACCTCGACCGATGTCTGGTACGGCACCTCGGTGACGACGATGCGCTGGCCCCCGCGCGCATCCTCGGTGATGTCGGCCACCGCGCGCATGCGGACCGAGCCCCGGCCGGTACTTAGGTACTCGACGATGCCTGCGCGTCCGAGGATCGTCGCGCCGGTCGGGAAGTCCGGACCCTGCACGAACTGCATGAGATCCTCGACCGTCGCTTCCGGATTGTCGATGAGGTGGACGGTCGCGTCGATGACCTCGGTGAGGTTGTGCGGGGGGATGTTCGTCGCCATGCCGACCGCGATGCCGCCGCCGCCGTTGACGAGCAGGTTCGGGAACCTCGCCGGCAACACGGTGGGCTGCTGGTGCTGCCCGTCGTAGGTGCTGTCGAAGTCGACGGTGCCTTCGTCGATCTCTCCGAGCAATTCCATCGCGAGCGGCGCAAGACGCGCTTCGGTGTACCGCTGCGCGGCCGGCCGGTCGTTGGGATCGGGCGAGCCGAAGTTTCCGTGGCCGTCGATGAGCGGATACCGCAGCGAGAAATCCTGCGCCATGCGCGCCAGCGCGTCGTAGATCGCGGAGTCGCCGTGCGGGTGGTAGATCGCCATGACGTGACCGACGGCGTTCGCGGACTTGCGATGCTGGCGATCGGGCCGCATGCCCTGGTCGTACATGCCGTACAGGATCCGTCGCTGGACCGGCTTGAGCCCGTCGCGCGCGTCCGGCAGCGCCCGCGACGTGATGACGGACATCGCGTAGTCCAAGAAGGAGCGTTCCATCTCCTCTTGGATCTCGATGGGGTCGATGTTCGACAACGTGGGTTCGTCGGGCATTGCTGCGTTCGCTCCTCGGGGTCAGATGTCCAGGAAACGCACGTCCTTGGCGTTCTCCTGGATGAAGCCGCGGCGCCGGTCGACGTCGTCGCCCATGAGCGTCGAGAACATCTCGTCGGCAATCGCCGCGTCGTCCACGGACACCTGCAGCAGCGTGCGACTCGCGGGGTCCATCGTCGTCTCGGCGAGCTGTTGCCAGTCCATCTCACCGAGGCCTTTGAAGCGGCTGATCTCGATCTTCCGGTCGGGGTGCTCGGCTTCGAAGGCGGCGAGTGCGGCATCGTCCTTCAAATACGTGCGGTCGTCCTTGCCCAGCTTTGCGCCGTACAGCGGCGGCTGCGCGATGTACACGTAGCCCGCGCGCACCACCTCCGGCAGCTGGCGGTAGAAGAACGTCAGCAGCAGCGTGCGGATGTGTGCGCCGTCCACGTCGGCGTCGGCCAGCAAGATGATCTTGTGGTAGCGCAGCTTGGTGATGTCGAACTCCTCACCGATACCCGCGCCGACCGCGCTGATGAGCGCCTGGATCTCCTCGTTGCGGAGCATGCGATCGAGGCGCGAGCGCTCGACGTTCAAGATCTTCCCGCGGATCGGCAGGATCGCCTGGAACTGCGGGTTGCGTGCCTTCTTCGCACTGCCGCCGGCGCTGTCACCCTCGACGATGAAGATCTCCGCTTCCTCGGGGTTCCGTGAGGAGCAGTCGGCGAGCTTGCCGGGCATGGAGGCCGACTCGAGCAGGGTCTTGCGCCGCGATGCGTTGCGAGCCTCCCGGGCCGCCATGCGGGCACGAGCGGCCTGCAGCGCCTTGGTCACGATGGCCTTGCCCTCGGTCGGGTGCTCCTCGAGCCAGTCCTTCAGCTTCTCGTTCGTCACCCGCTCGAGAAACGACCGGATCTCGGTGTTGCCGAGCTTGGTTTTGGTCTGGCCCTCGAACTGGGGGTTGCGGAGCTTCACGGACACGATCGCGGTGAGCCCCTCGCGAATGTCCTCGCCGAGGAGGTTCTCGTCCTTCTCCTTGAGATGGCCCTTGTCGCGCGCGTAGCGGTTCACGACGTTGGTGAGGGCCTTCTTGAAGCCCTCCTCGTGCATCCCGCCTTCGGTCGTGCCGATGTTGTTCGCGAACGAGTGGAGGCCCTCGTAGTAGCCGGTGTTCCATTGCAACGCGATCTCGACCTCGCCGTTGTCGTATGCATCGGTGATGTCGATGACCCGCGTGAACAGCGGCTCCTTCGAGGCGTTGAGGTGGGCGACGAAGTCGACGATGCCGCCTTCGTACCGGAACACCTGCTCGGTCGGTTCCTCGCCGCGTTCGTCGCGGAACACGATCTCCAGGCCCTTGTTGAGGAACGCCATCTCCCGCAACCGCTCGAGCAGCGTTTGCGCGCGGAATTCGAGCTCTTCCATGATCGTGGGGTCCGGCCAGAACGTCACCGACGTCCCCGTCGCGTCGGAGTCACCGATCCGCTGGAGCGGTGACTCCGGCTCGCCGCCGTCGACGAAGGACTGCGTGTAGCGACCGCCGTCCCGCTGGATCTCCAGATCGAGGCGGCGTGACAGCGCGTTCACGACCGACACGCCGACGCCGTGGAGACCGCCGGAGATCTTGTAGCCCTCGCCGCCGAACTTGCCGCCGGCGTGGAGCATCGTGAGCACGATCTCGGCCGCGGATTTGTCCGGATACTCCGGGTGAGGATCGACGGGAATTCCGCGTCCGTCGTCGACGACGCGCACGCCGCCGTCGGCGAGCAGGGTCACGTCTATACGGGTCGCGTAGCCCGCGAGCGCCTCGTCGACCGAGTTGTCGACGACCTCGTAGACCAGGTGATGGAGCCCTGTGGGGCCGGTCGAGCCGATGTACATACCGGGGCGCTCTCGCACCGGCTGCAGGCCCTTCAGAATCGAGATGTCCTTGGCGCCGTACGCCACGCGCGCGAGTCCTTTTGAAGCGTGCTGCAACACCCCGGTCCGGCACGCGAAATACCTGGTCAGCGGGGGTGTTTTCGGTAGCTCCAGCTTACCAGAACGGAGGCGTTCAAACGGTTCTTCGGGGCACGGCCACGACGACTTTCACCCTGGTCAGAAAGCCCTCCCGGCAGCGCTCGTTGACCTGCCGTTGGAGGTCGCCCAGGAGGTATCGCACACGGGTCGCCCACGCCGGCCCGTCGACCTCGATCGTGCATTCTCCGTCTCGCACCGACCGCACCCGCGCGTGCTGCGCGACGTCGTTGCCGACGAGCTCGGACCACACCGCGATGAGCACGTCGAGGTCGTTGGTCTCGGGAAGACCGAGCTCTTTGCCGACAGCCGCGAGCGCGTCCCGCAACGGGACCGGATCTTCCCGCGTCACGTGTCCGCACCTTCGAGACGACCGTCGTGAATGCGCAACCGGCGCTCGGCGACGACGTCGGGCGGGACGACCCCCGCGGTCGTCAACAGCGTCTGGCCCGCCGGAAGGTTGTGCACGAGCGCCGTGGCACGTGCGGCGTCGAGCTCGCTGAACACGTCGTCGAGCAACAGCACCGGTACGGCACCGGTCAGCGCGCCGACGACCTCGTGTCCGGCCAGCCGCAGCGCCAGCGAGAGCGTGCGTTGCTCACCCTGGGACGCTTGATGACGCGCGTCGAGGCCCCCGATCGTCAGCCGCCACTCGTCACGATGCGGGCCGACGAGCGTCAACCCGCGTTCGATCTCTGCGCGCCGCCGGGACGCGATCGCGTCGCGTAATCCGGTCTCGACTGCGTCGCTGTCCGAAGCATCCAAGGGGCCGTCGGACCATTCGGCGTCGTACGTCGCATGCACATCGCCCGCGCCGTCCGCGAGAACGCCGTAACCGTGCGCGATCGCGGGCAGGAGCCGTTCGACCAGTCGCAAGCGACCCCGCGTCAGCTCGGAAGCTGCATGCACGAGCTGTTCGTCGAAGACGTCGAGCGTGGCACGCGCTTCTTCGTCGCGCACACCGCTGCGCAACAACGCGTTGCGTTGTTTCAGCACCCGTTCGAAGTCGCCGCGCGCCGCTTCGTAGCGCGGCGACAGCATCGCCAACAGCTCGTCGAGGTACTCGCGCCGCTCGGCCGGCCCGCCCTTCACCAACGCAAGATCGTCTGGTGAGAACACCGTGACGCGCAACAGGCCGTGCAGATCCCGGGCCCGCGCCACCGGCTGGCGGTTGCACAGGATCCGGTTCCGGCCCGCGACCCGTATCTCGGCTTCGAACAACTGGTGCCGCTCTCCCGAACGCACCTCCGCGCGCACGACCGCCTGCTCGGCACCGGCGCGCACCAACAACGCGTCGGCAACACCACGAAAGGATCGTGACCGCGCCACCCAGCCCACCGCTTCGAGCAGACTGCTCTTGCCCTGCCCGTTCGCGCCATAGAGCACGGTGAGGCCGGGCGTGAGCTCGACATCGACGGTCGCGAAGCAGCGGAAGTCGGTCAGCCACAAGTGTCCGACGCTCGTCGCCGGGAGGGCTTCGGCGGCCGCGCGCATCGCAACCAGGCCGGAGCTCAGGACGTGCGCACAGGCATCAGCAAGTACAGGAAGTCGCCGGCGTCGGCCGAGTGCAACGTGGCCGGTTTCAACGGGTCGATCGTTTCCAGGGCGACTTCGGCGGACTCGACCGCGTCGACACCCTCCCGGAGGAACACCGGATTGAATGCGGCGGTGAGCTCGCCGCCCTCGAACTTGGCATCCAGCGTCTCTTGCGCGTTGCCGACGTCCTGGGCCGACATCGAGAGCTCGAGCCCGTCTGCGCTCATCGCCAGACGCACTGCCGCGTTGTCGCGGTTCTGCCCCACGATCTGCACCCGATCCAGCGCATCGAGCAACGCTTCGCGCACGACCGTGAGCCGGTTGGGATAGCCGCTCGGGATCAACTGCTCGTAGTTCGGGAAGTCGCCTTCGATGAGCCGGGCGGTGACCTCGGCGCGCGACGTGCGGAACACCACGTCGCGTTCGCGCAACACGACCTCGATCTCTCCGTCGCCGGCCAGGCGCTGGACCTCGGCGAGACCCTTGGCCGCGACGAGCACCCGCTGACCCTCCTTGAGCATGCTCACGCCGCCGAGGTCGCGTACCGCCAGCCGGTACGAGTCGGTCGCAACGAGGCGAAGCCCGCCCCCGTGCGCGGTGAGCAGCACACCGGTCAGGATCGGGCGGAGGTCGTCCTTGGACGCGGCGCGCACGACCTGACGCAGCGCGGCGGCGAACGCGGCCGCATCGACCTTGACCCCATCACCGTCGGGCGACGCCAACCGGGGATAGTCCTCGGCCGGCTTCAACCGCAAGGAGGTCGAGAACCGGCCGGCGGTGATCACGGCTTCGTCACCGGTGACGGTCACGGTCACCGAACCCTGCTCGAGCTTCCGCACGATCTCCCCGAGGAGCTTGGGGACGACCGCGACCCCGGTCTCCTCCACCTCCGCCGGGACTCGCACGCGGTTTGTGATCTCGAGATCGGAGCCGATGAGCTCGAGTCCTTCCTCGGTTGCCGTCACTCGCAGATCCTGGAGCACCGGCAACGCCCCGCTGCGACTCGCAACAGTTCGCTGTGCGGTCGCGACAGCATCGGCAAGGGTGTCACGCTCGCAACGGAACTTCACACCGTCCTCCTCGACGCCGTCATATTGCAATTCTTGTTCTTCGTAGTAGTAGGGCCTGTGAATTGTGGAGAACCGGGGAACGGTGCTGGTCGCGCCGTCGATGGCCATGCACCGCGGTATCCACTGTGGTGCACAGGCTCCTGCGCGGCGCGCACTCCCCGCGAGACATGTCCCCGACGCGTCCGAAGATTTCCTCGTGTGTCCACAGGCTTATCCACTTGCTCCATGCTTGATGCGGCTTATCAACTCGTTGACCTGCTCGAACACCACGCGTTTCTCTGCCATCTGCGCCCGGATCTTCTCGCACGCATGCATCACGGTGGTGTGGTCCCGGCCCCCGAACTCCTCGGCGATCTTCGGATAGCTGTAGTCCGTCAGCTCCCGGAAGACGTACATCCCGATCTGGCGGGCGGTCACCAGCGGCCTGCGTCTGCTCTTGCCGCACAGGTCGTCGATGGTCCAGCCGAACATCTTGGCGGTCTCCTCCAGGATGACCTGGGGCGTGATGATGCGGGGCCGGGAGGCGGGAAGGAGGTCGGCGAGGACCTCCTTGGCGACGTCGTCGGTCAGCGGAACGCGATGCAGGCTGGAATACGCCGCGACCCGGATCAGCGACCCTTCGAGCTCGCGGACGTTGTCGACCACGTTGTCGGCGATGAAGGCCAGCACGTCGTTGGGAATGCCGTCGAGGTGCTCGGCCTCGGCCTTCTTGCGCAGGATCGCAAGGCGCGTCTCGAACTCCGGCGGCTGGACGTCGGTGATCAGGCCCCATTCGAACCGGCTGCGCAGCCGGTCCTCGATGGTCGCGATGGATTTCGGCGGGCGGTCCGACGAGATGACGATCTGACTGCCCCGACCGTGCAGGTCGTTGAAGGTGTAGAAGAACTCTTCCTGCAGCTGCTCGGTGCGCTCGAGGAACTGGATGTCGTCGACGAGCAGCACGTCGACCTCGCGATACCTGCGCTTGAACGCGGGCATGCCCTTGGAGCGCATCGCGTCGACGAACTCGTTCATCATCGTCTCGGTCGAGACATACCGGACGCGCTTGCTCGAGAACAACGCGCGGACGTGGTGACCGATGGCGTGCAACAGGTGGGTCTTCCCGAGTCCGGCCGCGCCGTAGATGAAGAGCGGGTTGTACGAGCGGGCGGGGCTTTCAGCCACGGAGAGCGCGGCCGCATGCGCGAAGCGGTTGGACGCGCCGATCACGAACTGGTCGAAGCTGTACCGGGGGTTCAGCTGCGTCGTCGGCCAGGGGGTCGCGGTGTCCTGGTCGGCGGGACGCGGCCGTTCTTCGATCGAGCGTGCCAGCGGCGGGGGAGGCGCGAAGTCGTCTGCCTCGTGCTCGAGTCGTGCTTCAGTGGTGACCATGAGGTCGATGCGGTGCGGGACACCGGTGAGTGCTTGCACGGCGTCGGCCAGGAGCCCGAGGTAGCTCGTGCGGATGCGTTCGACGGCGACCGAGCTGGGGACGGCGAGGACCAGCGTGTCTTCGCTGGCGTCCTGGCCGTGCACGCCTTGGAACCATGTATTCCATGTCGCTTCCGAGAGCTGCGCCCGTACCGCCGCCGCGACCCTTGCCCAGAGGTCATCTGCCGCTGGAGTACCCACGGTCGACTCCCCGATTGTTCGCCGAGCCCGTTGTCCACAGGGCTTTCCACAAGTGTGGAGAAGCTGACCCGGGGGCCGGCCACTCCTCGGCCATGACGGGGAAGTGCTCCCGGAACCGGGGCCGGCCGGCTGCGCAGGAAGCGGCACGCTAGCGCGCTGTGGACAAGCCAACAAGCAACCTCTGCCAGCCCGCGCGCGCATTGCCGGGTGCGCGCTTCGGACGTACACTGCCCCGTCCACCTGCGCGCGCAGACGTCAAATCCTGCGGCGCGCTCGCCCCTGGGCCCCTACCTCGGCCCGGGCGTTCGAGGAGGCCATGCGTGAAGAGGACGTTCCAGCCGAACAACCGGAAGCGAAAGAAGACTCACGGCTTCCGGCTCCGGATGCGCACCCGCGGCGGCCGAGCGGTCATCGGCCGTCGGCGCGGCAAGGGTCGCTCCAATCTCTCAGCCTGATCTGGTCCGTTCGTGACCGAGCAATGTTCCGGGCGATCGCTCATGGGCGTCGTCACCGATCCGGGCCCCTCCAGGTGAGTGCCGTCATGGTTTCGACGCGACAAGACCCACCGCGGATCGCGTTCGCGGTCGGCCGACCGGTCGGGAACGCGGTCGCGCGCAACCGCGTGCGGCGCCGGCTCCGCGCCGCCGTGCGCGAACAGCACGAGTTGCTCCAACCGGGGTGGGGCTACATGGTCAAGGCGGCTCCGAACTCGGCTGACGCGACATACCGCGAGCTCTCGGACGCGCTTCACGTCATTCTCCGGGCACATTCGGCGGGAATGTCATGAATCGGTCGCTTCCGAGCCGGGGACTTCTTCGCATCCTCGACCTCTACCAGCGGTTGACGGTTGACCGCGCGTCACCATGCCGGTTCGTCCCGTCATGCTCGACGTACGCGCGCGAAGCCATCGAGTCGCACGGCGCTGCGCGCGGTGCGTGGCTCGCGGTCCGACGGCTGAGCCGCTGCCAGCCGTTCGGCGGTCACGGGTTCGATCCGGTGCCGGCACCGCGAGGTGCCGCGCATCGAAACGAAAGGCAGCCGTGCTAGCCGCGAGCCCCTTCGATCCCCTCTACCGGGCAATCGGCTGGCTCCTCGCGTTGCTGTACGCGGTCCCGCCGCACAATCTCGGCCTCGCGATCATCGTCCTCACGCTGATCGTGATGGCGGTGCAGTTCCCGCTGATCGCGAAGCAGACGCGCTCGATGATCCAGATGCAGCGCGTCCAGCCTGAGATCAAGAAGATCCAGCAGAAGTACAAGGACGACCGCGCGAAGCAGAACGAGGAGCTGCTGAAGTTCTACCAGGAGAACAAGATCAACCCGCTGGCCGGGTGCCTCCCGCTTCTCCTCATCCTTCCGATCGGCATCGCGGTGTTCGGGACGTTCCGCAATCCCGGCATCCAGGCCCACATCCCTCGCTCGGGATCACTGAACCGCCTGTATCTCGACGTCTGTTCCTTCGGCGGCAAGGTGCTCCCGCCCTCGGCGCCGAAGCCTCAACCATCGTGCGCCGGGGAGATCGCGAAGAGCACCCCGAAGCCGATGCGCTTCCTCGGCCTCGAGCTCAATAACTCGACCGGGGATGCACTGAAGCAGGGCGTCGTCCACGCGCTTCCCTGGCTGATCCTGCTCGGGCTCGTCGTGCTGTCGGGCTGGTACCAGGTCCGCCAGACACAGGCCCGTCAGCTGCGCGCGGGCGCCCCGATCAACAAGCAGATGCAGACGATCACCCGCGTGATGCCCCTCTTCTTCGGGTTCATCTCCTACCGGTTGAACGCCGCGACGACCCTCTACTTCGTCGTTTCGAACACCTGGCGCATCGGCCAGCAGCACTTTGTGCTCAACAAGATGTACGAGGAAGAGCACCCCGGTGAGGCGAAGAAGGAGAAACCCAAACCCGCGCTCGAGGCCGGCGAAGAGGGCGGGAAAGAGCCGCCCGCGCCACCACCCCAGCCCCGCCGCGGCGGCACCCCGAACCGCGGCGCCTCCGGAGGCGGAACCGGCAACCGCCCTCCCGCGAACGCGGCCCGCCGGAAGAAGAAACGGAAGCGCTGACACATGGATTGGATCGAAGTCACCGCGCGTACGGTCGAGGATGCCAAGGAGCTCGCCCTCGACCGGCTCGGCGTGGTCGAAGACGAGCTCGAGTTCGAGGTGCTGGACGAGCCCCGGGGCGGGCTGTTCCGCCGTTCGGACGCGCGGATCCGCGCCCGGGTGAAGCCCCTCTCCCGTGAGAAGCCGGCCGACCGCCGCCGCCGCCGCCCCCGGGGCGACCGGCAGGGGCCCCGCAGCTCGAGCGGGGGACGGGGACGCACGCCGACCGCCGTTGCCGATGACGATGACGATGCGCCAGGCAAGGCGCCGACCGACCGGGCCGGGACCGACCGTCAGCGCTCGCGCCGACGCCGCGGGCGAGGCGGGGGGAGCGGCGGCGCGAGCAGAAGTACCGGGGACGGTCGTGGCGGCAGTGCCGCGAGCGGGACTGGCGAAGGGCGCAGCCGCGGCCCTGCACCGCATGCGAAAACGCGCGCCGACGAGGACCAGGAGGCGGAAGTGGACGTCGAGACAATGCCGGTGGAGGAGCAGGCGGCGCATGCGGCGGAGTTCGCAGGCGAGCTCGTACGAGTGATGGGCTTCGAGGGCACCGTCCGGACCGAGATCGGCGACGATGACGTCACCGTTCGGATCGAGGGCGAGAACCTCGGCGTGCTGGTCGGGCCCCGGGGCGTCACCCTGCATGCCCTCGAAGAAGTGGTGCGTGCCGCGGTGCAGCACCACGCGGGCGGGCGGAGCGCTCGAGTGCACGTCGACGTCGCCGGGTACCGGGAACGGCGGCGCGAGGCACTCGCGGCATTTGCGACAAAAGTGGCCGCCGAGGTGAAAGAGGCAGGGACGGCGCGGTCTCTCGAGCCCATGGCGTCGCCCGACCGGAAGGTCGTGCACGATGTCGTCGCCGAGATCGACGGCGTGAGCACGGTGTCCGAGGGCGAGGACCCGCGCCGCCGGGTCGTGATCCGCCCCGAGTGAGCCATGAGGAGCCGCTGCACGCGGTCCTCGTACGAGCCCGCACGCTCGGCTTCCTCGGCCCCGGGTCGATCGAGGGCCATCTCACCCACGCGGCCGGCTTCGCAGTCGCCGCCTTTCGTCAACTCGGGCATCCCCCGGCATCGATGCTGGACCTGGGCTCCGGCGCCGGTATTCCCGGGCTGGTGCTGGCCGAGGAGTGGCCCGACGCACATGCGGTGCTGGTCGAGAGCGGGCACCGCCGCTGCGAGCACCTGCGCACGGAGATCGCCGGCCTCGGGTGGACGGCACGGGTCGAGGTGCTCGAGGAGCGCGCGGAGCTGACCGCCCGGCGCCCCGAGCTCCGGGAGAGGGTGGAGCTCGTGACCGCCCGGAGCTTCGCCACGCCGGCGGCAACCGCCGAGATCGCGGCCGGATTGGTTGCCCCGGGCGGGCTGCTGGTGGTCAGCGAACCACCGGGGCCGAACCCGGCGCGGTGGCCTGCTGCGGAGCTGGCGGCCCTCGGGTTCGGGCCACCACGCTACGAAGTGGTCGGTCTCGCGCACTTCGCGGGTTTCGTGAAGGCCCAGAGTGCACCTTCCGACGTGCCCCGCGCGGTCGGTCGGCCGGGCAAGCGGCCACGCTGGTGACGTTTCACGTGAAACATTCAGCGCCCTGTTGCATTGGAGAATGCCAGTAGTACGATGCGGCCGCGCCCAGCGCGTCGCCCTCGTCGAGCATTTCTTCCCCGCACCGCACGCCTGTGCAGGCGGACGCAAGCCATCTGACGGCGCGACGTCGGGGGAAATGGTGCCTGTGCATGATTCTCGGGTCTGCCGAGCAGCGCGAGCACCATGAGTGAGCGGCAACAGCGGGAGGACGCGATGCCGAGCAACGAGCGCACCATGGTGGGCACAACCGCGCCGGAAGGCTCACCCGACGACCGCGTCGAACAAGACGACCCGGTAGTAGTGCCGGAGACCGCACCCGACGTGCTGGTCGAGGCCGCGCCACCCCTCGAAACGCTTGCTGCAATCAGGGCCAAGGGCGGCGACGCCCCCGAGCCGATCGTGTTGCCGCGGGTGATCTCGATCGCCAATCAAAAAGGCGGGGTCGGCAAGACGACCACGGCGGTCAACCTCGGTGCCGCCCTCGCCGAGCTCGGCTTCCGCGTCTTGGTGATCGACCTCGATCCCCAGGGGAACGCGACGACGGGGATGGGCATCAGTCATCGCAATGTCGCCGGGTCCATCTACGACGTCATCATGAACGACGCCTCGATCGACGACTGCGTCGAGCCGACCAGCGTTCGTAACCTCTTCGTCGTGCCGGCAACCATCGACCTCGCGGGCGCCGAGATCGAGCTCGTTCCCGCGTTCTCTCGAGAGTTGAAACTTCGCCGCGCCCTCGCCAACGTGCGCGATGACTACGACTTCACGTTGATCGACTGCCCGCCATCCCTCGGGCTGCTGACCGTCAACGGGCTCGCCGCCTCGGACGACATCCTTGTCCCGATCCAATGCGAGTACTACGCGCTCGAGGGTCTCGGGCAGTTGTTGCGGAACGTCGCGCTCGTGAAGACCAACCTCAATCCCGGCCTCGATGTCCGCGGGATTGTGCTCACGATGTACGACGCGCGCACCAAGCTCGCCGAGCAGGTCGAGCGCGAGGTGCGCGCCCACTTCGGCAGCAAGGTCTATCGCACGGTCGTCCCGCGCACGGTGCGGATCTCGGAAGCGCCTTCGTTCGGACAGCCGGTCACAGTGTTCGACGCCTCGTCTCGCGGGTCGCTGGCCTATCGCGAGCTGGCCAAGGAGGTGAGCCGTGGCGCGACCCGGCGGGTTGGGTAGAGGCCTCGGCGCGCTGATTCCGGCGGGGGTCGCAGAAGCCATCGGCGGTCTCGAGGACCTGCCGATCTCCTTGATCCGGCCGAACCCTCAACAGCCGCGAGAGCATTTCGACGAGGAGTCGCTCGCCGCACTGGCCGAGTCGATCCGCGAGGTCGGCGTCCTCCAGCCGGTGCTCGTCCGCGCGGCGGACGACGGTTACGAGCTGATCGCCGGCGAACGGCGCTGGCGCGCGGCCCGGCGTGTCGGGCTACAGACGATCCCCGCGATCGTGCGGGTCGCCGACGACGCCGCGATGTTGCAGCAGGCGATCGTCGAGAACGTGCAGCGCGAGCAGCTGAACCCGCTCGAGGAAGCCGCCGCGTACCAACAGCTGATCGAGGACTTCTCCTTCACCCACGACGAGGTCGCGACCCGGGTCGGAAAGAGCCGAGCGACGATCACCAACACGCTACGGCTGTTGCAGTTGCCGCCGACGATCCAGCGTTACCTCAAGGAGGGAGCGCTGCGCATGGGCCACGCCCGTGCCCTGCTCGCGACTCCCGACCGCGCGTTCCAGGAGCAGCTGGCGCGCCGGGCCGTTGGCGAGGACCTCTCGGTGCGCGAGGTCGAGGACACGATCCGCCGGCGCGAAGACCGCCCTGAAGCGCACGCGGCGACGAAGGAACCCGCGGGCGTCCGGATGCGACCGCCGGGGCTGCTCGAGCTCGAAGAGCTCCTTGGTGACTACCTCGAGACTCGCGTACGGATCTCGACCGGCCCGCGTCATGGTCGAGTCCAGATCGACTTCGCGAACCTCGAGGATCTCGAACGCATCTACCGCGTGATGACGCAGGGTTCGCAGGTCCAGGCGTAGCCTCTCGCCGCGCACGAACCGGGTGCGGCCGCGCGTGGTTCAGGTTTGCGCGTCAACCGGCTCGTCGACGCCGCGGCGCACACCGTCGACGATCGCGTGCGCGACGCGGGGCAGCTGTCGCGCAAGTGCCGCCATGCCGTCGGCATCGTCCCGGGGCACGAGCTCGCACACGACGGCCGCCATACGCGTCTCGCGCAGCAGTCGGTATGTGCGACCGACGGGATCGCCGACCGCGGGGAGGACCGTCCGCAACGCGGCGGTGAGTTGTTCGGCCAAGTAGCGCCCACCCTCGGACCGGAATGCATTGCTGGCGAAGAAGGCGCAACGGGCACCCGGCTCTGCCCCGGTCGTCAACGCGATGAATGCCTCGGCGTCGAACCGGTTGGCCGTCGCGGCAACGAACGACGGTTCCTCGCCCGACGAGTCGAGCACGACCGTGCCGCTGCGGCGAAGCTCGTTCGCGACCGCAGCCGTGAGCGCGGCGAGGCCGAGGTCTCCCGCGACGAACACACGCAAACCCTCGAGGGGACGAGGGGGTCGTCGCCGCAGTGCCTCTCGCTCACGTACCGTGGCCACGGAACCACCGGCGAGGGAGCCGAGGCGTCCGAGGGCGCCGAGCGTCGCGGGCCCGCACACCTTGTCGGCGGCCAGCCCGGCATCGCGTTGGAACGCGCCGATCGCCGCCTCGGTCTCGGGGCCGAGGATGCCGTCTTCGCGACCGGCATCGAAGCCGAGCGCGTTCAGACGCTGCTGCAGCGCGGCAACGTCATCGCCGCGCAGCATGGGCTGGCACAGGTAGAGCAGGCGGTCGCCGGGCGCGAAGCCACTCTCGATGAGCGCGCCCCACGTCTCCGGCCCGCAGATGCCGTCGACGCGCAGACCGCGTTGCTCCTGGAACCGTCGAACGGCCTGCTCGGTGAGTGTGTCGAACCGACCCTTCACCACGATCAGCGCGCCGACCGCCACGAGACGTTGCTGAAGGTCCCGTACCGCGTCCCCACGGTCGCCGGCGCGCAGCAGTGGCGAAGTGTTCAACGGAAGGTTGAGGGTCGGTCGGTCAAGCGATGAACTCGGCGAGCTCCTCGAGCAGCTGCGCCTTGCCCTTGGCGCCGACGAGGCGCTTCTTCACCTCGCCGTCGACGAAGATCAGCAGCGTCGGGATGCTCATCACGTCATAGCGGCGTGCGACGTTGGGGTTGTCGTCGACGTTGAGCTTCACGATCTGGATCCGGCCGGTGTGCTCGGAAGCGATGTCTTCGAGCACGGGCGTGATCATCTTGCACGGTCCGCACCACTCCGCCCAGAAGTCGACGAGCACCGGGGTATCGGCGCCGCCGATCGACTCGTCGAACGTGGCATCCGAGAGCGTCGTAATTCCTTCAGACACTGAGGGTCCTTTCTCTACCGGGCCGAGCCTTGCACGTCGTGGAGCGCTTCGAGGTAGCGCTCGGCCTCGAGCGCGGCCATGCAACCCGTCCCCGCGGCGGTCACCGCTTGACGGTACACGTGATCCTGCACGTCCCCGGCCGCGAACACGCCTTCGACCGAGGTCTGGGTCGTGCCGGGCTTGGTGACGACGTACCCGCCGGCGTCGAGCTCGAGCTGCCCGGCGAACAGCTTGGTGTTGGGGTCGTGGCCGATCGCCACGAACACGCCGCTCACCGGGAGGTCACTGGTGCTGCCGGTCTCGCTGTCGCGCAGCCGGAGCGCCTCGACGCGCCCCTGGCCCAAGAAGTCCTCGACGACGCTGCTCCACCGGAAATCGATCTTCGGGTTCGCGAATGCGCGGTCCTGCATGATCTTCGACGCGCGCAACTCCTTGCGACGATGCACGAGCGTCACCTTGTCCGCGAAGCGCGTGAGGAAGTTCGCCTCCTCCAGCGCCGAGTCGCCACCGCCGACGACCGCGATCTCCTGACCGCGGAAGAAGAAGCCGTCACACGTCGCACATGTCGACACGCCGTGGCCGAGCAGCCGGGTCTCCGATTCCAGACCCAGCATGCGCGCCTGCGCGCCCGTCGACACGATGACCGACGTTCCCTGGTACTCGGTGTTGCCGACGTACGCGCGAAACGGCCTGGATGACAAGTCGACGCGGTCCACGTCCGCGGTCACGAACTCGGTGCCGAAGCGTTCGGCCTGCTCGCGGAATTTCGCCATGAGGTCGGGACCGAGGACGCCGTCCGGGAAACCGGGGTAGTTCTCGACATCGGTGGTGAGCATCAGTTGGCCACCGGCCTGCAGGCCCTCGATGACGAGCGGATGCAAATTCGCGCGCGCCGTGTAGACGGCAGCCGTGAGGCCCGCCGGCCCCGATCCGATGATGAGAACTTCCCGCGCGCTCATGCTCGTGCTTCTCGCTCGTGGCGGGCCCGGACGGTCAAGGATTGCGCTTGTGCCAGAGGAACAAGCCCAGGATCACGAAGATTCCGCCCAGCGTGCACCAGGCCGCCCACGTGTAGCCCTGCTCGATGAGGACGAGGCCGCGGAACGCGCCGATCGCGCTCAACACCAACGCCGGGCCGAGGATGACGCCGGCCAGCAATCCGTATACGACGACGCGGGTGAGGGCCTGCGCCGGCTCGACCGTACGCTCGCGGACGAGCGAGATCGTCCGGTCAATGGCATCTGCGGCGTCGGTGGTCCAGTCGCTCATCTGATCCTCGGATGTTCCCCGGCCGGGCAGCGTACATGCCTGTCGTTCGCAGGCCCGGGGGACGCGAGGATCACGAGGGGTCCGGGCGGGAGGCCGGTGGGAGCCGCCGTCACCCCGAAGGTGCGGGCAGCGTTTGCCTGGTCACGAGCCGGCAGTCGGCGCGCAGCACGACGACGATGTCGTCGGTGCCCTTGCGGAACACAAACACCTGTACCGGCGCGCCCGTGAGGGTCGCAACTCCGCGCAGTGCCGGAGTCCCCACGCCGCTGACCTGGTCCGCGACGCGCTCGCAGGCCGCGGCCGTTGCGCCAGCGGCCGAATTGAAGCTGCCGTCGACCTGCTTCGGTGCGGCCGCCCCTTCGCGCAAGAACCCGTAAGGAGCCTGCGCGCGCACACGTTCGACCAGCGCGGGAACGTCGGCAACGGGACCCAAGTCGACGGCTTCGCTTCCGCCAGTCGTTGCCCCGGCCGCCGCCTTCGGTGTTGGCGCACTTGCCTTCTCGTCCGGCGCGGCAACGCTCTTGGTCGTCGAACCATTGTTGTGCTGCGCGGTGAGTGCCACACCGGCGATCAATGCGATCGCGGCCGCGAGCCCACCGGCGATCGCGCTGAGGCGCCGGAGCCGATGGGTTCGGTTCGTTTGCCCGACTTCGTGTGCTGTGATTGCCGCCTGGACGGCCTTTGCGCGCACGCGCGCGACGACCAGCTCGTCGACGGCCGGCACCTCGGCCAGCACGTCGCGCGCCGCGCCGAGCGCGGCTCGGCGCGCGACGAGGCCGGGCACTTGCGCGGCGAGTCGGTCGCGCGCGTCGGTGGGATCGAGACCGAGGTCGCGCGCGGCGGCGTCGAATTCGCCATCGAGGTCGGCGGAGAGCAGCTCGTCGATCTGTTCGGCGGTGAAGAGCGGTGTGTCGTTCATGGCGTTCGGGGGCTTTGATGGTCCGAAGGGACGTCCTGGTTCCCGAGGATGTCGGCAAGCGCAGCGCGCCCGCGTGCGATCCGGGAGCGCACCGTGCCCGGAGGCACGTCGAGCACCTCGGCGATCTCTGCATAGTCCATGCCCACGAGGTCGCGGAGCGCGACGGCGGCCCGGTACTCGGGGCTCAACTGCGACAGCGCGGCGTCGATGTCGAGCCGGTCCGCGAGCTGGCTGTCCGCCGGAGGGCCGTCGCGGCCGTGGTCCACGAGCGTTTCGCTCGGGCGCGGCCGGCGGTTGCGCCGCCGGGCCTCGTCGAGCGCAGCGTTGGTGGCGACGCGGTAGCACCATGTCGAAAAGCGCGAACGGCCGTCGAACATGTGGATCTTGCGCGCGATCGACAGCAGCGCTTCCTGCATCGCGTCGAGGGCGTCGTCGGGATTGCCGAGCACTCGGCGGCATACGCCGTGGACGAGCGCGGAGTGCCGGCGCAGGAGCTCGTCGAGGGCCGAGGCGTCACCCCGTGCGGCCTGCGCCGCGAGGGCGTTGTCGTCGTGAGTATCGCCCCGCACGACGCCGATCAGCCGGGCTGTTGTATGTACGCGACGCCGAGGACACGCGGTCCGGTGTGCACGCCGATCACAGGCCCGATCGCGCCGACGACGACCTCGGCACCGGGCACTTTCGGCTTGAGCATCTCGAGGAACTCGTCGACGTCGGGCGCCATCGCGTGCAGCACGCTGATCGCCTCGACCCGACCCTCCGGGATGCGGTCGATGATGAACTGCAGCGCCTTGGAGCGTGTGCGTACGCGGCCTGCGGGCTCGACCGCGCCATCGATCACGGAGATCACCGGCTTGATCGAAAGCATTGAACCGAGCAACGCCTGCGCGCCACCGATGCGGCCACCCTTGCGCAGGTACTCGAGAGTGTCGAGCGCCGCGAACACGTGCTGACGGTCACGACGGTCCTCGACCTCGCGCACGATCTCGTCGATCGCCGCTCCCTCTCGTGCGCGCCGTGCCGCGTACACCGCGAGGTTGCCGATGCCCATGGACGCGCTCTTCGAGTCGATGATCTCGACGGGCGTCTGACCCTCGAGTGCTTTTGCGGCGAGCTTCGCAGACTGCATCGTCGCCGAGAGGCTCGCGGAGAGATTGATGCACACGATGCCGTCTGCGCTGTCGTCGGCGAGACGGCGGAACGTCTCCTCGAAGGCCCCGACCGACGGTGCCGCGGTTTCGGGGAGCGTCGACGAGGCTTGGAGCTCGCGCCAGAAACCCTCGGTGGTCAGCTCCTTGCGATCGACGTACTCCCGCTCGCCGAACCGAATCGTCAGAGGCACCACCTCGATGCCGAGCTCGGCGCATGCGGGCTCGGGAAGGTCGCAGGCGCTGTCGGTGACGATTCGTACGGGCATGGCTCTCCTCACGCAACGATCGGTCGTCGGGGCACGGCTCCGTTGGACTCCGTCGCGGCCTTCATGGTGACACGTCTTCGCCATCTTTCGTGCGCTGCCGCACGAGCCCGACCACGGCGCCGAGCTCCTCGGACCGCAACAGCACGAGGACGCCGAGATACGCGAGCGCGCCTGCAGCCCCCGCGATGGCGGTGGCCACCACTGCCCGTCCGGCCGAGTCCGATCCGATCGCGCCCGCGAGCGGAATCGCGACGATCGCGAGCGCGGCCGCCGCGAGGGCGGCCCGCGCCGTCGCGGCGCGGACGCCGGCGTCGGGCACCTGACCGATGCGCCGGCGCAGGGCCGCGAGCGCACTGAACGCCGAGACCACGTACGCGACACTCCAGGCGATTGCGAGCCCCTGGACCCCGAGCGACGGGAACAGCACGACCGCCAGGCAGACGTTGATGGCGTTCTCCGTGCAGTTGAGGATGAACGGCGTGCGCGTGTCGTGCAACGCGTAGAACCCTCGCATCGCATAGAGGTAGACCGAGAACGGCACGAGGCTCAGCGCGAACAATTGCAGGGTGTCGCCGGTGACGTGGGCACTGTGCTCGCTGAATCTGCCGCCAACCGTCAGCACACCCACGATCGGTTGCGCGAGGACGGCGAACAGGACGGACGCCGGCAGCACCAACACGATGAGATAGCGCAGCCCGAGGTTGAAGTCGCGTCGCATGCCCGGCCTGTCGCCGGCCGCGGCGCGTCGAGCGAGCTCGGGGGTCATCGTCGTCATCAGTGAGACCGCGAGCAGGCCGTACGGCAGGACATAGAACGTGAACGCGTACACGTACGCGGTCACGTCGCCCTGGTCCCCGGTCTTCGCCAGCACGAGCACGAACAGCTGCGCGATCTGATTCGTCGCGACGTAGCCGAGCGTCCAGCCCGAGAGGCGCACCAGGGTGCGTACGCCCGCGTCGCGCCACGCGAACACCGGGCGCAGGTGGATTCGCGCGCGGCGAACGGCGGGAAGCAGCGCGAGCGCCATCGCGACAATGCCCGCGGTCGTGCCGAGGCCGAGCAGCAACAGCAGGCCTCCCTCGTTGCGCAAGCGGGACGCATCGGTCCAGCTGCCGTGCGAGGTTCGGGATGCGAAGACTGCAAGTACGCCGACGACGACGACGTTGTTCAGCACGGGTGCGTAGGCCGCGGCGACGAATCGCCGGTGCGCGTTCAGCAGCGCCGTTTCCAGCGCGGTGAGCCCGTAGAACACCATCTGCGGCAAGAAGCACAGGGTCAGCACCGTGATGACGTGTACCTGCGCGGCTCGCTCCGCGCCGCTGGCGCTGATCGAGAACAGGCGGGCGATGAGCGGGGTGCACGCCATCGCCACGAGCGTGAACGCAGTGAGGGCCGTCAGGGTGATCGTGAAGACGGCCGAGGTCGAGTGCTCGTCGCGCGTTTCGGCTTGGCGCACGAAGATCGGCACGATCGTGGCCGACAGGATTCCGCCGAGCAGCAGCTCATAGACGATGTTCGGCGTCGTATTGGCGAGGTTGTACGCGTCGGCGAGGCTGCCGCCCCCGACCGCCCACGCGAGCGCGCCGACGCGCACCAGCCCGGTGAGACGTGACAAGAGGGTGCCCGTGGCCACCGCGGCGCTCGATCGCGCGAGGCCGGCGCGGCCATCGTGAGTTGTCGTGCCCGGCTCGCTCACGTCACGGCGGGAACCGCCCGCCGGCGGGCGCGGCGCGTGCGGCGGTAGTGGTTCGCCCACCATCCCGCGAGGAACACGAGCGCGCCAATCGTCAATGCGAGCGCGAACCCGCCGAACACCGCCGACCGGACGGTGACGCGCGTCTCCTGCCCGAATCGCAGCTGATCGTCGACGGACGTCAGCACGATCGTCATCGGGAAGGTCCCCGATGTGCGTGCCTCGACGACGAACGGATCCCGCAGCGTCGTCCGGCCCGGCGGCAGCTCGATGACCGGCGCGGGACCGAGCGGGAACAAGAGCTTGGGGCTGTCGAGGTGCACCTTCACCCTGACGCTGTGCGACAGCTTGTTCTCGAAGGTGATCGGCACCTTGGCGCGGCGCGACGTCAGCGTGATGCGCTTGGCGTCCGCGGTGACCGCGTTCGTGAACGCGGTCACCGCGGTATTGATCCGTGCGAGCTCGGCGCGGGCGCGTTCGGGTGTGATCGCGGTGGAGAGAGCGTTCAGCAGCGCCTGCTCACCGTTGATCACGACGGGGTCGGTGGGAACAGAGACCGCACGGTACGCGTCGAGCTCTTGTTGGGCCGCCAGGTACTCCGAGAGCGTGAGCGGCGTCGGTGGGGGCGTTCCCTGCGCGAGGCGTCGCACCACGTCGACGCCGTTGAGCCGTTCGGTGGAGATACGAGCGAAGAGGTCGTCCAGGGTGACGGGCTGCACCAGCGGGAAGCCGCGGAGGGCGTCGACGAGCGCGGTCAGCGTCGCAAGGTCGGGCCGCCACGCCGCCGGCTCGGCCAGGACGATGCCGCGCGGGATGGCCGGCGTCTCGTACGAAATCTCGGCGAGCGCGGCGACCACACGCTGCACCTTGAGCGCGCTCGAATCCGGGCCCTCGAGGAGCTTCTCGACGAATGGTGCCGTCGCGAGGCCGCGCGATGTTCCTTCCGGCGTCGCCAGGGCGAAGGCCTGCGCGGGCGTGAACGGATGCTGTACCGGTTGGAGCGCTGTGTCACGCACGGCGACGCGGGTCACGACCATGCCGCGGAGACGTTCGACGGCCGCGTCGTTGGCGGGATCGACGAACGAGGTCTGGGGACCGTCGAAGGGCGCGGCGCCCAACACGTCGTGCAGTGTCTCGCCGCCCTTCACCACGAGCTCGGGAAGCTTGTCTCCGAATCCGGCCGCCTCGAGCGCAGGGATGTCCACCGGTACGTAGGGCGTCGGAAGCAGTTCGCTGGTGGAGCGTCGTGCCGCGGCGCGGACACGCGAGAGCCCCTGGGCGTACCGCCGGTCTTTCTCGGCGAGCTGGCCCCATGTCTCAACGGTCTCGGGACCGATCGTCAACGACAGCGGAAAGCGCGTGCTCCGGCCGAGCAGTGTGGCAATGCGGTCGAGCCGCCCGCCCGGCTGCATCTCCTTGGCGATCGCAGGATCGATCGTCCCGTCCGGAAGCCGGGTCGGGTTGGCGACGAGTGGCCAGATCTGCGACACCATGAGCGGCTCGGCGATGGGCTTCGGTGCGTCGTCGACGACGACGAGCCAGGTGATGAACGAGCTCGTCGGGATTCCGGTGTTCGTGTTCGTCAACGAGACCTCGACCGGGTACACGCCGTGCTCGCGGATGCCGATCGTCGGAGAGACCCCGGAGCCGGCGAGCCCGACCGTCACCGCGAGCTTGCCGGCAAGACGAGGCAGGCTCGCCACCGACAGGGGTGGCAACGTGTACAGCAGCCCGCCGGCATCGCCGTTCGCGATCACGTTGTCGAACGACGTGCGTGTCGTCATCGACTGGTGGATCTGGATCAGGAGCGCCGCGCTCGGGCGGGCGACGAGCGCCTTGTCGTCGATCCCGAGCAGCATCGTGAACGCGTTCCCGAGCTTGACCCACGTGTCCTGGTATGCGAGGTGCACGCCGACGGGCGCGCCCTTCTCGGGCGGCGCCGGCGGCGTCTGGGCACGCGCGGAGCCCGGTGCGAGCATCACGGCGAGGACGGCGGTCGCGACCAGGGCTCGTACGGCGGCCCTCACAGGTCGCGTCCCAGTACGCACAGGCCGACCGGAAGCCGCGTGAAACCGGCGCGCAGGTACAGGTCGAGCGCGCGTGTGTTGTCCTCTTGGGTGTTGACGAGCGCGCGGGCCGCGCCGTGCATCTGGAGCCATCGCAAGCCGTCGTGCAGCAGCGCGCGTCCCAGGCCGCGGCCCTCACCGTCCGGACCGACCGCGAGTCGCTGGACATATCCGGTCGCTCCCGCGCGGCCGAAGAGCCCGTAGCCGAAGACGACGTCCTTGGTCGACGCGACACGGGTATGTGCGCGCGGCGTCGCGCGCATGGCCTCCCGCAACGCGAGCTCGTCGAACCGCCAGAACTCGTCGAACGAGGCGGCATCGACCTCGACGATCGCCTCCCGATCGGCCCGGCTGGCTCTTCTCGTCCGCCGGCTCGGGCGCGACAGCTCGTCGAGCGCGTGCTCGAGCAGGTGCAATCGTCCGCGCACCGCGAAGCCGCTCTCCACGAGCCAGACACTCGTGCCGGGTGCCACCGCGTTGGTCAGGACCTGCCGGTAGCCGTCGTCACGCAAGCGATCGAGCAGGCGCTCGAGCGTACGCGGCGATGGCGCGTCCACACCGCGGACTGCGATCGTCGCGATGTCGGGGCGCCCGTGCCATGTCGCGACCCGCACGACGCCGCCCCGAAACCGGTACGAATGCGCTTTCGCCTGCGCTTTCACCGGAGGCGAGCGTAGCGAGACGGGTACATTCCGTCAGTGCTCCTCGTCGCGACGGATCCTCGCTTCGAAGCACACGAGCCGGGGCGCGGGCACCCCGAGCGACCCCTTCGCCTGCGTGCCGTCCTCGACGGCCTCTACAACGAGGCGACCCGCGACGCGATCCGCTTGCTCGAACCGCGTGCCGCGACGCGCGAAGAGCTCGAGCGGGTGCACACCGATGCGTACCTCGACCAGCTCCAGAGGTTCTGTGAGGCAGGAGGCGGGCCGATCGATCTCGACACGGCGGTGTCCGCGGCCTCCTGGGAAGCCGCGTCCTACGCCGCGGGGGCCGGACTCGCCGCCGTCGATGCCCTCGAGCGGGGTGAGGGCGACGCGGCGTTCTGCGCGGTGCGGCCCCCCGGGCACCACGCGGTCCCGTCGCGGGCGATGGGATTCTGCCTCCTGAACAACGTCGCAGTGACGGCCGCGTCGCTGCGCGAACGCGGCGAACGCGTGCTGATCGTCGACTGGGACGCGCATCACGGCAACGGCACCCAGGACATGTTCTGGGCGGACGCGAACGTGCTCTACGTGTCCATCCACCAATGGCCCCTCTATCCGGGAACCGGCCGGCTCGACGATCTCGGCGCGGGCCCGGGCCTGGGTGCGACGGTGAACTTCCCGCTCCCGGCGGGCGCGACGGGCGACGTGTTCCTGGCCGCGCTCGACACGGCCGCACCGCTCGTGGAGCAGTTCGCGCCCACCTGGGTGCTCGTCTCGGCCGGGTACGACGCGCACCGTGCCGACCCGCTCACCGGGCTCGCGCTGTCGTCCGGTGACTACGCCGCCCTCACCGCGGGCGTCCTCGCGTTGGGCCCCGCCGGCCGCACCGTCATGTTCCTCGAGGGTGGCTACGACTTCGACGCCCTGCGAGCGTCGGTCGAGGCGACGGTCACCACGATCCTCGGAGTCCCGGTCCGGCCCGAGCCGCCGACCGCGGGCGGCCCCGGGCACACGGTCGTCCACGCGGCCCGTGACCTGCACGTCCCTTCCTGACCGCGGCGAATCCCCGGACCCGGACCCTCCAGACGACCGCTCGTTCTGCCGATCGAGAACCCGAGAGTCGGGGGAGACGCACGCGAAGTCGACCCAGGGCGGCGCAACCCGAGTCGACCGAAGCAGGGAGACGGCACGTGTTGGATCTCGATCAGTTGCTGCGCCAGGCCGTCGAGCGCGGCGCGTCCGACGTGCACATCAAGGTCGGCTCGCCGCCGTACATCCGCGTCGACGGACGGCTCGAGAAAACTGATCACGCCATGGTGTCCCCCGTCGAGACGGAACGAATCGCGTTCGCGGTCATGCCGAAGCAGCGCGCCGAAGAGTTCATCGCGTCGTCCGAAGCCGACTTCGCGTACTCGGTGTCCGGACTCGGCCGCTTCCGCGTGAACGTCATGCGCCAGCGCGGCTCGGTCGGTCTGGTGTTGCGGCGCGTGCAGAGCGACATCCCGTCCTTCGAGAGCCTCGGGTTGCCGCCCGCGGTGAGGAAGCTCACCGATCATCAGCGGGGCCTGATCCTCGTGACCGGTCCCACCGGTTCGGGCAAGACCACGACGCTCGGCACGATGGTCGACGCCATCAACGAGCGCTTCAACAAGCACATCGTGACCATCGAGGATCCGATCGAGATCCTGCACGCCGACAAGTGCTCGATCGTGAACCAGCGGGAGGTCGGTACCGACACCGCCGACTTCAACGCCGCGCTCAGGCGCGTGCTGCGCCAGGACCCCGACGTGATCCTGGTCGGTGAGATGCGCGATGTGGAGACGGTGAAGACCGCGCTCACGGCCGCGGAGACCGGGCACCTCGTGTTCTCGACGCTCCACACGATCAGCGCGACCGACTCGATCAACCGGATCATCGACTTCTTCCCGCCCCACGAGCAGCGGCAGGTGCGCATGTCGCTCGCGGCGTCCCTGCGCGGCATCGTCAGCCAGCGCCTCGTCGAGAAGCGGACCGGTGGCCGCGTGCCCGCCGTCGAGGTGCTCGTCGCCACCGGACGCGTCTTCGACAAGATCGTGACGCCCGAAGAGACCCATGAGATCGAGCAGATCATCGCCGAGGGCGAGTACTACGGGATGCAGACCTTCGACCAGAGCCTGCTCGGGCTCTACAAGCAGGGACTGATCGACCTCCGCGAGGCGCTCGCCTCCTCGACGACTCCGCACGACCTCCGGCTGATGATCGAGCAGTACACGATGGAACAAGCAGCCGAGAAGGCCGCGGCGACCTAGCGCGTACGGCAAACGAACCGAGGCGCGCGCGCTCCAGCCGCAAGAATGGGCGGTCGTGACCGCAGTACCGCCGCGCCTCGAACGCTTCTTCGAGCCTGATTCGCCCACGCAGCAGCTCGCGGCGCGCCTCGCCAAGCAGGGTCACCGCGCCTATCTCGTCGGGGGAAGTGTGCGCGACTCGCTGCTCGACCGCGAGATCGGCGACGTCGACATCGCAACCGACGCCCGACCGGACGTGATCGAAGCGACGCTGCGTCCATGGGCGGACGCCGTGTGGCTGCAGGGCCAACGATTCGGCACCATCGGCTGCGAGAAGGACGGTGAGCGGTTCGAGGTCACGACCTTCCGCGCCGACGTGTACCGACCCGAGAGCCGCAAGCCCGAGGTGACGTTCTCCGACGACATCGTGACCGATCTGTCGCGGCGCGATTTCACGGTCAACGCGATGGCGATCGCACTCGACGATCCCACACTCGTCGATCCTTTCGACGGTCTCCCCGACCTTGCGGATCGCCGGCTGCGCACCCCGCTGTCGCCCGAGGTGTCGTTCGACGACGACCCGCTGCGCATGCTGCGCGGCGCCCGTTTCGTGGCGACCCTCGGCTTCGAACCCGCACACGAGATCGTCGCCGCGATCGGCGACATGCGGGAGCGACTCTCGATCGTGAGCGCGGAACGCATACGCGACGAGCTGTCGAAATTGCTGCTCGCCCAGGATCCCTCACCGGGATTGTGGCTGATCGCCCGCACGCGTCTTGCTGACGAGTTTCTGCCCGAGCTGAACGCGATGCAACTCGAGCAGGACCCGATCCACCGTCACAAGGACGTGTTGGCGCACACCATCGCGGTCGTCGCCAAGACCTCACCGCGCCCGAAGTTGCGGCTGGCCGCGTTGATGCACGACGTCGGCAAGCCGCGCACGCGCGGCTTCGGGCCGCAAGGCGTGACGTTCCATCACCACGAGGTGGTCGGCGCGCGCATCGCACGGGACCGTCTGACCGCCTTGCGATACCCGACCGAAGTGATCGAGGACGTCACGAAGCTCGTCGAGCTCCACCTGCGCTTCCACACCTACCGGATGGGATGGACCGACAGCGCCGTGCGCCGCTACGTGCGCGACGCCGGCGATCTGCTCGACGACCTGAACGAGCTGACGCGGTCGGACTGCACGACGCGCGACGCGCGCAAGGCCGATGCACTCGCGCGCCGCATGGACGAGCTGGAAGCGCGCATTGCCGAGCTGCGCGAGCAGGAGGAGCTGGCGCGGATCAAGCCGCCGCTCGACGGCCGCCAGGTGATGGAGTTCCTCGGCGTGGCGCCGGGCCCGGTCGTCGGCCGGGCACTGGAGTTCCTGCTCGAGCTGCGCCTCGACGAGGGGCCGATGACCGACGAGGACGCGTACGCGCGGCTGGCGTCGTGGGCCAAGGAACAAGGAATCGACGTCCCGCCGGAAGCTCAGGCGACGTCGAACGAGAACTAGACGCCTTCCTTGCGCGCGCGCCAGACGACCACCGCCGGCACCTGCGGGCCGGGGTCTGTGCTCGGCGCCGGTTCGGGCTCGAGCAGCGCGTCGACGCGGTAGCCCGCGCGATGCAACGACGCGAACACGTCGGCCATCGTGTGCGGGAACACGCGGATCCGCTCGTCCTCGCGTGTCACTTCGGCGGGCTGCCGGTCGAAGTACGAGCGCCGGACCTCGACCGCCCCGAGCGGAAGTGCACCTGGGGCCGCGCCCTCCCGTCCGACCGCGAGCGCCATCGGGTGCTCGACGGAGAACACGAACGGTGCGCCCGGGCGAAGGACGCGGTGCACCTGGCGGAAGAGCCGGTCGACGTCGCCGATCTCCCCGAGGACGCACGCGGCGAACGCGATGTCGATCGAGTCCGCGCGCAAGAACGCGAGGTCGGCGACGTCGCCCTCGTGCCATTCGACCCGCGTCTCGGCGGCGTCCGCGAGCTTGCGCGCCAGCGAGAGCTGTGCCGTGGATCGATCGAGCGCGATGACGTGGGCCCCGTCCTTCGAGAAGGCGATGGCGTTCTCGCCGCTGCCGCACCCGAGGTCCAGCACGCGCTTGCCCTTCACGTCACCGCACAGCCGCAACTCGGCTTCGGTCGGCGCGCCGGGCGCGTACGTGACGTCGTCGACGTTCGCCGCACCGCCGCGGCGCGCCGCGATGCGATCCCACACTTCGGTATTGGTCACGGTCGCATTATGAACCGCGCTACGAACCGGCGGCGAACTCCTCCACCATCCGGTGTGCTTCGTCGTCGTGGTACTGCACCGGCGGTGACTTCATGAAGTAGGCGGACGGGCCGAGCAGCGGGCCGCCGATGCCGCGGTCGAGCGCAAGCTTGGCGCACCGCACCGCGTCGATGATCACGCCCGCCGAGTTCGGCGAGTCCCACACTTCGAGCTTCAGCTCGACACTGAGGGGGACGTCTCCGAAGTTGCGGCCTTCGAGCCTGATGTACGCCCACTTCCGGTCGTTGAGCCACGGGACGTGATCAGAAGGCCCGATGTGCACGTGCTCGCTGCTGATTCCCTGGTCGATCTGACTGGTGACCGACTGCGTCTTGCTGATCTTCTTGGACAGCAAGCGCTCGCGCTCGAGCATGTTCTTGAAGTCCATGTTGCCGCCGAAGTTCAGCTGGTACGTGTTGTCGATCGCCAAGCCGCGGTCCTCGAAGAGGCGAGCGAGCAGGCGGTGCGTGATCGTGGCGCCGACCTGGCTCTTGATGTCGTCGCCGATGATCGGGACGCCCGCCATCTCGAACTTCTTGGCCCACTCGGGATTGCTCGCGATGAACACCGGGATCGCGTTCACGAACCCGACGCCGGCGTCGAGCGCGGCCTGCGCGTAGTGGCGCTGCGCGTTCTCGGATCCGACCGGCAGGTAGCTCACGAGGACGTCGGCCCGCGCGTCACGCAGCGCCTGCGCCACGTCCACCGGCGCGGCCGGACTCTCCTCGACGACCTCGCGATAGAACTGCCCGAGGCCGTCGAGCGTCGGACCGCGTTGCACGAGGACGCCCAGCTCGGGGACCTCGGCGAACTTGATCGTGTTGTTGATGCTCGTGAAGATCGCCTTGCCGAGATCGAGCCCGACCTTGTCGGCGTCCACGTCGAACGCGGCGACGAACTGGACGTCGCCCACGTGGTACCCGCCGAGCTCCACGTGCATCAGCCCGGGGACGCGCTCGGACGGGTCCGCGCCTCGGTAGAACTGCACGCCTTGCACGAGGCTGCTCGCGCAGTTGCCGATGCCGGCGACCGCAACACGGACCTTCTTGCGGGGAGAAGTGGGGGAAGTCATGCCGAAACTCCTTCGGGACGGTCGCCGAGCTGTTCCGTGCGCTCTTGCGCAATGAGCTCGTCGATCCATTCGAGATCGTGCTGGGTGGAGGTGGCCCGGTGCTCGAGGAGCGCCCGGGTGTAACGGTCGATCGCTCGCGTCGCGGGCTTGCGCTCGGTGGCGAGACGCTGGGTGAGCTGCGCCCGGCGGCGCTCCAGAAATGCGAGGCGCCCGGCCGGCTCGAGGTAGCGACAGAACGACAGCTTCAGCGCGAAGGCCCGCTCGTCGTCGCCGGACTCGTCGGTGAGCAGCTCGGCGAACAACGCCCGGCCGCGATCGGTGATCCGGTAGGCCTTGCGGGTGCGGCGGCTCGGTCGCACGCGCCGCCGCTGACGGGCGGCCGCGAGGTCGCCGGTGAGCGAGCCGGTGGGGACGAATCCCCCGCCCGGCGCACCGCCGGTGCCGGCCTCTTCGTCGACCTCTTCGATCTCGCCGCCCCGCTCCAGACGGCGCAGCGCCGGGTACAGCGACCCGAAGGAGATCCCCCAGAGCGGGCCGAGCGTCTCCGAGAGCCGCTTCTTCAGCTCGTAGCCGTGCCGCGGTTGCTCGGCGAGCAGACCCAGGACGGCCAGTTCCAACATGTGTTCCACGATATATCGAAACGATATATCGTGCAAGCCGGTTCCATGCCATATACAGGGATTTCGGCTGGGTGCAGCGACAGGCTCGAGAAGGCGCGATGACGCGCGTGTGAACAGCGCGCGTCGCGGATGAGCGCGACGACCTCCGCCCCTACACTTTCGCCACGATGCATCGCGTCACCGACTACGCGCTGGCCCGCCGTGCCGTGTTGCGCGACTTCCGCCGCGGCGCGCTGACGCGTCTCGAGGTGTGCGACGCGCATCCCGAGCTCATGCGGGCGGCGCAATGCATCGGGGTTGACCTCGCCGACGAGTGCCCGGTCTGCGGCGCGACGAACCTGCGGCTGGTGTCGTACGTGTACGGCGACAAGCTGAAGCAGGCGAACGGCCGCGCGATCAGCAACGAGGCCGAGCTGCGGAAGCTCGGTGCGTCCTGCGACGAGTTCGCTTGCTATGACGTCGAGGTCTGCGTCGAGTGCCGCTGGAACCATCTCCGCCGGCAGTCGCTGCACGGTCGCCTCCACGCGAGCTGACCGATCGCGTCGTGCCGGACGAAGCCGAGGTCGCGCGTTGCGGTGACGTCGCGACCCCGGTATCGCTCGCACGCGATCTCCGGGCGCTCGGGGTGCCCGAGGGCGCGACGGTGATCGTGCATTCGTCGCTCTCGCGGCTCGGGTGGGTCGCAGGAGGCGCGCAGGCCGTCGTCGAAGCGCTGCGGCAGGTCGTCGGCGCGGAGGGAACGCTCGTGATGCCGGCCCACTCCGGTCATCTCAGCGAACCCAGCCTCTGGAAGCACCCGCCGGTGCCGGAGGCGTGGTGGCCGGTGATTCGTGCGGAGACCACGCCGTTCGACCCGCAGGTCACGCCGACACGGGAAATGGGCGCCATCGTCGAGTGCTTCCGCCACGTCCCCGGCGTCGTGCGGAGTGCGCACCCGCGCCATTCCTTCGTCGCGCTCGGCCCGCTCGCCGGCGCGATCGTCGCCGACCACCGCCTCGAAGGGGGCCTGGGTGAGCATTCGCCGCTCGCGCGGTGCTACGAGCGCGACGCGTTGGTGCTGTTGCTCGGTGTCGGCCACGGCAACAACACCTCGTTGCACCTCGCCGAGGCGCGGGCGGATTTCACCCGCAAGAGACTCCGGAACGGCTCACCGATGCTCCAAGAGGGACGGCGGCAGTGGGTCGTGTACGAGGAAGACGAGATCGACAGCAGCGACTTCGAAAAGATCGGTGCGGCGTTCACCGAGACCGGTGAAGAGCGGACGGGTGACGCCGGCGGCGGGACCGCACGGCTGATGTCGCAGCGCGCGATCATCGACTTCGCCGTCGCGTGGATGAACGCCAACCGCACCTAGTCAGCTCGGTCAGCTCGCGTCGTAGGGCTCTTCGCCCGCCGGTTCGCAGGGGTACTGCGAGACACACGAGACGCACCACAGCTCAGGATCGGGAACGACCGTGTGCGATGGCGGATGCTCCCAGGTCTCCGGCACGACATAGACGCGCCGCACGATCACGAGCTCCTCGTCCACGAACCCGCAGTTCTCGCACGCCCGTTCGGTCACGAAGGTGATTCTGACGCGATCGCGCAGGTGCGTCAGGGTCGTTCTTTGGGTACGCTGGTTTTACCGCCGGGAGCCGAGGGTGCCCTGGACGGTGGAGGATCGTCGAGATGACCGCTCGCGCAGCGCGCCGTGTCACGGCGCCCGACGTCGCCGCTCGCAAGTCCGAAGGCCGCAATACTCCGCCCCTCGTGATGGTCACCGCGTACGACGCGCCGTCGGCCCGCACGGTTGACGCCGGCGGCGTCGACATCATCCTCGTCGGCGACTCGGTCGCGATGGTGGTGCTCGGTTACGACGACACGCTTCAGGTCACCACCGACGACATGGCGCATCACGTCGGCGCGGTCGCGCGGACCCGTCCCCACGCACTTGTCGTCGCCGATCTCCCCTGGCTCAGCTATCACGTGAGTGCGGAGGAGACCGTGCACAACGCCGCGAGCCTCGTCCGCGCGGGTGCGGGCGCGGTGAAGCTCGAAGGCGGACGCAAGCGTCTCGACGCGGTGCGCGCCATCATCGATGCCGAGATTCCCGTGATGGGCCACATCGGTCTCACCCCCCAGTCGATTCACGCGCTCGGCGGGTTCAAAGTGCAGGGGAAAGGGCTCGACGCCGCCAAGGCGCTCGCGGACGACGCGGTCGCGCTCGCCGACGCCGGGGTGTTCGCGATCGTGCTCGAGTGCGTGCCGGACGGTGTGGCGCGGATCATCACCGAGTCGGTCGCGGTTCCGACGATCGGCATCGGCGCCGGCCGGCACTGTGACGGCCAAGTGCTCGTGTGGCACGACCTGCTCGGGTTCTCGGGAACCGACCGGCGCGCGCCGAAGTTCGTACGGCAGTACGCGGCGCTGGAAGACGACGCGACGGCGGCGATCGCGCGCTTCTGTGCGGACGTGCGGGCCGGCTCGTATCCGGCGAGCGCGGAGACCTACCACATGACTGACCAGATGGCCGATGCGCTCGGCCTGTACGGCGGAACGACCGCCGAGCCCGAGCTCGCGCAGTAGTACACGGACGTGTGGTCGCGCGCCCGGTCGGTCGCCGCATTGGTGGTCGCGGGCGCGGCGCTGCTCGGCGCGTGCGGAACGAGCGGTGGCCACGAACGTGGTCGTCTGCAGGTCGAATCGACCCGCGCGGCCCAAGCGCCGTTCGAAGATTTCGGCGAGACGAGACTCGCGCTGGGCGATCGATGCCTGCGCGTCCTCGTCGCGTCGACCGATGCGCAACGCGTACAGGGATTGCGCGAGGTGCAATCGCTTGCGCCATACGACGGCATGATCTTCGTGTACGGGAGCGATACGAACGCTCGGTTCACGATGGCGAACACGCCGTTACCACTCGACATCTCCTTCTTCGACGCGGACGGCAAGCCGGTGGACCAGAAGCGCATGACCCCGTGTCCCACCGGAAGCGATGCGACGTGCCCCATCTACGCGAGCAAGCACCGCTTTCGCTATGCGCTGGAGCGCGCAGCGGGCGCGCCGGGCGGCGGAGCGCTGGCCGCGTGCGGCACATGACCGCGCTCCGGCGACACCCCGCGGATTCGACGAACCTGGTGACTGTCGCACCCCCCGTGTAGCGTCCTCACCGATAGGACACGTCGAGTGATCTGCTAGCTTTCACCGGTTCACAACCGAGATCCCGCCCCCACGACGGCTTCGGCCGGGCAACGGGGCCCGCAGCGATCGGGCTGCGGTCCGAAGGAGGTACCGGCCATGCCGACGCCGGCAAAGCGGCCGTACGAAGTGATGATCATCCTCGACGCGGACCTGGACGAGGAGACGATCCGGGCATCCGTCGAGCGGTGGCTCCAGCTGATCGAGTCACGTGGCGCCGAACGCGGCCACGTCGACTACTGGGGCAAGCGCCGTCTCGCTTACGAGATAAAGCGCAAGCCGGAGGGCTACTACGCAGTGGTCCAGGCTCGTGCGGAACCGCAAGCGATGGACGAGCTGCATCGGGTGCTCTCCCTGGCCGACGAAGTCATCCGCCACATGGTGCTCCGCATCCCCGAGAAGGTCTACGGGCCTCCGAGGGCTGCGGGAAGCGCGCCGGCGGCGGAACACGCGTAGGGAGCAGCGAACATGGCAACAGATTCGAACAGCATCACGATCTCAGGGAACATCACGCGTGAGCCGGAGATGCGCTACACGCCGAGCGGGGTCTCGAAGGTGACCTTCGGCGTCGCGGTCAACCGCTCGTGGCGCAACCAGCAGACCCAGGAGTGGGAGGAGCAGACCAGCTTCTTCAACGTGGTCGCGTGGCGTCAGCTCGCCGAGAACGTCAGCGCATCGCTGACGAAGGGTTCGCGTGTCGTGGTGAGCGGCCGGCTCGAACAGCGCAGCTGGGAGACCGAATCGGGCGAGAAGCGCTCGATCGTCGAAGTTGTCGCGGACGACGTCGCGCCGAGCTTGCGTTTCGCCACCGCCGAGGTCCACAAGGTGGAGCGGAGCGGGCCGGGTGGCGGCGGTGACGGCGGCGGGGGCAAGCGCGCTCCCGCTCCTGCCCCGGCCGGCGCGGGCGCAGGCGCGGCCGGCGGCGCCGGCTACGACGAGTTCGGCGAAGAGCCGTTCTAGCGAGACCCGTGCTCGCGAGACCAACCAGTCACCAGTCAGAGGCGAAATGGCACAGCGCAGAGAGAAGAAGGGCGCGCCGTCCAAGGATCGGCGCCCCATCAAGAAGAAGACGTCGATCCTCACGACCGAGAACATCGATTGGGTCGACTACAAGGACGTGAACCTGCTGCGGCGGTTCATGTCCGAGCGGGCGAAGATCCGCGCGCGGCGTGTCACCGGGAACAGTCAGCAGCAACAGGTTGCGGTGGCGCGCGCGATCCGGGTGGCGCGTGAGATGGCGTTGCTCCCGTACAGCGTGCGGCAGGTGACGCAACGTTCGAAGGGACGGCGTGATCGCGGTGACCGTGGCGATCGCGACGATCGCGAGATGCGTCCCGATCCCCAGCCGCCGAGATTGACGAGTGCAGAGCCCGATGAGCTCGTCGCTGTCGACGAGGAACTGGTCGACGCGACCGCCGACGCAGAGGACGGGGAGGAATGAAGGTCGTCCTCCGGGCCGACGTCGACAATCTCGGCAACAAGGGCGACATCGTCGACGTCGCCGACGGATACGGCCGCAACTACCTCGTCCCGCGCGGTCTCGCGTTGAAGGCATCGTCGGGGAGTCAGAAGCAGGCCGATGCGATGCGGCGGAATCGCGAAGTGCGCGATTCGCGTGACCGCGAGGCTGCGCAGGCGCTCGCGGCCCAGTTCGAGGGCCGCACGATCACGATCAAGGCGCGGGCCGGTGCCGAAGGCAAGCTCTTCGGGTCGGTGACCTCCGTCGACGTCGCCGAGGCCGTGCAAAAGCAGACGGGCGCCGAGATCGACCGCCGGAAGATCAGCCTCGACGAGCCCCTGAAGGAGCTCGGCGGGGTCGACCTCCAGGTCCGGCTGCACACCGACGTGCTCGCGAATCTTCACGTCGAGGTCGAAGCGGCGAGCTGAACGCTCCCTCCACACCGTCATCCACAACCGTTGTCCACAGTCTGTGGAATACGCGCGTCCGGGGGCATCCGCGTGGGTGGCGCACGTACCCGTCACAATCCACAACCATGTGGACGGGCAGCCTAGGGATCCACAACAAAGACACACGGTTGTACCTCTTACGACCCACAGGCCCGACGCGCGACGCTCGCGGGCCGGTGCGGACGGGATAGGGGGATCGTGGCTCAATCGATCGATATCGATCTCGTCGAGATGGCACGTCGCCGGAATTCCGGCGGCCGCATCCCGCCGCACAACCTCGAGGCCGAGGAGTCGCTGCTCGGGGCGATGATGCTTTCGCGCGAGGCGATCACCGCCGCGATCGAGGCACATCTCGAGCCGGCCGATTTCTACAAGCCCGCACACGGCACGATCTACGAGTCGGCGTTCGTGCTGCACAGCCGCGGTGAGCCGGTCGATCCGGTCACGGTCGCCGAGGAGCTGCGACGGGCTTCCCAGCTCGACCAGCTCGGCGGTCGCACGATGCTGCTGCGGATCCAGGCGTCGACCCCGGCGTCGGCGAACGCCGCGCACTACGCCCAGATCGTCGGCGAGCTGGCGGTGCTGCGCCGGCTGATCGAGACCGCGGGCGAGATTCAGGAAATGGCATACGCGGGCGACGATGCCGTCGACGAGACGCTCGATCGCGCCGAGGCGGCAATCTTCGAGGTCGCCGAGAAGCGCGTCACGGACTCGCTCGTGCCGCTGTACCCGGCGCTCGAACAGACGATGAACCAGCTCGAGGCGCTCTACGACCGTGAGAGCGACATTGTCGGTACCGCGACGGGGTACCACGATCTCGATGCCATCCTGCTCGGGCTGCAGCCGTCGACGCTCTCGATCGTCGCCGCCCGCCCCGGCCAGGGCAAGACGTCGTTCGCCCTCGGCCTCGCCCAATACGTGTCCGTGCACGGACGCAAACCGGTCATGTTCTTCTCGATGGAGATGGGCTACCTCGAGCTCACCAAGCGGCTGCTCGCGGCCGAAGCCCGTGTGCCCTCGCGCAAGCTGCAGACGGGTCGCCTCGGTGAGCACGAGTGGCCCCGCGTCAACCAGGCCGTGGGACGACTCGCCGAAGCACCGTTCTTCATCGACGACAACCCGCACTGCACGGTCATGGAGATGCGCGCCAAGGCCCGCCGCATCAAGGCCCGCTTCGGCGATCTGGGCCTGATCGTGGTCGACTACCTGCAACTCATGACGTCGCACAACAAGCGGATCGAGAGCCGGCAGGTCGAGGTCTCCGAGCTGTCGCGCGGCCTGAAGATCCTCGCCCGTGAGCTCGAAGCGCCGGTCGTGTGCCTCTCACAGCTGAACCGGCAACTCGAATACCGCCAAGACAAGCGCCCGATGCTCGCCGACCTGCGCGAGTCCGGTTGTCTGACCGGGGACGCGTGCGTCACGCTCGCCGACGGCACGGTCGCGACGATCGGCGACCTCTACGCGCGCGACGCCGAAGACGTCGACGTGCTCACGCTCGACGAGCACCTGCAACTCGTACCAGGCCGGATGTCGCGTGTCTTTGCGAGTGGCACGAAGCCCGTCTTCGAGCTTCGACTGGCGTCCGGTCGGACCGTCACCGCGAGCGGCAACCATCCGTTCCTCACGCTCGACGGTTGGGTCCACCTCGAAGACTTGCGTGTCGGCACGCATGTCGCGGCGTCACGATTCGGCGGCCCCGAGGTCGACGTGCTGCGCGACACGGTGCCGCGCGAGATCTGGGACTACATCGAGCGCAAGGGACTCCTCGTCAACGGTTCTCTGCGCGCGCACGACCTCGTCGAGCGGCTGGGCGAAGCCGAGGGCGGCAGCTTCCGCGTCTACGAGCAGGGCGTGTCCCGCGCGTTGATGCGGCGCATCGCCGATGCCCTCCCGGACCAGTTCCTCGCCGATCTGGGCACGAGCGACGTGCTCTGGGACGATGTGGTCGCGATCCAGCCGAACGGTGAGGCGCCGGTGTTCGACGCGACGGTGCCCGGCACCCAGAACTTCGTGGCGAACGACATCGTCGTGCACAACAGCATCGAACAAGATGCCGACGTCGTCATGTTCATCTACCGCGACGAGTACTACAACCCGGAGTCCGAGCAGCGCGGGCTCGCCGAGATCATCGTTGCCAAGCACCGCAACGGCCCGGTCGGCCAGGCAAGGCTCGTCTTCCACGCCGATTACACGACATTCGAGAACGCCGCCCGAGAGTAGTTAGTCGAAGACCGCGGTGCGGCGTCCGTAGACGATGACGCGGTGCTCGAGGTGCAGGCGTACGGCCTCGGCCAGCACGACGGCTTCCACATCGCGACCCCGACGCTCCAGTCTCGAGGGGTCGTCGCGATGTGACACCGGCATCACCTGCTGGGCGATGATCGGCCCCTCGTCCAGTGCGGGCGTGACGTAGTGCGCGGTCGCGCCGATGACCTTGACGCCACGCTCGTGCGCCTGTGCGTACGGACGCGCGCCCGCGAACGACGGCAGGAAGGAGTGATGGATGTTGATCATGCGGCCCGCCCAGCGCTCCACCAGCCACGGCGGCAGGATGCGCATGTACCGGGCGAGCACCACCAGGTCCGGGGCGCATTCTTCGAGCAGTGCACCCAGTGCGCGCTCTTGTTCCTCGCGCTTGGCGTCGTCGATCGGGAGTACGTGGAACGCCAGGCCGAACCGCGATACCAGCTGCACGTTCGCGTCGTGACTCGACGCGACCAGCGCGACGACACCGGGCAGCTCTCCGAGCGCGAAGCGAACGAGGAGATCGCCGAGACAGTGGCCTTGACGCGACACGAGTATCGCGACCCGGGGTCGATCGCCGAGGTCGTGCACTTGCCAGTCCATCTGGAAGCGCTGAGCGATCGGCGCGAACGCGGCGGCGAGATCGGCGCGGGAGCGCGCCACGTCGAATTCGATGCGCTGAAGGAACAGGCCCGCCTCGGGGTCGGAGTGCTGGTCGGCCTCGACGATGTTCCCGCCCGCATCCGCGACGTACGCCCCGACGGTCGCGACGATGCCCGGCTGGTCCGGGCACTTCAGCAGCAGGACGGCGCGCACAGGGTCTCGATCGGCCTGAAGCTCACGGCCAACAGCGCAGAACCCGGCTCAAAAGAGCGTGAGTCCGGGACCAACACCGTCACGCAAGGTGTCGAGATCGATCTCGATCCAGGTCACGCCCTTGCTCTCCGCGTAGACCTTCGCCTGGGGCTTGATCTGCTGCGCGACCAGCATCCCCACGGTGGGCGCGAACCGCGGATCGCGGTCGAGCCGCTCCTGGTATCGCAGCAGTTGCTCGACGCCTGCGATCTCACCGACGCGTTTCACCTCGACAACCACGGTGCGGCCGTCCGCGTCGCAGCAGAGCAGGTCGACCGGTCCGATGTCGGTCGGGTACTCGCGGCGTACGAGCGTGAGGTCGTGGCGCAACGCAGCGACGCGGGCGGCGATCAGCCGTTGCAACTCGGCTTCGACGCCGTCCTTTTCGAGCCCGGGGTCATCGCCCAGGGAGATCGTCGTGTCGTGGAACACGTCGAGGAGCTCGATCCGCAGCGTCTCGCCCTTCGCGTTTCGCGCGACGATCTCGTCGTCGGACGCGTTGATCGTGCACGGCGGGCTCATCCAGTTCAGTGGCTTGTACGCCCGCGCGTCGGAGTGGACCGCGACCGAGCCGTCGGCCTTGCACACGATGAGTCGGATCGCCGGCTCGAGCCGCGCCCCGAGGCGGCCCTCGTAGCTCACCGCGCAGCGTGCAACGACCAGCCGCATGGAGCGAGTCTGCCATGGGCGGGCCTGCCGGCCGCCTACCCTGGGTGTGGTGCGAGCAGGCATCGGGCGGCGGATCGATCGGCGCGTCGCGTGCGCTGCGTTCGGGCTCGCAGTGGTCGCGTTGGCGTCCGTGGCGGCGCTCTCGGGGATGTCCGAGCCAGTCCTCGCCCGCCGAGATCCGGCCGCCGCGCTGGAGCTGTTCAAGCTGCTCCGCGCGGGTGAGCGCTCCGATTACATCGTCGACTTCACGTTCACGCGTGTCCGTTCCAGTGACGGGCAACGCCTTACGTCGTCGACCACCGGGGCACGGTACGGACGCGCGCTGCTGACACGCGGCGGCGGCTCGCTGACCGTCGAGCTCCCCACCCTCGTCTACGACTGTCAGCGAGTCGAGCGCCGGTCCTCGTGCACGAAGCGCCCGCAGTCCGGATCGATCTCGCCGTCGGAGGCGGTCGGCGTGGAGATCCTGCTGGGCGCGTACGACGCGGTTCGTCTCGGAGACGCAACGCTTGCCGGCGAACGGGCGCGGTGCTTCCGGATCAGGGCCCGTTCACCCCGCGACGAAGTGCCCGGTCTTGGTCGCGAGACGGTTCTCTGCCTCGCCGCCGACGGCGTCCCGCTGCGAACGCGCGTCGTGCGCGCGCTGTCGACGGACGAGCGCGAGGCCACGCGTGTACGCCGCAACATCGACGACGCGGCACTCGCCGCGCTCCTTGCCGGCTTCGACACGGCTGCGCCCAAGCTCTCCCGGTAGCCTCCCGGTGTGCTCTCCGAGAGCTTCTACGACGGCGTCATGCGTGAGCTGGTGTTTGCGCTCGGCGCAGCGTTGTTCGTCGCAAACGTCTTCGCGTTGTACCGCCGTCGTCTCGACAGCCAAGCCGCGGTCCAACGAACCGTTGCACGCAACCGGGCCGGCAGTCCCGTACGCGGTTACAAGCGCACGGAAGAGCACACGGATCTTCCGCAGGCGCCGCTCGCCCGGACCGTGGCGTACGTCGTCATCGGCTTCGTCGTGATGATCGCCGGTCTCGGGGCGATGCTCAACAAGTAGCAGGCGCAACGTGCAGGCCTGGGTGGTGCATCGAGCGGGTCCGGTCGACACGCATCCGCTCGCGCTCGTGGAACGGCCCGATCCCGAACCGGGGCCGGGACAGGTTCGCCTGCGCATCGATGTCTGCGGCGTCTGCCGCACCGACCTGCACTTGGCCGAAGGCGATCTTCCGCCCCTCCGCCCCGACGTGGTGCCCGGTCACGAGATCGTCGGCCGCGTGGACGCGCAAGGACCGGGCGCGACGCGTTTCGACATCGGCGCCCGCGTGGGGATCGCGTGGCTGCGCCACACGTGCGGTGTGTGCGCGTACTGCCGCCGGGGCGACGAGAACCTCTGCGTCGCTCCCCGGTTCACGGGGTGGGACGACGACGGCGGTTACGCCGGATACGCGGTCGTCGACGAGAAATTCGCGTACCGCTTGCCTGAGGGCTTCCCCGACGAGCAGGCCGCGCCACTCCTTTGCTCCGGCATCATCGGCTACCGCGCGCTGCGCCGCAGCGGGCTGCGCCCGGGTGGCCGGCTCGGCATCTACGGCTTCGGGGCCTCCGCGCACCTCGCGGCGCAGATCGCGCTCGATCGTGACGCGACCGTGCACGTGCTGACGCGGTCCGCCGATGCTCGCCGGCTCGCGCTCGACCTCGGCTGCGCGAGCGCCGGGGATGCGTTCGACGCCCCGCCGGAGCCGCTCGACGCGGCAGTCCTGTTCGCCCCGGTCGGCGATCTCGTGCCCGTCGCCATGCGTGCACTCGACCGCGGCGGCACGTTGTCTGTCGCCGGCATCCACCTCAGCGATGTCCCCGGGCTCGTGTATGCCGACGAGCTCTTCGAGGAGAAGACGCTCACGAGCACGACGGCGAACACCCGCCGCGACGGCGAGGAGCTCCTCGACCTTGCGACGCGCGTGCCGTTGCACGTCTATACCGTTTCCTACGAGTTCGACGCGGCCCCGCAGGCGCTGGGTGACCTTGCGCACGATCGCATCACCGGGGCGGCGGTGCTGAGGGTGCGGTCCGCTTAGCCGCGCCGCTCTTCCTCGCCCATGTGCCGTGCGATGTCGCGCACCACGTGGTGCTCCCTGGCGTCGCGGTCGGCGACGATGCCCACGGGATGGCCGTCGCGCTCCACGATGTCGATGCGGCGCGGATTCGTCGTGCTGAGCGTATCCCGGGCCTTTTCGGACAAGGGCGCCGCGACGGTGGTCCCGCGCTCGGCCGCGAGAGGTTCCTCGGGCCGCCTCGCCGCGAACGAACCGGCGATGATCCACCCGGCGGTGGCGCCGGCCACGATGCCGACGCATTCGACGAGCACCGCGCCCACGAACAATGACAGGTCGCCGACGCCGATGATCGCGACCGGCAACGCGACCAGAAACCCGATGAGGCCGCCGACCGCGATGCCGAGGAGCGAGGCGCGCGTCATCTCGTTGCTCAGGGAACGGCTGCCGGGACCGGCGGCGGTGCCCACGGTCTCGGAGCGCATCTCGCCCTCGATCGACGAGAGATGGTCGCGGTCGTCGGCCAGGCGCACCTGTGCGACGTCGACACCGGAACGTTCGAGCGCGCGGACCGCGCGGCGCGCCTCGTCTTCGGTGTCGTACACGGCAACGAGTCGCATTTCGTCACGAAGAGTCATGACGCGCGCCTTCCCCCGCTCGCGAATTTGGAAACGTCAGGCGGACGCCGCGGGCCGGCGGTCGCCCCAGGGCTTGGCCTGTTCGAGCTGCGCAGCGAGGCGCAACAGCACGTCCTCCCGTCCGTACGCCGCGACGAGTTGCACGCCGATCGGGAGGCCGTCCGCGTTCCAGTGCAGCGGCAGCGAGATTGCGGGCTGTCCGGTCGCGTCGAAGGGTGCGGTGAACGCGGCCAGCCGGCCCATGCGCGCCCCGACATTCGGGTCGGGGTTCGTCGGCGCGAGCTCGCCCAGCGGTACCGGCGGCTCGGGGCACGTCGGCACCACGAGCACGTCGTGGTCCGTCCACCACGTCGCAACGCGGCGCGCCCACGCTTGCATGTCCTCGAGTCCCGCGAAGTAGTCGACGGCGGAGACCTGTGCGCCCATTTGCACGAAGAACTGGTTCATGGGCTCGAGCTCGTGCGTGATGTCGTGGCCCAGGCGCGCGCTCCATCGGGCGACGTCGCGCGCGATCCCGGCGGTCATCGCCAACAGGAAACCGCCGCTGTAGCCCGCGTCGAGCGCGCTGATCTCGGCGGGCTCTACGTCGTGACCAAGCTCTGCGAGCAGCTGCGCGGTTGCGGTCACGGCAGAGATCGCGTCGTTGCCGGACTCCTCGCCCTCGGGTGTCACCGTCCGGAAGCCGACGCGGAGACGGCCGGGGGCGGCACCGACCTCGTCGACGTACGGCCGCGCTTGCGGCGGTGCGGTGTATGGGTCGCCGGTGGCCATCCCCGCCACCGCGTCGAGCACGGCCGCGGTGTCACGAACCGAACGGGTCAGGACGAATTCGTGTGTGAGCGGTCCCCAGAACTCTCCGAAGTCCGGTCCGAGCGTCGTGCGCGCCCGCGTCGGCTTGAGGCCGACGATGCCGCAGTTGCCCGCCGGGAACCGAATCGAGCCGCCCATGTCGTTGCCGTGGGCGACGGGCACCATGCCGGACGCCACCGCGGCGGCGGAACCGCCGCTCGAGCCGCCGGGACTCCGTGAGATGTCCCACGGATTGTGCGTCGCGCCGTACGCGAGCGGTTCGGTCGTGACGCTCGACGCCAGCTCGGGAGTATTGGTCTTTCCGACGAACACGAATCCCGCCGCCCGAAATCGCTGTGCAAGCCACGTGTCATTCGGCTCGACCCACTGCGCGTCCTTCAGCGCGCGCATGCCGGCGTGGAACGGGTCGCCGGCTGTGTGGCACACCGCGTCTTTCACGAGGAACGGCACGCCCGCGAACGGCCCCGGGCCCGCGTCCGACGCTTCCGTGCGTGCCCGCTCGAACCGTTCGTGGATCACCGCGTTGAGCTGCGGGTTCAGCCGCTCGATGCAGTCGATTGCGGCGTCGACGAGCTCGCGAGCGCTCAGCTTCCCGAGCGCGACCAGCTCGGCTTGGACGGTGGCATCCAGAAACGCGACGTCGTTGCTCACATGGCTCCCTCGCTTGCGCCATCCTGGCTTCGCTGCCTCCGAACGTGTCGGCCCGTCGGCCCGTAGAGTACGAGCCGTGCAATCTGATGTCCTCTGCCGCCGCGCGCGCTCGGTCGCGGCGCGCCTCGAGCCGGTGATCGGCCAGGTCTTCTTCTCGCCCGAGTGTCACAAGGCCTACGTCGAGCTCGGCTTCGCTCCGAGCCCGGGGAGCTTCGGCAACAACGTCGCCGCGCCCGACGGGCCCGCGTACTGCACGAGCCGCGGTTCACTCCTCGGCCAGGTCGAGCCGCACGTCGTCGCCGCGGCATTCGGGGTGTTCAAGCCGACGATGATCGCCGACGGCGTGCGATTCGGGTGGACGCGCACCGATGCACCGACGATCTTCGCGGCGCGGCGCACCGGGGCGGTCGCCCAGCTCGAGCGGGTGTTGGGCGAAGCAGACGCGCGTGTGTCGCGCGCGGCATCGTTGCTCGAGCGCGCGGCAGACGCGTGCGCGGAGCCCGGCCGCCCGCTGTTCGCGGGCCTTCGGTCACAATGGGACGACCCGCAGGATCCGTGGACGCGCCTGTTCCACCTCGGCGACATGCTGCGCGAGTGTCGCGGTGACGCCCATGTCTGCGCGTGGACGTCGGCCGGGCTCGACGCGATCGAGATCGGCCTCCTGACCGAGGCGTACATCGGCCTGCCGTTGCGCACGTACATCCGAACCCGGGGCTGGAACGACGCCGAGCTCGATGCGGCGGTGGGGCGGCTGGAGGAGCGCGACCTCCTCGCGAACGACACGCTCACCGAAGCGGGCCGTCGCGAGCGAGAAGCGATCGAGGTTGCGACCGACAAGCAGATGCGGCCGGCCATCGACGCGCTCGGCGACGACATCGAGGAGCTGTGCAGCATCCTCGGGCCGTGGGGGAGCGCGATGCGGGATGCCGGCGGCTACGTGGGAGGTCCCGTCGACCTATGGCCGAACCGCGGGTAGTCGACGCTCCCGAACGGGAGCGATACGAGCTGATCGTCGACGGCGACGTTGCCGGGTTCGTCACCTATCACCGCGAGCAGGGCGCGATCACGTTCGTGCACACCCAGATCGAAGACGACTACGAAGGTCGAGGTCTCGGCAGCACCCTGGCGGCAGGTGTCCTCGACGATGCCCGGGCCATGGGACTCCGCGTGAAGCCCGTGTGCCCGTTCCTCCAGAGCTACGTCGAGGAACACCCGGAGTACGCCGATCTGATTGCGCCCGATTTCGATCGGTGAGGCCGTCGTAGGCTGCCACGCCATGCTCGGGGAGGACGTGACGTCCGACATCGGCCGTGTCGCGGGTGGTGCTCCTCTCACGCTCGTCGTCCCGCTCTACAACGAAGCCGACCGGCTCGCGCGCTGCGCTGCCGAGCTGATGCAGTTCATCTCCGCCCAGGCTCCCGGCAGCACGCTGCTGTTCGTCGACGACGGGAGTGAGGACGGGACTGCCCAGCTCGCACGTGCATTCGTCGCATCGCAGCCGGTCGGGCTCGCGAAATTGTTGCGTCGACCTCACCGGGGCAAAGGCGCAACGGTGCAAGCGGGTCTGGAAACCGCGACCACACCGCTCGCGGCGTTCTGCGATCTCGACCTCTCCACGCCGGCCCGTGATCTCGCGCGCATCGTCGACGCGGCTCGCCGTGCCCCGATCGTCGCGATCGGCTCGCGCGACGTCGCGGCCTCGACGATCACGCGCCATCAAGGCGCCATTCGGGAGTTTCTCGGCCGTGCGTACAACCGCGCGGTACAGGTTGCGGTCGCGCCCGGCATCCTCGACACGCAATGCGGCGCGAAAGCTGCTCGGACGGAGTTGTGGCACCAAGTGCTGCCCTGGTGCAACGAGCAAGGCTTCGCATGGGACGTCGAGGTCATCGGGATCGCGCAGCAGCTCGACATCCCGGTCCAGGAGATCGCCATCGAATGGCACCACGATGACGGGTCGCGGGTGCACGTCCTGCGCGACGGCATCGGGATGCTTCGGGCGCTGCCGCGCATCCGGGCGCGCGTTCGGACGGCACGTGTCGCGCGCTCGAGGATCGATCTGGACGACACACGGGCCGAAGCGTCGAGCGGGGTTTTCGACGACGACAACGCCGCGGTGCTCGCCGCGGCGGACGGCGCGCACTGGTGGTTCCGCAGCAAGGCCGCGTTCGTGGCGGCAGCGCTGCGCCGCTGGCGGCCGCCGCCGGGATGGCTCCTCGATCTCGGCGCGGGATCGGGCGGGGTCACCGTGCTGCTCGGCTGGCCGCCCGAGCGCACCCTGCTCGTCGACGGCAGCGACCGCCTCGTGTCCGAAGCGAAACGGCGCTATTCGTTCGGCGTCCTCCAGGCCGACGTGGCGCGGGTCCCGTTGCCGGACGCGACTGCGTCCGTCGTCTGCCTCCTCGACGTCATCGAGCACTTGGAAGCGCCGCGTGTCGCGCTCGCGGAGTCGCGGCGCGCGATGAGGCCGGACGGTCTTCTGATCGTGAACGTCCCCGCGCATCCCCGGCTCTGGAGCACGAGCGACGAGGTGCTCGGTCACCAGCGTCGGTACACCGCGGCCGGGTTGCGGGCGGAGATCGAGGCTTCTGGCTTCGACGTGTTGTTCCTGTCGCACATCTTCAGCTGGCTCGTGCTGCCGCTTTGGGCGACCAGAGCTCGTCGCGCTGCGAACCCGAGGCTCGGCCTCGGCATGACATCTCCTGTGATCGATCGAGCTGCCCTCTTTCTCACACGCATCGAGCAGGCGCTCGTCCGGCGCGTGTCGCTTCCGGTCGGGACCTCAATCCTGTGCGTCGCGACGCCGAGGCGTTGAACCGGCCCACAGGCGCGAGAGCGACACCGCGGCGCCGATCGCGAAGAAGGGAAACACGGGGATCTTGTAGCGGGGATCGCCGAACAGCAGGAACGGCACCAACGCTGCCTGCGCGCCCGCCAGCAAGAGACAGAGCCGTTGCGCGCGGCCCGGTGGCTTGCGCCGCAGGAACGCAGGCAACGCGAGCAACGCGAGTGCGAGCACCACGAAGTAGTAGGCGTCGGACACGCTCTCGAACACGCCGACCAGGCGCGAGCCGTGAAGTGGATGACCGCGATCCAGCGCGATCCCTTCGAATGTGTCGTGGTCGTCGCGATAGCCGAAGTAGCCGCGCCAGAACCACAGGCGAGCTTCCTCGAGGGGGTGGTGCAGGACGAATCTCACCGCGGTCTTGGTGTTCTCCCGATTCCGGACCACCTCTCGCCGGGGGAGCGGAATCCCTTCGTACGGATCCAGGCAGTATTTCGCCGCGATCTCGTACTGCCCGGACGCGTCGGGATGGCGCGAGTCGCACAGCGCATCACCGATGCCCGTCGAGAACACGGTGGAGTGCATCACGATGGTGTTGCGTACGAGCCACGGCGCGACCACAACAATCAGGACCGTCGCCGCGATCGCCGCCTGCACGAGCGCTCGGCGCCAGGTTCCCCCCGCCACGACCCAGCAGACGACGAGGACGGGGAGAAGCATCAACACGGTGGGTCGGACGAGCGCGGCCACACCGAGCACCGCACCGAACGCGACCACGCGACGCCATGAGACAATGCCGCGAGGCCACGGCCGCACGATGACGGCGAGCGCGGCGACGGACAGGAAGATGAACACGGTCTCGTACTGCGCCTGGGCGGTATAGGACACGAGGTTCGGCCAGACGGCCATGACGGCGGCCGTGAGCACGGCGACGCGGCTCCCGAAGACGCGGCGCGCGAGCTCGCTCGCGAGGATCACGCTGCCGACACCGAGCAGGGCTTGGAAGATCCCGACCGCCATCGGGAGATTGTCGGGAATCGGTGTGTGAAGGACGATCCAGAACAGCGCGGCGAGCGTGCCGGGATACCCGATCGGATAGAACGCCGTTTGCGGGAGATCATGCACAGGGACGTATTGGAGTGCCCCGATGATGCTCCGGTAGCCCTGACCGCGGGCGATCGTCTCTCCGTGAAACATGTATGCGACGGGGTCGCCCGCGACCGGCGGCCGCGCGGCGACGATCACCCAAGCCAGCCGCACGGCGAGTGCGATGAGCACGATCGCGATGAGGTACCGCCGTTGCCGACGCGAGTAGGCCGCGTTCCACCAGACCCGCGCTCGGCGCCGGACAGGACTCGTCACGATGGCAAGGGACTCGGGTCCTCGACGCGTCGGTTTGTCGGCGCGACGGGTCACCGGTGTTGCAGCGTAAGACCGGAAACGGCGGCTGCGGGCGAGGAGCACGAGGAGCGCGGCACTGAGGAACGAGATCGCGAACCCGACGAGGTTGACGGCGGTAGGCCCGTGCGAGACACGAAGCGTGTGCTCGCCGGGCGCCACACGGGCGGCGAGCAGTCCTTGCACGTTGATTGTCCGGGCCGCGCCGTCCACGCGATAGAAGTCGTAGTACAGGACAGGGAACACGACCGTGCTCGGCGCGTCGACCCTCACGGTCGCGTACACGTCACCGTGCTTGCGCTCCCAGTGCAGCACGTGTCCGGCGCCGCGCACCTCCGGAGCGGAGATGAGATGGGGGCCGACGTCGTAAGGGTCTATGCCGTTCGGCAGATACTCGCCCTGCACGGTGAACCCTCGGTCGCCGTTCGCCGCGATGCTTGCAACGATGCCGCTTTCATCGGTCTGCAAGTACGCAGCTTCCCTCTGGAACCGGGGCACTGTAACAGCGACCAACGTGCACGTGGCCACGACCGAGTAGCGCACCCAACGGGGAAAGAACCGCGTCGCGGCCAGCACGCCGACCACGAGCGCGGCGAGCAGGGCGATCGGTCCCATGAGACGCCACGGATACTGGATGTATCCGAACACCTTCGGCAGACGCCGTAGGAAGAATCCGGGATGTAAGACGAACGCGAGGTACAGGACGTAGGCGACGAGCGCGACGGTGACGAGCCAGGTCACGAGCGGGTGGCCCGGGGGAGCGCGCCCTCGCCGTACACCTGCGACGACCACCGCCGCGTACCACGCCACCAGGAGCGCCACCATCAGGTAGCTCCCCGTGCCGACCTCGAACGTGAGACCGCAGTAGTAGTGCGGGCACACGCCGTTCGGATACCTCCACGTCTCGTCCGGGCCTCTCCACCCGTTGTTCCATCGGCCCGTGAGGTTGCGGGGCGAGACGCGTTGGCTGTCGACGAACGCGCGGTCGGCCGCGAGGAGGTGCGGGTCGTGCGCGCGCACCGCGGGAAGGAGGTGCTGCTGCGGCAGGACGTACCACGCCGAGAGTCCCGCGCCGAGCGCGAGTCCCACTGCGAGAAGCGTGGCGGTGCGCCAGCCACGCCAGCGCAACGCGAGCAGAGCCACCAGGCCGAACACGGGGAGGAAGTACAGCGAGAGCACCGTGTGCGTGAGCAGCAATCCCGCCCATGCCGCCGGCAGGTACCAGACGAGGCGACGCCGGGTGAAGGTTGCCCACGCGCCTGCGACCACGAGCGGCATCCATACGAACGACCAAGACTCCGCGAAGGCGCCGCGCACGAACACGTCCACGAAGCGGTAGGGAAACGAGATGTAGAGCAGCGCGCTCGCGAGAGCGACTCGTCGATCAGCGTTGATGACGAGGAGACACCAGTACATCGCCCAGCCGGACAGGATCGCCGAGAGCAGCAGCGCGACGTTGACGCCCCACACGATGTCGCCGAAGAGGAACGCGAGCGCAACGGCCACCATGTACGCGAAAGGCGGGTAGAGGCTCGGGAACGCGGATCCTGCGCCTCGTACGGCGTCGGGGAAGACCTGCGGCAGCCAATTTCCGTTGCGGAGCTCCTGCTGGTACTCGTGCACGCGGCGATAGGTCTCGGCACCCTCGTGCGTCATGAGCGGCCGGGAAGACAACACTCCCGCATACAGGAAGCACGCGACGACGGTGACGATGCACAGCATCGCGGCATGCGAGCGCGCCGCGACCGCCATCTTCGACAGCATCGTGCTACCGCCGGGCCGAGCCGGACGGCTCGCGTGCTCCGACGCGCGGTCGGTGAGCAAGCCGGAGCACGGGTCGTTCCACCAGGAAGAAGCTGGCGCTCGCAACGAGCACGGTGACGCCGTACGCAAGCACGAGGGCGCCGATCGCATACAGCACGCCATGGTGGTTCAGCGCGTCCGGCGTTGCGATGTGCGCGGTGATGCGCGCGTGCCAGAGGTAGATCCCGTAGCTGACGAGGCCGAGATATGCGATGGGCGCCGCACTGAGCGCTCGTCGCAGGGTTCCGTCGCGCTGGTTGCCGAAGACCGCCGGCAGGACCAGGAGGAGCGCGATCGGGATCTTCAGCGCGCGGTCCCACATGAGCTCGCTCGGCGTCGACGCCAGGAAGTTGTACGGGCGCCACGCGAGGTAGACGAAAAGTGCCAACGCGATCGTCCACGACGCCGCCGGAAAGCGGCCGAGCGCCCTGGTGCGCGCGGCCAGTCGTTCGTCTCGGCCGCTCGCGGCGCTCAGCACGGCGAGGAGCATGCCCGCCCCGAGCGCACCGAGACCGGGAGGAAGGACGCCCATCGCAGGAGGCGGAGCGCCGAAGAAGACCCAGGCGCTGCTCAGGTATCCGATGACGATGAGCGTGAGTGCACCCGCGATCTCGACGTGGAACGAGGAGCTCCTCCGTGAGGCAGCGCGCATGAAGAGCGCCCACAGCGGCGCGAACGCATAGAAGCTCAACTCGATCACGAGCGTCCATGACTGAGCGATCCCAAGACCGCCGATGTCGTGAAAGTAGGTGTTCGTGAGCGTCGCGTGCTTGAGCAGGCCCGACGTGCCGTTGATGTCGATGTCTCCGAGCAGACGCAGCAGGAACAGGGCGAGCAAGTACGCGGGGAAGATGCGGAGAACTCGCCGGAGCGCGTAATTCCAGAGACTGCCGGCGTGCCTGCCCGCCAGATTTGCGCTCACGAACGGTCGATAGATCAGGAAACCCGAGAGCACGAAGAAGATCTCGACGCCGATGTTGAAGTGCACGATGTATCGCCCGCCGTGGCGCGCGATCCATTCGGATGCGAGCGAGCCGTGGAACACGAAGACCAACGTCACGGCGAACGCACGCAGGCCGTCGAGGCACGGGTATCGGTCGTGACCCTTTGCCCCCTCGGCCTTCATGTCCCGCGCACGCTACGGCAGACCGACCCGGGTTCCAAGGCGAAGCGTCTCGGGGGAGAGTCTCACATCAGGCCCATGCCGAGGGCGCCGAGACCGGGAAGCTCTTCGGGCATGACGCGACGGTCGAGGATGTACAGCACGTAGCGTTCGGCGTCGAAGCGGCGATAGCCGACGTGTTTGCTCGCGAGGGCCGGCGCGAAGTAGCGGTCTCCCGGCCCGTCACGCACGAACGCGTACCCCGGTGATGCGCTGTCTCGCACCGAGGAGAGATACGGCGGGTACCTGGTGCCGATCCCCTCGATCGGCGTCGCGATCACGCGCTCTTGTGCCAGGAACGTGAGGCGGTAGGCGAAGTTGTACGGCGCGAAGAGATCGCGGACGTGGTGACGATCGATAGCAGCAAGGAGCGAAGAGAGGTCCCACGGCATGAACAAATCGCGCGGCGCCCGTTCTGCAAGGTGCACGAATGACAGTGATCCGGTGACGGACAGGACCCCGAACAGCACGACACCCGCGACCTGGAGGCGAATCGCGACGAGCGCGCGCGCCAGGAGCAGCGAGACGATCGGAGCGAGGAAGAAGAGGTAACGCGGCTCGGTCGAGGCGAACGGCTGGAATGGCTGCGCGGCGTAGATGAAGGGGAACAGCGCGGCAACCAGCATCGGCAGCTCGGTGCCGGCCGGCCGACGGATGCACAACCACACTGTGCACAACACGAAGGCCGCGAGCAGCACGACGTACGCAACGACGGCCAGGCCGGGCACGATCCACCTGCTGTGCGCCGTCGTGATGGATGCGCTGAGACCGGCCGGCGTCGGCTCACGTAACCCGAGCGCGACCGGCAGCGACGTGCGGAAGAACGCGTGCAGATTGTCGACGTACGAGCTGGTGTTGTGCCCTGCGTCCAACGACCGCCCACCCGACCCGACATTGTGGTACAGCCACGGCAGGGCGCCGACGATCACGGCCGCGGCCGACACTCCTGCGTACCGGAGGAGCCGCCAGTTCCGTAGGAGCAGCCACAACATCGCGGGGAGCGCGAAGTACGCGATGTGCGGACTTGCCCAGATACCGAGGCCGATGGCGAAACCGAACAGCGTGGCGTTGCGCGCCGACGGGTGCTCCGCGAGTTGCAGCCCGACAAGCAGCACTGCCAGACCGATGACGACCTGCGCTTCGTAGAAACCGCGAGGCTTGATCGACCACCACACGTACACGCCCGGGAAGATCCAGAACACGATCGCCGCGAGCCGCGCCGCGGGCTCGCCGACCGTGCGCCGGCCCACACGCCAGACGAGCCAGCTCGCAACCGCGGTCAAGGCAACCGGAACGAGGCGCAGCGCCCACTCGCGCGCTCCCGCGAGCGCAACGACCGGCGCCGCGATGAGCTGTTCGTGGGTGCCGCCATACTCCTGTCCCCAGAAGAAGGCCCAGAACTTTCCGTGCGCGGCGTTGCGCGCCATGAGCCCGACGATCGCTTCGTCGACGTCCAATCGCGCGAACGGACCGACGATCATCCAGAGACGCAGGCCGAGACCGAGAAACGCTGCGGCGAGAAGGAGCAACGTCCCGGGGTCGGTGAATCGCGCCCACGAGGGCCGCGACCGATCGCCAGGCACCCCGGGAACATAACCGCCGCGGCGGCGCGTGTAGCGGTGCACGAAGGAGAGCGGGCGACGGGAATCGAACCCGCGTTCTCAGCTTGGGAAGCTGATGTTCTGCCGCTGAACTACGCCCGCGAGCGCCACGGGACGCTAGCAGGGGGTCCCGCAGGCATCCGCCGGGATCGTCGAGCCGATGCGGGAGAATCTCGCGATGGCGTACCTCCCCCAGCGTGACCCCACCGAGGTCATCGGTCGCCGAATCTCCGCCTTCGTCATCGACACGCTGCTCGTGACTGCAGTGAGCATCGCGCTCTTCGCGGCGCTGAGGAGCAACTCCTACACGCGCGCGCCAAGCGCCGCGTGCCAGAAGTTGCGCGACCTGGGAATCTCCGACGACCCGTGCGTCCAGCTCGGCTCGCACGCGTACACGTGGACCGGCGGCCGCTTCGCGCTCGCGATCGCGCTCGCTGTGCTCGCGGGTTTCGTCAATCACGCGCTCCTGGAGGGCATGACGGGTGCGAGTGTCGGCAAGATGGTGCTCGGCCTGCGCGTCGTGGACGGCGGCGGCCGGGTGTGCGGCGTCGGCCGTGCGATCGTGCGTTGGCTGTTCCTGGTCGTCGATCAGTTCTTCTGCTTCCTCGTCGGGCTGATCGTCGTGCTCGCCACGCATCCGCACCGGCGGGTCGGCGACATGGTCGCGGGCACGTACGTCGTGTCGAGCGCCGACGCCGGCCGGCCGGTCGTGCCGCCGGCCGCGGTGCCGCCGTACGCGTACGCGGGTCAGGGCGGGTGGACGCCGCCGGCACCGGGCACACCGGCGTGGGGCGCGCCGCCGCCGCAACCGACGTGGGGCGCGCAACCGCGCGCGTGGGGCACGGAACCGCCGCCGCCCGCACCGCCGTCCTGGGGCACACCGCCGCCGCCCGCACCATCACCGCCCCCGCCCCCGCCCGAGACCGCGCCCGAGGAACCCGGGCGCAGAGGCGAATCGTGGTGGGACAAGGCGCTCGGCGACGAGACCAGGCCCGACGAGGAGTAACCCGTCAGTCGCCGACGGCGCCGCTGGTGGGTGCCTTGCCGGCGTCGTGGTCGATGGCCTCCCAGAGGATCTCCGCGATGTCCTGCACCCGGACTTCCTCGTCCTTGCCCTCGCCCTTCACGCCGTCGTCGAACATCACGTAGCAGAAGGGGCACGCAACGGCGATACGCGACGCGCCGGTCGCGATCGCTTCCTGGCTGCGCTCGGTGTTCACCTTCTTGCCGATGTTCTCTTCCATCCACATGCGCGAACCGCCGGCTCCGCAGCACATGCCGCGCGTCCCGTTGCGCGGCATCTCGACGAGATCGATGCCGGCGAGCGACCCGACGACGCGTCGCGGCGCCAGGTACACATCGTTGTGCCGGCCGAGGTAGCAGGAGTCGTGGTACGTGACGCGCTCGGCGAGTGATGCGCCGTCGAGTGAGAGACGGCCGTCGCGGACGAGCTGGTCGAGCAGCTGTGAGTGGTGGATGACCTCGTAGTTGCCGTCGAGCTGCGGGTAGTCGTTCTTCAACACGTTGAAGCAGTGCGGGCATTGCGTGATGATCTTCTTGACGCCCATGCCATTGAGCGTCTCGATGTTCTGCATCGCGAGCATCTGGAAGATGTACTCGTTCCCGGCGCGGCGGGCCTGGTCACCGTTGCACATCTCGCTCGGCCCGAGAATCGCGAAGTCGATCCCGGCACGCTGGAGCAACTTGGCGAGCGAACGCGAGGTCTTCTTGTTGCGGTCGTCGAAGCTGCCCGCGCAGCCGACGAAATAGAGGTATTCGTGGGCGAACGCGCCGCCGGGCTCGACGATGTCGACGCCTTCAAGTGACGACGCCCAATCGCCGCGCTCACCCTGGTTCAGGCCGTAGGCGTTGCCGGCGTTCTCCATCGAGCGGAACGTGTTGCCGAGCTCGTTGGGGAAGTCGCTCTCCATCAGCGTCAGATAGCGGCGCATGTCGAGGATCTTGTCCAGGATCTCGATGTTGACCGGGCAGATCTCGTCGCATGCCTTGCAGGTCGTGCACGCCCAGAGCTCTTCGGACGTGATCCGTGCGAACACGGTGTCGGCCTCGATCTGGATCTCGGGATCGACCCCCACCGGCGGGGACACCTGCGGATCACCGGTGGCCGCCATCACCTCGCCGACCTTCAGCACGATCTCGCGCGGGTCGAGGGGCTTGCCGGTGTTGTGGGCGGGGCACACCGACGTGCAACGCCCGCAGATCGTGCACGCGTCGGTGTCGAACAGCTGCTTCCAGGTGAAGTCCTCGATCTTCACCGCGCCGAA